>NZ_JBIAZT010000014.1:0-131309 GCF_042899365.1 Micromonospora sp. NPDC000089
TAGGTCCACGTGCTCTCACCGTTGCCGCCGTAAGAGATCGACACCGACTGACCATCAACAACACCGTGAACCGGCCGGTTGTCACCGTCAAACCGATCGAACACCGTCCCATCCGAGGTCGTCTGCCGCACCAGATCCCCATCGGCGTTCCGCACCAACGTCGAACCGTCGCTGTAGGTCCACGTGCTCTCACCGTTGCCGCCGTAAGAGATCGACACCGACTGACCATCAACAACACCGTGAACCGGCCGGTTGTCACCGTCAAACCGGTCGAATGTCGTCCCGTCGGAGGTGGTCTGCCGCACCATGTCCCCGTCGGCGCTCCGCACCAGCGTCGAACCGTCACCAAAGGCCCAGGTGCTCTCACCACCGGCGCCGTAAGAGATCGACACCGACTGACCATCAACAACACCGTGAACCGGCCGGTTGTCACCGTCGAACCGGTCGAACACCGTACCGTCGGTGAGCCGCTGGCGCACGACGCGACCCTCGCCGTTGTACTCGACAACGGTGCCGTCGGCGAGTTCCTGTATGGGCACGGCACGCTCCTCCAACTGGTCTTCGGGACAGCGCCCCGAGCGTACGAGCGGGCCGGGAGATCGGGACAAGACATCCGTTCGGGGACGTCCCACGAAATTCTTGCGGAGACCACGGTCGGCAGGCTGATCAGCCGGACGGTCCGGCACGGTCCGGTGCTGGTCAGTACGGAGTGGCCCGGGGCCGTTGGCCTGATGGGTCGATCCTCGCGAGTGGGCGCGGCTGCTTCAGTCGGCAGGCGGAGCAGGAGGCCGTCCGCGAGGCGATGCGGGTGACCGTGCAGGGCGGTTTCTACCTGTGCCGACGCCTCGCGGAGCGGTTGCCGGAGGGTTTGCCGGAGCCGCCGGCACAGGAGCCGGGTGGATTGGCGCCGCGCGAGGCGAGGACGCTGCGGTGGATCGCCCCGGCCTACATGCACTCGCAGATCGCGAGCCGGATGGGGCTGTCGCAGGCGACCGTCAACACCTACGCCGAGCGGATCCGCGCCAAGCTGAACGCCGGCAACGGGGAGGAGTTGACCCGCCGAGCCATCGAGCTGGGCCATCTCCTGCCCCGCCGACCGCTGAACGGGCCCGGGGGACGCCGCCAGCGGCCTCCCCCGGGCACCCGCTCAGAACAGCGTCCGGCCCATCATCATGAGGTGTCCGAAGGCGCCGAAGACACCGATCGTCAGCGGCGCGATCGCCATCGCGGCACCGGCCCCGACGACCTCGGAGCGGCTACGGCGGATCGGCGGTTTCGGCCCCGAGCCGGTGTGCTTCCGGCGCGGCGGGATCAGCACGCTCATGCCGACACCGACCAGCACCACCGCGAGCGCGATGCCCACGAGCAGCGACGAGGCGCCGGCACCGCCCATCGACTTCGTCCCTGCGGCCAGCAGGCCGACGACACCGGCGGCGGTCGCGACGGACAGCATCCACAGCTCGGCGGTGAAGGCGGCGCCCCTGCTGCGCGTGAAGAGGGCCAGGCAGCAGATGCCCGCCAGCACGACGGCGAACGTACGCCCGGAGAGCGCCAGCACCGGCAGGGCGATGCAGAGCGCCACGACCGGCCCGCCCATGACGACCGCGGTGACCTGGGCGGAGCGGTCGACGAGCCCGGTGGTGGCCTCGGCGAACGCCTGCCGGCCGCGGGGAAGCTTCTGACCCCACGCGGTGACGGTGGCGGCGAGCCTGCGCGACATGGCCAGCATGCCGATCGCGACGGCGGCGACGACGGCGCTGGCCTCGACGGCGTCCGCCTCCAGGCCGGCGGTGAGCGCCACCACGCCGGCGCCGGCGGCGAGGGACAGCTCGACGGCGATGAGGAGCGCGTCGCCGAACATGGCGATGGCCATCAGCATCGCGGTGTTGGCGCCGACGGCGGCGCCGGACCACGCGGAGAAGCGGAGGCCCTCGGCGACGAGGGCGCCGGCGGCGGCCATCGCCGGCACAGCGGTCAGCGCCATCAGCTGGATGAGCACCGGTGGGGTGGTCGACTCCTTCTGGCGTACTCCCCACGCCGCCCCGAGCAACGCGAGGCCGCCGACGGTGAGGCCGATCGCCGCCCCGGTGTCGGCGTGGTGGCGGAAGCCGACCAGCACCGCCGCCGCCAGCAGGAGCAGCAGGCCGACGCCGGTGACGACCGGGCCGGGGTGCACCGAGCGCAGCCGCAGCTCCTCGGTCTCCTCGGCGACGATCTCGTCGATCTCCTTGACGATGGGCGCGTCGACCGGGCCGTCGGCCAGATCGTAGAGGTAGAGGACGTCGCCGTCGACGACGCCGGCCTGGAGCAGGCTGGTGTCGAGGGCGAACGGGCCGGTGTCCGGCCGGGACAGCGTCCATACGGGCGGGAGCTGGTCGTTGCCGTCCTGGCCGCACACCATGGCCAGCCGTTGGGTGAACTCGCCGAGCGGGCTCAGCGACGGGAGGGCGACGTCGGTGCTGCGGTAGGTGCCCACCACAGTGACGCGGGTCTGTTCGTTGGCCATGACGGGTCTACCCCTGAGTGGTCTCGGTGAGGGCGATCTGGATGAGGCGGTTGGGCTGGCCACGGCGGACGAGCACACCCCGACCCGGGGGCCGCTGCGCCGCGCGTTCGTCGCCGAGCACGACCCCTTCCTTGGGGTCGCCCGAGAGGATGAGGCCGCCACAGCCCATGTCCCGGATGCGGCTGGTGAGCGTGTCGGACATGCCGGTGCGCACCATGCCGGCGACCCGACGGGCGAGGACCATGTGCAGGCCGACCTCGCGGGCCTGCGGGACGAACGGCAGCAGCGGCGCGAGGACGCTCTGCGGGCCGACGACCAGGTCGTAGTCGTCGACGACCAGGTAGATCTCGGTGCCCTCCCACCAGTCGCGTGCCTTCAATTGGGCGGGGGTGATGCCGGGCGGAGGTAGCCGCTCCTTGAGTTTCTCCACGACCTGCTGCACGTACGCCTGGGCCGTGCCCGCGTCGCCGGCGTACGCCCCGAGATGTTCCTCCGGCACGGCGCCCATGAGCGCGTGCCGGTAGTCGACGAGCACGACGCGCACGTCGTACGGCGAGGTCCGCTCGACGAGCCCGGTGAGCCAGGTGCGCAGCAGGGAGCTCTTGCCCGAACTGGCGTCGCCGTAGACGAGGAAGTGCGGGTCGCTGCCGGTGAGGTCGAGCCCGACCGTGGAGAGGTCGTGCTCGGCGAGGCCGATCGGCACCGCCTGGTCGGGCAGCTGCGGCAGTTCGCTCACCAGCACCCGCTGCGGCAGCAGACGCACCGGCGGAGCGGCCGGCCCGGTCCAGTGCTCGGCCACCTTGGCGAGCACCTCTTCCTGGGCCTCGCGCAGGCCGTCGGCGGAGTCGTTGCCGTCGAGTCGCGGCAGGACGAGTTGGAAGAAGACGCCGGGCGCGCTGACGCCCCGGCCGGCCGTGTTGGACGGGATCCGCGCGGCGAGCCGGCGGTTGACGTCGGACTCGGTGGGATCGTTGAGCCGCAGCTCGATGCGGGTGCCGATGCTGTCCCGCAGGGCTGGCCGGATGTCGTTCCACCGCCCGGAGGTCAGGACGAGGTGTACACCGGCGCCGAGCCCGCGGGAGGCGATCTCGGTGACGTATGCCTCCGCGTTCTCGAACTCGGCCCGCAGCGCCCCCCAGTTGTCGATCATCAGGAAGACGTCGGCGGCCCGTACCCCGGTGGGGAGCAGCCCCGCCTGGCGGCGCTCGCGCAGCTCGGCGATGGACTCGACGCCCAGTTCGCGCATCTGCCGCTCGCGCCGCACGATCAGCGTGCGGATCTCGGCGAACATGCGATTGACCAGTTCGGGGTCGTTACGCCCGGCCACGCCGCCGACGTGCGGCGCGGAAGCGTACGGGTGCAGCGTGCCGCCGCCGAAGTCGATGCAGTAGAACTGCATCTCGTCGGGGGTGTGGGTGAGCATCCCGGACATCATCACGGTGCGGAGGAAGGTGCTGCGGCCGGTGCGCGGGGCGCCGACCGCGGCAAGGTGTCCGTGCAGACCGGCGAAGTCCATCACCAGGGTCTCCTGGTCCTGCTTGAGCGGCAGGTCGATGAGACCGATCGGGAGGGCGAGTCGACCGGAGAGCGGCCACAGCCGGGCGGCGTAACCGCGGCCGGTCTTGGGCGCCGGTCGGCCGACGAGGTGGTCGAGGGCCAGTGCGGCGGGCAGCGGTGGCAGCCACACCTGGTGCGCGGGACTGGCGATCGAGCGCAGTCGATCGGCGACGATCTGCAGTTCGGTGGGGCCGGGGCGGGCGGCCAGCTCGGCGAGCTCGTCGCTCTCGCGATCGACGACGACGGCGTCGGAGCGCAGGTCGAACGCCGCGATGGTGGTGTCGCCCGCGCCCATTCCGGCCAGGCGCTCCTCGGGGCTGACGTAGGGGGCGGAGACGTGGGCCACCCGGAACCGCTGGTAGATCGACTCGTCCACCTTGAGGTAGGCGGAGCCGGGAATGGACGGCAGCTTGTAGGCGTCCGTCGTGCCGATCACCGTCCGGCTCTCGGCCGCGGAGAACGTGCGCAGGCAGATCCGGTACGACAGGTGCGAGTCGAGACCCCGTAGCCTGCCCTCCTCGAGCCGCTGGGTGGCCATGAGCAGATGCATGCCCAGGGACCGGCCCACCCGGCCGATCTGGACGAACAGCTCGGCGAACTCGGGGCGCCCGGAGAGCAGTTCGCTGAACTCGTCGACGACGATGAGCAGCGTGGGCAGCGGTTCGAGGGGTTCACCGTCGGCGCCGACG
The DNA here is from genome assembly GCF_042899365.1 of Micromonospora sp. NPDC000089. Lineage (NCBI taxonomy): Bacteria > Bacillati > Actinomycetota > Actinomycetes > Micromonosporales > Micromonosporaceae > Micromonospora > Micromonospora sp. NPDC000089. The sequence goes on from NZ_JBIAZT010000014.1 coordinate 4,753, forward strand.
GCGCCGGCCGCGCGGCGGATCTGATACTCGCGTACCGTGTCGATGTTTCCCGCGTCCCGCAGGATGCGCTGGCGGCGCTGCTGCTCTCCCATGAGCGCGGCCAGGACGCGGTCGATCATCGCCGCGTCGTCGACGAGGTTGGTGATCAGTCCCGAGACGTGCGGGAGGTCTCGGAGCGGCGCGAACGCGGCACCGCCCTTGAAGTCGATCAGGACAAACGAGAGCAGCTCCGGCGAGTGCGTCAGCGCCAGGCCGGTGACGAGCGTCCGTAGCAGCTCCGACTTGCCGGAGCCGGTCGCACCCACGATGAGCCCGTGCGGTCCGGAGCCGCCCTGGCCGGACTCCTTGATGTCCAGCATGACGGTCTGGCCGTCGCCGTCGGTGCCGATCGGGGCGCGCAGCATACGCGGGTCCCCCGCTCTGACCCAGCGGCTGGTCACGTCGGCGCGGCCGGGGTCGCTGCCCAGGACCATCTCACTGAGGGAGCGGGTACGCGTCAGCACCTGCTCCCGCTCGTCGGTGAGCCGGAGCGGGGCGAGGTTGCGGGCGATGAGTTCGGCGAGCTGCGGCGTCACCTCGTCGGGGCGGCACCGGTGTGCGGGGGTGACCACCGCCGCGAGGTTGCCCTCGCTGACGACGTGCCCCTCCTGGTCGAAGCGGATGCGCAGGTCGACGCGGCTCGGCTCGTCCTGCTCGCGCTGGCTGAGGAAGACCAGCGTGATGCCGAGCTGGTGACCGGCGGCCTGCAGCAGCGCCTTCATCAGCTCGGAGCGGCCCCAGTCGGAGAAAGGCGCGAACCCGGTGAAGAGCACGACCAGGCGGCGCAGCTTGGCGTCGTCGGAGCGCTCGCCGCTGAGCATGTTGCGCCGGCTGATCAGCTGCTCGTTGCGTTTGGCCAGCTCACCGGCGAGGAACGCGCCGAGCACCTCGGGATCCTCGGCGACCAGCGACATGGTGCCGCTCTCGCCTCGCGCGTCGGGCTCGAACGTGTGCGGGAGCCACTTGGTCCACTCCCACTGCTCGGCCCCGGAGGTCTCCACCGCGATGGTGACGTCGTCCGGGGCGTGCAGCACGCCGATCTGGGCGAGCATGGCCCGGGCGAGGGTGTCCGTCTGTGCGGGGCTGCCCACGACGCTGAGGACGCCGGCGCGACCCACGTCGATGATCATTGGCTGCGCCTCGACGTGGCCCATCCGGTCGATGAGCCGGTGTGCGGCCTGCAGCGAGTCCCAGTCGTAGTCGCCCAGCGGGTCCATGTTGGGGTCCAGCCCCAGCGGGGTGGCGAGCCGGACCGCACCGTGACCGATGCGTACGCGCAGAAAATCCTCGTCGCTCTGCCGCCGCTCCCACACCCGGTGCCGGTTGGTGCTGATCGACCACAGCCGGTGCGGGTCGGGGTCGGCGAGCATCGTGACCGTGCGCTGCGCGGTCGCGACCTCGCGCGCCTCGTCGCGGGCGAACGCGAGGTGGCGGCGGTAGCGGGTGCGTGCCTTCCGGGCCTGCCTGCCACTGGTGCTGCGCTGTGACATCCGCATGCCGACGACGGCACCGGTGGAGGTCAGGAAGAACAACACACCGATGATGATCAGAGCGGGCTTGCCGAACGTCACCATGTAGGCGGCCATGCCGACGCTGGACAGCAGCGGAAGCAGCAGGGTCCAGGCGTTGTTCGCCGGGTTCTCCTTGGGCGGCTCCGGCGGGTTCGGCAGCGTGACCTGCTGCGAGGGGAGCTGGGGCAACAGCATCCGGGCGGGGCGGTGGAACGCCAGGCGGCTCATCGGGCTCCTCAGCCTCGAACGTCGAAGGCGATGTCGGTCAGGTCGGCGGCTTCCAGGGTGCTCAGCTGCTCGTCGCTCGGATCGTCCAGCTCGGCGACCCGCCCGGCGTGGTTCTCCGTCATCTCCTGGAACACCTTGCGGGCGAAACGGCCGTTGCCGAAGCCCTCGCCGCGGTTGACGGTGACGAAGTAGCGGGCCAGGCTCTCGCGGGCCGCGTCGGACAGCCGGTAGTCGTGGTCGCTCGCCTGCTTGTCGACGATTCGCACCAACTCGGTCTCGTCGTAGTCGTCGAAGGTGAGGGTGCGGGAGAAGCGCGACGACAGACCGGGATTGGCGCCGATGAAGCGGTTCATCTGGTCGGGATAGCCGGCGACGATCACCACGACCTCCTCCCGGTGGTCCTCCATCAACTTCACGAGCGTCGCGATGGCCTCGTTGCCGAAGTCGTTGCCCTGCCCCTCGGGCACGAGGGCGTAAGCCTCGTCGATGAACAGCACGCCGCCGAGCGCGCGCTGGAAGGCGGCCTGCGTCTTCGGTGCGGTGTGTCCGACGTACTCGCCGACCAGCATGCCGCGGTCGACCTCGACGAGGTGGCCGCTGGAGAGCATGCCGAGGGCCACCAGCAGTTGGCCGTAGAGGCGGGCGACTGTCGTCTTGCCCGTGCCGGGGTTACCGGCGAAGACCAGGTGGCGTGACATGGGCGGTGGTGCCAGCCCGGCTTCGCGGCGGCGCTTCACGAGGTGCATCAGCTTGACCATCGTGCCCACGTCCCGCTTGACGCCGGTCAGACCGATCAGCTCGTCCAGCTGGTCGAGCAGCGGCTGCAGCGCATCCTCCGGCGTCTCGGTCGGCGGTTCCCCGCCGGTCCCGCCCTTCGTCGCCGCAGTGCGGGCGACCGCCGGCACCGCCTCCGCTGTCGCCGGCCACACCGGGGTCCCCACCCGCTCGCTGTGACAGGCCTCGAAGACCGGCGCGGCGTCGTCCGCCAGGCTGACGTCCTCGTCGGCGTCCCGAACGGCGCAGCGGCGCAGCACGGGGTCGGCCGCCGCGCCGACGTGGATCGCCGGGTAGCCGGTACGCGAGATGGTGACGTCCTCGGCCTCACCGTGCGCGCTCGCGGCGAAGTAGAGGCCGTTCTTCCGGACGTCGGTGATCGACACCCGGCGCAGCACGGGACGGGCGCCCGTCCACACCGCGAGCCCGCTGCCCCCGATCGTGTCGATCTCGCAGTCGTCGAGCACCGGCTCGGCGTCGGCGTCCAGGAAGACGCCTGCCGCCCCACAGCGGGCCACCGTCGACCTGAGCAGGGTCGGCGCCGAGCCGGCCGAGATCTCCACGCCGGTGTGGGCGATGTCGCGGACGGTGCAGTCGGCGAGCAGAGCCCGGTGCGGGGTGTCCACGCGCAGGCCGGTGCCGCAGTTGGTGATCGTCACCGCGCGCAGGACGGCGTCGGCCGCGTCGTCGACCTGCACGCCGACGAGTTCGGCGTGGTCGATGCCCGTGTCGCTCGCGTAGAGCATCGCGCGACCGGAGGCGCGGATGCCGAGCTCGGCGGTCCCGGCCACGGCGACGCCCAGCAGGGTCACCGCCGCCGTGCCGGTGAGATGCACCGCGGTGAAGCCGCAGTCGCGCACCTGCGCGTCGCGCAGCTGCAGGTGGCTGTCGCCGACCGCGAAGACACCGTTGGCCTTCGAACCGGTCAGCGACCCCCCACGCCAGCGCACCTGAGCGCGGTCGCGCAGCGCCACGCCGGTCTGGGCGCTGTTGGTGACGCGCGCCGAGCGGACCACCAGCCGGCTGTCCTGCACGGCCAGCACGCCCGCGCTGCCCGCCTGGTCGAGGGCGCTGTCGTCGAGCAGCGTCGCCGACTCACCGCCGGTCATGATGCCCGCGGCCCCGGTGCGGCTGATCTCGCACCGGCGCACCACGACGCCCCCGGTCGGGCCCGGTTCGGCGGGCACCAGGTCATCGGGGCGGCCGGGGCGCAGCGCGGGCCACCAGTCGGCGCCGAGGCCGCCGCTGCCGAGGACGCGTACGCCGTCGCCGCCGACGTCGTGGATGTGGCTGTCGAGCAGGCGCAGCGCGGCGCTCTCGCGTACCTCCACACCCGCGTCCCCGGTCGCGCCGATGTCGCAGCGTTCGAGCACGGCCGTGGCGGTGTCGCCGACGCGTACGCCGACTCCCCGCACGTCGTGCAGCACGGCGCCGGAGAGCGCCAGGTGCGACGAGCCACCCGCCGCCACCGCGACCCCGGAGATCTTCGTGACGCGCAGGTCGTCGGCCGTCAGTCGGGCACCGTCGGCCACGCTGAGCGCGCACGGTCCGGTCTCCTCGACGGCGCAGCCGGTGAGCGTGACGTCGGCCCGGCCGCCGACCTGGACGAACCCGGCGCTGACCCGGCTGGACACCAGCTCGAGGTGGCCGGCCGAGACCACGACGGCGGCGGCTCCGGTCCCGCTGCCGCGCACCGTGATGCCGCGCAGCGTGACCGAACCGCCGCGGACCTGCACGGCGGGGCCCTCCGGCGCGACCAGTTCGACCACGCCGGATTCGTCCTCGGCGACGATCGTCGCCTCGTGGTCCAGGACCAGGCACTCCCGGTAGGTGCCGGGAGAGACCGCGACGACCGTGCCGGGCCGGGCGGCGCGGACCGCCGCGCCTATCGTCTTGTGCCGGCTCCACACCCGGGTGGAGACCCGCTCGACCCGGCCGGTCGGTGGGGTCCGGGCGGCTGCGGGAGCGGCGGCGAACGACTCAGCTGGCACAGTTCACCCGCACCTGACCGAACACGACCCGGGCTCCGCCCGAACCGGCGGCGTTCGAGGCGTCCAGCGTCACGGCGAGCTGGTTCTGGTGCACGGGGTAGCTGCCCGCCTCGAACCACCGGCCGGCATTCGCCTGCTGGTTGACCGTGAAGCTCGCGAACGGGGCGCCGGACGGCCCCGCGGTCACCGCGTACGTGGCCTTGTCGACAAGCTTCGAACCGGTCTTCGGCAGATAGACGCTGACGGCGCAGGAGTTGATGGCCTTGCCCGTGGTGAACCACCAGGTCGCCGACTGGCCGGTGACCGGGCGGCCGTCCTTCCTGCCGGGCTGCGGCAGCGTCACGGAGGTGCCGTGGCAGCCGTCCTGCGACCAGCCGCCCGCACCGATCGTCTGCCACTGCCCGGTACGCCCACGGGCCTCGAACCCACGGTCTCCGGCGGCCTCGCAGTCCCAGCCGGTCACCGCCTCGAAGGTGCCCGTCGGCCGGACGCTCGGCGCCACCGCGGTGCCCTTCGCCGCGGCCTTCTGCGCCGACGTCATCGGCCGGACGAGGTTCCAGAACACGCCCACGACGACCGCGCCGACCGCCACCAACGCGGTCACGGTGATCAGGGTGGGCAGGCGTACGGTCGTCCGTTCACTCGCCGGGCGTTGAGCGGCGTGCTCGACGAACGCGCGGACGAACTCGCGCCGCTGGCTCACCTCGGCCGACGCCCGGTGCTCGGGGGCCGGTGGGGCCGCCACCGTGGGCCGGCGCACCGGCTGCTCGGCGACGGCGTCGGTGCTCACCGGTTCGGTCATGCGACCGGCTGCCCGAGCGGCCCGGACGCGGCGCCGAGACCCGACCCGGGTGGCCTCGCATCGCCCAGGGCCTGGAGGTCCCCACGCAGCGCCCGGTAAAGCTGAGCGTCGTCGGTCGTGTGGTGCATGCTCTCGTTCCCCTCGCGCGCCGGCCCGGTGAACCGGACATGGCGCATCATCGCGCGGGCTGCGGGGACGCGGCCAACCCCCGCGAACGGGGGACACGCGTCGGTCAGCAGGCGAAGACCAGGTGGGCGAACGCGGCCAGCACACCCAGGTCTGCGTTCTCGCGTTCGGCCAGCCGCAGCAGGGTCAGCATCAGCGGGCTTTTCGTACCCACCAGCAGGCCCTTCGCCGCTTTCAGGACGTCTGCGGGCGACACCCGCCCGCCGCTAAGCACCGTCTGGGCGTACCTGAGGACCTCGGCGAGGGCCACGTCGGAGCGGGCCGGGCTGGCCAGGACGCCGTGCAGCTGCGGCAGAGCGCCCCGGACGGCGTCACCAGCCGCCTCGAACAGGCCGAGCAGCGACAGGTCGCGTGCCGCCGCGATCGGCTCGGACCGGAACGCCGCGACGGCATCCCCGTGGCCAGCGAATTCGAGGGTTGCCACGGCGTCCCGGGCCGGGTCGCGCTCCGCCTCACCTCGCCGCACGCTGGACAGGCCGCCCGCCGTCACGTCCGACTCCGTGGCGCTCGCCGTCCCGGCAGGACCGTCCCGCCACCGCTCGGGCAGCGGACTGAGCCAGTGCACCGCCGATTGCCCCGGCTCGACCGGCAGCCGGCCGATCAGGTCGAGACCGGCCCGCGCGACCGCCGCGGGGACCGCGACCCCAGGCTCGCCGACCACGATCAGGGCGCCCGCGCTCTCGGCACCCGACCTGACCCGTCGGGCGATCTCCGGATCGGGTGACCCGGCCGGCCGCGCCCACAGGCCCCACGGCAGATCCTCCAGGCTCCAGCCCTCGGGCAGCTCGAACTGGCCGGGTGAGTCGCCTCGCCGCAGCCCGTACGGCGTCTCCGGCTCCCGGCCCGGCGGGGTCACGAGCCAGTGGTCCGCCCAGCGTCGCAGGGTCGGCGTGCCGTCCGCGGCGACCAGCGCCGCCCGTCGAGCCTGCCGCTCGTCACCGGGCCGCTCGGGGTACGCCACGGTGACGCCGTAGCGGTCACCGAGCGTGCTCAGATCCGACGCCGACGCCAATGGGGCGTGCACGACAATGGCGGCGCGCTGCGCTGGATCGGGCACCCGGTCGGTGACCTCGGTGAGGAAGCGGGCGAGATCCACGCCGGGCGACACGATGACGCGCTGCTTCCCGGCGATCGGCAGGAAGCTCTGCGCGATCGTCGTCATCACGTCCGTCAATGGGGTGCCCGGCTCATTCAGCAGGAGACCCGAGGCGACCGGCGCGAATCCACTCGGCAGCGCCGCCCCCGCGTCGAGCAGCGCGGCACGCAGGGCAGCGGGGCCGAGCACGTCCAGGTTCGGCGCCTCGATCGTCGTCCGCTGCGAGAGAAGGCGCAGGCCGGTGTCGACCGCCTTCGCCTCCGCCGCCGTCGCGGCACCGCGGAACAGACGGTCGTAACGGGTCAGCCAGCCGTGCGCGAAGGCGATCGACAGGTCCTTGACCACCGTCGGCGGCAGCGCGTCGCGGGTGGCCAGCAGATCCTCGAAGGCTCGCTCGGCGCGACGGAGTTCGGCGCCGACCTGCTCGTGGTGCAGCAGCCGCGCGGGCACCGACCCGGGCAGCCCGGCCACCCGCTCCGCCAGCTCGGCGACGGCTGCCGCGATGGCGATCTGCGTGTCGTTCCCCCGCTGGGCGCGGGCCCGTGCCGCCGCGTCCGCCTCGTGCAGCACCGCCTCGACCTCGCCGGCGATGCGGGCCCGGACGTCGGCGGGTACGTCCCGCCCGTCGCGGTGCAGGCCGGCGCTGACCCCGACCCGAACGGCATTGAGGACCGGCAGCGCCGCCTGTTCGTACGCGGTCGGCGGCGCCGCCAGGCGTCCGGTCACCCGGTCACCGGTCGCGGCGGCCTCGGCGCGGGCGGCGTACTCGCGAAGCCGGGCGTCATCGAAGTGTCGGGCGATGTCGCGGGCGAGCTCGGCGGCAAGGCTGTCCCAGTGCGCGGCCCGGCGCGCCGAGAACGGGTCCAGCTGCTCGCGCACTTCCTTGCGCAGCCGCGCGGTGGCGTCGGTGAAGAACGACTCCCGAGCGAGCGCGTAGGCCGAATCGGGTGGTACCGGCCGGCCGTTGTCCTCGGCCGCCGCCCGGTGGTTCGCCACGAATGCGGCGATCGCCTGGTCGTGCCGGTGCGCCTGCAGGTACACGAACGCTTCCTGGCGGATGGTGGTACGCAGGTGCGCGTACTGGTGCCGCCACTCCGCCTCGGCCCGGAGGAACGTCGGATCGAAGCCGCGTGCGCCCGCATCGATCGCGGGGGCGAACACCTCCCCGAACCATCGCCGACCGATGGTGACGTAGTCCGCCCGGAATCCGTCGAGGATGCCGGGGGCCAGGCCGTCGAGCGTCGCCGTGCCCGTGCGCTCGGTCTCGGCCCTGGCCTCGGCGAGCGCCGCGTCGAAGTCGCGAACCAGGTCGGGTCGGTGCCGCTGCGCCAGCAACGCGGTATCGAGGCGTTCGGCGTACCGCACCCGCAGGGAGTTCGCGTCCCGGTGCCACTGCTTCGCCCGCTCGGCGTCGCTCAGCGCCGCGATCTTGTCGACCGGCCTGCGCAGCGCGTCCAGCTTTTCCTGGAAGGCCTGCCGCTGTAGCTCCTCCAGGCCGGGGAAACGCATGTTGTACAGGGCGCGCTCCTCGGCGGCGAACTGCTGGCCGAGGACCCGCAGGGACACCTCCGAGTGGGTCTGGTCCGGCGCGGCTGCCAGACCCGGCTTGACCAACGAATAGAAGCTCCACGCCGCATTTTGCGCCTGCTGCCAGGCCTTGCCCGCCGCGAACAGGTCGGCTCGGACGTTGCCGAACTGCCGCTGCGCGTACGCCTGCCACACCGCTTCGCGGCCACCGTCCTCGGCGAAGCGCGCGTCGTCGCCTTGATAGTGGATGGCGTCGTGGTGGCGCAGCACCTCCGCGGTGAACGTGCGGCGCATACGGTCCAGCACGGACGCAGGCAGCGTCAAGCCGTGGTCAAAGTCGACCACCTGGACCGCCCGGGTGACAACATCGTCGGCCAGCTCGGCCGCCTCGATCTCCTGGCCGAGCCGGACCGGGTCGCCGACCCACCGCTCGCCCAGCAGGTCGCGGATCGCCGGCGGGACCGCCCTCACGTCCCGCACCGTGTCCAGCGTGGCCAGGAACTCCGCATCGACAACTGCCGGCACGTCGGCGACGTCGGACGGTTGGTCCGTGACGGCCCCTGCGATGATTCCCGGTAGGGCGGCGGCCGCCGCGGCGACGATACCCTGCCAGGCCGCCGCCGGCTGGTTGTGCCAGCCGTCGGCGATGCGCTCGGCGTATCTGGCCAGGACGTCGCCCGGATCGAGGGAGACCCCGGGATTCGCCGTGCGGAACTCGGCGACCGCGGCCCGCAGACGGCTGTCCGCGTCGAGCCCCGCAGCGTGCAGGTCCCGTTCCGCCGCGGTGGCCGCGAGGACGCGGTCGTCGAGGTTCTCGAGGGCAAGCTGCTGGGGCGTCGACGCCGTGGCACCGCGCGCGGGCGGACGGCCGGCCGGGGCGGCGGGAGTGACGGTGGGCGGGGCGTCGATCGGGTCGCGGGACAACGGCGCCGCCATGGGCAGCCCGTCGCCCGACCCCTCCGGCCGGACGCTCTCCACCCCACGAGCCGGGGCGGGCGCAGCGCCCGCCGACGGACCGTTCAACGCAGCAAACCGCTCCCTGAGGACCTCGGCCTGCTCCTTCGGGTCGACCAGCGTACGGTCGTTGCCGGCCAGCTCGCGGAGCGTTGGCGCCGCGGGCGGATCGCCGGCCGGGGCGGCGCGAGTGACGGTGGGCGGGGCGTCGATCGGGTCGCGGGACAACGGCGCCGCCATGAGCAGCCCGTCGCCCGGCCCCTCCGGCTGGAGGCTCTCGGGCCGGTTCTGCTTCTCGGGCAAAGGCGTCACGTCTTCCGCCTTGCTTCGCGCGGAGAGGTCGTTCATGACGGTGCCGAAGGTGCGCCTGTTGGCCTTGGCCGCTACGGCCGCCTGCTCGTCAGCGTGCCGTCGTGCGGTGACGGCGGATTGTTTTTCGCTGATCTCAGCCTTTACCTTTTCCATGCCTCCCTTGTCGTCCTTGCGGTACGCCTCCGCGTACCTGCGGCGGGCACTGGCGACGAAGTCGTCGGCGAGGCCTGCGTCGTCCGGAACAATGAGGGCCGCGAACTTATCGGAGAACTTCACCGTCTCCAGCTCGTCACGGAAGGCGGACCGGGCAATGTCGCGCAGCTCTTCATCGTCGCCGGCCATGTCCTTCGTACGTGCCTCGTTCGGCTCCAGGCCGTGGCGCTCGGACATTTCCTCGACGAGCGTCTTGCGCGCACCGACGAGAGTCGCGTTGGGCAGGGTACCGCGCCAGCGGTCCTCGATGTCCCTTAGCAGCTGCGCGGTGGCAGCGTCGTCGAGGCCCGCGTCCTTGGCCAGCTTCCTGCCAAAGGCCCGCAACGAGCTATTGCTCGGTACCTCGGGATGCCTCACGGGCGCCTCTGGCGTGGGCAGCCCCTCCACCGCCTTATCGAGCTTATCGAGGTCCTGTTCTATCGCCTTGCGTTCCAGGTCACTCAACTCGTCGGCGCGGCGCATGCGCTCCGACTTATCGAGCTTATCGAGGTCCCGTTGCATCGCCTGGCGTTCCAGGTCCGTGAACTCGTCGGCGCGGCCCATGCGCTCCGAGACGGTCGGCTCCGCCTTCGGACCCGGCGACCGCTTGAGCGGGCGACCCGCGTGCAGCTCGGGCAGCACCTCTTCGCGGAACGCCTTGCGGCCGTCGGCCTGAGCCAGCTCCTCCGGGGTCTGGGCGGGGGCCTGTTCCGGCTGACCGGGCTTGGCCCTCACCGTCACGGCGTCCAGCTTCCGCATCGCTTCGAGCCGTTTGGCCAACTCGTATTCGTCGTTCTTTAGCCTCCACTCGGCGCGCTCCGCCGCCTTGGCACGCGCAACGCCCAATGGCTGCAGGATCTCCGTGATCCGGGCGTCGTCCCACTGCCGGTAGGCGAGCTTCAGCCGCTCTTGTACCGCGTCGTCGAAGGTCAGTCCGAGGGCCTCGAAGTCGTCCTTATGATTGCTAATTCGCGAGCCGATGATGTCGTTCACCTCGCCCAACTGTTCCAGCTCGTCGCGGTAGGCCCGCATAGCGTCGCGGCCGCTGCGCCCACCGCCAAGGGCAGGGGCGACGAGGGCCGCCGCGCGGTCCGGGTCCATGCCGGCCTGTTTGGCGGTGTTCTCCAGCAGCGTCCGCTTCGCCTCGTGCAGCGAGAGCGTCCCGTGGTACGACTCTCGGACCTCGGCGCGTATCTGAAGCATCTCCTCGAAACGGAGCCCGCCCTGGACGCTGAGGTCGGATCCCCAGCGCAGCATCTTGTCGAGCGGTTCCTCGTTCCGCGGCGGCGCCGCGGGTGAGTGCGAGGATAGTTGGTCCTCCGGGACAAGTCGGAGACCCGCAAGTTCCTTCTTAAAGGCCGCGACCTCACTCTGGTAGAGCTCCCATTCCTTCTCGGAGGCCACGATATCGTCGTGCCGCTGCCGCGCCGGCGGCTCGACCCGGGTCCGCTTCGCCGCGCTCCCGTCGTTCTCGACGTAGCCACGCCGCTTGATATCGGCGAGCGGCCCGTCCCGGAAGATCTCCTCGAACTCCGCCTTCGCGGCCCGCTCGAACTTCGCCTTCGCGGCCCGCTCAGCGGCTTCGGATGCCGCGACCACCTCCGGGTCTGGGATCCCCTCCCGGACGCGCTCGGGCCGACGCGCCAGCGCCTCATCTGTGGCCGCCCCGCGGGCGGCCTCACGATCGGCTACGGCACGGTCGAGCTCGCCCTCGATCCTCTCCGCAGTCGCGTCGTCATCGGTGCGCTTTGCCTGAATCAGCCTCTCGCGGATGCTCTTCGTAGACCGGACGCCAGCGGCCTCGGCGGCCTCGATGCGGCCGTCCACCTGCAATTCGATCAAGCGATTACGGAGCGCGCGGTTCTCGATCTCGACACCGAACTCCCAGCGGGCGGCCCACGATCTCGCGTCGTTCGATGAGGCGGCTCGCCCCGCCAGGCGGCCGGCCAAGTCCTTGTCCATTCCCGCGCGCACACCGATATCCGTCATCACATCCCGCGTGACGGCCGCCTTCCCGCCCAGCCGCGCAACGTCACGGGTGTACAGGTCCAGCAGCTCGTCGATCTCCCGCTGGGGCAGCCCGGCTGCGGCGCCGAATCTATTGATCAGCTTCTCGGCCTGAATGACGGCCGCCGGCCTAGGAGGCTCAACCGGCGCCTGGGGCAACTCCAGCTCCAGCTCGCTCGGTGGCGGTGCTGACGGCTCCTTCAACGCTTCGAACCGCCGCTCAAGCGTCTCGACCGACACATCCTTCGCCGCCGACGCCTCGACACGCGCGGCGTAGTCCCGCAGTTTGTCGTCCGTGAAGTAGCCGGGGATCCTGCGCTCGATCTTCTCCGCAAACCTCTCCAAGTGCTCTATGAACTCCGGCGAGGACGTGGTCGACCAGCTTTTCACTACCGAGCGCGCCTCGGCGGCGACGTCGGTCCGGAACATCTTGCGGGCGAGCTTATATACCGAGTCCGGTAGGTTTTCCCTGCCGTTCTCCCGCATTGCCGCCCGATGACTCTCCCCCGCGGCGATCAGCGCATCGTCGTGCTTGTGCGTCTGGGTATTGACGACAAGATCCTGCCTGCGCTGCCCGTCGCGCACCTCCTTAGCGAGGAACGAATCAAGCTCGGCCAGGTTCGCGTCGAGCGCCGTCTGCCACGCCTGCCGGTCGAACGACCGCTGGCCCCCATCGGACATGTGTGCCTGCCCGGTCAGGCCGTCGAAGTCTCCGAGCACCCTCGTTCGGAAGGCGTCGCCGGCGGTGGCGCCGAGCAGGCTGTCGAATTTTCCGCGTTCGAGCGCGTTCCGTACTGCCATGTCAACTTGCCGGACCACCTGGGCGCGTTCGGCGGCGAAATGCGCGTCGGCACCCAACGGCACCGGCCGGATCTCGACCCTCCGCGGCAGGTCGGCCCGGACCGCCGCGCCGACCTGCTGCCCCAGTTCCCGTTCGACAGGCGACCTGACCACCGCCGAATGGAGGCCGGCGGCGATGTGGTGCGCCACGTGCAGCTGGTCCGCCACATTCATCGACGATGGCAGGCCGGTCGGGCGAGACAGATCCAAACGTTCCGTCAGTTGCCTCTGCAGGTCTTGTTTCAACACCCTGTTGAGGGTCTGCAGGGCGTCAACGTCATCTATCGTCCGGCCCAGGAGCTGCTGGCTGGTGATCCGGTCGATTCTCGTCTCGAACTTCTGGCCCAGCATGTGAACGGTCGCCCAGGATTCGAGCGAGTCGACCATGCCGGCGTACCGAGCCGACCACTCGGGGTTGTCCAACAGGTCGATCTTCTTGCCCGGCACATAGTCACGACGGACAAACTCCGCCTCGACCGCGTGTTTGAAGGCCGTACCCGCGGCCTGCGCGGACTCCCGCCAGCCGGGTACGTCCGATGCCAGTCTTCCGAGGAACGCGTCGATATCGCGGTCGGCCTGCATCCGCAGTTGTTCGACGTGATGGCTGCGTAGGGTAGCCGACCAGACCTCGGAATCCAGGGTGTCGATATTCCTCGCGTGCTCATCGGCCCAGGCGCGCCGATCGAAGTCCCACTCCAGTCGATGCAGGGTGTCGAACTTCTGCATGAGATCAGACCGCAGGCCGGCGGCCGCCACGGCGGCTTTTTCGCCGAAGGGGGTGTACTTCACTGATTGCAGCACCCGCTGCGTCTCGGTCTGCAGGTCCGCCTCGACCGCTGCGCGTTCCTCGGCGAAACCGGCACCCGGGCGCACCGGCGCCGGTTCCATCTCGACAACGGCCCGCCTCATGTCCTGCCACGTCTGCGTGACCAGGTTCCGGTTCGACTCACCGAGCTTCATCGCGGCCAGCTTGGCCGGGATCACCTGGTCGAGGTGCTTACCGACGTCGGCCATGAGCAGGACCTGGTCGTCCAGATCAATCGACGGTGGCAGCGTCTTGTTGTTGGCTGGCCCGACACCGCGATGGCCCGCCCCAGGATCATTCGCCAAGCGGTCGGGCACGAGCCGACTGTGCAGCGCATGGGTCACCTCTCGCTTCACCATGTCACCGACCTGCCGGAGCTCCGCGACCTCCATTCCGGCCACGCGCGATTCCGCAAGCCGGGCGACGGCGTTGTCGACGACGGAGGGGGCGCGGGTCGCGAGCATCTGGACCGTGATTCGGGATTCGAGCGACCTCTTCAGGGCCGAGTATTCCTGCCGCCATTGGTTCGCGAGAGTCTCGCCGAAGATCTTCCCGGACGCCACGTCATCGACAAGTTGACCCTCGAACGAATCCTTGATCCTGCTCCGGGCCGCCTCCGCAATGGGGCGCGAGGTGTCGTCCAGTTCGAGTTTGCCCAACGCCGCGCTGATAGCACCATCAAGCTGCTCGGTGAGCGCATGACGGAAGTCTGTTGCCTGCCACTTCTTCCAGGCTGTGTTGAAGATGTTCTCGTCGAACCGCTCCCACTCCAACCAAGTGCGGCCATCGGACATCGGACTGAACAGGTGCGGGTCGTGGATCGCCAGGTACTCGACGCGAAAATCGGCGGCGATGTCATCGACCTGCGTCCGCTCCAAGCTCGTCCCCGCCCGGCGCGCGTCGGCCCCTTCGAGCCTGTTGAATTCGTGCCCCGCCCTGCCCAGGTGCTTGTCGAGATCGAGCTCCCACTCGGCCCTTGCGTCTCGCTGAGACCGGAATTCCTCCACCACCCTGACCCACGCGGCTTCTTTGTGGGCCGGAGTCCGGCCGGCGAAGCGATTGCTGTCAAAGATAACCCCGTGCGCTCGTTCGAGGTCCGCGAGGATTTTGTCGTTGCCGCGCGCCACGCTACCGCCGCTAAGGCTGCTTGCGAGGTCTTCTTCATCGGACAGGGGGCCGTGGCGGTCAAGGCGCAGGCCGTTGTACGCATCTTGCACCCGTGCCGACCGACCTATCTGGGTCAGCTCTCTGGTGAGCGCATCGTCCAGCTTGTCGAGTGTGGTCACCTTCGACGATTTCGGACCCGTAGCCGGTTTTAATATCTTGTCTATCGACAGATCCAGCCAGCCCGATTTCTGCGCGAGGTCATCGAATTTCCTGATCAGGTCGTCCAGGAGAACATCGTCAAACTGCTCCCCCACCCGCGCGCCGCCCCATCGTTCGCGGAACCGTTCGATCACACGGTACGCCACCGCGAGCCGAGCCGGCTCGTTCGCCCAGCCGATGCCGGAGCCTTTGTCCAGGCGAGACAGGGCGTGGTGGGCGGTACTGATATCGCTTTCGGACCGCGTCATACTTACCATGACCTGATCAAGGTGCCTTGGCAGGTTAGCGACCAGCTCATTGGCGCGGAGGTGCATGGCAAGCTTCGCGGAACCGCCGGCATGCGTCTTGGCGAAGCGGTCGTCGATCGTTTTCCTCAGCGTGCCTTCGAGGTTCTCCAGTAGTGATGTGCGCAGCGCCTCATTGTCCCCGCGGTGGACATCCCGCTCGACCTTCGCCGGGCCGAAGAGTTCTTTCCGATCTGGTCTCGTGAGCAGGGGGTGCGCGTCGATCTTCTTTGTCGCCTTCACCTTCACGCTGTCCAGGAGGACATCCACGTGAGCATGCGCATCAAGGCGCCAGGCCAACCGGGACTTCAGGCGGTCGTACTCTTTCTGGAAGCGGCGGGCATCGGCAGGGTTGTCCCAAACTTTGGCGCCCTGCGACTTGAAGAGCTGTCTCGCGTCAGCGATGAACGCATCCCGGGTGTCCATATAGCGCTCGTAGCCCGGAATCCAGAGTTTCTCCACAGCCAGGGCATCGAAGTCGGCAGCGGCGCGCCGCTCGAACTCGAGTCTACCGGCGTACCATCCCCGCAGTCTCCGGATCTTGGCATCGACGTCTTTCACGTGGCCGCGTCGGAGACGCGCCCCTGTATCCGCGGCGGCCAGCATCTCGTCTTCGGGCCGCCGCACCGGCGGCTCGACCGGGGTCGGCCCGGTGGGCGTTCTGGCCTCGGGCCGGGCGAACGCCGCCTGCGAGGCCCGCCCGGCGTCGGCGTCGGAGGCCGCGACCGCTTCATGGTCTCCGCTCCTCTGCCGCCCGGGTCCGCCGGCCGACTCCACCGGACGGCCCGACCCGACAGAATCCCCCGCCCCATGCACCCCGGCAGACGCAGCACCCGGCGACCGTTCCAACCCCTCGGTCTGCTGCACAACCCTGACCTGCTTACCGCCGACCGGCGCCTTCGCCGCCGACCCCGCGGGCGACGCACCATCGGCCCGCCCCACGGGCCCGGCAAGGGGATCCACCGAGTTGGCCGGGCCCGTGGCGCCGGGCCCCTCCACCCGACGAGCCGCACCGGCACCCGCCGACGGGCCCCCCGACGCCTCAGGCCGCGGCCCACCGTCCAACGGCGCCTTCGCCGCCGACGCCGACACGGGCGGCGACACACCATCGGCCCGTGCCGCCGACACCGACACGGGCGGCGACACACCATCGGCCCGTGCCGCCGACACCGATACGGGCGGCGACACACCATCGGCCCGCCCCACGGGCACGGCAGCCGAATCCGCCGAACGGGCCGACCCCGCTACGCCACGACCCTCCACCCCACGAGCCGCAATGGCACCCGCCGACGCCTCAGACTGCGGCTGAGGCATCTTGGCCTGCCCACCCTCCGCAGGCGGGAGATGGGTGCCGGTGGGCAGATCCGGCTTCCCGCCCATCACGGGCGGCAGGATCCGGCCGTGCGGCACGGCCGCAGATGTCGCCGTGGGCTGCTTCCCGACACCCGACCCCGTCGACCCATCGTAGATGGACGAGGCGGGCGTGGAGGGGGTGCTGGATCCGGACGACGAGATGCCGGAGTCGGACTTCGGGCTGGCCGGCACGTTACCGGCGGGGTGCGGCGACCCCGGCGACGGGGTGCCCACCTCGGGTTTCGCCACGGCGCTCGGCACATGCCCACCGGTCGGCATGGCGGCTGGTTCGGGGGCCAGCACCCCGGTGGGGGCGTGGCCCTGGCCCTGGCCGACCGGACGGCCCGACGGATGTGGGGCAACGGCGACCTCGGGCCCCCCGGCCATCGTCTTCGGCAGCTGGTGACCGACCATGTCACGCTGGCCGTCGACGAAGTCGGCGCCGCCCCGCGGGGACGGCATGGGGCTGGGCGTTGCCGGCTGTTTGGCGCCGAGGACCCCTGTCGGCTGGTTGACGGCGCCGGAGTCGAGATTGGCGACGCCGGAGTCGAGGTTGGCGACGCGAGAGTGGGGAGCGGCGACGCCGGAGTGGGGAGCGGCGACGCGGGAGTGGGGAGCGGCGACGCCGGACCCGGAGTCGAGATTGGCGACGCCGGAGTCGAGATTGGCGACCGGGTGATCGAGTGGCCGGCGGGCCATGGCGCCGCCGGTAAAGGCGCCCTCACGCCCCAAGGTGCCGCTAACACCGGGGTCGCCCCGGCCCACGATGGGGCCAGCGTCGAGCTTGGCCCGTCCATCACTGGCCGACACAGGTGGCCGGTTGGTCACGTCGCCGCCGGTCGGGGCGGCCCCAACCGCGAAAGGGCCGTCCCCACTCGGTCGCAACGGCGCGACGTGTGGGCCGCCCACGGTGGACTGCGGCGCCGGCGTCACAGGGCTGGTGACGTCCCTGCCGATGGGCGGGGCGTGCTGCGGAGTGAGTTGCTCGACGGAACGGCCAGCGTTGCCCATCGACCCTTCGCCGGAATGGACCCGCTGGTCCACCAGTCCTCTGGTGGGGCCGCCTTGACTCAAACCCGGGATGGGCGGTGGGGACAGGTCGGTGGCGCTGACCGCTGCGTCCCGGAAGGGTGTGGGGGTGACGTCGACAGTGTTGTTCCGGCGGATCATGTCTCCGTCCACGCGCGCGTCACCGTCCACGCGCGCGTCTTCGGTGAGGCCTCGGGTGATGCCGCCGCCCTTGGGGGTCGGCAGGGGCGTAGGGTTTCCGCGGGGCCCGGCCTTTGCTTTCGTCCTTGGGTACGGGACGAGCTCTTTGGGACGGTACATGGAGAAGAGGCCGCTGAAGCCAGCGGCGAGCATAACGTCGAGCACGATCGGCACTGCCGGAAGTTCGATTTTCAGACCCATCGCCTTTTGGACACCCGCCCAGGTCCCGAGGTCCACCACGGCCTGCCACGTGCCATAGAAGACGAAGTTGACCACAAAGTCGGCGAGCGCCGTGGCGATCCTGATCGAGAGCGTGGTCATGGCCATGATCATGCCCGCGAGCAGGTCGGCGAGGATGGCCAGCGCCTTGAAGAGCACCGCGCCCAGGCCCATGGTGAACAGATCGACGATGGACAGCACGATCTCGACGATCCAGGCAGCCTTCTCCTTGTCGATCTGCTTCTGGACCTCGTCGGCGTAGTTCTCGAGGACCTTCGCGAACTCGTACGCGCCGTCGCGCACCTGTCGCAGCTTAACTACGAGCAATGACGTCGCGAGCGTTGCGAAGGTGGTGGCCGTTCCACGCCAGGTCGTTGAATCGTACGCGTTGGTGACGTCGTCGCCCAGGACCGTCAGCCGGTCGGCCTGTTCCCGCCATTCCTCGGCGAGCTCGCGTAGCAACGCGGGATCGGCATGGCCGTTATATGAAGCCACGGCTCAGCTTTCCTCAGGCTTGTGCCAGGGGTAGGGGTTGTCATCGTAGTCGACCTTGATCGGGTCGAGCTTGGTGTCCACACTCGGGGACGGGGGCTCGTCGCCGCTGCTCTCCTCCGCCTGCGACAACTGACTACAGAATGATTCCCACACGTCGATGACGGACCACTCGGCGTTGTCGTAGTTCGAGGCCGCGTGGAGGACGCCGGCACGGAGCTGGTCCAGCAGGCCAAGTTTATCGACGGTCTCGCCGTCGTCGCTCGGCACCCCGAAGAGTCGCTCCTGGATGCCCGTGAGTCGAACGTTGAAGGCGTCGGCGGCCTCGGAGCTGTCGCCGATCCAACCGAGCTTGAGGTCCTCCCAGGTCTTGCCGATGGTTCCCCAGTGCTCGGCAATGGTCGTCGAGATGAGCTCGATACCCTTGGCGGCGAGGTGCATCGAGTGCGGAGACACGTCGATATTTGTCGACAGGGAGTTGTAGTCGACCTCGGCCATCGCGTCACCCCTGCTGCCTCTAGTCCATCCTGTCACCGAGACGTTAGCCAGGACCAGGGCGGGTCTTCCAGCCCCCATTTCGGGGACGTTGTCGCCGTCCACCCTGGACATCGAGAGTCTCGGGCATGGAGATGGATAGGGATGACATCGGCAAGGCCGTGGGCGTCACCGACGCAGTGCCCGTCGAACTCGACCAGACCTGGAAAGAGGGCCGCGACGTCGACGGCGACGTCAGCAGCACCGACGGCGACGACTCCTCGCTGGTCTTTACGCCCCCGGAGGGGGACGGTAAGAACGGCTACGTCGACGCGGACGGCAACCCCGTCGACAAAGACGGTCGGGACATCCCGCAGTCCGACGGCAAGGGCGGTTGGGTCGACAGCGACGGCACGCCCGTCACCAAGGACGGCGCGCCGTTGCCGGCTGCCGACGGCTCGATTCCCGAGCCGACAGGCAACAGTTGGATGGTCAGCACCGGCAGCATTCGTGAGGCCGAGGACACGATTCTCGGCCGGACGAAAACTGAGATCGGCGTTTTCGAGGAGTTCCGTGACAGTGTCATGAGCAGGGCCAGCTGGATCTTCTACGCCGAAAGCTACGAGCATACCGTGGTGCACCAGTTTGGGAGCAAAAATCCGAGGCCGGGCAACGACCCCCGGGCGTACCAGAACGACGAGATCACATACGAACCGAGCGTCGTGGACCCGCACCCGGAACAGACCGAGCAGCTGCAGTACTACCAGTACCAGATGCTGCAGTCCATGGGTGGGGCGCTGGAGCTGGTGGGCCAGTACGTCGCCAAGCTGAACAACTCGGCCCAGCTGTACGCCTCGGCCGACATCGCCTCCGCGCCGCCCACCACCTGAGGCTCGGCGACGCGGTGTCGGCTCCTGGCGCGGATTTCCCGAGCAGCTCGTGCACCCGGACCGGGTTCCACCCGGCCTACGGCACGCTCGCCATACGTATGGGCTCTCGACCACGACCATCGTCAGGTACGCGAGGCGCATTCGCCGCATGGGACGGCCCGGGCGAGGCGCCCGGGCCGTTCCTGCGCCGTCGGGTCAGTCGCTGCTCCGCGTCGACTTGGCGCCCACCGAGGACTTCGGATCAGCGGCGCCCCGGTCGGCCGTCTCGTCGGGCGGTGGCGCGCTGACGGGTTCGCCGGCGGAGGTGACCGGCGTCCGTACGGCAGGCGACGGCGTGGCCAAGGGTTTCTCCGGAGTCCCGGTGCTCGACGTCGCCCGCTCGTGGTTAAGCCTGACCGACGGTGGCCGGACCGCCGCCGCGGGGGGCGGCGGAGGATCGTCGTGGGGCGGCTCGGCCGGCGCCTGCGTCTCCTCCGGTGCGGTGTCGGCATCGTCGCTCAGCAGCCGGCGGATGCGGAAGACCAGCAGCACCGCCGCGGCCAGCGCGACCAACGCGACGATCACCAGCAACGTGGTGCGCCCGCCGCCGGAGCCCGGTTCGATCGAGGCGAGTTGTTTCGCCCGCTCGCCGGCGGGGGTGGCCTCCTCGGGCAACACCGTCGTCACCGACGCGGCCGGGTTGATCAGTCCGTAGCCGAAGCTGCCGTCCGGCACGTCGCCGTCGGTCATCTTGTCGGAGGTCACCTCGATCCGGTGCGCGACCTGCTCCGCTGTCAGATCCGGGTATGCCGAGCGCACCAGCGCCGCGGTGCCGGCGACGAACGCGACGGCGTACTGGGTGCCGCTGCCAGTCCAGTTGCCGGTGCCGGTGATGCCGACGCTGCTGACGTTCACCCCGGGGGCGACCACGTCGATGCCACCCCTGCGGTAGTCCGCCGCGGCCTGGCTGTCCACGCCGATGCCGGCGACGCGTAGGGTGCCCTCGCCGATCTCCGCCTCGGGGTTGACGGGCTGGGAGCCGAGTGACGCCCCCAGCACCACGAGGACGTTGCGCTGTGTCGCGGCGGCGATGGCGTCGGTGACCACCTTCTGGGTGGTGTCGACGTACGAGCCGAGCGCGACGACCGTCGCACCGGCGCTCACCGCGGCGGTGATGCCCGAGGCGGCATCCTGGGCCGACACCTTCGTGCCGGTGCCCGCGATCCGCACCGGCATGACGGTGGCGTCCGGGGCGACACCAGCGATGCCAACGGTGCCGCCCTGCGCGACGATCAGGCCCGCCATCGCGGTGCCGGTGCCGAGACAGTCGGTGTCACCCCGACCGTTGCCGCTGGTGAGATCCGAGCCGACCGCGACGTGGCCCTTGAGCTGCGGCAGACTCCCGTCGACACCGGAGTCGACGACGGCGACGAGCTGCCCCTTGCCCTTGCCCTGCGGCCACGCCTTGTCGGCGGCCAGTCGCAGACCGGCCCAGTTGGACGAACCGCTGGACGCTGCGGCGGTGGCGCACTTCCCACCGCCGCTGTCGCCGCCCTTGGGTCCGCCGGGCTTGGGCGAAGCGGTGCCGGAAGCGCCGGGGCTGCCGGGTTGGCCACCCGGGGAACCGCCGCTGGAGCCGCTGCCCGGCGCCGGCGCGGGCGAGGGCCCGACCGCCGCGGGCGAGGGCTTGACCGCTGCGGGCGAGGGCTTGACCGGCCCGTTCGGGGCCTTGTCAGGCAGAATTCCGTATTTCACCTCGGCGCCGACTGCGTCCCAGGGCAGCACCAGCAGCCAACCGGCGTTGAGCTTGGCTCCGTCGATGAGCGTGGCGCCGTCGGGTTGGGGGCGCCCCACGTTCAGGTTGAAGATCTCCACCGATCGGGCTCGGTCGCCGAGGACGCGCCCGGCGATCTCGGTGAGGTTCTCCTTCGCCCCGCCCTGGGACGAGGCGACGGGGTAGTACTTGACGTACCGATCGTCGGCCTGCGCAGCTGCCGCGCCGAAGCCGAGCACGCCAACCGCCACGGTCAACGCCAGGACGACCCGCGCTGCCACCCGCGTGATCAGGGACATTTTCCACTCACCCTTGTCGATGGAATGCTCCCCCGTCCGCCGAGAGCGGAGGCGGGATGATATGTCGGATCGAGATCAGTTCGATCTGCTCGGCTCGCCGGCCGGGCTCGTCAGGTGGAGCGAGACCACCGTGCCGGCGGATTCGCGCCGGACATTGACGTAGGACAGCTCGGCGACGGTCACGCCCGTGAGGTCGCCCGTGACGTCCTGCACGCCGGGCCGCCCGCGCCAGGCCACCACCCGGTGCGCCGCGCCGTCGGTCGTCACCGCGGACAGGACGTACGTCTTGCCCTCCACGAGCCCGACGAGGGTGGCGCGCACCCGCGTGCCACCCTCGTCGAGTCCGGTCAGGAACACCGAGATGGTGACGCCTGACCTGTCGTCCCTCGTCGAGGCGTTCGCCACCTCCGTGGTGATCGAGCGGCCGCGGGTGGCGGGCTCGCGCAGGAGCGCGCTGAGACCCAGACCGCCGACGACCAGAACGATGGCCAGCAGGGCGCTGAGACGGACGAGACGTCTGCGCCTGCCGCGCGTACGGGAACCGGCCGGCCCGGTCCGGTCGCCGCGTGCGGAGGGACGGCTGCCGCGCCGCGGCGCCGGGCGTGTCCCCGGCGCCGCGGGCGCGGTGGCGCTCCCGGACCGCGCAGCCATGGCTGCCATCTCCAACAGAGCGACGGTGTCGACGACGGCGTCGCCCCTTTCCCGGCAGGGCGCGCACTCCTGCAGGTGCCGGTGGACGGCGTCACTCTCCGCCGGGCTCAGCTCGCCCAGGAAGTGCAACCCGAGGGTGGCATCCTCGACGTGAGCGTCGCCGGTGCGGTCGGTCATCACGGGCCTCATGACTACTTGGTGAGCATCCAACGCTGATCACGGGCGCGGTCCTGCCTCGCGTACTGCTCGACCAGGTAACCGTTCCAGGTGCCGTCGGGGTTCGGCGGCCCCAGGTCGTCGCCGAGCAGGTCCATGACCTTGCCGGAGTTGCGGTTCTTGAGGTAGATCTGGCCCTCGCCGGCGTCGATGAGCTGCCACTCGCCGTTCGCCTTGACGGCCGGCGTCTTCACGACGACCAGCTTCGCGTAGTTGTCCTTCGACGCGTTCTCGACGGCGAGCTTCTTGCCGTTGAAGGCGTTCGTGATGGTGACGTACCCGCCGCCGGCGTCGGCGATCTTCCAGTACATGTCCGCGGTACGGAGATTCACCCACAGGTTCACCCGGGTGTTGTCGGCCGCGCCGGCGACATCTTTGCCGGGCATGTTGAGGAACGATCCGGCCCACACGTTGTACAACAGGTACTTCGCGCCCGGGTCGAACTGCACGCCCTTGGGCCTGCTCGAGGGGGGCGCGGACGGTGCCGGAGAGGACTTCGATGGCGCCGGTATGGGCGGCACCACCACCGACGGCGTGCGCGTGCGCGTGGGTGCGGGCGTGGGCGTTGACGGGGACGTGGGCGGAGGCGACTTCGGGCCGGTCGGCTTGGCCGCCTGGCGGTCCAGTCGGGAGTCCTTCTCGTACAGCGCGGCGTTCCGCGCGACCTCGTGAGCGAGCTGCGGCACGCTGGTGCGCGGCAGGCCGTTGGCCAGGCGGATGACGTCGGGACCCCACTGGTAGGCGCCCAGAGCCAGCGTGTACGGGTCGGCGCCGCTCAGTCCGGTGAACTGGTCGGTCATGTCGCACATGGCGATGCTCAGCGCGGGGATGGCGTCGACCGGGTCCCACATCGACGAGTCTTGACGTGGCTGGTACCGATCCCACAGGTCCGGGGTGAACTGCGCGATGCCGGCCGCGCCCGACGACGAGCGCCGGTTGGCGTCGAAGCCGGACAACACCCGAAGTTGCGCGGCGATACGGGCCGGCGTCATCGTCGGACAGATCTTGCCGGCGGCGTTGATCGTGCTCACGAGGTTGTCGGGGACCTTCGGCCCGGCGGTCTCCGGACCGCCGGGCGCCGCCGCCTCGGCGTTCGGGCGGAACTGCGGCTGATCGGCGTACCAGTTCGCATACGCCTTCACCTTGTCGACGTACGCCTCGGCGGAGCTGGGCACGCCCTTGGCAGCCTTGACCGCGTCCACACCCACCTGGCCGGCGGCGACCGCTGCGGCCCACAGGTCGCCCTTGACGCCGGCGGAGCGCAGCGTGCCGACGTATTCGCAGGTTCGATGCGCCAGGGCGAGGATGTTCGCCCGCCGGTCGGTGCGCTGGGCGTCATCCCAGGGCTGCCACTTGCGCCAGGTGTCGTCGTCCATACCGGCGACGCCGCGACTGCCGGCGGTCCCGCCGAAGGCGGTGGCGGCCATCACCTGCGCGGCGACCTTCGGCGGTGTGAGCGACGGGCAGGAGAGCGCCGCGGACACGACGGACGCGACATCCTCGTCCGACACCGCCGCGCCCTTGAGCTTGTCGCCGGTCGCGATCGCGGGCACCACCTCGAAGGCGAGGGCGGCACAGACCACGATGGTGAGGGACAGCGCCACCACCTCGGCGCGTCCGCGGGTGGTCGATAGGAACCGTCGCCACGCCGGGCGTGACGTCACTCTTCCAGTCATGTTTCCACTTCTCGAATCACTCGGTGAGCGCCCACGGGGTCGTACGCGAACGGGACGTACGGATGAGGGCTACGGTTCACGCCGTCCGGTCTTCTTCTGCGGCCCGTTCTCGGCGCGGAGGTGGAAGCTACGGCCGGCCAGACTTTCGCGCAGCTCGCGCAGTGCGTGGAACGTCCGGGACTTCGCCGCGCCTACCGGGACGTCGAGGATCTCAGCGACCTCCGACTCCGGTCGGTCCTTGAAGTAGACCTCGACGACTGTCCGACGCAGCCGTTCGGGTAGCGCGTCCAGCGCCGCCCGCGCCTCGTGCCGGTCGAGCATTCGCTCGGCCGGGTCCTCCGCTCGCGCGTGCGTGTCAATGTGCTCGGCGGAGAGTTCCTGGGGTCGGGCCTCGACCTTTCGCACCTGGTCGATGAAGATGCGCCTGGCCATCGTGAAGATGTAGGCACGGCTCCAGCGACCGTCCGCGTGTCGCGCCACCGGGTCACGCCAAGCCCGTAGCAGGGTTTCCTGCACGATGTCCTCAGCGCGGTGGACGTCCCCGCCGGTGAGCCGGGTGAGGAGGTTCAACAGGACCGGGCCGTGTGTCTGCTGAAGGAACCGCAACGCCTCCCCATGGTCCTCGGCGCCGCCCCCTGCGACGGCCGCCGATTGCCCCGGATCCGGGACGTCCGGGTCCGAGCAGGCGTGATCGTGGCCACCGGACATGAGAGCGAAGGCGTTGACCACCCGGACCTGGTGCCGATCTGCTGGCGTCATGTCACCCTCTGCGGCCTGTCGTGGGGTGACGGCAGCGGAAAGATCATGTTTCTCCATGGTGGATTCAGCTGAGAATGGCCTCGTGCTCGGCCGATGGCCTCGCCATCTTGCGTACCGGGTGTCCCATCGGCCAGTTCGCCTCGACGTACACCGGCACATCGTTGACGACCAACCACTGCAGGATCGGCAGGACGAGCCCTAGCCCGCCCGCAGGATCCGGGCCCGCCGCTCGCGCAGCCAGACCAGCGCCACCATGGCAATGTTGACGGCTGCGAGGATCAGCAGCGACGCATCTCCGGTATCGGTGGACCGGTCGATCGCGTAGGGCTCGCCGTCGGCCAGCACCGTGTTGACGATGCCGAACAGGACGTTGTTGGCGACGTGGAAGGCGACCGGCGCCTCGATGCCGCGGCTGATGATCGCCATCAGGCCGGTGCAGAGACCGATGAAGGTGAAGTAGCCGAAGAACCAGGGGTCACTCGACCCGTGGAGCGTGGCGAAGCCCAGGCTGGACACGACGAGCCCGACGGCCAGGGCCGGCCGGACCGCACGCACCCAGGACGCGGCGGCGGGCAGCAGGGCGCTGCGCCACCACAGCTCCTCGCCGGCGGACTGCAGCGGCGTGGTCAGTACGGTGACCACCAGCAGGGCGATCGTCGTGCCACTGACACCGAACCCGACCCAGGGCGTCGAGTCCCGCGCGACCAACGCCGTCACACCGATCCCGGCACCCACCAGCAGCGCGGCTCCGACCAGGTAGGTGACCAGGCGGCGGCCGTCGAAGGCCCGGGGTGAGCTGATCAGGCTGCGCCACGGCACCCCGGCGATCCGCGCCAGCAACAGGAGCGCCACGACGCCCGACGCGCCGATGCTGAGGTTGATGCCCAGGGACTTCAACGGTGTCATGGTGGGGGACATGGGGTCGTCGCTGCCCTCGATGACGCCCACGAGCTGCCAGGACAGCACCTGGAGGATCAGCATCACCAGCGGCGGCACAGCGAGGATCAGCAGGGGCTTCCACCAGGCCATACGCAGGTGGGCTCCGAACGGGCGGGAAGGGTCGACGGCGGGCGGCGAATCTGCTGGTGTCAACAGTCGCGGGATTCCTGCGTCGGTGGGGATCGGGTGACCCGTCGTCTTCTGGGAGCCGTCGGATCGTGAGGCGTTCATCGCGAAAATGCCTTTCGTTGAAGCTGATGGACAGCCCGCTACGCCGCTCATCGCGCCCGCCGGGCAGTGGCATCACGTCAGCGGCGCACCGTGACGCCCTTCTCGAACTTCTCCGGTCCGCCAAGCCGACGCAGCATCAGGTTGCGGGCGGTGTTGTCGCCGTACCGCACGGCGGGGTCCGCAATCGCGCACAGCGTCATGCCCTCGGCGATGTGCTGCTCCGTGACCGGGGAGCAGGTCACCACGTCATCCGCCGGGCACCGCACCACCTGGTCCAGCTCGGCATCCGTGGTCTCGTCCAACATCCCCGCGGCCACCAGGCGCTGCGTCGCAGCGGTCATGCTCGCTCTCCCTGTCGATGCGTCGGACCCGGCGCCGGACTGTGCCGATTGGTCAGGGCTAGACCCTGGCAGCGACCCGGCATGCGGTCGAAGACAGAAGTCGAGGTGTTCATGCCGATCGGGCATCGTTCTACGCGTCTGCGACTTCCACTAGACACCCGGCCGTAGCGGCACACTCAAGCCGTAGGAGTGTGATCTGAGCGACGGCCGGAGCTGATCCGCAGCGTCCGCTGCCTGCGGTCCCGCACCTCACTGGTGTCCCGTCAGGATGTCCGGGACCGACTGGCCCCCCGCATCGGCACGACGATGGCGCCGGTCGGATACGCCTCACTGATCATTCTGGCAATCGGCATCCCCGTCGGCCTGCTCTCCGGTCTTCCCGCCCAGTCCTTTCGGGCCCGCCGAAAGCTCACCAAGCAGAAAGGCCAGTCCAACGGCGCATCGCACCTGAGATCGATGTTCCAGGTACCGGGACAGACGTCGGCCGCCCGAGGACGATGTGCAGCGATAAAGGTCGATGAATCGGCCCAACGGGGCCGCCGAGGCGACCGGTGTTCCCTGGCGAGGAAGGCCCGCCCCAATCCACCGGTGGCAGCGGCCTGGGCCTGTCCATCGTCCGGCGCCTCGCCGAAGCCCACGGCGGCACCGTCAGCGCGGCGAGCGAGATCGGTGTCGGCAGCACCTTCACCCTCAGCCTCCCGACAGCGTGACCGGCCGCACCCACGCCCTGACATGACGGCTCGACCCGTAGTCGAAGCGATGTCCTGCAACTCACCCGGGCGTGAGGGCCCGGCGCGGCTCGGCCGCCCGGCGGACGGGACTGACCACAGCAGTGACGGAGCCATCGGCGATGGCACGTGCAGTTTCGGGCCGTCGGGTGCGGTTCGTTCCTCACCCTCGCCGGCGCGATCATCTGCTGGCGCCGACTCCAACGCTCAAAGAGTCGGGGTCTCTTTGTCGGTCGCGACCAGTACCACCGCGTCACCTGTAGTCGTGATGCGGTGGCACTGACAGCAGGCCGCGATCGCTGCTGTCATGGGGGACATGGCCACCGCACCCATCATCGACCGGCTCGATGTCACCCATGGCGCCTTCCACGAGCGGCTTCTCCCCCGGGCCTCACGGTCCGTGAGTCCGCCGCACCGATCGGCCGACTTGGTCGGCGCACCGACGACGTCGACCCGGTGCTCGACCTCCTCGACCTGGCCGGCCGCAGGCGGCCCAGCTCTGCAGCCCTGAGAAACGGGCGCGACCACCGTGCTCACCAACCACCGGCCGAGGAGGCGGGGCAGCGCGCCGACCGCTTCGGACTGATGCACCACTGCTCCATCCGCCGTGAAAGCACCATGGCCACGCTGACCCACGTCCAGCGACACCCGACTCGCCGGGTCGTCAGTACCTGAGAGACCGTACGAACCTGAGGAGCCGCCCATGTACAAGCCCGACCTTCCTGACCCGCCCGCTGACCCGGAAGCGCCGCGCACGTCCCGACTCACCGTTCCCCGCCTAGTGGCTGCCGGCGCCGCGGTGTCCCTGCTCGTCGGCCTCGGTGCCTGGTCGCAGTCGTCCTCGGCGGCGCCGGCGGTCGCGACCGCCGAGGATGCGGTCACCCACGCCGAGAATGAGCGGGTGGCCAAGGGTGCCCGGTGGACGCAACACTACTTCCCCTCCTCAGACGGGTCGGACGTCGAGTTGCACGCCGACGTCCTGCTGCCCGAGAACCTGCCCGAGGGCGAGAAGGTACCGGTGATCCTGTCGGTCGGCTCCTACTTCGGGCACTCCGGCCAGATGGACGACGAGAAGCACCCGCACACCGGCCCCTCGAATCGCTTCTACGACTTCATCGAGGGCACCGACCTGTTCTCCCGCGGCTACGCGTTCGTCATGGTCGACCAACGCGGCTTCGGCGGCTCCACGGGATGCCTCGACTTCCAGGGCCCCGGCGAGCAGGCCGACGTCAAGGCGGCGATCGACTGGGCCGCCACCCAGCCCTGGTCCACCGGCGCCGTCGGCATGTACGGCAAGTCCTACGACGCCATCACCGGCCTGATCGGCAACAACCTCGACCAAGACGCCCTGAAGGCGGTCGTGGCCCAGGAGCCCATCTGGGACCTGTATCGCAACATGCGCTCCAACGGCGTACCCCGCACGACCCTCGGCAACGTGGCCACCAGCTACAACCGGATCGCCAGCCTGCCCCCGCTGCCCGACGACGACGAGCGCTACCAGGCCAACGCCGAGTACGAGAAGAAGCACCCCTGCGTGGCCGTCAACGCGATCCAGTACCTGACCGCCGCCTACGAGTCCGAGTACTGGCAGACCCGCGACTTCGCCCGGCGGGCCAAGGGTAGCGACACCCCGCTGTTCTTCACCCAGGGCTTCACCGAGTGGAACACCGAGCCCGAGGGGATGGAGGAGTACCTCTCCAACCACAAGGGCCCGCAGCGGGGCTGGCTCGGCCCGTGGGACCACAAGCGGGGCAACGAACGTGCCGCCGACGGTCGGCTCGAGATGGGCCGCGACGGCTGGTTCGCCGAGGTCATCTCCTTCTACGACCAGTACCTGCGCGGCGTCCAGCCGACGCTCGCCTACCCCGCGTACGCCGTCCAGGACAACACCGGCCGGTGGCGTGCCCAGGACACCTGGCCAGTCGTGGGCAGCTCGCCCACCCTCGCGCTGGCCGGCGGCCGATACCTCGACGACAGCGCCGAGGCCGATCCTAAGGTCGATACCGGCAACAGCTTCTACCGCTGGTCACAGCCGGTGCGCCAGGCGACCCGGGTGACCGGCACCCCCCGCCTGTCCCTCACCGCCCGGGGCCACGGCAACCTGATGGTCCGGCTCTACGACGTCGCTCCCAACGGCACCGGGGTCTTCTTCAACGAGCAGGTGGCAGTGGTGAACGGCGGCAAGCTCGCCTTCGACCTGAAGTCGAACGACTGGACCCTCGCCGCCGGCCACCGCCTCGCCGTGCAGATCGGCACCATCCAGGCCCCCGGGCTGTTCAGCGACTGGACCGACGCACCCTCCAACCAGAGGATCACCGTCGAGAACGTCCGGCTCAACCTCGACCTGGACAACCCGCGCGACGACCGCCCGACGGCCGGCGAACGGGCCGTGTTCCTCGACACCCACACCGCTCTCTCCACCACCGAGAGGATGCCCATCGGCAAGCCCAGCTTCACCGTCCCCGCACCCCTTCACTGAGGCGGCTCTCGCACAGACTTCGATGAAGTCACGACGCCTGGCCGGTGACATGCAGATGTCGGCTCACCAGGCCGGCCGATGAATCGGGATGAGGATGGTGACCGTCGGTCTGCCGGTGGGCCAGACCAACCCGGCGACCCACCCCTCCATCCTCACTGTCTGCCGTCGACCCGCCCTGCGGGGAGCGGGCCGCCGTCCGGCCCGCCACGTCGAGATGGCCGTAACGCACGGTCGAACGCTGGCGGGTTGGGCGGTGGTCTGCTCGGCTTGCCCGGGTCGTCGGCTGGCGGATGGCCCACGCAGCCACCCAGCGACCGCAACGCGCCGACGTGGTTGCCACCATCTCGCAGCACGAGCGCCCCCGCCTGAGGCGCAGCACCCGCAACCCCCTCGACCGCCGCCAGCTCGCCAACCCGGCCGGCGTGCGCTCCTCGACGCCGCGCGGGCTCGTGGCGCGCGGCCCGGCCGGCTGCCGGCCCACCACCCACCGGTCAACGCCTCATCGGCAGAGGCAACGCTGTGCGAACTCGCGTAGCCGCACCCGACGATCGGCGCCCGCCAGCCGAGGTGCCGTTCGTCGGTGGTGTCCTGCGGCGACGCCGGCCCGGTCGGCGGTCGGGATGGCGCCGCTGCGAACCGGGTGCCGTCGCGCTCAGTCCATGACGGCGGTGGCCTCGACCTCGACGAGATAGTCGGGGCCGGCGAGGGCGCTGACGCCCAGCCCGGTGAAGGGCGGAACCGGAATGATCCCGAGCTTCGTGGCGGCCCGGGTGATGCCGTCGAGCAACGGGGTCATCTTGTCCGGTGTCCAGTCGACGATGTACACGGTCAGGCGTACCACGTCATCGAATGAGCCACCGACCCCGGCCAGGGCTGTCGCGACGTTGAGGTAGCACTGCTCGACCTGCGCGGTGAGGTTTCCGACGCCGACCGTGCCGCCGTGCGCGTCGACGGCCACCTGGCCGGCGATGAAGACCTGCTTCGCGCCGGTCGCGACCGCGACGTGACGGTACAGATCGACCGCCGGTAGGCCTTCGGGATTGACGAACGAAACGGCCATGGTGAACTCCTTCTGGATGAGGCCGCCGATCAGCGACGCTATCGGTGCAGGTGCGGCTCTCGGGGCTGGTCGACGGTGGGTGTCGCCTGAGCGGGATCCACGTCAGGTGGTGGGTCGTTGCAGCGCGTCCATGACGAGATCGAGCAGGTGGCTGCTGCGGGTCTCGAAGTTCTCGTCCGGGCTGATGCGCCAGAGGAAGCCGACCAGCAGTAGGAGGTCGTCGGCGGTCACGTCGGCGCGGACGTCGCCGGCCTGTTGGCAGGCGCGCAGCAATGTACCCATGGCGTCGACGACCGGGTCGTACCCCTCGGTGGCGAGCTGTTCTCTGGTGGAGCTGTGCAGGGCGCCGGCCAGGCCGTGCTTGATCCTGCCGTAGCTGCCCAGCTCGTCCAGCCATCGCCGGAGCGCTGCGAGCGGAGGGTTGCCGGTGGCCAGCCGGGGTGCGGCGTCGATGAGGTCCTGGACGTCGCGACGGTGTACTGCCAGAACGAGCGCCTCGCGGTTGGGGAAGTTGCGGTACAGGGTGCCCTGACCGATGCCGGCGAGCTTGGCGATCGACTGCATCGAGGCGTCCGGGTCCTGCTCCAGGGCGGTACGCGCGGTGTCGAGTATTCGGGTCCTGTTGCGTTCGGCATCGGTCCGCCGGATCGGTCCCTGCCGCGCACCGGGTTGCGACCGGTCATCGGTGCTGCGATCCATGTCACTCCTGTTCGCTGGCGAAGTGGACAGGTGTCCGCTAACGTCGGGGGCATGCGGACACCTGTCCGCTTACAGATCCATCTTAGCCACGGCAGCCGTCCCCAAGGAGTGGTGGGGCTGCGTGTGTGCGCGAGAGGAGACACGACATGCAGGACAAGCAGGACAAGGTGGCCGTCGTCACCGGTGGCACCTCGGGAATCGGCTACGCCATCGCCCAGGAGCTGATCGCCCGCGGCATGCGGGGCGTCATCACCGGCCGCGACCAGGGGCGTGTCGACACGGCGGTCGCCGAGCTCGGCCCGCGAGCCTCGGGCGTACGCGCTGACGTAGCCAGCTCCCCCGACATGGACGCGCTCTACGGCCACGTCGCCGAACACCACGGTCGCCTCGACGCCGTCTTCGCCAACGCGGCCAGCGGCCACCACTCCGTCCTCGGGGCGATCACCGAGGAAGAATTCGACCGGACCTTTTCGGTCAACGTCAAGGGCGTGTTCCACAGCGTGCAGAAGGCGCTGCCGCTGATGCGCCCCGGCGGGAGCATCACGATCATCGGCTCGACCGCGTCGATCCACCCGCCGTACGGGATGGGCCTGTACGGCGGGGCGAAGGCCGCGGTCCGCAACTTCCTGCGGTCCTGGATCCAGGACACCAAGGGTTCCGGCATCCGGATGAACGTGCTCAGTCCCGGTGCGGTTGACACCGAGTCACTGCGTGACGCCCTGGCCAAGGCGTTCGGGGCCGACGGTGTCGCCGCGCAACTGGAGACCATGGGTGCCGGCAGCCCGATTGGACGTATCGCCGCCCCACGCGAGATCGCCACGGTCGCGGCGTTCCTCGCCAGCGACGACGCCAGTTTCATCCACGGCGTCGAGCTGTTCGTTGACGGCGGCATGGCCCAGGTCTGACCCGGGGGCAGGTCCGAGTCGGCCAAGGAGGCCCTGGACCGCTGCCCCCGTCCCGAGCCGCGCAGGGCCGGCCCCGCGGCCGGCACAGCAACCCGAGGAGAACCACAACCATGACAGGCACCGAGAAGACAGGTACCCGGAACAAGGTCATCGCCATCACCGGCGCCAGCAGCGGGATCGGCCGGGCCACCGCACTGGCCCTGGCCGCCGGTGGGGCGGCGGTCGTCCTCGGCGCCCGGCGGAGCGACCGCGTCGAGCAGCTCGCCGATGAGATCCGTGAACGCGGCGGCCAGGCCGTCGCCCTGGCGACCGACGTGCGGCGGCGCGACGACCTCATCCGCATGGTCGGCACCGCGGTCACCGCATTCGGCCAGCTGGACGTTCTGGTCAACAACGCCGGCATCGGCCCGATCTCGCCGCTGGACGACCTGCGCGTCGACGAGTGGGACGACATGATCGACGTCAACCTACGCGGTGTACTCCACGGCATCGCCGCCGCGCTGCCGGTCTTCCGCCGCCAGGGGTACGGACACCTGGTGACGGTGGCGTCCACCGCCGCGTACCGCACCGTCCCGGGGCAGGCGGTGTACTCCGCGACGAAGACGGCCGTGCGTACGGTCTGCGAAGGGCTGCGGCAGGAGGTCGGCGACACGATACGCGTCACCGTCGTCTCCCCGGGCTTCGTACACACCGACTTCGTCAACGCGGTCGCCGACCCCGACACCCGCGCCGCACTGTTGGCCAGCCGCGACGCCATGGCGCTGGATCCCGCAGCGATCGCGGACGCGATCGCCTACGCGGTCACCCAGCCGGACCAGGTCGACATCAACGAGATCGTGGTAAGACCCACCGCACAGCGGTGACGGCAGTGGACTAGAAGAGGGCGGTGGGATATGGACGTCCCACCGCCCGAAGACCACGCGCCGGGACCGGTTGTCGGCATCAGGATCGGTGCTTGCCGAGGAGGGTGCGGGGGATCTGGCGGCGGCCGGCGCGCCGGCGCAGCCACGACTCCGGGACGCGTGGGACTTGTCCAGCAGTGGGGAGAAGTGTTCCTCCGGTGGGTACGGAATCCGACGTGCGGAAATGCGAAATCGCAGGTCGGAGTGGGTGCGCTCGGATGCCGTTCAGGGCCGTTGCACGCTGTTCAACGCCGTTCAGTGCACCCGTCTCGCCTTCGGCTCGCCCATGCCTCCAGCGCAACGAGCAGTCATGCGGCGGCGAGTGCCGCACCGGCTACGGCCAGGGCGATGGCGACCCGATGCCGGCGGCCGACGTGCTCACCTAGCAGCACGGCGGCGAGGATCGCCGTCACCGCGGGTGTCGCGGATGAGATGACTGCCGCGGTCGTGACGTCAGTCCGGGCGAGCGCGGCGAGCAGCAGCAGGTTCGAGCCCCCGTCCAGTACGCCGGAGAGCAGGCTGAGACGGAAGGAGAGGCGGTCGCCTCCGGCGGGTCGACGCAGGGCCAGCCACCAGAGGATCGCGACGATGAGCACTCCCGACCGCGCGAGCACCAGCGCTCCCAGGCCCTGCCGCGATGGCACCTGCGCCATCAGGAAGACGAATGCGCCGAATCCGAGCCCGGCCACCACAGCCGGCACCACTGCCTGAACGTGGATCTTGCTGCGGCCGCGGTGGTCGCTGTCGCGGGCCAGCAGCGCAACGGCCACGACGCACAGCACGCCACCTACCCAGGCCTGCGGGCGGGGTACGTCACCGAGGGTGAGGCTGCCCAGTGCAACGGTCAGCGTGGTGACGCAGGTCGTCAGGGGTACGACGACACTCACCCGGCCGGCCGTCATCGCCCGCATGGACACCGGGAGGGCGGCGCCGCCGACGATCCCGGCGAGCAGTCCGACCCCGGCCGAGGCCCAGGACAGGCTGGGCCTGCCGCCGGACGCGATCAGCACCGCGATGGCTACCAGGCCCAGCGACACGGGAGCCTGGGTGAGCGTCACGACGCTTGGGGATGAGCGGCGGGCCGCGGTTCCCGACACCGCGTTGAAACCGGCGAGCGCCAGTGTCTCAGGCAGGCGAACGTCTGGCCGTTGAGCGCCACCATCAGCGGGCCGGCCGAGTAGCGGTGGCCAGCACCGGCGCGGGCAGCCGGCTCATCCCACGGGCCCGGTGGGACGGGGTCCGCCGTACGCGGTCTCGCCGGCAGCGGCCGCAGCGTTCAGGTATTCCACGACAGCGGTCACGGGTTCGCTACGTCGGTGGGCGCGCCGACCGGTCCCGCCCGCCTGCCACGGCCTCGGTCCGTCGAGGGGGCGGTATTCGACGCCTGCGGCGTCCAACCGTCGCAGATGGGCGGCCAACGCGTCGAGACGGGCGGTGCGGTCCTGGCCACCGCCTGTCCAGGCGACGTCGGCGAAGGAACATGTGCGCGGGTACATCATGTAGTCGACCTGGCGGGGTTCGCGGATGAACTCGGTCCACAGCTGGCACTGCACGCCGGCCACCCCTGCTCGTTCGCTGTCGCTCCAGGCCGCCGTCACCGGCTGCCAGGTCTGGACGTCGGCGAGAGTGACAGGGCCGCCGATGGCCAGCGGCTCGTTGGGGTCGTCGGCCTGGGCGTAGTCGAAGTAGGTCGGGATCACCGGCGCGAGGACGACGTCGTGGCCCGCGCTGGCGGCGCGTCGGGCGACTTCTTCGCCTCTCCAGGCCATCACCACCTGGTTCGCCCCGGCTGCGCTCGACGCGTCTGAGGTGGCGAACCCGTCGTCCCAGGTGACGAGCCGGTGGCCCCGGGCGGTGACAATCTGCTCGACGTCGGCGACGAACGCGGCGAAGACCTGCCGTGGGCCGGACAGGCCGCGCCTGGCCGCCTCGGCCAGGACGTCCGGGTCTCTGGCCCAGGCATCCAGGATGGACTCGTCGGCGCCGATGTGTAGCCACGGGGAGTCGAAGAGGTCCATGGTCTCGCCGAGCAGGCGCTCGAGGAAGTCGAGGGTGTCCCGGCCTGGGTGCAGCAGGGCGTCGTTGACTCCGAAGTTGGTCAGCACCTCGCGGGCGCCCGTCGCTGGCGAGCCGAGCTGCGGGTACGCGGCGAGCAGGGCCCCGCAGTGGCCGGGCAGTTCGATCTCCGGCACGACGGTGACCCCGCGCTGCCCTGCGAACCGCACGATCTCTCGCAGGTCGTCCTGGGTGTAGTAGCCGCCGTGGGGGGTGCCGTCGAAGACGTCCTCGTCGTCGAAGTGACTGATCTGCGTCTGGGTGCGCCATGACCCGACCTTGTGCAGACGCGGGAACGCCTTGCTTTCCACACGCCAGCCCTGATCATCGGTCAGGTGCAATTGGATGATGTTGATTTTGTGTGCGGCGAGCACATCGATGTGCCGGAGCAGCTCGTGTTTGGGTAGGAAGTGCCGGGCCACATCGATGAGGGCACCTCGCCAGCCGTACGCCGGGGTGTCGTTGATCTCGCACGCGGCGATCTCCCACGCCATGCCGGGAGGTGGGGTGCTGCGATAGCCGTCGACCGGTAGCAGCTGCCGGAGTGTGTGTACGGCGTTGACGATCCCGGCGACCCCGGCGGCCTCGAACCGCACGTGCTCGCCTTCGGCCGCCAATCGGTAGGACCCGGGGTCACCACCGGTGTCGGCGTCGATGACGCAGACCAGGCGAGCGCCGGATTCGGCGCCACCGGCAGCGCGCACCTCGAACGGCAGCAGCCGCAGCGCCGCGGTGACGGCGGTCAGATCCTCGGCGGGGGTGAGAACGGCCGCGCGAACGGAGTCGCCCAATCGCACGGTCCCGCCGAGCGGGGTCGTCCGGCGGGGCGCCGGCACGAGGGCGGCGAGTCGCTCGTGTGCGGTTCGCATGTCAGAAACCTCCGCGGCGGATCCGCCCGGCGTAGCGGGCTTCGAGGACGAGGTTGTGCTCGTGGCCGCCGGGGACGTTGGCGGAGCGGTAGACCGGCGGGGGGTCGCCGGCGTCGACGTACCGCCGGACGATCTCCGCGACCACCATCTGGACGAGGATCGCGGAGGTGACCGACGAGATCGCGCAGACCTGCGTGCCCTCGCCTGCGGCGAGGAGGGTGTCGCCGGGGGGGTGCGGCGTTGTCCAGGACGACGTCGGCGAGCATCCTGGCGGGCGGCGTAGCAGCGGGTCGTGACACCTGGTTGCGGGCAGTCACCGCCACCGGGTGGCCGGCGGCGAACTGACCGCCCCGCTGCCGGCCGCTTCGCGGCGTCGTTGGCTGGGCAGGTCCCCTCCGACCGACGATCGCCGCGGACAACTCGGAAGGGTTGACCCCGCACCGCAGGCCCGCGTCATAGCCCCCCGACCGAACAGGGCCGCCCGGAGCGCCGGCACACCAGTAGACCGTTACCGACAGTTGTGGCATGGATCGGAAATCATCTCGCCGAAACCCTCCACCGCTGAACCCCGTCTGCGACAGGCCCGGCCGACGACGCGGTCACTCGCCGGCGGCCTCCCGGCGCTGCCGGGCCAGCTCCTGAGCGAGGCTGCGCACCGTTGGGAAGTCGAACAGCGACTCCGGGTCGATCGTGATACCCAGCTCCTCCTGGACGCGGGCGACCAGCCGCAGGCCGCGCAGCGAGTCGCCGCCGATGTCGAAGAAGTCCGCCTCCGGGTTCACCTCGGCCACGCCCAGCACCGCGCGGCAGTGCCGCAGCAGCACTGCCTCGTAGTCGTCGTCCCCCGCCGCGCCGGTCGCCTCCGGGGCGGCCTGCGGCGCGGGCAGAGCGAGCACGTCGGTCTTCCCGCTGGGGGTCAGTGGCATCTCGTCCAGCACGACCAGCGCGTCCGGGACCATGTAGCCCGGCAGGAACCGGCGCAGGTGCCGACCCAGATCCTCGGCGTCGACCGTGACACCGGCGGGCGCGGTCACGTACGCGGCGAGCTGCCGGGCCTCGTGAACGGTGACCGCCGCGGCGTGCACGTCGTCGTGGCGCAGCAGCACCTGCTCGATCTCGCCGGGCTCGATCCGGTAGCCGCGCAGCTTGATCTGGCGGTCGGAACGGCCCAGGATCTCCAGCTCGCCGTCCGCCCAGATCCGGGCCAG
The DNA here is from genome assembly GCF_042899365.1 of Micromonospora sp. NPDC000089. Classification (NCBI taxonomy): domain Bacteria; kingdom Bacillati; phylum Actinomycetota; class Actinomycetes; order Micromonosporales; family Micromonosporaceae; genus Micromonospora; species Micromonospora sp. NPDC000089. The sequence continues at coordinate 42,034 of NZ_JBIAZT010000014.1, forward strand.
ATCGCCCGTTCGGTACACCCGCCCGTCCGCGACGAAGGGGTCGGGAAGGAAGCGCTGCGCCGTCAGCTCGGGATTGCGCCAGTATCCCTCCGCCACCCCGACGCCGCCGATGTACAGCTCGCCGACGACTCCCACCGGCACCGGCTGCTGGTGCTGGTCGAGCACGTAGAGGCGGGTGTTCGCGATCGGCCGCCCGACCCGTACCCGGGTGGTGTCCGGGTCGATCCGGCTCACGCTGGAGTAGACGGTCGTCTCCGTCGGGCCGTACATGTTCCACACGGACTCGCCGCGCGCCGTCAACGGCGTGACCAGGTCGGCGGGGAACGCCTCACCGCAGCTGTACAACCGGATGCGCGGCGAGCCCTGCCAGCCGCTGTCGATGAGCACCCGGAAGCGCGACGGGGTCGCCTGGAGGGCGGTCACCTTGTGCGCGGCGACGTAGCGGTCCAGCTCCCGGCCGTCCATCCCGACCCGGGTGCCGCCGATCAGCACGGTCGCGCCGGCGAGGAGCGGCACCAGCAGCTCGGCCAGGGAGGTGTCGAACGACAGCGTGGTCAGCGCCAGGAACCGGTCCGCCGGGGTCAGGCCGGGCCAGCGCGTGGCCAGGCTGGAGACCAGGTTGGCCAGCGCGCCGTGGCTCACCGCGACTCCCTTCGGGACGCCGGTGCTGCCGGAGGTGTAGATCACGTACGCGAGGTCGGCGGCGGCCACCGGCGGGAGCGCGACCGGCTCCGCCGGGCCGGGCGACAGCAGCGGGACGCCGAGCTGCTCCGCCACGGCGGCGGCGCCCTCGTCGGCGACGACCAGCCGCAGCTCCGCGTGGTTCGCGACGTAGCCGAGCCGCTCGGCGGGGTACGCCGGGTCCAGCGGCACGAACGCCGCACCGGCCTTGGCGATGCCCAGCAGCGTCACCACCAGCTCCGCGGACCGGTGGTGGCAGACGCCGACCCGGTCGCCGGGGCGTACCCCGGACCGAACAAGCCGGTGGGCCAGCGCGGTCGCCCGCTCCTCGAGCTCCCGGTAGGTCAAGGTCGTCTCGTCGTCGGACACGGCTGGGTGCTCGGGCCGCTCGCTCAGCGTGGCCGCCAGCAGGCCGGGCAGGAGCACCGCCACCGCGCCCGGGTCGTCGGTGTCGTTCCACTCCCGCACGAGCCGGTCCTGCTCCTGCCCGGGCAGGGCCGTCAGCTCGCTGAGCGCGCTCGTGCCGCCCGCGCGGAGCCGGTCGAGGACCAGCCGGAAGAAGGCGAGCAGGGCCTCCGGCTCCCCCTCGGCGAACTGCCGGTCGTCGACGATCGCCTGCACGGTCAGCGTCGTGTCGACCCGCACGACCAGGGTCACCTGATAGTTGGTCCGGGTCTCGTACCGGACGTCGTCGACCCGGACGGTCCCGTCGCGCAGCAGGGCGGCGGTGTCGTCCGGATAGTTCTCGAACACCACGACGGTGTCGAAGAGCGCGACGCTGCCGCTGAACCCGCTGTGTCGACGGATGTCGGTCAGGGGCGTGTGCACGTGGTCCAGCGCCCGCTGTCGGCCCGCGGCGAACTCGGCGAGGGTCGCTTCGGTGCGCAGCCGCACGGGGATCGTGTTGATGAATGTCCCGACCAAGCGGTACGCGTCGGGGAAGTCGACCGGACGCGCTGAGGCGGTCACCCCGAACACCACGTCGTCCCGGCCGCTGTAGCGGGCCAGGGTGAGACCCCAGGCGGCCTCGACGAGGCAACCGACCGTGGTGCGGGCCGCCGATGCCGCCGCCCGCAGTGCGCCCACCTGCTCGGCCGGCAGGGTGAATCCGACCGCACGGAACTCGCCCGAGGGCCGGGCCCCGGGCCGGACCTCCGGCAGGGTGAGCGCGGCCGGCTCGGCGTACCCGGCGAGGTACTCGGCCCAGAACGCCGACGCGGGCGCGGGGTCGAGGCCGCGCAGCCACGTGACGTAGCGGCGGGCCGGGGCGGTCGGGGGCACCGCCGGCAGTTCCCGCCCGCCGACGGCCTGCACCAGCTCGGCCAGGAGCAGCGACGCCGACCAGCCGTCCAGCAGCAGGTGGTGGTAGCTCCAGACGACCAGGTGCTCGTCGGGCAGCCGCAGCACCGCCACCCGCATCAGCGGCGGTCGGGTGAGGTCGAACCGGTAGGTGCGCAGTCGATCGGTGTGTGCCGCCACGGCGTCGGCGCGCTCCTGCGGACCGGCGTCCCGCAGGTCCACCACCTCGACCGGCAGCTCGGCGGACTCGAGCACCACCTGGTGTGGCGCGGCGATCCGTTCCCAGGCGAACCCGCTGCGCAGGGCCGCGTGCCGGTGGGCCAGCTCCTGCCAGGCCCGCTCGAACGCCGCCAGGTCCAGCTCGCCCCGGACCCGGAACGTGGTGAGCTCCACGTAAAGGCCCTCGCCACCGGCGCTGACGCTGTGGAAGAGCATGCCCTCTTGCGTCGGCGACAGGGGGAACGCATCCTGGATCTTGCTGCTCATCGCTGCGACTCCTCGCCGGTTGCGAACATCGTGGTCAGGTAGGCGAGCTGGGCGTCGTCCAGCTCGGCGGCGGAGAACGGCGCGGCGACGATCGCCTCGTCGGCACCTGGGACCTCGTCCGGGGCCGTGGCCTGTCCGGCGGCGTCGCCGACCGGGGTCGCGCCGCCGGTCTGCCGCAGCCGCTGCGCCAGCTCGGCGACGGTGGGGCCGGCGAAGACGTCGCTGGGGGCGAGTTCCAGCCCCGCCTTCCGGGCCTCGGCGGCGAGCTGCACGATCAGCAGCGAGTCGCCGCCGAGTTCGTAGATCGAGTCGTGCACGCCCACCCGTCGTACCCCGAGCAGGTCGGCCCAGAGCTGGGCGAGCTGCCTTTCGAGATCGTCGCGGGGCGCGGTGTAGGGGCGCTCCAGTTCGGGCCGCTCGTGCGTGGCGGCGGGCCGCTGTCGCCGTACGGAGGGCGGGGTGGCCCGGGGCGAGCAGACCACGTGCGGCAGGTACGGGTGGGCAAGGACCCGGTGCAGGACGGCGAGGCCCGCCTCGGTGTCGATGCCCTCCTCCGCCACCGGCGGCTCCTCCGGCGTGCCGCCCGCGACCATCGGCCGCACCGCGAAGCCCGTGGCCACCACCACGGGCGCGCCGGTGGGGTCGGCGACGACCACGTCGAACACGTCCGGCGCGACGCGGGTGAAGTGCGCGAACAGCTCACCGGGCAGGTCGGCGTACTGGACGAGGCGGCGGCAGGCGACGGGCACCCGGTCCCCGCCCGCGTGGACGGCCGCCGCCCCGAGCGCCACGTCGAGCAGCGCCGGGTGCAGCGGGTGCGCATCGAGGTCGGCCCGGTACCGGTCGGCCAGCCGTAGCTGGACCAGCCCTTCGTCGGCGCCCCGCCACGCGGCCTGGACGCAGTCCCAGCGCGGGCCCCAGGTCACCGTGCCGGACGGGGCGTGCGGCACGTCGACCGCCGCGCAGCGGGCGGCCACCGCGTCGAGGTCCAGCGCCGGCCCGGGCCCGTCGATCGCCGCCGAAACGGTGCCGGCGGCCCGGACCCGCCCGTCGGGCGTGACGATCTGCCAGCCGTCGCCGGCGCGGCGCACCGACACCGGGCCGACGGCGGGGCTGAGGAAGGCCGCGTCCCGCAGCTCGACCGGCCCGGGGCCGGAGTCCAGCCGGTACGCCTCGGCGGCCAGTTCCAGCAGGGCCACCGCCGGCAGCACCGGCGCCCCGGCGACCCGGTGCTCGTCGGCGAGCCAGGCCATCGCACCGTCACGCCGGACGCCGAGCAGCCGAGCGGCGCCGTCGTCGCGCCGGGTCGACAGCAGCGGGTGCGCCAGCGGTGCGCCCACGGCCATGCCGACCTGCGACCAGCGGTCCCAGCCGATGGAGGTGACGCCGGGGTGGGCGTGGGCGAACGCGTCGAGGAACGCGTTCGCGGCGACGTAGTCGACCTGCCCGGGGGCGCCGACCAAGGCCAGCACCGAGGAGAACAGCACGAAGAAGTCCGGTCGCATCGGCGCCACCAGCCGGTGCAGGTGGACAGTCCCGTCGACCTTCGGGGCGAGCACGGTGGCGATCTCGTCCGGCCGGCGCAGCGCCAGCACCCCGCCGCCCGGCACGCCCGCGGCGTGGACCACGCCGTGGACGTCGCCGTGCCGGCGGCGTACGCCGTCGAGCGCCTCGGCCAGCGCGTCCGGGTCGGCCACGTCGACCTGCACCACGTCCACGGTGGCCGGCAGCGTGCGTGTCCAGGCCGTGTCGCGGTGTGGCCCGGCGTTCCGGGTGAGCAGCACCAGGGTGCCCGCCCCGCGCGCGGCGAAGGACTCGGCGACGGCGCGGCCGAGGCCGCCCAGCCCGCCGGTGACGAGGTAGGTGCCGCCGGGGCGCAGCCCGCCGTCGGTGGCCGGCAACCGGGCCGGCTCGTGACCCGGCAGCCAGCGGGCGCCCGCGCGCAGCACGACCAAGGGCTCGTCGGCGTCGGCGAGCGCCTCCGCGAGGAGCCCGTCGGCGACCGCCGGGTCGGCCGGGTCCACGTCGACGCAGCGGGCCGTCAGGTGCGGGTACTCCAGCGGCGCGACCCGCACCGGGCCGAGGACCGCCGCGCCGACCGGGTGGCGGGGTCGCTCCGCCCCCACGGGCTGGGCGCACGCGGTGACGAAGATCAGCCGCAGCGGCGCGTCGGGCCACCTGTCGACCAGGGCCCGGACGAGGTCGACCGGGTCGGCGACGGCCTCGTGAGTGCCGCCGTCCACGGCCCGGGCGTGCAGCACCAACGCCGGGCGTTCCAGCCCGTCGAGCGCCTGCGGGTACGACTCACCGGGCGCGACCGGGTACACGGTCGCGCCGGCTGCCCGCAGCCGGTCGGCGAACGCGACGGCCAGGCCACCGTGGTCGGCGACGACGAGGACCGGCCCGGCCGGGGCCACGGCCGGCCGCTCGGCGGCCGGCGAACGCCACCAGGTCGGCGCGAGCAGGTCGGCGCCGGGGGCGGGCCGGCCGCCGGGAGCCGGGGGCCGGCCGCCGGCGGGAGTCAGCCAGTGGCGCTCGCGGGCGAAGCGGTACGTCGGCAGGGGCACCCGGCGTCGGCCCGCGCGCCGGCCCACCGCCGCCCACCTCACGGTCAGCCCGCCGGCCCACAGGTCGGCCAGCCCGGTCAACCAGCTCGGTGGCTCGGCCTCGCCGTCGCCCGGACCGGTCAGGCCGGACACCAGCAGCCGCCCGGACGACTCGGGCAGCCGACGGACGAAGCCGGTGAGCGCCCGTCCCGCGCCGATCTCCAGCACCGGGCCGGTCCACCGGCGCAGGGCCAGCGCCGCCGCGTCGGCGAACCGCACGGGCTCGCGGATTCCCCGTACCCAGTGCTCGGGGCCGGCATCGGTCAGCGACTCGCCGGTCACGGTGGAGACGACGGTGATCGTGGGGGCGGCCGTGGGCACCCGCTCGGCCTCGGCGCGGAACGCCGCCAGGACCGGCTCCGTGTCCCGGGTGTGGAACGCGTGTCGGGTGTCCAGTGGCCGGGCGGCCACCCCCCGGGCGGCGAGCAGGTCGCGCAGCTCCGCCAGCGCCTGCGTGGGCCCGCCGACCACGCACCGGTCGGGCGCGTTGACGGCGGCGACGGCGACGGACGGGGCGAGCAGGGGCCGCAGTTCCTCCTCGGGTAGCGGCACCGCCAGCATCCCGCCCGGCGGGAGCTGCGCCATGAGCTGACCCCGGCGGACCACCAGCCGGGCCGCGTCGGCCGGGGCGAGCGCACCGGCCAGGGCAGCGGCGACATACTCGCCGACGCTGTGGCCGACGAGGCCGGCGGGGGTGACGCCCGTCGCCATCCACCAGCGGGCCAGCGCGTACTCCAGGGCGAAGAGCGCCGGCTGGGCGAGATCGGTGCGAGCCAGCAGCGCCGGGTCCGCCGCCGGGTCGAGCAGCACGGTCCGCAGCGGCGTCGGGTCCGTCCACGGACGCGTCCACTCCAGGGCGGCGTCCAGCTCGGCCTGGAACACGGGCTCGGACCGGTACGCCGACGCGGCCATCCCCGGGTGCCCCGACCCTTGCCCGGGAAAGCAGAAGATGATCCCGCCGCCGGTGGTCGGGACCGGTTGCGCCGCCGCGCGCAGCAGGTCGGCGGCCTGGCCGGTGCTGCCGGCCACGACCGCCCGTCGGCACTCGCCCGGCTCCCGCCCCACCTGCAACGTGTACGCGGCGTCGGCGAGGGAAGCCTGGCCCGGCAGGGCCTCGGCGAGATCGCCGCACATGTCCCGCAGGCCGGTCTCGGTGCGGGCGGAGACCGGGAGCAGGTGCCAGCCGGTGGACGGGGCGGTCACGACCGGCGGGGCCTGGCGCAGCACCAGGTGGGCGTTGGTGCCGCCGATGCCGAAGGAGCTGACCCCGGCGACGCGCGGGCCGGGCCACGGGCGCACCTCGGTGACCACCTCGAACGGCCCCAGGTCAGCGCGCGGCCGGCGCACGTTCACCGTGGGCACCAGCGTGCCGTGCTGCACGCACAGCACGGTCTTGATGAGGCCGGCCATGCCGGCGCAGGTGTCCAGGTGCCCGACATTCGACTTCACCGAACCCAGCGCGCAGCCGGAGCTGTCGCCGAAGACCCGGCGCAGGGCCGCCACCTCGATCTGGTCGCCCAGCGTGGTTCCCGTGCCGTGAGCCTCCACGTAGGACACCTCGTTCGGGTCGACCCCGGCGACCGCCTGCGCGGCGGCGACCACCCGGGCCTGTCCCTCCCCGCTGGGGGCGGTGAACCCGACCTTGCGGCTGCCGTCGTTGTTGACGGCGGTGCCCAGGATCACCGCGCGGACGTGGTCGCCCGCCTCGATCGCGTCGGCGAGCCGCTTGAGCACCACGACGCCGACGCCGCTACCGAAGACCGTGCCGGCGGCGTCCACGTCGAACGGGCGACACCGCCCGTCGGGCGACAGGATGCCACCCTCCGTGTAGCGGTAACCGCGCGCGACGTCGAGCCCCACCGACACGGCGCCGACCAGCGCGGCGTCGCACTCCCCCGCCAGCAGGGCCTCGCTGGCCAGGTGAGCCGCGACCAGCGCCGACGAGCAGGCGGACTGCACGTTCATGCTGGGCCCGGTGAAGCCCAGCTTGTAGGACACCCGGGTGGCCAGGTAGTCCTTCTCGCTGTTCGCCAGCCACTGCACGCCCGACAGGTCACCGAGTTGGTCCGCCATCGGCAGCAGCCGGTGGGTCAGGTAGGAGTTGAAGCCGCAGCTCGCGTAGACGCCGACGGCACCGCCGCCCCGCGCCGGGTACCCGGCGTCCTCCAGCGCGGTCACCGCGCACTCCAGGAAGATCCGGTGCTGCGGGTCCATGACGTCGGCCTCGCGCGGCGGGACGTTGAAGTACCCGGCGTCGAACAGGTCGGCGTCGTCGAGCACCCCGCCGGCCCGCACCAGCCCCGCATCGGCGGGTTCCTCGGCGGGCCGGTCGGCCAGCGAGACGCTCTCGACGCCGGCGAGCAGGTTGCGCCAGAACTGGCCCGCGTCGGCGGCCCCCGGGAACCGGCAGGCCAGCCCGACCACGGCCACGGCGTCGTCGACGTCAGACATCATCTGCTCCTTCCGCACGGCGGGCGGCCCGCCGTCGCGCCCGGTGGTCGCGGCGCTGCTGCGGCAGGGCCCGCGGGTCGGCCCCGTCGGCGGCGGGTCCGCCGTCGAGCAGCGCGGCCAGGTCGGCCAGCGTGGGACGGTCGAACAACTGCACCACGCTGACCTCCCGCCCGAACTCCTCGCCGATGCGGCGCTGGGCGTGGACGAGGTGGAGGGAGTTCGCCCCGAGCTCGAAGAAGTTGCGCGTCGGGTCGACCGTCTCGGTCTCCAACAGCTCCTGCCAGATCCGGGTGAGCCGGGACAGCGTGTCGCCGGTGGAGGCGGCGGTCACGGCCACGGCGGCCGGGGCGGCGGGCTGCGCCCCGGCCCCGGTGTCGGCGCGGGCGGCCAGGGCCTGCCGGTCGACCTTGCCGTTGGCGCTGAGCGGCAGCGCGTCGACGAGGTGGATGCGCCGAGGGACCATGTACTCCGGCAGCCGCTCGGCCAGCGCGGCCCGCAGGCTCCCCGCCAGCCCCGCGACCCCGGCGGGGTCGACGCCCCCGAGCAGGCTGTAGAGCAGTGCCTGGTCGGGCTCCAGCGCCAGCGCCTCGCGCAGCGGCGGGAAGTGCACGTCGCCGATGCCGCACAGTGCCGCGCCGACCTCCGGGGCCCGTTGGCGCAGCAGTTGCGCCATGGACCCCGCCTCCAGCAGGCAGAACCGGTCGGCGTACGCCGCGTAGCCGGCGCCGAGGGCCGACGGCTTCGACACCAGGAAGAGCGCGAAACTGGACGAGGCGAACAGCGGCTGGTTGCCGGCGTCGTACAGCGCCGCCTCCAGTGTGGCGTCGGTGAGCTGGGTCAGGGTGTGTGCCGACGGATCGTGGTAATAGAGGCCGCCGGCCAGCCCTTCGACGCCCTCGCCGTGGACGGACAGGTAGACCTGCACCGGGAACCGGCCGCCGGCCGAGGCGTAGGCAGCCCTCGGCAGGCCGTCGACGAGCTGCTGGCCCAACACGGCGAGAAGGTCACCGACCGTGCCGACGGTGAGTCGGCCGGGGGTGAACGTGTTCGCGCTGCGCCAGCGTCGCACCTGGCCGCTCAGCGTCCCGGCGTCGCCGGGGGCGGGCAGCGGTACCCGCCGGTTCTCGGCCAGGTCGCGGCGGACCGCTGGGCGGCGGAGCCGCTCGTCCAGCTCCGCCAGCCGTCGGGGATCCGGCGGCGCGACCGGCGCGGCCGGGGCGCTCGGCCGGTCGGCCACCACGAACGCGACCAACTGCTGGGCGCTGCCCTGCCCGTGCACGACGACCGAGGCCTCCCGCACGCCGCCCTGCCGTACCAGCGTGGCTTCGATCTCGCCCAGCTCGATCCGCATGCCGCGGACCTTCACCTGCGAGTCGCGCCGGCCGAGGAACTCCACGACGCCGTCGCCGAGGAACCGGGCCCGGTCGCCGGTGCGGTAGAGCCGTTCGCCGGTGTCCGGGTGCGTCAGGTAGGCGGCCTCCGTCAGCTCCGGCGCCCGCCGGTAGCCCAGCGCGACGCCGACGCCGCCGATGTAGAGGTCGCCCGGCACCCACAGCGGTCGCGGCCGTAGCTGCTCGTCCAGCACGTGCAGGCTCTGGTTGGGCAGGGGCCGGCCGTACGGGATGCTCGGCCAGCCCGGGTCGACCCGGCCGACGGGATAGGCCACCGACCAGATGGACGCCTCGGTCGCGCCGCCCATGCTCACCACCGTCGCCCCCGGGCAGCAGCTCCGGATCGCGTCCGGCATCCCCACCGGGATCCAGTCGCCGCTGAGCCAGATCAGCCGCAGCGACGCCAGCGCGGGGTCAACCGCGTCACCGGTGTACGCCAGGAGCATCTCCATCAGCGCCGGCACCGAATTCCACACCGTCACCCCGTGCCGCTGGATCAGGTCCCGCCAGCGGGCCGGGTCGCGGGTGGCGTCGCCGGCCGGCAGCACCACCGTGCCGCCGGCCGCCAGGGTGCCGAACACGTCGTAGACGGAGAGGTCGAAACCGAGCCCGGAGATGCCGAACACCCGGTCGTGCGGGCCGACCGCGAACCGGTCGTTGAGGTGGTCGATGGTGTTGCGGGCGCCCCGGTGGCTGATCATCACGCCCTTGGGCTCCCCGGTCGAGCCGGAGGTGTAGATGACGTACGCCAGCGCGTCGGGGTCGCCCGGCACCGGGGCGGGCGTCGTCGCCGGGTCCGGTGCGAAGCGGATCGCCGGCACGTCGGCCGGCATCCCGTCGGCGCGCTCGGAGGCCTCGGTCACCAGGACCGCGCGGGCCCCGGCGTGGCGCAGCACGTGCGCGACGCGGGCCGTCGGCAGGCCGTCGTCCAGCGGCAGGTACGCCGCCCCGGCGCGCAGGACGCCGAGCACGGCCGCGACCTGCTCCCAACCCCGGCCCAGGAGCACGCCGACGACGTCACCAGGGACGATGCCACGGCCCTGGAGCGTGGCCCCGACCGCGTCGGCGGCCCGGTCCAGCTCGCCGTAGGTCACCGTGCCGGTCGCCGAGACCACCGCCGTCGCGTCCGGCCGCTGCCGCGCCTGGGCGGCGAACGGCTCGTGCAGCAGGCCCTGCGGGACCGGCGCGGCCGTGTCGTTCGTGGCGGCGAGCACCGCCAGGTCCGCCGCCGGGGTGGTCACCGGGCGGGGCTCGGACCAGGCGTCGCCGTCGTCCGCCAGCCGCCGCAGCAGGTCGGTGTACGCGGCGAACATCGCGTCGACCATCCCGTCGGGGAAGATCGCGTCGATGGAGTCCCAGGTCAGCCGCAGCGCGCCGGCGTCCTCGCCGACCTGGTGGTCGAGCCACACCTGCGGGGTCTGAGTGATCGTGTAGACGACCTCGGCCCCCAGCCCGGCCAGCAGCGCCCGTTGGTCGGACGCGCCCGCGCCCAACTCGCTGGTGAAGACCACGGGCATCCGCGCGGCGGCCATCCCACGCCGCTGACCCAGCTCCCGCACGACCTGCACGCCGCTCAGGGTGCGGTGGTCCAGATCGTCCCAGAGCTGGCGCTGCACCCGCTCGGCCCGATGCGCGAACGCGCCAGTGGTGGCGGCGTCGACCGCCAGCAGGCTGAGCGCGGTGAAGTCCCCCACCAGCGACGGCAGGTCCGGGTGGTCCCCGTTGCGGTTGAACAGGGTCAGGTTGAGGGTGAACCGGTCCTGCTCCGCCCAGGTGCCCAGCACCTGGGCGTACGCGGTGAGCAGCAACGCCGACGGGGTGACCCGACGCTGCGCGGCGCGGGCCTGCAACGCCGACCACCGGCCGGCGTCCAGCCACGCCTCCCGCCGCACGAAGCGGGTGGGGATGTCGGGCCGTGGCCGCACCGGCAGCTCCGGCGCGGCCGGCAGCTCGTCCAGCCGACCCCGCCAGTACGCCTGGTCAGCCTCGTGGCGGGGAGCATGGCGCAGGGACTGCTCGTTGAGCACGTAGTCGCGGAAGGACAGCTCCATCGGCTTCGCCGTGAAGGTCCCCTGGTAGCCGGTCAGCAGCTCGCGCAGCAGGATCTGCACGCTGCCGCCGTCGGCGATCAGCGTGTCGATGCTCAGGTGCAGCCGGGTGCGGGTGGGCTTCAGCCGGGTGGCGCGCAGCTCGAACAGCGGCCACACGTCGGCGGGCAACACCTGGTGGGACATGCGGTCCCGCAACCGGGCCAGCACCGCCTCCCGCTCCTCGGCGGGCACGCCGACCAGGTCGGTGACGCCGATGACGTACTCCGGCACCGTAGCCAGGACGTGCTGCCGCCCGTCGGCCTCCACGACCGCGCGCAGCATGTCGTGCCGGTCGATGAGGCCCCGCCACGCGGCCGTGAGCCGGTCCAGGTCCACGTCGGGGACCTCCAGCTCCACGTACAGGTGGCAGGAGACGTCCCCGCCGTCGAGCTGGCCGCCGCGGCCGATCCAGTACGCCCGCTGCACGTCGGTGAGGGGGAACGGCTCGTACCGGTGGGCAGGGTCGGCCACCAGTGCCGCCACCGGGGCGGACTCGTCGGTGCCGTCACCCGCCGACACCGCGCGGGCCAGGTCCGCCACGGTGGGTCGCTCGAAGAGCATCCGCAACGGCAGGTCCACCGCGAAGTCCCGGCGGAGCCGGGTGACCAGTTGGGTGGCCAGGAGGGAGTGGCCGCCGAGCTGGAAGAAGTCGTCGGTGACGCCGACCCGGTCCAGCTCCAGCAGCTCCTGCCAGACCGCGGCGATCCGCCGCTCGGTGTCGGTGCTCGGCGCGACGTAGGGCCGGCCCAGATCGGGCCGGTCACCGCCGAGCGCGGGCAACGCGGCCCGGTCCAGTTTGCCATTGGCAGTGGTGGGCAACCGGTCCACCAGCAGCACCCGGGTGGGCACCAGGTACGGCGGCAGGGCGCCGGCGAGGCGTTCGCGGACCGCGTCGGCGGTCACGACACGACCGGGTTCGGGCACCACGTAGCCGACTAGGGTGGAGCCGGACACCGCCGCGGCGCTGTAAGCCACCCCGGGCACCCCGGCCAGCGCCACCTCCACCTCGCCCAGCTCCACCCGGAAGCCGCGCAGCTTGACCTGGTGGTCCCGCCGGCCCAGGAACTCCAGCCGGCCGTCGCGGCGGAACCGGGCCAGGTCGCCGGTGCGGTACATCCGCCCGCCGTCGCGCCACGGGTCGGGCAGGAACCGCTCCGCCGTCAGCGCGGGCCGGTCCAGGTATCCGGCGGCCACCCCGGCGCCGCCGAGATGGAGTTCCCCCGCAACGCCCACCGGCACCCGAGCACCGCGCTCGTCCAGCACGTACGCCACGGTGTTGGCCAGCGGCCGGCCGATGGTGACGACGTCGTCGCCGACCACCTCGCAGGTCGACCAGACGGTGGTCTCCGTCGGGCCGTACATGTTGCGGAGACGCGCGCCGGTGACCTCCCGCACCTGCCGCACCAGCGCCAGGTCGAGGGCCTCCCCGCCGAGCAGCAGTTCCCGCAGCCGGGCCAGGTGCGCCGCGCCGGGCTCGGCGAGCAGCATCCGCGCCTGCGACGGCGTGCACTGGAGGTGGGTCACCCCGTGTGCGGCGACGAGGTCGGTCAGCGGCAGCTCGTTGGCGGCGACAGCGCCGGCGGTACGGCGCAGCTCGTCCAGGGCGGGCAGGCTGGCCAGCACCGCGTCGGGGTCCACCCCGAAGTCGATCAGGCAGGCCACCTCGTCCACCCCGACCGCGGCCAGCCGCTCCACCAGGGAACGGCACTGTTCGACGGTGCCCAGCAGCGCGTCCCCGCCGAAGTACCGGGCGCAGGCGTGGTCCAGCAGCGCCTCGGCGTCGTCCTCGGTGAAGTCCGCCGAGCGGATGTCCAGCCCCAGCCCCCGGGCGAGGTTCTCGATCAGGCCGAGGGAGGAGCGCAGGTAGTCGCGGAACGGCTGCCACGCGGCCGCCCGCACCGCCTCCGCGTCGGTGCCGACGAACGTGTGCACCATCAGTGTGACGTGTCCGTCACCCGGATGCCCGGCCTCCCGCCAGGCCGCCCGGTACAGCGCGATCTTCTCGCCCAGCTCCGGCACGGACTGGCCGAGCAGATGGGTGAGCAACCGCGCGCCGAGGCGGCCCGCCGTACGGAAGGTCTGCGGGTTGCCCGAGGAAGTGAACCAGACGGGCAGTTCGGGCTGGACCGGGCGGGGCAGGACGGCGACGGGCACCTCGCGGTCCCCCGGGCCGGCGAAGGCGACGCGCTCGCCCCGCCAGAGCCTGCGGACCTCGTCCAAGGCACGCACGGTGACGTCCTGCCGCTCGGTGTAGGCGTCCTTGGCCAGGACGAAGTCGTCGACGTGCCAGCCGGTGGCGAAGGAGACGCCCACCCGCCCGCCGGACAGGTTGTCCACCACCGACCACTCCTCGGCGACGCGCACGGGGTGGTGCAGCGGCAGGACGACGCTGCCGGCGCGGAGGCCGACCCGGGTGGTGCTGACCGCCAGCGCCGCGGCCAGCACCGACGGGGCCGGGAACGGGCCGCCGAAGGAGTGGAAGTGCCGCTCGGGCAGCCACACCGCCTCGAAGCCGTGCTCGTCGGCGAAGCGCGCGCCCTCCCGGAGCAGCCGGTACTGCTGGTCGCCGGGTTCGGTCGCGGCGCTGGCGAAGTAGAACAGGCTGAACGTCGGCGCCGACCGCTGGGCGGGCACGTCGGAGGTCAGCACCACCCGGTGTCCCCGGCTGAGCGTCCAGAGCAGCTCCAGCACGGAGATGTCGAACGACACGCTGGTCAGCGCGAGCCAGGTGACCGGCTCGGTACCGGCCAGCTCCCGGTCCATCGCCACCAAGAAATTCGTCAGGTTGCCCTGGGTGACGACGACGCCCTTGGGGATGCCCGTCGACCCGGAGGTGTAGATGACGTAGGCCGGCAGAGCCGGGTCCGGGGCGACGGCCGGGGCGGGCACCGGCCGCGCCGCCGGGTCGGCGGCGGCGTCGATGTGCAGCAGCGGGCTGCCGGCCGGGGCCGCGTCGCGGGTGTGCCGGTGGACCAGCACCAGCTTCGCCCCGGCGTCGGCGGCGACGAGTTGCAGCCGGGCCTGCGGATAGGACGGGTCCAACGGCAGGTATGCGGCACCGACCCGGTGCGCGGCGAGCATCGCCGCCACCAGGTCCGGGGTACGCCGCAGGCACAGGCCGACCCGGTCACCGGGCACGACGCCCGCCACCCGCAGCCGGCCGGCCAGCTCCGCGACCCGCTCGTCGAGCTGCCGGTAGGTCAGCGTCCATCCCGTGCCGGTCAGCGCGACGGCGTCCGGCTTCGCCGCGACCTGACGGGCGAAGCCGGGCAGCGCGCCGTCCTCGGGATCCAGCGGCACGCTCGTGTCGTTGCCGGCGTCCAGCTCCGCCCGCGCCTCGTCGGGCAACGCCACCAGCAGGCCGAGCCGCTGCTGCGGGTCGGTGAGCGCCCGGTCGAGCACGGTGGCGAACATCCCCACCATCGCCTCGACGGTCGCCTCGTCGAAGAGGTCCCGGCTGTACTCGCACACCCCCGTGACCCGGTCGCCGTCCACGGCCAGGTCCACGGCGAGGTCGTACCGGCAGAGCCCGTTGTCCAGCTCCGCCACCTCCACGGCCACGCCGGGCAGGCTCAGCTCGCCCATCGGCACGTTCCGCATCCCGAACAGCACCTGGAACAGGGGCGCCTGGTTGAGGTGGCGCTCCGGCCGCAGCTCGCGCACCAGCCGCTCGAAGGGCAGCCCGTCGTGCGCCAGCGCGCCGAGCACCACCTCGCGGGCCCGGCCCAGCAGCTCGGCGAAGGTGGGGTCGCCGGAGACATCGCTGCGCAGCACCAGGCTGTTGACGAAGAGCCCGACCAGCGGCTCCAGTTCCGGCAGGGCACGCCCCGCCACCGGGCTGCCGACCACCACGTCCGGCTGCCCGGACCAGCGGTGCAGCACCGCGTTCCAGGCGGTCAGCAGCACCACGAACGGGGTCACGCCGGCCGAGCGGGCCAGCCGCTCCAGCCGCGCGGTCAGGTCGGCGTCCAGCGTGAAGTGCACCCGGCCGCCCCGATACGACGGCGTGGCGGGGCGGGGTCGGTCGGTCGCCAGGTCCAGCACCGGCGGGGCACCCGCCAGCCGCTCCCGCCAGTACGACAGGTCCTCCGCGCACGCGTCGTCGGTCAGCCGGGCGCGGTGCCAGGCCGCCCAGTCGGCGTACTGCACGGGCGGGGGCGGTGGTTGCGGGCTGCCGTCCCGGGCCGCCCGGTAGCCGGCGGCCAGCTCACCGAGGAGCACCGCCCGGGACCAGGCGTCGCCGACCATGTGGTGGTTGCTGACCACCAGCAGGGAGCGCTGCTCGTCGACGCGTACCAGCAGGGCCCGGAACAGTGGCCCGGAGGCCAGGTCCATCGGCCGGGCGGCCTCGGCCTCGGCGAGCGCGAGCGCCGCCGCCCGGTCGGCGGCCCGCGCCACGGCCAGCCGGAACGGACCGGCGGGAAGGACCCGTTGGACAGGTCCCTCCGCGATCACGGTGCGCAGCGCCTCGTGCCGGGCCACGATGCCGTCCAGCGCCCGCTCCAGGGCGGGCACGTCCAGCTCGCCGGTCAACCAGAGGCCGACGTACTCGTTGTAGCTGGCGGTGCCGGGCTGGAGCTGCTCGACGAACCACAGTCGCTCCTGCCCGAAGGAGAGCGGCACCGGCGCGTCCGGGTCGCGGCGGGGCACCCGGGGCGCGGGCGGCGCCACGCCGGCCCCGCCGCCGATCCGCCGCTGGAACTCCGCCCGCTGCTCGGGGGTGAGGCGTCGGAGGCGTTCCTGCCGACGCTCGCCGGGGGACATGGGCTCGCTCATGAACGCTCCAAGTCAGCGACGATCAGGTCTTCGATCCGGGCGGCGAGGTCGGCGACCGTGCCGCCCTCGAAGAGCACCCGGACCGGCACCTCCACCCCGAACCGGTTGCGCAGTTGCGCGATGAGCTGCGCCGCCATCAGCGAGTGCCCGCCGAGCTGGACGAAGTCGTCGTTCACGCCGACCCGGTCGAGGCCCAGCAGGGCCTGCCACACCTCCGCCAACTGCTCCTCCAGCTCGTCGCCCGGAGCGACGTAGGCGGTGGCGAGGTCGGGTCGGGGGTGGCGGACGGTCGGAGCGCTGAACCCACCCGTGCCGGGCAGAGTCAGTCCGTCCGGGCCCGCCGAGCCGGAGCGGACCACCAGGGCCTGCCGCGCGCCGTCGGCAAGGCACTCGGTGAACGCCCGCGTCGCCTGCTCGGTGGTCAGGGCGTCCACGAGCAGATGCCGCTGCAACTCCCGCAGGTCCGCGGGCAGGTCGGCGTCGTGGGCCATGCCGGCCTCCGCCCACATGTCCCAGTTCAGCGACAGCACCAACCGGTCGCCGCCGGCCTGCGCGACCCCGTCGAGGTACGCGTTGGCCGCCGCGTAGTCGCACTGGCCGTACGTGGGCACGACGGCCGCCAACGACGAGCAGAGCACCACGAAGTCGGCCTCGTCCGGGCGCAGCGCCGCCAGCACGTTGCGGGTGCCGTCGACCTTCGGCGCGAGGACGGCCCGCATCTGCGCGTCGTCGCGCCGCTCGACCGCGCCGCCGCCGGGCACACCGGCGGCATGCACGACGCCGTCGATCCGCCCGTACCGCTCCCGTACCCGGGCGAACGCCGCGGCGAGCGCCGCGGCGTCCGTGACGTCGGCCTGCTCGACCACGACGGTGGCACCGGGAATGTCGCACTCCCCCGGCCGCCGGCCGATGAGGACGAGGGTGCCGGCGCCGGCCTTCGCCAGGGCGGCGGCGAGGACGCGGCCGATGCCCCCGAGGCCGCCGGTGACGACGTACACACCGCCGGGACGCACCGGGCTCGGCGCGGGGCGGGGCGCCCGCACCTCCGGCCGGCGGGCCCACACCCGCCCGGCCCGCAGCGCCAGGACGGGCCCGTCCACCGCCATGGCGCGCAGCACCAGCTCGGGTTCCGCACCGGCGGCGGGCAGGTCGAGCTGGACGCAGGAGAGGTTGTCGTACTCGGTCGGCAGCACCAGCACCGGGCCGGAGAGCATGGTGGCCTCGGGCACCGCCCGCTCCACGCCGTTGAGCGCGAACGCGCCCCTGGTGAGCACGCCGATTCGCACCCGGTGCAAGACGCTCTGCGCGGTCATCGCCCGCACCAGACGGACCAGGCTGAAGTAGCCCCGGTCCTGCTCCGGGCTCGACAGGCTCCAGCCGTGCAGCACCACCGTCGGGGTGCGCACCAGCGCCCGCAGGTCGGTGAGCAGTTGTTCGTACTGGGCCGGGTCGGACGGGTCCAGCTCGTACACCCCGCGCCGCACGCGACGGTACCCGTCGCCGGGCAACGCGCAGGTCACGATCTGACCGGAGCGGTTGAGCAGGTCGACCAGCGTGTCGGTACGCCCGTCGGGGTCGGCGAGGACCAGCCACGTCGCCCGGTTGCCGGGCAGCGCGTCCACCGGTGGCGACACCGGCTGCCAGCCGAACCCGGCCAGGGTGGCGCCACCGGCGACCGCCGTGGCCGTCGACGCGGCGGGGGCGCCGGGCTCCACCCAGTAGCGGCGGTGCTCGTACGGGTACGTCGGCAGGTCGGTGATCCGACCGGCACCGCCGACGCGTGCCCAGTCGACGACCGCGCCGTGCGCCCAGAGGCCGCCGAACGCCAGCCGCGCCGCGACCCGCTCGGGCTGCTCGCCGCGCGCCGACAGCGGCGGCGGCGCCCAGCGCAGCTCGGGCAGCCCGGCCGCCTCGGCGAACCGGGTCAGCGTCCCGCCCGGTCCCGTCTCCACCAGCACCGTGCGCCCGCCCGACTCCGCCAGCGCGCGCAGGCATTCGGCGAACCGCACCGGCTGGCGCATCTGCCGCACCCAGTAGCCCGGGTCGGTGGCCTCCTCGGCGGTGAGCCAGGTGCCGGTGAGGTTGGACAGCACCGGCACGCTCGGGGCGCGCAGCGTCATCGCGCCCAGCCGCTCGGCCAGCGGGGCCGCCACGTCGTCCATCGCCCGGCTGTGGAACGCCCGGTCGACCGCGAGCGCCACCACGCCCTCGCCCTGCGCGGTCAGCTCCCCGCTCGCCGCGGCCGCCGCCTCCGGCGGGCCGGAGAGCACGCACGACGCCGGGCCGTTGACCGCCGCCATGTCCAGTCCGTGCGCGGCGGCCACCTCGGCCGCGCGGCTCTCCGGCACGGCGACGGCGATCATGGCGCCGGGGGCGAGCCCGGCCATCAGCCGACCGCGCTCCGCCACCAGTGCGAGCGCGTCACCCAGGCTGAACACGCCGGCCAGGCAGGCCGCCGTGTATTCGCCCAGGCTGTGGCCGAGCAGCGCGGCCGGCGTGACCCCCCGCTCCTGCCACAGCTTCGCCAAGGCGTAGCTGACGGTGAACACCGCCGGCTGGATCTGTTCGGTGCGGGTCAGCTTCTCCGGCGACCACAGCCACTCTCGCAGCTCGGGCAGGTGCCCGACGCACTCGTCCACGGCGGATCGGAACGCCGGCTCGCCGTCGTAGAGATTGCGACCCATGCCGGCGTACTGGGTGCCCTGGCCGGGCAGCAGGAACGCCACCTGCGCCCCGTCGACGTCGGCGCGGCCGGTGACGGTGGCCGGGCCGACCAGCACCGACCGGTGCTCCAGCTCGGTGCGGCCGGTGCGCAGGGTGTACGCGACGTCGGCCGCCCGCCGGTGCGGCAGGCAGGCGCGCACCCCGTCGGCCAGGGTGGCCAGCGCGGTCGGGGTCGCCGCCGACAGCGGCAGCGGCAGCCACTGCCCGTCGGCGTCGGGGCCGTCGGCGGAGTGGGTCGTCGGCGGGGCCTCCTCCAGCACCACGTGCGCGTTGGTGCCGCCGATGCCGAAGGCGCTGACGGCCGCGCGCCGGGGGCCGGCCACCGGCCAGTCCTGGGCCTGCTCGGGCAGGAAGAACGGACCGTCGGCCAGCCCGAGGTCGGGATGCGCCTTCTCCGCGTGCGGCAGCGCGGGGATCCGCCCGTGCCGCAGCGACAGCACCGTGCGGATCAGGCCGGTGACGCCGGCCGCGGTGTCCAGGTGGCCGAGGTTGGCCTTGACCGAGCCGAGGGCGCAGCGGTGGTCGCCACCGCCGTACACCTGGTTCAACGCGGCCACCTCGATCGGGTCGCCGATGGCGGTGCCGGTGCCGTGCGCCTCGATGTAGCCGATCGACGACGGCGCCACGTCCGCCATGGCCAGGGCGTCGGCGAGCACCGCCGCCTGCCCCTGGACGCTCGGCGCGGTGAAGCCGACCTTGCGGCGGCCGTCGTTGTTGACGGCCGAGCCGAGAAGCACGGCGTGGATCCGGTCGCCGTCGGCGAGGGCGTCCGACAGCCGTTTGAGCACGACGACGCCCACCCCGTTGCTGAACACGGTGCCGTTGGCGTCGGCGGAGAAGGGCTGGCAGCGCCCGTCGGGCGACTCGATGCCCTCGTCGGCGGCGAGGTAGCCCACGCGGTGGGGCACCGTCACCGACACGCCCCCGGCGAGCGCGACGTCGCACTCGGCCGCGAGCAGGGTCTGGGCGGCCAGGTGCACCGCCACCAGGGAGCTGGAACAGGCGGTCTGCACGGTCACGGCGGGGCCGGTGAGGCCCAGCTTGTACGCCACCCGGGCGGCCAACTGGTCCGGCTGGTTGGCCTGGTAGAGCATGGGCAGGCCATGGCGGGCCAGCAGGTCGGGCCGGGGCAGCAGGTTGTGGATCAGGTAGCTGCTGAGCATCCCGGCGGCGTAGACGCCGACCGCGCCGTCGACCCGGCGCGGGTCACAGCCGGCGTCCTCCAGCGCCGTACGCGCCACCTCCAACAGGAGGCGCTGCTGCGGGTCCAGCACGGCCGCCTCGGCCGCGCTGTAGCCGAACAGGGTCGCGTCGAACCCCTCCACGTCGTCCAGCACGCCCTTGACCGGCACGTAGTTCGGGCTGTCCAGCAATTCCGCGGGGACGCCCTCGGCCCGCAGCTCCTCACGGGAGAACCGGGTGAGCCCGCTGTCACCGCGACACAGCAACTCCCACAGCTCGTCCGGGCTGGCCGCTCCGGGGAACCTGCCCGCCATGCCGACTACCGCGATCCGGTCGACCTCGTCCATGTCCCTGTCCAATCGGTGCTTCTCAGACGGCCATCAGGTAGTGGCGGAACGACGGCATCAGGTATCCGATGGCGGCGATCTCCTTGTCGGTGAGCTCCGGGTGCCAGACGTCCCAGAGCAGCACGGCCCGCTGGGCCGTACCCCGGTTGGCCGCCTCGTGGATGAAGCTGTCGTCGAACAGCACGCAGCGGCCCTCGGTCCAGCCCCGCTCGTCGCCGGCCACGGTGATGCTGCAACCCGGCGGCACGACGAGGGCGAGATGGCAGGTCAGCAGCAGGTTCACCCCGCCGCTGTGCGGGGTGATGTGCACTCCCGGGTTGAGGATCGTGAACATGCCGTCGCGCGGGCCGTGCGGCGTGCGCTCCAGCACGTCCATGGTCACCGGGCAGCGCTCCCGCGCCTCCGGGCGCACCTCGCCGTTGCGGTACAGGCTGAAGGTGTCCCAGCCCTGCCAGCCGAGCTCCTTGGTGTACGAGTCCTCGTACGGCGCGAACGGCACCTGGTCGCTGCGCAGGCCGAGGAACTCACCCTTGATCTCCGGGTACGCCCGCTCGACCTCGGCCACCCAGGCCAGCCCGGCGGTGTCGTGCCAGGGCAGCGCGCTGATGCCGGGGAAGAAGAGGCGGGTCGGCTCCTGCTCGTCGTGCAGGTAGTCGGGGGCCTGCTGGCCGGTGAACACGGCCAGGCACTCCTCCACCCGCTCCAGTCCGTCCCCACCGAAGCGCTCGGCGAGGTCGGCCATCACGTCGTCGACGTTCACGTCTGGTCTCCTTGTCTGTTGTCCTTACGGACCCGGGCCAGGGACTGCAGTCCGGCCCGTCGTCGGGCGCCGCGCGTGCCGGCGGCCGGTGCGTCGGCCACCGGCTGGCCGCCGAGCCGGCCGGCCAGCTCGGCGATCGTGGGGTGGGCGAAGATGTCGACCAGCCGCACCGGCTGAGCCAGTCGCTCGGTCAACAGCACCTGGAGCCGGGCGGCCAGCAGCGAGTTGCCGCCGGCCTCGAAGAAGTTGGTGCGCCGGCCCGGCCGGTCGGTGCCGAGCACCTGCTGCCAGGCGTCGGCGATCACCCGCTCCAGGTCGGAGCGGACCGGCTCCGACCTGACCGGGTCGGGCGCGGCGTCCGGGCGCGGCAGCCTCGACCGGTCGACCTTGTTGGTGGCGGTGCGGGGCAGCGCCGCCACGACCAGCACCGCGTCCGGCACGCTGGGCGCGGGCATCCGGTCGGCCAGGTGCTCGCGCAGCGCCTGCGCGGTGACTGCCGGGTCGTCCAGCACGGCGTACGCGTACAGCCGGTGGTCGTGCACGGCGGCGGCCGCCTCCCGGACGCCGGGGTGCGCCGTGAGGCGGGCCTCGATCTCGCCCAGCTCCACCCGGTTGCCGCGCACCTTGACCTGGAAGTCGACCCGGCCGAGGAACTCCAACTCGCCGGTGGGCAGCCAGCGGCCACGGTCCCCCGTGCGGTAGATGGTGTGCCCGGGCCGCCATGGGTCGGGCCGGTAGGCCGTCGCCGTCTCGGCCGGCCGGCGGTGGTAGACACCGGCCAGATACGGCGAGCGCAGGTAGAGCTCGCCGGGCACCCCGACGGGGCAGGGCCGCAGCCGCGCGTCGAGCACCAGCGCCTGCCGGCCGCCGATCGGCGACCCGATCGGCACGCTGGTGGGGTACCGCTCGCCGACCACGATCTCGCGGTGGGTGGCCAGGATGCACTCGGTGGGGCCGTACAGGTTGTGTAGCCGCCAACCGTCCGCCGGGTGCGCCTCGGCGACGGCGGTGGGGAAGACCTCGCCGGCCAGTAGCACATGCTCCAGCCGCCCGAGGTCGCCGTCCGCGACCTCGGCGAGCAGCCGGTAGAACGCGGGGACGGTCTGGATCTGGGTCACGCCCTCCGCGCGCAGCCACCGGACCATGCCGACGGGGTCCCGGCGAATGCCCTCCGGTGGCAGGCACAACGTCGCCCCCGCGCCGAGCGCGGCGAAGACCTCGGTGTACGCCGCGTCGTAGGTGAACGGGGCCCACTGGGCGATCCTGCTGCCCGGCCGGATGCCGAAGCGGTCCCGCTGCCAGAGCGCGAACTGCGCGAATGCGTCCGTGCCCAGCAGGATGCCCTTGGGCCGGCCGGTGGAGCCGGAGGTGTACACCAGGCAGCAGTCCGTCCCGGCGGTCGCCGGTACGGTCGGCGTGCTCACCGGCCCGGCCGGCGGCGCGGGCTCGACGACCACGGCGGGCAGGCCGGTCGGTGGCGGGGCGGCGGTGGTGACGACGCACGCGGGGTCGGCGTCGGCGACGATCTCGCGGCGGCGCAGCTCCGGGTCGCGGGGGTCGAGCACCACGAAGGCGCGGCCCACGCGGAGCACCGCAAACGCGGCGGCCACCTGGACCGGCCCGGGCGGCAGCAGCAGCGCCACCAGCCGGCCGGCCGGCACGTCGAGTCGGGCGGCGATGTCGGCCGTCCAGGCGTCGAGCTGCCCGTAGGTCACCTCGCCGTGCTCGTGCCGCAGGGCGACCGCGTCCGGGTCGGCGGCGACGAGCAGGTCGACCAGCGCGGGCGGGGCGGCCGGCTCGACCGGCGACGGCACCGGCCCGAGGCACACCCGGTCCAGCGTGGCGTCCGGATCGGCCAGACCGGCGGTGAGCAGCGCCGTCAGGTGCTCGACCAGGCGGCCGGCGGTCTGCTCGCCGATGACGGCGGTGGCGTGCTCCAGCCACCCCCGGAACCCGTCGCCGTCCTCGTCGAGGGTGAGGCACAGGTCGTACTTGGCGCAGCCGGTGTCCACCGGGACGAGCCGGCTGGTCACCCCGGGCAGCGCGGGCGCGGGCGGCGGCGTGTCGCCGTAGACGAGCATGGCCTGCACCAGCGGCGTGCGGTGCGGGTCGCGGGGCAGTCGCAGCGCGTCGACCAGCCGGTCGAACGGCACCCGGGCGTGGTCGAGGTCGATCAGCACCACGTCGCGGGTACGCCGGACGAGTTCGGCCAGCCCCGGGGAGCCGGACACGTCGACGCGGACCGGCAGGGTGTTGGCGAAGCAGCCGACCACCTCCTCCAGCACCGGGTCGGGCCGGTTCGCCGTGGGAACGCCGACCACCACGTCGCCCGTGCCGGCGTAGCGCCCCAGCAGCGCGGCCCACGCGGCGAGCAGGACGGTGAACGGCGTGCTGTGCAGCCGCGTCGCCAGCTCCCGCACCGCCCGGCCCAGCGCCGGTGGCACGACGACCTCGCGGACCGCGCCCGCCACGTCGCGCACCGCGCCACGGCCGGCGTCGGCGGGCAGGTCCAGCACCCCCGGGTAGCCCCTCAGCCGGTCCAGCCAGTACGACAGGTCGGCCTCGCTGTCGAGCGCACCGGCGTAGGCGGCGTACTGGGCGGCGGGCGGCGGCGGTGGGTCCGCCGCGTACCCGGCGCGGTGGGCGTAGCAGGCCGCCAGGTCGGCCATGGCCACTCCGATGGACCAGCCGTCCATCGCGATGTGGTGGGCGACGACGACCAGCACCGCGTCGGCGTCGCCGCGGCGCAGCAGCGTGGCCCGCAGCAGCGGCGGACGGGCCAGGTCGAAGGGGCGGACCGCCTCGGCGCGTACCAGCTCGTCGGTGTCGTCGGCGGTGGCGGCCACCACCCGCAGCACCCCGGGGACGGGATCGGCCGGCACGGGGTGCAGCGGGTCGGCGGCGGTGGTGGCGAAGCCGGTGCACAGCACCGGGTGCCGGACCAGCAGGTCGTCGACGGCGGCGGCGAGGGCGGCGACGTCCAGCGGGCCGGTCAGGTCGACGCGGGCCGCCAGGTGGTACATCGCGGTGCCGGGGTGCAGCTGCTCGACCAGCCACAGTTGCCGCTGCTGGGACGACACACGACCGGGCTCGTCGGGCGCGGGCAGGGGCGCCGACGCGGGCGCCGGAGCCGCCTCGCGGACGAGCTCGGCGAGGCGCGCGACGGTGGGCGCGGCGACGAAGTCGGCCAGCCGCACGGCGACGCCCATCTCCTGACGGACGCGCGACAGCAGCCGCGTCACCGACAGGGAGCTGCCGCCGGCGGCGAGGAAGTCGTCGGTGACCCCGAACCACCCGGGCGGCACGTCGAGCACCGCCACGCACAGCTCGAACAGCGCCGCCTCGGTCTCGTCGCGGGGGGCGACGAGGTCCGCGGAGTCGGGCCGGGCGTGCCGCGCGGCCTCGCGCAGGGCGACCCGGTCGGCCTTACCGTTGGTGGTCATCGGCAGTTCGGGCAGGACGGTGAACGCGGCGGGCACCATCACGGCCGGCAGGTGCCGAGCCAGCTCGGCGCGGAGCCGACCCGGGTCGGGATCGTCACCGACGACGAAGGCGACCAGCCGGTCGGTGTCGGGCTGCCGCACCACCACGGCCTGCCGGACGTCGGGCTGCCCGGTCAGCACGGACTCGATCTCGCCCAGCTCCACCCGGTGTCCACGGATCTTGATCTGCTGGTCGACGCGGCCCAGCAGGGCGATCCGGCCGTCGGGCAGGTACCGGGCCAGGTCGCCGGTGCGGTACACCCGGTTGCCGGGGTGCAGCGGGTCGTCGACGAACACGGCCGCGGTCAGCCCCGGGCGACCCCAGTAGCCGGTTGCCACCCCGTGTCCACCGATGACCAGCTCGCCGACGGCACCCGTCGGCAGGGGCCGGCCCCGCCCGTCGACAATCCGGCAGTACGTGGCGGCCACCGGCCGGCCCACGGTGACGGGCTCGCCGGGGCGGACCCGCTCCACCGTGGACCAGATGGTGGTCTCGGTCGGCCCGTACAGGTTCCACAGCCCGCCCACCCGGGCGAGCAGCGCCTCGGCCAGCGCGGGGGTCAGCGGTTCCCCGCCGCAGAACGCGCGCAGCGTGCGCGCGCCGGGCCAGCCGCTGTCGAGCAGCATCTGCCACATCGACGGGGTGGCCTGCATCAGGGTCGCGCCACTGGCCGCCAGCGCCGCGGCGACGGCCTCCCCGTCGCGGTTCCGCCCAGCCGGGAGCAGTTCCACCCGCGCGCCGGCGACCAGCGGGGCCAGCAGTTCCAGCAGGGAGATGTCGAACGACAGGGCGGTGACGGAGAGCAGCACCGCGTCAGACGGAACGCCGGGCTCGGCCACGACGCTGCGCAGCAGGTTGGTGAGGTTGCCGTGCGGCACCGCCACGCCCTTCGGCGCGCCGGTGGACCCGGAGGTGTACATCAGGTACGCCAGGTCCGTCGCCGCCGGGGGCGCCGGCAGCGGCCCCCGGGCCGGCGCGGCCAGCAGGTCGGCCAGCTCGGCGTCGGCGACCACGAGGCGGGCGCCGCTGTCGGCGACGACGTGCGCCGTCCGAGCGGGCGGGTGATCCGCGCCAAGGGGCACGGCGACGCCACCGGCTCGCCAGATGCCCAGCAGCAGCGACACCAGGTCGACGCCACGGTCGACCCGCACCGCCACTCGGTCGCCGCGCTCGACCGGCAGGGCGGCGGCGATCCGTTCGGCACGCCGCCGCAGCTCGCCGTAGGTCAGCACCGCGCCCGCGCAGCCCACCGCGGGCCGTTCCGGGGCGTGCCCGGCGATCAGGTCGAGCACGGTCTCCGAGGGCGGCGGCCCCGGCAGCTCGCGGCCGAACCGCTCCCGTTCGGCCGCGGTGAGCAGCGGCAGGTCACCCACCGGGCGGTCGGGCTCGGTCGCCGCCGCGGCGAGCACGGCCCGGAACACCTCGGCGAACCGGGCCACGGTCTCCGGGTGGAAGAGCTGCGTACGGTACTCCAGCGTCAGCCGCTGGCCGCCGTCGCCGTCGGGGCGCACGAACGCCGACAGGTCGTACTTCGCCATGCCGTTGTGCGCCGGGACGCGGGTGGCCTCGACCCCCGGCAGGTCCAGCTCCACCTCGGGGCCGTTGTGCACGGCGAGCAGAAGCTGGAACACCGGCGAGTAGCCGGCGTGGCGGGTCGGGCGCAGCAGCTCCACGAGCCGTTCGAAGGGCAGGGTGCGGTGCCGCAGCGCGCCCTTGAGCGTCTCGCGGGTCCGCGCCAGCGCCTCGACGAACGACGGGTCGCCGGTCACGTCGGTGCGGCAGGCGACCATGTTGAGCAGGGGTCCGCCGGTCTCGGCGAGGCCGGGCCGGCCGCGGGTGGCCATCGGCATCCCGACCAGCACGTCGTCCTGGCCGGCGAACCGGTGCACCGCCAGCGTGAACGCCGTCAACAGGGTGGTCGCCAGCGAGACCCGGTGTTCCCGGCTCAGCGCGGCGAGCCGCGCGACCAGCGGCGCGGGCAACTCGGTCTCGTGCAGCGCGCCGCGCAGTTCCGGCCGGGCGGGGCGCGGGCCGTTGGCCGGCAGGGTGACCACCGGCAGGTCGCCGGCGAGCCGCTCCCGCCAGTACGTCACCGCGGCGGGGTCGTCGCCGGCTGCGCGTTCGGCGCGGGCGTGGTCGAGGAAGGCGGCGGCCGGCGGCTGTGGGCGACCACCCCGGTAGCGCACGGCGAGCCCGGTCAGCCACGTGCCGACCGACCAGGCGTCGGCGACGAGGTGGTGGGCGACCAGGAGCAGCACGTGGTCCTCGGGGCCGGTGCGCAGCAGGTGCACCCGCACCAGGGGCGCGACGGTGAGGTCGATCGGTTGCGCGGTCAGCTCGGCGAGCAGCGCCGGCACCTGCGCCTCGGTCGTGTCGCGCAGCCGTACCGGGATGGTCACCGCGTCGGCGGCGACCTGCCGCGGCTCGTCCCGGTCGGGGTCGGTCACGAAGGCGACCCGCAGGACGTCGTGGTCGACGACCAACCCGTCGACCGCCGCCCGCAGCGCCGCCACGTCGAGCGGCCCGCGCAGGCGGAACGCCACCGCCTCGTTGTGCAGCGCGGAGGCGCCCAGGAACTGCTCGGCCCGCCAGATCCCGAGCTGGGTGTGCGACAGCGGGGCGGTCATCGGCGCACCAGCCGGGCCAGCGCGGCCACGGTGGGCTCGTCGAGGAACTCGGCCAGGCGGACCTCCGTGCCGAAGCGCCCCCGGACGACGTCCAGGAGCCGGGCGATCGCCAGCGAGTCGCCCCCGAGCATCATGAAATCGTCCTGCCGCCCCACCGTGGGCAGGCGCAGCAGCTCCGCCCAGATGGCGGCGATCCCGGACTCCACCTCGTCGCAGGGCGCGTCGCCCGCGCCGGCCAGGGCCACCGCCGACGGGGCGGGCAGCCGGCGACGGTCCACCTTCCCGCTGAGTGTCCGGGGCAACTCCGGCAGCCGCACGACGGTGCCGGGCACGGGCAGCAGGGCCGTCAGCTCGGTCTCGGTGACGGCGCCGGCCACCACGTAGGCGCACAGGTACGCCGACATGTCGTCGTCGACGGCGACCGCGCAGGCGTCGCGGACCTCGGGATGGCGGCGCAGCCGCTCCTCGACCTCGCCCAGCTCCACCCGCACGCCGCGGACCTTGACCTGGGTGTCGGCCCGGCCGAGGAGTTCCAGCACGCCGTCCGGGCGCAGCCGACCCAGGTCGCCGGTGCGGTAGGCGTCGCCGTCACGGAAGCCGCCCCGCTCCGGCCCGAGGTATCCGGCCAGCGGAAAGGGGGTGCCCAGCTCGACCTCACCGATCGCGCCGGCCGCCGCGAGGACCCGCACCCGCACACCGGGCAGCGGCGACCCGACGGGGACGACCTCGGCGCCGGCGTCGGCGGCCGTGGTCCGGTGGTACGTCTTGGTCATCGTGGTCTCCGACGGCCCGTACAGGTTGACCAGCTCCTTGCCGGCCCCGAAGAGGTCCCGCCACCACCGCACGTCGGATGGGCGGACGACCTCCCCCGCGACGAGCGCGACCCGCAGGTCGGGCAGCGACCCGGCGGTCAGGTCGGCCGACCGCAGGGTGCGCAGCACGGTGGGCACGCAGTGCAGCACCTGCACCCGGGCCGCCGCCAGCCACGCCGCCAGCCCGGCGCCGACGGGCCGGTCGCCGGCCGGCACGCAGACGGTGCCGCCGGAGCAGAGCGGGGCGAACGCGTCGCGCAGGAACGCGTCGAAGCCCGGCGAGGTGAGCTGCGAGACCCGGGTTCCCGGGCCGAAGCCGAACTCCCGGATCTCCCAGTCGACGAAGTGCGCGACGCCGGCCAGGCTGCCCCGGATGCCCTTGGGCGCACCGGTGCTGCCGGAGGTGAAGTAGACGTACCCGCGGTCGGCGCGCTCGTCGGCGGCCCAGCCGGGCAGCAGCGGGGCTGCGTCGACGGCGGGTGCCCCGCCGGTGAGCGTCGCCGCCGGCGCCAGCAGCCGGGTCACCTCCTCGCGACGCTGCGCGGGCACCGCCGCATCCAGCGGCGCGAACGGGCGTTCGACCACCATGGCGGCCAGCATCGCCGCGATCACGTCGACCGGGTCGGGGCAGACCAGCAGCACGGGGGCCTCGGGCGGGGCCGGGTTGCGGGCCAGCTCGGCGGCGACCCCGGCGACCAGGTCAGCCAGCTCACGGTAGGTCAGCACCCGTGCTCCGGCGACGGCGGGCGCGTCCGGGCGGGCCAGCACCGCGGCGGCGAACCGTTGTAGGACGGTCACAGTTTCCCCTCTCGGATCCGGGCGGCCATGGTCGTCAGGGGGTCGAGGTTCGGCAGGTCGGTGGCCCTGGTGACGAGGTGGAACTCGGTGCAGCCGGCGACGAAGTCGGTCACCCCGTAGCGGGTCAGCGCCTCCCGGACGAACTCCCCCGCGGCCGGCACGGTCCCGCCCCGCTTGATCTCGTAGGCGAGGTCGTGCACGCGCTGCGCGTCGGCGGGCTCCGGCAGCACCAGGTGGCGGCCGAGTTCCGGCCAGCGGTGGTGGCTGGTGAAGATGCCCGCCCGGATGCTGCCGAGGGTGCACAGCAGCAGGTGCGGACGGCGCCGGAGGGCCAGCTCCTCGAAGATCACGTCGACCGGGGAGATGCAGCGTTCGGCCAGCTCGGGGGCGAGACGCCGGACGGCCACGTGCGCGGTGACACAGGCGACCACCACGCGTTGGGCGCCCACGGAGAGCAGTTGCTCGACGGCGTGCGCCACGGACTTGGTCAGCTCATCGACCTCCTGCTGGGCGATCGCCGTGGTCCGGTCCGTCACGGCGGGGTCCGACCAGAGCAGCACTCGGGGGCAGTCCTGCTCGACCGGCAGCGGAGGGGCGTAGATGCTACGGACGAACTCGGCCGATGCCAGCGGCCCCATGCCGCCGAGAACGCCCACGATGGGTGCGGTCATAGCCCGAATTCCTCGACCAGCAGGGTGAACGTGGCGATCAGCAGCAGATAGTCGGTGTCCAGGTGGGGATGGACCGAGGCGTCCGGCGCGGTCTGCCGCCGTACCAGCTCGGCGACGACGTCCGGGGCGAAGTACCCCTGCTTGGCGAGCACGTCCGGGGCCAGCAGCTCCCGGAACCAGTCACCGTGCTCCCGCAGCAGATGGGTGCTGCTGTGGGCGCGGAAGCCGAACTTCTGCCGCAGGCGGATCTCCTCCGGGACCAGCCCGGTGGCCGCGTGCCGCAGCACCGCTTTCTCCTGGCCGTCGCGCAGCATGAGCTCCGGCGGGATCGTGGCGGCGTACTCGACCAGGTCCCGGCTGAGGAACGGCAGCCGCAGCTCGACCCCGTTGGCCATCGCCATGCGGTCGCCGTGGTCGCCGAGCAGGTGATCGGCGAGGCGGAGGGTGAAGTCCAGATAGGAGCGCTGGTGCAGCGGATGCCGGCCGCGCAGCCGATCCGGATCCACCAGGCGCTGGGTGGTCACCGCATGGTCGTCGAGGACCGCGGCCACCTCGCTGCTGTACAGCTCACGGCGCAGCTCCAGCGCCGGCAGCATGTCCTGTTCGTAGCGCAGGTCGAGCCCCCACATCCGCTCGGCGGCCTCGCGCTCCAGGTGGGCCTCCAGGCCGCCGGCGGCGCGGGGCACCAGGGCGTCGAACCGGTAGCCGGGGTAGCCGCCGAAGAACTCGTCGGCCCCCTCGCCCGACAGGATGCCGAGCACCCCGTCGGCGCGGGCCTGCCCGGACAGCAGCAGGGAGCACACGTTGTACGTCTCCCGCACCGGCATCTCGGCGTGCCGCACCATGCGCGGCAGCAGGTCAACCACGTCGGCGGAGGTGGCCCGCACAGACCGGTGACGCGTGCCCAGGGCCTCGGCGGCGAGGCGCTGGTGGCGGCCCTCCGTCAGGGACGCCTCCGCGAAGTCGATCGAGAAGCTCCGCGTGCCCGGCCGGTGCCGGGTCATCAGCGCACCGATGAGGGTGGAGTCCAGGCCGCCGCTGAGGTACATCCCGATGGGCACGTCGGCCCGCATCCGGGCCCGCACCGAGCGGGTGAGCCGCTCCCGCACCCCGTCGGCGTAGTCGTCGAGGGTGCCGGGAGCGCCGGCCGGACCGACGGGGTAGTCGAGGTCCCAGTACCGCTCGGTGCGCACGCCGGCCTCGTCGGCCAGCAGCCGCTCGCCGGGGCGCAGGCTCACGATCCCCTCGAACATGGTGCGCGGGCTGACCAAGCCGGGCAGGGTGAGGACCTGGTCCAGCCCGGCCAGGTCGACCCGGCGGGGCACGTCGGGGTGCCGCAGGATGCTCTTGATCTCGGAGCCGAAGACGAGCTGGCCGGCGACCACGGTGTAATGCAGCGGCACGATCCCGAAGTGGTCACGGGCGAGCATCAGCCGGCGCCGCCAGGCGTCGTAGATCGCGAACGCGAACTGTCCGTCCAGGTGGTCGACCAGGTCCGGGCCGTACTCGAGGTAGAGGTGCACCAGCACCTCGGTGTCCACGCCGGTGCGCAAGACGTGACCCCGCGCGGCGAGGCGGGACCGGAGCTCCTCATGGTTGAAGATCTCGCCGTTGGCCACCGCCACGACGGATCCGTCGGGTGAGTGGTGCGGCTGATTGCCGCCGGGCAGGTCGAGGAAGGCCAGCCGGCGGAACCCGAGCCGTACCGCCGGGTCGTGGTACGCCCCCACGTCGTCGGGCCCCCGGTGGACCAGCGCCTCGGCCATCGTGACGACGTCGACGCCCGGTGGCACCGGCCGGCCGGCCAGCCCGAAGACCCCCGCTATGCCGCACATGTCGACATCCCCACCGCGCTGCGGAACTCCACCGGGTGCTCCTGGAGGAAGAAGTGCCCCCCGGCGAATGTCCGGTGCGTGAAGGAACGCCGGGCCAGCACCCGCCACCGGCTCAGCCATTCCGGCCCGGCGAGTTGGTCGGACTCGCCGCCGTAGGCGCTGATCGGCACGTCCAGCGGCGTGACCAGCGACCGGTCGTAGTTGGCCAGCATGGTCAGGTCGGCGCGGATCACCGGCAGGGTCATCCGCAGCAGCTCCTCGTGCTCGAGAACCGCCTTCGGGGTGCCCTCCATCTCGACGAGCGCCGCGAACAGCCGCTCGTCCGACAACTCGTGCAGCGGCCGGGCCAGCGGGCTGCCCGGCGGGCGGGCGCCGGAGACCAGCAGCGCCACCGGCGCGTCCAGGCCCCGCGCGGCGAGCTGGCGGGCCGTCTCGTACGCCAGACAAGCGCCCAGGCTGTGGCCGAACAGCGCGAACGGCTGCGGGTGCCCGGGGGCGAACACGGCGTCGACGAACTCACTGATCACGTCCGCCATGTCGAGCGCCGGCCGCTCCCGCATGCGCGTCCCACGGCCCGGCAGCTCGACCGGACACACCTGGAGCGGCCCCCCGGTCAGGGACCGGGACCAGTCCAGGTAGGCGCTGGCCGCCCCGCCAGCGTGCGGGAAGCAGTACAGCCGACGCACCCCGTCGGGGACATAGTCGCGCCGCGGCGGGTGCCACGGCACCCAGCGCCGTACGTCATGCATATGTCGTCGACTCCTGTTCCAGTTCGCGGACCGCGCTGCGCGTGAAGCACACCGCCGCCGCGACGGCTACGGTGATCCCGGCGCCGGTCAGCAGGGCGGGAATGTGGCCACCGGCGAGTTCGGCCAACGGCCCGGTGACCGCGTACGCCAGTGGTACGGACGCCTGCGCCACCGCCAGCCGGGTGGCGTACACCCGCCCGTGCAGGTCGGCCGGCACCCGCAGGTGCCACAGCGTCTGGCTGGACGAGCTGATGACGGGCAGGGCGAGGAAGAAGCAGAAGGCCCCGACGGTGATCGTGGTGACGGTCGGGCGGATTCCCGCGCCGACCACCACCGCGCCGGCCGCCGCGCCCGCTCCGCAGATCAGCGGGACGAGCCGGCGGCGGGGTGCCCACGCCGACATGGCCAGCGCGCCGCAGACCATCCCCACGCCCCCCGTCGCCGAGATCATCCCGAGGGTCTGCTGGCTGGCCACGGCGAGCACCAGCGGCGTGATGAGCACGGTGACCGCGCCGGTGACGAAGTTGACCACGGCGACGAAGAGCAGCACCCCGAGCAGCCCGGGTCGGGCGGCGATGAACCGCCACCCGACGCCCAGGTCGTCGACGAGCCGGGGCGGAGCCGCGGCGTCCGAGGACCGCGGAGTCGGCCCCGGGAACCGTACCGCCAGCAACGTCACCATCGCGATGCCGTACGACAGCAGGTCCAGCGCGATGACGGTCCTCAGCCCGGAGACGGCGATGAGGGTCGTGGCCAGCGGCGGACCGCAGATCTGGGCCGCGCCGAACGCGAGCTGAGTCAACCCGTTCGCCCGGGCCAGCGACGTCCTCGACACCAGTCGGGGCACCACGGCCGTCAGCGCCGACATCTGGAACGCAGTGACCAGCGAGTGGACGACATCGAAGCCGTACACGTGCCATCGGGTCAGGCTGCCGGTGCCGACCGCCACCGCGACCGTCGTCATCGCCGCCGCGCTGACCAGCATCCCGGTGAGCATCACCCGCCGCAGGTCGTAGCGGTCCACCACGCTGCCGGCCAGCGGCGCCACCAGCACGCTCGGCAGGTACGCCACGAGCAGCCCGATCGCGAAGTAGGTGACCGAGCCGCTGTCCTGGTAGATCCACAGGCTCAGCGCGAAAGCGCTCGCGCTGGACCCGAGGAGGGTGACGAGCTGACCGACCCACAGGGCGCCGAACACCCTCATCGCAGCTTCGACGCCAGCGTCCGACCGATCGCAGCCGCCGGCTCCGGGTTCATGAGCTGGTCGTGGCCGGCGGGTATCTCGTGTACCTCGAATCTGCCGGTGACGTACGGCTGCCACAGCCGCCAGGTCAGCTCGTCGGTGCGGGCGGCGGCGAAGTACAGCAGGTCGCCGTCGAAGACCTCCGGGTCGAAGTGCCGACGCAGCAGGCAGTTGCCGGCGTAGACGTCCACGAAGTCCAGCAGCCGCCCCTCGACCATCGAGGTCAGCTCCCCGTACCCGCCGCGCAGGAAGTCCAGCAGCCGCTCGCGCGCCTGCCGGTCGTACGCCAGCTCGGCCCGGTCGGTGATGCCGGCCTCGTCACGCAGCAGTCGTGCGACGTACTCCTCGTCGCTGTCGGCCCCGCGCTCGGCCTCGGCGGCCGGGTAGGCGTCCATCATCGCCAGGAGGGCGACCTGCTCCCCCTCGGCCCGCAGCCGGGTGGCCAGCGCGTGCGCCACCACCCCGCCGAAGGACCAGCCGAGGAACTGGTACGGGCCGTGCGGCTGGACCGACCGGATGGCGGCCAGGTAGTCGTCGACCATCTCGGCCATCGTCCCGGCCCGGTTCTCGGGTTCGGTCAGTCCACGCGCCTGCACGCCGTAGACCGGCACGTCACCGCCGAGGTGTTGCAGCAGCGACGAGTAGGACCAGCTGATCCCGTGCCCGGTGTGCAGGCAGAACAGCGGGGTGCGCCCCCGGTCGCCGACGCGCAGCGGCAGCAGGACGTCGAAGCCCTCTCCGTCGCCGCCGTCGCCGTCCAGCCGGACGGCCAGCTCGGCCACCGTGGGCGCATCGAAGACACTCCGCATGGCCAGTTCCTGGCCGAGCCGGGCGCGGACCCGACGGATCAGCTTGGTCGCCAGCAGGGAATGCCCGCCCAGGTGGAAGAAGTTGTCGTCCACCGAGACCGAGGTGACGCCGAGGGTCTCGGCGAACAGCTCGGCCAGGATCCGCTCGGCGCGCGTCCGCGGCCGACGGCCGCCGCCGGTGGTGACCTCCGGGGACGGCAGGGCGCGGCGGTCCAGCTTGCCGTTCTTCGTCACCGGCAGCGCGTCGAGCAGAACGAACGACGAGGGCACCATCTGGTCGGGCAGGTGCCGGCGCAGGTCGGCGCGGAGGCGCTCGGGCAGCCCCGCGTCGGGGGCGTCGGGCACCACGTAGGCCACCAGCCGGGGGTCACCGGGAATGTCCTCCCGGACGATCACCGCCACCTGCCGGACCCGGTCGAACTGGCCCAGCACCGACTCGATCTCGCCCAGCTCGATCCGCACCCCCCGCAGCTTCACCTGATGGTCGACCCGGCCCAGGTACTCCAGGTCGCCGTCGGTGGTCCAGCGGGCCAGGTCACCGACGCGGTACATGCGGCTGCCGGGCTCGCCGAACGGGTCGGCCACGAACCGCTCCGCGGTCATCCCGGGCTGACCGGCGTACCCCCGGGCCAGGCCGTCCCCGGCCAGGTAGACCTCTCCCGGCACGCCGAAGGGCACCATCCGCAGGTGCTCGTCCAGGACGTACGCCCGGGTGTTGGCCACGGGGCGGCCGACCACCACCGGCTCGCCGGGTTCGAGGACGGCGGTGGTGGCGTAGACGGTGTCCTCGCTCGGCCCGTACGCGTCGAGAATGCGCCGGCCCGGCGCGGCCCAACGCCGCACCAGCTCGGCCGGGCACGCCTCGCCGCCCACGGCCATCGTCCGCAGGTCCGGCAGCTCTCCGGGCGGCAGCGACATCGCCGCGGACGGGGGCAGGAAGACGTAGTTGATCCGGGAGTCCCGCAGCCGTGCGAAGAGCTCGTCGCCCAACCGCTCCTCGCTGACGGCGATGTGCAGCTCCGCGCCGGCGACGAAGGCGAAGACGAAGTCGGAGACGGCCACGTCGAACCCGAAGGAGACGAACTGGAGCATGCGGTCGCCCGCGTCGACGTGGAACGGCTCCCGGACGGCGACGGCGAGGTTCGCCAGTGCCGAGTGCGCCACCGCGACCCCCTTGGGCCGGCCGGT
This sequence comes from Micromonospora sp. NPDC000089, assembly GCF_042899365.1. Lineage (NCBI taxonomy): Bacteria > Bacillati > Actinomycetota > Actinomycetes > Micromonosporales > Micromonosporaceae > Micromonospora > Micromonospora sp. NPDC000089. The sequence goes on from NZ_JBIAZT010000014.1 coordinate 77,042, forward strand.
GGACCCGGAGGTGAACAGGACGTACCCGAGGTGCTCGGGTCGCAGGTCGTCCAGCCAGGGCAGCGCGTCCGGCGGCGGCGGGGCGTCCACGCCGGAAGGCGGGTCGACGCGCAGCAGCGGCACGCCCAGCTCGGAGGCCCGTTCGAGCGTCCGCGCGTTGGCAAGCACCAGGGCCGCGCCGGAGTCGACCACCATCGCCCGCAGGCGGGGGCCCGGCTGGTCGGCGTCCATCGGAACGAACGCGCCGCCGGCCCGCAGCACCCCGACGACCGCGACGGCCATGTCCGCCGCCCGGGGCAGGCACAGCCCCACCGCCACGTCCGGCCCGACCCCGGCGGCGCGCAGCCGCACCGCCAGGGCGTCCGCCCGCTCGAGCAGTTGCCGGTACGTCAGCCGTTCCGCGCCGCACACCACGGCCGTGCTCTCCGGTCGCCGCGCCGCCTGCCGCCCGATCAGCTCCGGGATCAGCGTCCCGTCGAGCGGCACCCGGGTGCGGTTGACCGCGTCAAGGGTCTCCCGCTCCGCGTCGTTGAGCAGGTCCAGCTCGCTGAGCCGCAGGTCGGGCTCCGCCACGGCCGTGGCCAGCAGCCGGGTCAGCCGGTCCACCAGGGCCTGCACGGTACGGGCGTCGAACCGGTCGGCCGAGTAGTCGACGAGCACGTCGATTCCGTCGGGGCTGCCGTCAGGGTCGTAGCGCTCGTCCACCTCGACGGTGAGGTCGAACTTCGCCGCGCCGGAGCTGGCGGCCATCGGCTCGATGCGCAGCCCGGCCACGGCCGTGCTGGGCAGGGCGTTGCGTTGCAGCACCAGGGCGACCTGGAACAGCGGGTGCCGGTTGAGCAGCCGGGGCGGGTTGAGCGCCTCGACCACCCGTTCGAAGGGGACGTCCTGGTGGGCGAAGGCCGCCAGGTCCGCCTCGGCCGTGCGGGTCACCAGCTCGGCGAACGTCGGGTCGCCGGAGGTGTCGGTGCGCAGCACGAGGGTGTTGACGAAGAAGCCGATCAGCTCCTCCAGGGCGATGTCGTCGCGGCCGGAGACGGCGGTGCCGATCGGGACGTCGGTGCCGGCGCCGAGGCGGGTCAGCAGCGCGGCGAGTCCAGCCTGCACGGCGCTGAACAGGCTGGTGCCGAGGCTCGTCGTCAACCGGGACAGCCCAGCGTGCAGGGCCCGGTCCCAGGACGCGGAGAGCACACCGCCGCGCTGCCCGGCGGTGGTCGGCCGGGGCCGATCGGCGGGCAGCGGGATCTCTTCGGGCAGGTCGGCAAGGGTGCGCTGCCAGAACGCCAACTGGGTGGCGATGCGGCTGCCCGCACCGTCCTCCTCCTCGAGGTACGCCCGCTGCCACAACGCGTGGTCGGCGGACTGCACGGGCAGCGGCGCCCACGCCGGCTCGCGCCCGGACCGCCGGGCGTCGTAGGCGGTGGCCAGGTCCGTCGCCAACGGCTGTAGCGACACCCCGTCCCCGGCGATGTGGTGCAGGACGAGCAGCAGCACGTGCTGCTCCGGCCCGGCCCGGAACAGGTGCGCCCGCAGCGGCACCTCCCGGGAGAGGTCGAAGGGCTCAGCGCTGGCTGCGGTGATGGCCTCGCCCAGCTCACCGGCCGGCTCCGCCACCCGCAGCGGGCACGCCCCGTCGTCGAGGCCCAGCAGCAACTGGTGGGGTTCCCCGTCGGTCTCCGGGAAGACCGTGCGCAGGCTCTCGTGCCGGAGCTGCACGTCGGCCAGGGCCCGGCGCATGGCCTCCACGTCCAGCGGGCCGGTCAGCCGCAGCGCCAACGGGATGTTGTAGGCCACGTCGGTCGGATCGAGATGGTTGAGCAGCCACAGCCGGTGCTGGGCATAGGAGAGCGGCACCACGTCGGGCCGCTCCTGGTGCCGCACCCGACTGCGGGCGGGGGCCGCGGCGGCCACCTGGTCGGCGAGTTCGGCCACGGTCGGGGCGCGGAACACCGCCTTCAGGGGCAGCTCCGCGCCGAGGACCGCGCGGATGCGGCTGATCAGCCGCGTCGCGGTCAGCGAGTGCCCACCGTGGGCGAAGAAGTTGTCGTCCACACCCACGCTGTCGCGGTCCAGCACCTCGGCGAAGAGGTCGCAGAGCACCCGTTCGGTCTCGGTCGCGGGAGCCCTCCCGGTGGCGGGCCCGGCGGTGGGCGGCGGCAGCGCGGCCTGGTCGGCCTTGCCGCTGCTGGTGACGGGGATCCGCTCCAGCACCACGATCGCGGAGGGCACGAGATAGTGCGGCAGGGCGGCGGAGAGCGCCGCGCGCACGGCCGCCTCGGTCACCTCGCCGGCCGCGTACCCGACCAGGCGGGGCTGCCCCGCCCCGTCGGTGTCCACCAGGGCGACCGCGTCGCGGACCCCGGGTACGGACCGCAGCGCGGCCTCCACCTCGCCCAGCTCGATGCGGAAGCCCCGGACCTTGACCTGGCGGTCGGTGCGGCCCAGGTAGTCGATCCGGCCGTCGGCAAGCAGGCGCACCCGGTCGCCGGTACGGTACATCCGGCCGGGGTGGAAGGGGTCCGCCACGAACCGCTCGGCCGTGAGCCCGGGGCGGCCGAGGTACCCCCGGGCCAGGCTCACCCCCGCCAGGTACAGCTCACCCGGCACGCCCGGCGGCAGCGGCCTCAGGTACTCGTCGAGCACGTAGGCGCGGGTGTTCCACAGCGGGCGGCCGATGACCGGGCGGGGCGACTCCGCCAGCCGGCACCACACGGTGTCGACGGTGCACTCGGTGGGGCCGTAGTAGTTGTAGGTGACGGTGCCGGTCGCCTCCCGCAGGGAGTCCCACAGCGACTGATCGACGCTCTCGCCGCCGAGCATCAGCGCGGGCGGCGCGGTAGCCGGGTTGGCGAGCAGGCCCGCGTCCAGCAGAATCCGGGCGTACGACGGCGTGACGTCCAAAAGGTCGACGCCCTCCCTCGCGACGTACTTCACCAGGGCGTGCGCGTCGCGACGACGGTCGTCGTCGATCAGATGCAGTTCGTGGCCGGCCACCATGGCCAACGGCCCCTCCCACGACGTGTCGAAGGACATGGCCGCCGTGAGGGCGACGCGGAGGCGGCGGCCCAGCGCCGCGGATTCCACGTCGAATATCTGCGCGGTGTGGTGGGCCAGCATGTTCGCGAGACCACGGTGCTCCAGCAGCACCCCCTTCGGGGTGCCGGTCGAGCCCGAGGTGTAGATGACGTAGGCCGGGTGGCGCGGATGGGGCCGTACGCCGAGATCGTCTGCGACCAGCTCGTCCAGGCCCACCAGGAACGCAGGGTCGACCACCACCACCGGCTTGACGTCGGCGAGCATGAACGCCACCCGCTCGGCCGGAAGATCCGGTTCGATCGGCAGATACGCCGCGCCGGCCTTGAGCACGGCCAGCAGGGCCACGATCAGGTCGGTGGTGCGCGGCAGCGCCAACGCCACCACGGTCTCCGGGCCGGCGCCGTGGGCGACCAGCTTCCGGGCCAGCCGGTTGGCGCGGGCGTCGAGTCGCGCGTACGTCAGGCGGCCGTCGACCGCGACGACGGCGACCGCGTCCGGCGTGGCGCGGGCCTGCTCCGCGAAGACCTCGGGCACTGACCGGGAGACCGGCACGTCCGCGCCGGTCAGCAGCGCGGGACGCTCGTCGTCGAGGAACAGGTCGATCTCGCTGAGCCGCTGGCCGGGGTCGGCCGATACCGACTGCAGCAGCCCCTCGAGCCGGTCGAGGAGAGCCTGCACGGTCTCCCGGTCGAAGATGTCGTCGTTGTACTCGACGAACCCCACGGTGCCGTCGCTCGCCCCGGACCGGTCGGCGGCGTGCCAGTCCCAGACGTAGAAGGCCAGGTCGAAGGGGGCCGTGCCGCCGCTGGAGACGGACTCGACGGTGACCTCCAGGCCGGGCAGCTCCAGCCGGGCCTGCGGCACGTTCTGGAAGGCCAGCATCACCTGGAACAGCGGGCTGTGCGCCAGCCCCCGGTCGGGCGCGACCGCCTGCACCACCTGGCGGAAGGGGACGTCAGAGTGGGTCAGCGCGGCCAGGTCGGCACGGCGCACCCGGCGCAGCAGGTCGCCGAAGGTGGGGTCGCCCGCCGTGTCGGTGCGCAGAACCAGCGTGTTGACGAAGAAGCCGACGAGATCCTCGAGAGCGTCCTCGGTGCGGCCGGCGACGGGGATGCCGATCGGGATGTCCGTTCCGGCGCCGGTCCTGGTCAACAGCGCCGCCAGGGCCGCCTGCACGACCATGAAGGGGCTCACCCGGCTCTGCTTGGCCAGCCCGGACATCGCGCGGCGCAGCTCCGGGGTCCACCGGATCTCCAGGTGGCCGCCGCGGTTGCTGGTCTCGGCCGGCCGGGGGCGGTCGGCCGGCAGCGTGAGCACCTCCGGCAGGCCGGCGAGTTGCTCCCGCCAGAAGGCCAGCTGCCGCCCGGCCGGGGAGGTCGGGTCGTCAGCGTCCGCCGTCAACCGCTCCTGCCAGACGGCGTAGTCGCGGTACTGCACGGGCAGCGGCTGCCAGTCGGGCTCCTCGCCCCGGCAGCGCGCGTCGTAAGCGGTGATCAGGTCCCGGGCGAACGGGGCGATCGAGGAGCCGTCGAAGGCGATGTGGTGGAAGCACAGCAGGAGCAGGTGCTCCTCGGGCCCGAGGACGTGCAGCGTGGCGCGTACCGGCCGGTCGGCGGCCAGCTCGAAGGGCTCGCGGACGGCCGCGAGGAGCAGCTCGGGCAGCTCCGCCTCGTCGCACCGGACGGTGGTCAGCACCTCGTCCGCCGGTGGCGGGTCGAGCACCCGCTGCACGGGCCAGTCGGCGCTGACCGTGTAGACGGTGCGCAAGATCTCGTGACGGGCCTGGACGTCGCCGAGCGCCGCCGCGAGCGCCACCGCGTCGAGGCGGCCCCGCAGCCGGACCGCGATCGGGATCACGAACCGCGGGCCGGTGCCGATGCGCTGGTCGTGCAGCCACAGATTGAGCTGCCCGGGCGAGACGAGGGACTTGTCGCCGTGCGGGTAGGTCTGCAGTTCCGGGCGGCTGACGACGGAGTGCATCAGTGGTGTCCGCGCCAGACGTAGGTCATGTCGGGCTCGTTCTCCTCGTTGCGGCTGCCGTCGTTCTCGTCGACCGCGCGGAAGCCGTGCCGCTCGTAGAAGGCGCGGGCGTCGGTGTTGCGGGTGAACACCCGCAGGCTGAGTCCGCCCGGGCTGGCCTGCCGCACCTGCTCCAGCAGCGTCGTGCCGATGCCCTGCCGGCGCACGTCGGGCCGCAGGTAGAGGTGCTCCAGCACGTCGCCGTCGAGCGCGGCGAAGCCGAGGATGTCGCCGGTCTCCGGGCTCTCGGCCACCCAGGTCACACATTCGGGCAGCACCACGTGCGTGATCCAGGCCCGGGTCTGCTCATCGTCGTAGAGCCGGGGCAGGTAGGACATCGCCGCCGCCCGGGACGCCAGGAAGACCTGGGTGATCGCGTTGACGTCGTTATCGTCGGCTCTCCGGATCACGACTGCTCGCCCTCTCACTCATGTGGGGTTCCACTGATCGGATCCACCGACGACTAAGCATCCACCCTAACGATGACTGAGGTCGGCCTGCGAAACGGACGGTACACAGTGGTCGAACTACACCGCAACAACCATGACGGAGAATCACGAAAAGAGCCGCGCCGTGCTACATTACGCCCGGCCGCCCTGTCCGCGAGGGCCATTGAGTCCCGCCGGGGCGGCATCGACCCCCGACCACCCGTGAGGTCACTCCGGACACAGTAACGCCGGCGCGCCCGCGTCCCGGGCCGCTCGCCGATCGGTTGCACAAGCGTATTGACTGGACAATTAATGAGATCAGCATGAGGAAGCCACCAGCATCCCTGCTGGCGACCGTTACCGTACTCGTCGTCGCCGCCCTCGCCGTGCTGTTCGACGTCCGGGGCGCGGGCCTCGTCGGCGGCGGCGACCAGGGCTTCTCCGTCGACCGCGCGGGGGCCGACCTGTCCGTCGTGGGACAGGCGCCGCACCCGTCCGGGACCCCGGAGCACGAGGCGGTCCGCGACCACCTCGTCCGAGCGCTCGCCGCGTCATCGCTGAACCCGCGGGTCTCCGTCGACACGCCCGTGCTGCCCATGCGCGACCAGTCCCAGCTGTCCGAGAACCCCACGCCGCACCCCTGGGCACGCCGGCACGTCGGCGACCGGTCCACGCGGCTGGACGGCGTCTTCCCCAACGTCAGCGCCCGCGACGTGTGGGCCGATGACGCCCGGCTGGCGCGCATCCCCACGGGCGGGCAGCCGGCGTTACTGGCGCTGTACGTCGACACCACGCAGGCGTCGGTCGAGGGCACCACCCTGGGCGGTACGCGGCTGCCGGGGGGCGTGAACCGAGTCTCGGTGAGCGGCCCGTGGCGATGGGGTCTGGTCCTCGCTGCTCCGTCGTCCGAGGTGGAGTTGGTGCTCACGGTGCGCGGCGGACCGGCGCGGTTGCTGGCCCTGGCGCAGGTGCCCGAACTGCCCGCCATCGCGCTGGCCGAGCCGCAGCCGCGGACGGTGACGTGGGGGTCCGACGCGACCGGAATGGCCTTCGCCACGGGGCTCGTGCAGATCTAGCCGGAGGTACGACACATGAACGGCGCCGACAAACTGGGGTTCGGCAACTTCTTCACCCCGCACATGGTGCAGGCGACCTGGACCACCGCCGACGGCTGGTCTCCCCTGGAACTCACCGCCCACCAGGCCTTGAGCTTGTCCCCCGCGGCGATGGCGCTGCACTACGGCCAGGCCATCTTCGAAGGGCTGAAGGCCTACCCACGGCCCGACGGGTCGGTCGCGCTGTTCCGCCCGCGGGCCAACGCCGTGCGGTTCCGCGCCAGCGCCGCCCGGCTGGCGATGCCGGAGATGCCGGAGGAAGTCTTCCTGGCCGCCTGCGAGAGCCTGCTGCGGGTCGACCTCGCTCATGTGCCGCGCGGCGACGGTCAGAGCCTCTACCTGCGGCCCTTCATGATCGCCACGGAGGCGAGCCTGGGCGTGCGACCCGCTCGAGAGTTCTTGTTCGCGGTCATCGCCTCGCCGGTGGACCACTTCTTCGACAAGGGCTTCACCGCCGTCGATGTCTGGTGCGGCGTCGACGACATCCGCGCCGCGTCCGGCGGGACCGGCGCGGCCAAGTGCGCCGGCAACTACGCCGGGAGCCTGCGGGCGAAGGCGCAGGCCGTCGCCAACGGTTGCAGTGAGGTGCTCTGGCTGGACGCTGCCGAGCGGCGGTGGATCGAGGAACTCGGCGCGATGAACTTCTTCTGCGTTGTCCGGCACCCGGACGGGGCCCTGGAACTGGCGACCCCGCCCCTGTCGGACACCATCCTCGCCGGCAACACCCGCGACAGCGTACTGACGCTCGCGGCGGCTCACGGCCTGCGCACCTCGGCCCGACCGATCGCCATCGAGGAGCTCACCCGGGCCGACAGCCCGGTCGTGGAGGCCTTCGCCAGCGGCACGGCGGCGGCGATCTCCCCGATTGGCGCCGTACGTACGAGGCGGGGACGGTTCGTGGTCGGCGACGGGCAGCCCGGCCCGGTGACGACGACGCTCGCGCAGGAGTTGAGCGCGATCCAGTACGGCCGCCGGCCCGACGCCCACGGATGGATGGCCTGCGTCGAACCCGCGACGCAGCCGGCCGATCCGGTGCTGTCCGCCGGCTGACCGGCCGGACCACCAGACACCGCACGAGAGGAGATGGCATGAGCAACCCGTTCGAGGATCCCGACGGCAGCTATCTGGTCCTGGTCAACGACGAGGGCCAGCACTCGCTGTGGCCGGCGGCGATCGCGGCGCCGGCGGGCTGGACGACAACCCACGGTCCCGCCCCCCGCCGGGAGTCCCTGGAGCACATCGAGCGGAACTGGACGGACATGCGGCCGAAGAGCCTCGTGGAGGCCACGCGCGCCGAGGAGTGACGCGCGGTTCGCCGGTCGCCGTCGGGTGCTCACCCGGCGGCGACCGGCGCGTCCGCTCACCGCGCCGGATCGTGGCCGGAACGCGGCGCGACGACGACGAATCGGACCAGCCGAAGCACCAGACCGACTTCGTTCTGCCGTTTCGTTGACAAGCGAGCACGGAAAAATGCGCGTGCGACCCACAAACAGGAAAACCAGAATCGCAACCCGCACGTAACGAGCAACCGGCGTTGTCCCAGCCCAGGACCACAGCTCGAGCACACGAACGCCGGATTGCGGCGCTTCGCGACTACTACCGGCTCTATCCGCTCCACCCGAGTAGCCCGGGTTGTCACCGAGATCTTCGCGCCGGCCGTCTTCGCCGCCGCAATGCCGCTGATCATCGCCCTGCACAGCACCGCTCCCGTGGCGTTGACCGGCCTCGGCTGGGCAGCACTCGCCATCCTGTCCTGCTCCGTCGTCCCGTACGGCGTCATCTGGATCGGGGTACGGAAGGGGCGGCTTACCGACCACCACATCGGCGTACGCGAGCAGCGCCGGTGGCCTCTGGGCTACGGACTGTTGTCCGTCCTCGTCGGTCTTTCCCTGCTCGTCCTCGCCGGCGCGCCACGGCCGCTGATCGCCATGGTCGTGGTGATGTTCGCCGTCCTGCTCGTCGTCACCGCGATCAACCAGGTGTGGAAGTTGAGCGCTCACGCTGCGGTCGCTGCCGGCTCGGTCTCCGTTCTGATCATCGTGTTCGGGCCGGTGCTGATCCCAGCGTTGGCGCTCGTCGCCCTGGTGAGTTGGTCCCGGGTGCGGTTAGGTGATCACTCGATCAGCCAGGTGTTCACCGGCGCGCTGGCCGGCATTCTCATCGCTGTGCCGACGTTCCTCGCCCTTTCATGATGCCCGGCAAACAGTTGGTTGCGATCACTACTCGACGTTGACAGGCCGTCAGCCAGGCCGCACGCAGGCGGTCTGGCCTAGGGCCCGCGCGCACGCCAGGATGCCCTTCCCGCAGCTCAAGGATCCCAGCCAGCACCGCGACGATCGCTTCACCGATCAGCCATCAAGCCGGTTCCGGTAAACCAGGGCACCACGCTGCAGCGGCCCGAGCAACAGCCTGCACCGTGCGGCCGCCGGGCAACCCTACGCGCCCAGTATCCAAACCCGAGACCGATGCCTGCAGATGCGACTCGTCAAGTAATCGGCAATCCATGGCAGTGCGGACAGAATTTTCTCAATCCCCCTTAGTGCACCAGGAGGGTCAACAGCCGGTCCAGATCGGTGGCCGGGTCGGCGGTCAGCCCGGTGTGCACCGGCCCGGGCTGGATGAGGGTGCTGCGGGGCGCGGTCAGCCAGCGGAAGCGTTCACCCAGGCGCATGGCGGCGGCCGGTCCACCGTGCTCGCCGCCGGCGCAGGTGAGATCCCAACCGCCCAGGGCGGCGGTGACCTGCTCGACGTCGACGTCCGGGGACAGCGCGCGCAGCCGTCGCTCGTCGAGATGGGTGCGGGCGGACAGGAAGTCCATCGCCTGACAGTAGAGGATGACACCGACGTTGATCTGTTCGCCGCGTTCGACCCGCGGCACGGCGCGGATCAGAGCGTACTCGAAGGGGCTTCTCATGCGGGCGCTCCCGACGGTAGCCAGGCGGAGCTGTCGGCCACCCGGCCGGCCAGGTGGTCCCGGTACGCGGCCCGGGCCGTGGCCGAGTCGGCGAAGTCCGCGCCTGCCAGCCAGCCGTCCGGCACCAGCGCCAGCACATGGTCGAGCAGATCGGTGGTGATCCGTGGGGCGAGGTCGGCGTCGGCCTCGGCGAGCCGGGTGGCGTACGGCGCCAGGGCATGGTCGTCGGCCTTGAACGGTCGGCGTACGGCGGCCTGCGCGCGCGACCAGTTGTGGTGGAAGTACAGGGCGGCGCCGTGGTCGATCAGCCACACCGCCCGGTGCCAGACGAGCAGGTTGGGGTTGCGCCAGCTACGGTCGACGTTCTCGACGAAAGCGTCGAACCAGAGCACCCGGGAGGCCAGGTCGGGGTCGACCGGGTGGGCCAGCGGATCGAAGCCGAGGGCGCCGGGCAGGAAGTCCATCCCGAGGTTGGTGCCGCCGCTGGCCCGCAGCAGCTCCTGCACCTCCTGGTCCGGTTCGGCGCGGCCGATGACCGGGTCGATGTCGACCACCACGAGCGGTGGTACCGACAGGCCCAGCCGGCGGGCCAGCTCACCGCAGATCACCTCGGCCACCAGGACCTTCGGTCCCTGGCCGGCGCCGCGGAACTTCACCACGTAGGTGCCGAGGTCGTCGGCCTCGACCAGCCCGGGTAGCGAGCCACCCTCCCGCAGCGGGGTCACGTACCGGATCCCGGTCACCTCGCGCAGCATTCGGCCAGCCTAGCTCTCGGGCGGTCGAGCCCGGCCGAGGACCTCATCGCCCTCGGCGCGTCTTCCTGGGGCACCGGCGGCCGATCCGTCGGCCCCGACCGGCCCGGACGTCGACCTCCCACCCGGACGGGGCCGACAACCGCCGGGTCTCGTCGAAGGGTGCCGGGGACGGTCGCGTCGGCCGGTGGCCGTCAGCGGCGGGGGCCGAGTCATCGACTCAGGGCATCGTAGCGGTCGCGGCCGGCGGGCTGGTCGGCGCCGCCGGTGGGGTGTCCAGCGCGCAGTGCACCAGGTGTGTGGTCGGGGCCGTGGCGACCGTGCCAGCCGTCCGGCGAATGGTCAGCGCCGCGAGCAGTCCACCGGCCAGGCACAGGGCCGCGCAGATCAGTACCGCGGTGTGGAAGCCGGTGGAGAATCGGGCCGGCTGCTGCCAGTCACCGCCGGTGATACCGGCGGCCGCGGGCAGCACCGCGACGGCGATCAGGCCGGCGGCGCGGGCCACGTCGTTGTTGACCGCCGAGGCGATGCCGGCCTGGTGGGCCGTCGCGGCATCGAGCGCGGTCGCGGTCAGCGGGGCCACCGTCGTGGCCAGGCCCAACCCGAACACGATCACCGCCGGCAGGACCTGGGTCGCGTACGTGCCGTCGGAGCCGACCCGCACGAGGAGGGCCAGGCCGGCGCCGACCAGCACCGGTCCGACGCTCATCTGCACCCGTGGGCCGATGCGGGCCGCCAGAGCGCCGGAACGCGCCGACAACAGCAGCATGATGAACGTGACCGGCAGCAGCGCGACACCGGACTCCAGCGGCGTGTACCCGCTCACCTGTTGCAACTGGATGGGCAGCAGGAACAGGGCGCCGCCGAGCGCACCGTAGACGATGAAGGTGATCGCATTGGTGGCGCTGAACCGCACCGAGCGGAACAGCCCGAGGGGCAGCATCGGCATCGCGGAGCGGTATTCCCAGGCCAGGAAGCCGGCCAACGCCACCGCCCCGCCGACCGACGACGCCAGCACCGCGGGGTGGGTCCAACCGCTGCTCGGTCCCTGGATCAACCCGTAGGTCAGCCCGACCAGCCCCCAGGGTAATCAGCGCGCCGCCGGTGGCGTCGATGCGGCCGATCGCGTCCCGGTCACGTGACTCGGGCAGCCCCTCGGCGCCCAAGGCCCGAAGCGCGCGACCGATCAGCACCAGGACGGGCCCGAAGTTCCACGAACCAATCCAGGACGGAACCGCGGAGCCGGACACCACATGCAGGCCTGGCTCAGCACGGTGCATGTCGCCGCCTTGGGACCTGGCATCGCTCTGGCGGTCGCGCTCGTGCCGGACAAATGGCAGGCCGTTTAGCCTACTAAACCGGTAGGTTTTATGGGTAGGCTGTGCGCGGTGTCGGCAGGGTGACCTGCCCGGACCACCCGCCATCAGTCCGTCACAACCTCAGGAAGACCTGACATGACGCTGACCTTCCACTGGTTCCTGCCCACCTACGGCGACAGCCGGGACGTGGTCGGCGGCGGGCACGGCACGCCGATCGGCACCGCCGGCGGCGCCCGACCCGCCAGCGTCGCCTACCTGGGCCAGATCGCCCGCACCGCCGAGCAGCTCGGGTTCGTCGGCGCGCTCACCCCGACCGGCGCGTGGTGCGAGGACGCCTGGTTGAGCACGGCGATGCTCACCGAGGTCACCGAGCGGCTGAAGTTCCTGGTGGCGTTCCGCCCCGGTCTGCTCTCGCCGTACCTGGCCGCGCAGATGGCGTCGACGTTCCAACGCCTCTCCCGCGGCCGGCTGCTGCTCAACGTGGTCACCGGCGGCGAGTCGGCCGAGCAGCGCGCGTACGGCGACTTCCTTGACAAGGACGCCCGCTACGCCCGCTCCGACGAATTCCTGCACGTCGTACGGGCGTTGTGGCGCGGCGAGACCGTCGACCACCACGGCGAGCACCTACGCGTGGAGCAAGCTCGGTTGAACCGGCTACCCGACCCGACGCCACCTGTCTACTTCGGCGGGTCGTCCGCCGCCGCCCTGCCGGTCGCGGTCCGGCACAGTGACGTCTACCTGACCTGGGGTGAGCCGCCGGCCCAGGTCGCCGAGAAGCTCGACCGGGTCCGCGCGCTCGCCGCCGGGGCCGGGCGCGAGCTGCGCTTCGGCATCCGGCTGCACGTCATCGCCCGGGACAGCGCCGAGCAGGCATGGGCGCAGGCCCGCCGGCTGCTCGACGCCATCCCGGAAGCCGACGTGCGAGCGGCGCAGGAAGGGCTGCGCCGCAGCGAGTCCGAGGGGCAACGCCGGATGCTCGACCTGCACGGCGGCTCCCGGGACCGGCTGGAGGTCTCCCCCAACCTGTGGGCCGGCATCGGGCTGGTCCGCGGCGGCGCCGGGACGGCGCTGGTCGGCAGCCACGCCGAGATCGCCGACCGGATCGCGGAGTACCACGCGTTGGGCATCGACGAATTCATCCTCTCCGGCCATCCGCACCTGGAGGAGGCGTACTGGTTCGGCGAGGGCGTGCTGCCGGTGCTGCGCGACCGCGGTCTCTGGCGGCACCCCGACGGCGCCGCGCAACCCCCGGCACCGGCCAGCATCCCGTTCGCCCCCGCACCGTCCCCCCGCCCGGCGACCAGCCCGGCCCGGTGACCGACAACGTCCCCTGACCCACCCCTCACCTCGAAAGGCGCCACCCGCATGACGTACGAACTGCCCGCCCTGTCCCGCCGCCGGTTGTTCGCCCTCGGCGGACTGGCCGGCGCGGCCGGCCTCCTGACCGCCTGCGCCGGCCCCGGCGGCGAGCAGGCCACCCCCGCCAGCGGCGGCTTCGACGGCCCCGTCGAGGGCGAACTGTCCTTCGCGCACTGGCGGGCCGAGGACAAGGAGGTCTTCGACCGGATCATCGCCGATTTCGTCAAGAAGAGCCCGAAGGTCACCGTCCGGCAGGACATCTCGCCGTCGAACGACTACCAGTCCACCGCCTTGCAGAAGCTGCGCGGCGGCAGCATCGGTGACGCCTTCACCGCCTTCCGCGGCGCCCAGTTCACCGACATCGCGACCGCGGGCGTCTGGTCCGACCTCACCGAGCAGGATCTCGTCGGACGGTACGAGCCGACCCTGATCACCGCGGGCGCGCAGAACGGCAAGCAGCTCGGCCTGCCGTACCAGCTGGTGTTCAACATGCCGGTCAGCAACCCCGAGCTGCTCGCCAAGGCCGGTTACGCCGAGGCGCCGAAGGACTGGGACGGCTTCCTCGCCCTGGCCGAGGCGCTGAAGAGCAAGGGAATCACCCCGATCGCCTGGCCCGGTGGCGACGCCGCCAACGCCGGCCAGCTGCTCAACGTCATGGTGGTCAACAACGCCCCTTCCGACGACGCCCTCGCCAAGATCCAGTCCGGGGACCTCAAGGTCACCGACGACTGGTTCCTCACCGTCCTCAAGCAGTACGCCCAGCTGCGGCCCTACTTCCAGGCCGGCGCGACCGGCACCGGCAACGAGGCGGCGCAGCAGCTGTTCGTGCAGCAGAAGGCGGCGTTGCTGGCCACCGGCTCGTTCCAGGCCGCGGCGCTGCGCAAGCTCGGCGCGACGTTCCCGCTCGGGCTGCTCGCGCCGATCACCACCACCGCGGACAAGGCACGCTACGAGGGCGTCTTCAACGCCACCTTCATCCTGGGCGTCAACGCGAAGTCGGCGAAGAAGGGCGCCGCGCTGGCCTGGCTGCGCCACCTGTCCGACCCGGCCGTCGCGGGCGTGTACGCCAACGGCACCGCGCAGCACGTCACCGTCAAGGGCGTCGAGTACACCAACCCGGACCTCAAGGCATTCGCGCCGTGGCTGACCCGCAAGACCGCGCTCGCACCCCGCTTCCAGTTCACCAACCTCGACGTACGCGGCGCGGTGGAGAACGCCGCCGTGCAGGTGGTCGGCGGGACCGCCCCGGAGCAGGCCGCGGAGGCGGCCCAGCGCGTCATCGAACAGAAGCGGTGAACGCGGAATGAGCCGGCAGTGCCGATCTCGGAAAACGGGGACGACAGCATGAGCCTGACCGTCCACGCGGCGCGGGGTGACGGCAGCCCCGCGCCGCACCCGTCACGCCCGTCGGCAAGCCGCCGCAGGCGTCGACGTGCTTCCCGCCTGCTGTACCTGTTCGCCCTGCCCGCGCTGCTCGTCTACGGCGCGTTCTTCGTCGTGCCCGCGCTCCAGGGCCTGCGGTACGCGACCACGGACTGGGACGGGTTCAGCCCGACGTTCCGGGACGTGGGGCTGGACAACCTCGTCGAGGTCACCACCGCCGACGACCTGTTCCGCAACGCGCTGACCAACAACCTGACGTTCATGCTGATCGTGGTCGTCGGGCAGACCGCGCTGTCGCTGCTGCTCGCGGTGCTGCTGGCGGCCCGTAGCCGCTCCTCGACGCTGCTGCGCGGGTTGTTCTTCCTGCCCACCGTGCTGTCGTCGGTGTCGGTGGCGTTCGTCTGGCGGTTCGTCTACGACCCCAACTTCGGCCTGGCCAACACCGTCCTCGACACGGTCGGTCTCGGTGTGCTGCGGGGGTCGTACCTCGGCGACGCGGGCAGCGCCATCGTCTGGGTCGCGATCGCCCAGATCTGGTTCCACGCCGGGCAGATGATGGTCATCTACATCGCCGGCCTCAACCAGATCCCCGCCGAGCTGTACGAGGCGGCCAGGACCGACGGCGCCAACCGGTGGCAGCTGTTCAGGCACGTCACCTGGCCGATGGTCGCCCCCGCGACCGCCCTGGTGATCGCGTACACCACTATCCAGTCGTTCAAGGCGTTCGACCTGATCCTGGGCCTCGCCGGCAACCCGCCCCGGGCGTCGCTGGACATCCTGTCCACCCGGATCTACACCACGTTCGCCAACTCGCAGCTCGGCTACGCCGCCGCCGAGTCGATCGTGTTCATGCTGGCCATCGCCTTGGTCACCTGGTTGCAGAACCGGGCCGCCCGACTCACCCACGGATAGGAGCCCACCCGTGCTCGCCAGGCTCGGACGCCGCGGAGTGCTCGCGGTGTACGCACTGCTGGTGGCGGTGCCGCTGCTCGTCGTCGTCGGCGGCAGCCTCAAGACCACCACGGAACTGTTCGACGCGCCGTTCGGGCCGCCCACGAACCCCCGGCTGGACAACTACGTCGAGGTCCTGGCCGATCAGAACCTGCTACGGGTGCTCGGAAACAGCATCCTCGTGGTGACCGTCTCGGTGCCGACCACGCTGGTGCTGGCCAGCCTCGTGGCGTACGCGATCGCCCGACTGCCCGGGTGGCCCGGCCGCGCGCTGTACGCCGTCTTCGCGGCTGGACTGGCGGTCCCCGCGCAGGCGATCATGATTCCCCAGTACGTACAGTTCGACCGGCTCGGTCTGCGCGACAGCCTGGCCGGGCTGATGCTCGTCAATGTGGTGGTCACGCTGCCGGTGGCGGTGTTCATCCTGGCCGGCTTCCTGCGTACGCTCCCCGCCGAGTTGTACGAGGCCGCCGACCTCGACGGCGCCGGGCCATGGGCCGCGTACCGGCGGGTGGTGGTGCCGTTGTCGTATCCGTCGCTCGCCGCCACCGCGATCTTCCTGATCGTGATGCACTGGAACGACCTGCTCTATCCCCTGCTGTTCATCGACGACCCGGCCAAGCGGACCCTGCCGCTGGCGCTGCTGGACTTCACCGGCGAATACCTCACCGACTACCCGCTGCTGTTCACCGGCGTGGTCGTCGCGTCCACCCCGATGGTCGTCGCGTACGCGCTGCTGCAGCGCCACTTCGTCGCTGGCATCACGGCGGGAGCCGTGAAGGGCTGACCAGGACCGGCCGCTGGTGGCCCGGCACCGGGGCCGGGCCCGCACCGGGTGGGCTACACCTGGCGAGCAGCCTCGACGTCCCCAACGCCAGCACCACCAACGGCACCCGGGTGGCGATCTGGACCTGCACCGGCGGCGACAACCAGCGCTGGTCCCGCTGACCGTCCCGGCCCGGCGGCGAAACACCGGAACAACCGGATCGGCCGTGGCTCACCGGGACACGGCCGATCCGCCGGTCGCTCCATCCTCCTCGCGCACGACGGCGGGGAGACGCCGGGGCGGTGGTCCGGCGCGGCGGAGATCAGTGACGGACAGCCGTGGGGCCCGGTCACCCGCAGGGCAGGGTCCGCCGACGGGGGGTGGCGGCTGCGAGGCGCTCGGTCACTGCCTAGATACGATCCACCTTTCGTGTAATGTGCTTCGTATATCGGAGTGGGAGAGAGGTGCGACGGTGAGCATGTCGAAGCTGTCCGAGACCGGCGACTCGGCGGGGGTGCCGATGGCTGCGCCGGTGACGGTGGCGCGTGGCGACGGGATCGGGCCGGAGATCATGGATGCCACCCTGCGGGTGCTGGACGCAGCCGGGGCACGGCTGGCGGTGGAGGAGATCGAGATCGGGGAGGCGGTGTACGGCCGCGGGCACACCGCCGGCATCGAGCCACAGGCGTGGGAGTCGCTGCGCCGGACCCGCGTGTTCCTCAAGGCCCCGATCACCACCCCGCAGGGCGGCGGGTTCAAGTCGTTGAACGTCACGATCCGCAAGTCGCTGGGACTGTTCGCCAACGTGCGGCCCTGCGTGGCGTACCCGCCTTTCGTGCCGACCCTGCATCCGAAGATGGACGTGGTGATCGTGCGGGAGAACGAGGAGGACCTCTACGCCGGCATCGAGCACCGGCAGACCGACGAGGTCGCCCAGTGCCTGAAGTTGATCTCCCGCCCGGGATGTGAGCGGATCACGCGCCACGCGTTCGAATACGCCCGCCGCAACGGCCGGTCCAAGGTCACCTGCATGACCAAGGACAACATCATGAAGCTCACCGACGGCCTGTTCCACCGGGTCTTCGACGAGGTGGCCGCCGACTACCCCGAAATCACCGCCGAACACTGGATCATCGACATCGGCACGGCGAAGCTGGCCGACACCCCCGAGGCCTTCGATGTCATCGTCACCCCGAACCTGTACGGTGACGTGCTTTCCGACGTGGCCGCGCAGATCGCCGGGTCGGTCGGGCTGGCCGGCTCGGCCAACATCGGCGAGCAGGCGGCGATGTTCGAGGCCATCCACGGCTCCGCACCGCCCCTGGCCGGCAAGGACGTCGCCAACCCGTCCGGGCTGCTGCTGGCGGCGGTGATGATGCTCGTGCACATCGGCCAGACTGACGTCGCCGAACGCGTCCACAACGCTTGGCTGGCCACCCTTGAGGCGGGAGTCGCCACCGCCGACATCACCGCCCCGGGCGCGACACCGGTGGGGACGCGGGCGTTCGCCGACGCGGTCATCGAACGGCTCGGTCAGCGCCCGCGGACCCTGCCGCCGGTCTCCTACCCGACCGGGCAGCGGCAACCGACCCTCCCGGCCACCCCGGCCACCCCGGCACAGCACAAGACGATGGACGGGGTCGACGTGTTCCTGCATCACCGCGACCGTGACCCCGACGCGCTCGCCACCGCACTCCAACACGCCACCGCAGGCTCCGCCCTACACCTTCAGATGATCACCAACCGAGGCCTGAAGGTGTGGCCCGACGGGCTCCCCGAGACCTTCTGCACCGACCACTGGCGAGCCCGCTTCCAGTCCTCCCGACCCGGCGAGGCATCCCGGCGAGACGTGGTGGACCTGCTCGACCGACTCGACCGGGCGGGGCTCGACTTCGTCAAGACCGAGGGCCTCTACCGCTTCGACGACGCCCCGGGCTACTCCCTCGGGCAGGGCCAGTGACCGCCTACCGGAATGCGGATCGCCGGTACAACTTCGGATATGCAGCCAGCCCGCCCGGCACGGTGACAGAGAGCTGGACCTGGATTCGTGCCGGATCCGCACCACCCCTTCCGAGCCCGGCAACCCCGCCGACCCGGCTGCCTACACCCAGTCAGGCGGTGCGGGCCACTGCCCGTACCGCCCCGGCGATCAGCAGGCCGAAGCCGGCGGCCATCACGGGTAGTCCAACCCCGAACGGCAGGTGTGCGATCGCATCGCTGTAGCCCCGCTGGGGGAACTCGGTGAAGCTGGCGGCGACCACGGTCAGCGCGAAGATCATCGCGCCGATCCCGCCGGTGAGAGCGGTCAGGGCTGCCGCGGAGGACGCCCGGGCCCAACAGCCCGCGACAGCGGTGACCGCCAGCCACACCAGGGTGATCAGCGTCCAACCCCCTCCGCTGTCGAGCGAGGCGTAGGTCCAGCCGGAGAAGGACCAGGAGTAGCCGGCGGCGATGCGGAACCAGGGCATCAGGTAACCGGAGGTGGCCAGCAGCACCCCGAGGACGACCACCGCATCGGTGCGGGACGCGGGTCGACAGGCGCGCGGTTCTCGGTCACGCCGACACGATAACGGTTCACCGCGGCGGAGTCCCCGGGCTGTCGTCACCCGCTCGCACTCACCGTCGGCCCCGGTGCGACATCGCCGACCGCTCGACGGCAGCCTGCGAAGCGGTCAGCCAGCGTGCGCGCTTCCTGGTTGCACAGGGGTCAGCGCGATCGTCTATAGCTCTGCGCCGAAGCGGCATCGGCTCCCGGACTGGTCGACGCCTCCGTCGTCGGAGACAGTGGTCGCGGAGGTCTGGGAAACGCTCGAGCCGCGACTCTCGGGCTTCCGTCAGCGGCGTCTGGCTGGCGGATCCGCGCGAGGCCGTCGGTCAGGTCCTGCACCATGCCGTCGTCGCTCACAGCTGGTCGCCACCGTTCTGCGGCCCGGTAGATCAGTCAGCCCGCCGGACGGGTCAGTGGCGCCTCGGCCTGACGAACAGTTCGCCTCGCCGAAGGGTGGCGGCGAGCCCCCGGCGGAGAACGGCCGCCAAGAGCGGCAGCTCCGCGTGAGGCTCCAGCGGTGCAGGCACAACAGCATCCAACCCGCGACGCAGAAGCGGTCTGGCAGCGGGTGATGACACACTCCCCCTCTGCGGCCACACCCGCTGCCAACCGCCGGTAATGGTAGACACGCGGAGCGCAGCCGTGTCAATGCTTGCTTCCAGAAGGGACAGTGGTGTAAACCTTGTGTTCCAAGGCGCAAGGAGTCGCGATGGCCGAGGCTGACGAACCAGTGGGCGAGACGTTCGCCCAGCGCCTCAACTGGCTGTTCCTCCATGTCACGGACCCTGCGGGGAAGCCCTACAGCGTCCGTCACGTCGCGAACGAACTTACGCGACGGGGTTTCAAGATCTCCCACACACATCTGAGCAACCTCCGACAGGGCCGAACTCCCGATCCCCGCCGCTCGGTCGTCGACGCCATCGCAGCCTTCTTCGGGCAGCCGCCCAGCTTCTTCGCTGAGGCGTCGGAAGATCAGCATGAGCAGAGGCTCGTTCGGGCGTTGAACGATCCGCACATCAAACAGGTGGCCATGCGTCTGATAGACGCCCGGCTGTCACCGGAGGGTCATGCGGCAGTCGTCGCGATGATCGAGCAGGTGCAGCGACTGGAGACGGCCGCGCGCGGTCGGCTGGAAGGCGCTGAACGGCAGCGTCGCTCATGACCGACGTCCTGCCACGATCGAGCGATCGACCACCGGCCACCGCCGGCTGTGTTCGTCTGCAGAGCTGGTGGTCGCACGACGACCCGACCGCAGCGTGGCAGGAGCGGCAGATTCGCCGCTGCGATGCAATCCTCCACGGCCTGGCCGTGGCAACGCCCTTCACTGTGGATGATCTCTGCACCGTGCTGGAGCGGGTTCGCGGTCGGCAGCTGGTGGTGTCGACCCTCCGGACACGCCACACGGACGCTCGCGCCATGTGGTGTCGTGGCGCGACGACGGATCACATCCTGCTCGGGTCGGCTCACCCTCGCCTTCACCGGGACCATCTCATCCTGCACGGCATCGGCCACATGATCTTCGATCACGTCGGTAGTCCCGCCGTCGGCCGCGACATCAGGAAGGTACTTCCCGCGGCGGACGGGGCCGGCATGCGGCGCGGCGTCAAGCGCGTCGTCCACACCCAGCGCGAGGAGCGGCAGGCCGAGGTCTTCGCCACTCGCGTGCTGCAACTGAGCGACACCTGGGGCGCACCGGAGCCGCCCACAGAATCCCGCGCGCTGCTGGAGCAGCTCTCCTCGGCGCTCGAGTACCACCCTGGCAGGGCAGAGCATTGAGTCCGCGCTGCCGCTCGGCCCGCCCGGCAGCAGAGCGAAGGACGTCGTCGACGGCGCTGATCATGCCCTCGACAGCGCGGCTGGTGCGGCCGACGGGTCGAACTCATCGCAGAGCTCGCCGCGGTGCCAGACCATGCCGGAGCCTGATGAACAGGGAACTCGATGCGACGTCACACCGATAGAAGTGTGAGCCACCTGCAACGGCAGGCGACTCAGCTCCTGTCTGCACTCAAGCTGCCTGCGAGCTTCACCTTCGCTCAACTCCACGACCGGATCGAGCAGCGCCGAGGACGGCCGGTCAACCTGATCCCCCGCCATCTGCCCGCCCTTGCCCCGCACGGGCTCTGGGTCGCGGGTGCGCTCGCTGACTACGTCTTCTATGACGCCAGTGCCAGCAAGGTGCGGCAGAGCCTGATCATCGGCCACGAGTACGGGCACATGATGTTCGATGATGTCGCTCTCCCGAACGATCTCGAATGTTCCGCGGCCACGCTCATGCCGTCGATGGATCCGTCCGTAGCCGAGATCGCACTGGGGCGTCTCGCGTACGACGAGCCGATCGAGCGCCGAGCGGAGGTCTTCGGGACCGTCGCCGTGCAACGCGCCGAGTCCTGGTCGGCGATTCCGACCTCGACGCCAGCTGATCCTCACGTCTCGGCACGGCTGGTCGCGACGCTGGAAGGTCGGGCCGCCTGATGGTGAGGATCGCTCACGGTGTGATGTTCGCCGTGACGTTCGTCTGCTGGGCTATGAGTCTCTACAAGCTGCGTGATCTGGCCCGGGACCGCGGCAATCGCCCGCTTCGTGCTCTCTGCCTTGCCCTGATCACGATCACCGTCTCGATGACCATCCAGCCGTTGGCACCGGGGATCAATCAGCTCGTCGGGATTCCGGATATTGCCCGCCTGACGTCCAACTGCCTCTCGCTGGTGTGCGTCACGGCGGCGCAGGCCTTCCTCTTCTACATGACGGGTGGCGACGCCGGCACCAGGCGACGCGTGCGGCGCCGCATGATCGCCGTGGCGCTCACCATCGCGGTCATGATCGTGCTGTTCGTCGCCGCACCCTCGAAGGCCATCCCCTCCGATCCCCCGGTTCGCAGCGGGGAGTATGTCGCCGATCCGATCTACGCTCCGCTCCTCTTCGTCTACCTGGCATTTCTCGGCTGGTCACTGACGCAGGTGGTGGTCTTGGCGAACCGTTACGCCGGCATCGCTCACCGGCCACTGTTGCGCTTAGGACTCCGGATGATCACCGTTGGCTCGCTGTGGGGGCTCGCGTACGTAGCCGCCAAGCTGGTGGCCTTCGGGCTGGGCAGACGCTTCCCACACTGGGCTCTGATCGGGGACGCGGTCGTGGTGCTGACGTTCAGCACGTCGATCCTGTTGGTTCTGATCGGATCCACGATCCCGTCCTGGGGGCCCCGTGTGGGCCTGGACCGGCTGTGGGCCGGCGCCGCGGCGCTTCGCGACTACTACCGGCTCTATCCGCTCTGGGCGCGGATTCACGCAGTGCTGCCCGAGATAGCGCTGCTTCCGCCGGGATCAGGTGTCAAGGGCGCTCTTGCGGTCGCCCGGGACGCGTCCCTACGACGGGTCAGGATCACCGTGGAGATCCTGGACGGCTACGCCACCCTTCGGCCATGGATGTCGACTGCAGTAGCGGCAGAGGCGAGGCGGGTCGCCGAGGCAGCCGGCCTTGAGGGCGAGCAGCAGGCGGCGATGGTGGAAGCCATCGTCATCGGCGCCGCCCTGGCGTCCCGGTCGGACGGCACGCCCCCCGCCGGCGAGGCCACCGAGGTTCCGGCCCTACCGCTGGGGCCGCCCGGCAACCCCACCACCGGTGACGTTGGCGCGGCCGAACAGGTCACATGGCTTACCCAGGTCGCCAGGGCGATCTCATCCCCGGCCGCTACTGCGGCCATCGCACGGGCCACACCCGCAGCCGCACCCACCTCGCAGCCGGCCAAGGGGTAGAACTGTCACGTGCCTCGACTCGTTGATCCGCCCGCCCGAACCTCCACCCGCGCAGCACGGGTTGTCACCGAGATCTTCGCGCCGGCCGTCTTCGCCGCCGTGATGCCGCTGATCATCGCCCTGCACAGCACCGCTCCAGCCGTGCTGACCGGCCTCGGCTGGGCAGCGCTCGCCATCCTGTTCTGCTCCGTCATCCCGTACGGCATCATCTGGCTCGGAGTGCGTAGGGGGCGGCTGACCGACCACCACATCGGCGTACGCGAGCAGCGCCGCATGCCTCTGGTCTACGGAATGCTGTCCGTCCTCGGCGGTCTCTTCCTGCTCGTCCTCGCCGGCGCGCCCCGACCGCTGATCGCCATGGTCGTGGTGATGTTCGCCGTCCTGCTCGTCGTCACCGCGATCAATCAGGTATGGAAACTCAGTGCCCACGCTGCGGTCGCTGCCGGCTCGGTCTCCGTTCTGATCATCGTGTTCGGGCCGGCGCTGATCCCAGCGTTGGCGCTCGTCGCCCTGGTGGGTTGGTCCCGGGTGCGACTGGGTGATCACTTGACCAGTCAGGTGATCGCAGGTGCGCTGGCCGGCATCGTCATCGCCGTGCCAACGTTCCTGCTTCTCGCCTGAAGAGCAGGTGGGCCAGAGGCCGAGGCCGCCGTCACTGCAAGACGCAGGTACGGCTGCGCCGCACGCCACGGCACCATGAGTAGTGAGCACTGCGGGGCGCTACCGTCAACGCCGGCTGAACCTTGGCCCCCTCGGTACCTGGAACCCGCCAGGAACCACGGGTCAATTTTCAGGCGGAGCCGACACCTACCCTGGGGAGCCGCGCCGCTGGCGCGGACGGAGACTGCGCCTCACGCCCGAGCGGTCACTGGTTCGCTGGTCTGCCAGCACGGCGGTGCTGCGCGACGCGACGCACTGGGATGAGGTGGTCGGCCCGCTAAGCTTTGAGTACCTGCGGCGGCACGACCTGCGGCACACCGGGCGGGTCCAGGTGGATCGTCGCAGCCTGCGCATACGGCTGGTCGGCGACCGTCTCCATGACGATCGGCGCGAGTCTGCGCAGCGGCTCGATCAGCCGGGCGCCCTCGTCCGCAGGCCCGGTGTAGGCGATCCGGACGTGCAGCACGAACGCGCCACGCAAGGGCTCAGGCAGGTTTGGATCCTGCGGCAGGCGCTGGACGGCGATCGAGGACGACATCTCCGAGGGTAGCGAGGGCACCCATTGCCGCCAGCCGTGTAGAACCGCGCGCATGTCCGCACCGGCGAACCAGAGGCCGCCGGCGAAGATGCGGGCAACCGGGAACACCCGTGTCTGGATGGCGGTGACCACGCCGAAGTTGCCCTTCGTCCCGCGTACGGCGAAGAGGAGGTCGGGATGCTCGTCGGCGGTTACCCGGCGCGCCCTGCCGTCGGCGGTGACGATCTCGACGGCGCTGACGTGCTCGGCCGCCCAGCCCAGGGATCGACCCAGCGTAGGACTGTGACCACCGCCGAGCAGGTAACCGATGGCGCTCACGGTCGGCGATGAGCCGTTCATCGGGGCCAGGCCGAGCGGGGTCACCGTATCCAGGACGTCCTGCCACAGAGCCGATCCCTCGATGCGCGCCGTCTGCGCGTCGGCGTCGACGGTGACGGCGTTCATCGACCGCATGTTGATCAGCACACTTCCCTCGGACGAAGCCGCGACGACGTACCCGCCGCCGCGGATCGCCACACTCATCCCGTTGACGGCGGCAAACCGGACCGCGGCCTGGACGTCGGTGACGCTGGTCGCGCCGATGGCGATGTCCGGACGCAACGGGGTCACCAGGTTGTACGTCGAGCACAGACCGTCGTAACCCGCCTCGTCAGGCAGGAGAACGGGTCCGGCGACTGCGTCACGCAGTTCAGCCGTACGGGCCGGGTTGATCATGCTTGGTCCTTAATCGTCAGCGGGTGGCCGCGGTGACCCGTCACGGATCGACCCAGGCAGGTCGGGGAGGAAGCTGCGCGATGCATGTGAGCCCGGAAAAAGCGAAAGGTCTGACCTGTTCCCACCCATCCGAACCTGCGCCGTAGCGGCATGGTCAAGTGGCGGATCACCGGGTACGCCCTGTCTCCTGCCGGCGGCGGTAGGCAGAGCCGTCCGAGGGCGACGGGTCGCAGATGCGACCGTCGCGGCTGCGGGGATCGACCACGACCACTCGACCAGGAGACCGCCGCGGGCGCGGCGTGGACTGTACGGGTAACCCCGGTGACACGAATTTCAGCAGTACGGGCCTACATGAGAAATTGTGAGACAGAACAGCAGAAGGCCTCGACCCACCGAGGTGAATCAAGGCCCTGACCTGCTGTTTTACTGTCGGGACGACAGGATTTGAACCTGCGACCCCTTGACCCCCAGTCAAGTGCGCTACCAAGCTGCGCTACGTCCCGATGCTCCCCGCGCGGTCTCCCCCGCGGCAGCCGGTACAGCTTAGCGCAAGATCGCCCCAGCCCCCGCATCGCCCCCACCGCGCCGCGCGGGCAACGCATGCCACACCCTCTAAAGCGTCCTAGGACAAAGGAGTGCCCGGGGAGCCGAAGCTCCCCGGGCACCAGGACGAACAGGGTCAGCCGTGCGCCTTGCCCCGCCCGCCCGGGCCGAGCTTCTTGCGCGGGCGTACCGAGATCTCCACCGGGCTGCCCTCGAAGCCGAACTCCTCGCGCAGCTTGCGCTCGACGAAGCGCTGGTAGCCGGCGTCCAGCGGCGCGGTGGTGAAGAGCACGAACCGGGGCGGGGCCACCCCGGCCTGGGTGGCGAAGAGGATCTTCGGGGCCCGACCACCGCGCACCGGGTGCGGGGTGGCCTGGACCAGCGCGGTGAGCCACTGGTTGAGCTGCGCGGTGGGGACGCGGGTCTCCCAGCTTTCCAGCGCCTTGCGCAGCGCGGGGGCGAGCTTGTCGACCGCGCGGCCGGTCTTCGCGGACAGGTTGAGCCGGATCGCCCAGGGGATGCGGCGCAGCTCGCGCTCGATCTCCTTGTCCAGGTAGTACCGGCGGTCGCCGTCGACCAGGTCCCACTTGTTGAAGGCGATGACCAGCGCCCGGCCGGACTCGGTGACCATGGACAGGATCCGCTGGTCCTGCTCGCTGATCACCTCGCTGGAGTCGAGCAGCACCACGGCCACCTCGGCCGCCTCGATCGCGCCGGCGGTGCGCAGGCTGGCGTAGTACTCGGTGCCGCTGGCCCGGTCGACCCGCTTGCGCAGGCCTGCGGTGTCCACCAGCTGCCAGGTCTCGCCGCCGATCTGCACCAGGCTGTCGACCGGGTCGACGGTGGTGCCGGCGACCGAGTCGACGACCGCCCGCTCCTCGCCGGAGAACCGGTTGAGCAGGCTGGACTTGCCGACGTTGGGGCGACCGACCAGGGCCACCCGGCGCGGGCCGCGCGGTCGATTCTCGACGATCTTCGGCGCCTCCGGCATGGCGTCCAGGATGGCGTCGAGCAGCTCGCCGGCGCCGCGACCGTGCAGCGCGGAGACCACGTGCGGCTCGCCGAGGCCGAGCGACCACAGCGAGACGGCGTCCATCTCGATCGCGGCGTTGTCGGCCTTGTTGGCCACCAGCAGGACCGGCTTGGCGCTGCGCCGCAGCATCTTCACCGCGGCCTCGTCCACGTCGGTGGAGCCGACCATGGCGTCGACCACGAAGATCACCACGTCTGCGGTGGCCACGGCGATCTCGGCCTGGGCGGCGATCGCGGCGGCTCGGTCCCGGGCGTCCGGCTCCCAGCCACCGGTGTCCACCACGGTGAACGTCCGGCCGTTCCACTGCGCGTCGTACGGCACCCGGTCCCGGGTCACCCCGGGGACGTCCTCGACGACCGCCTGCCGGCGGCCGATGATCCGGTTGACCAGGGTCGACTTGCCCACGTTGGGCCGGCCGACCACGGCCACCACGGGCTGCGGGCCGGTCGGCTCCTCGACGTCGAGGTCCGGCTCGCGCAGCTCCACCCAGCCGGCGGTGTCCTCGCTCATGCCGGGCCACCCTTCGTTCGCGACTGCGGGGCTCGCAACACCGGCTCACTCCTCGCGCTCACAGGACGCCCCGCTCGGTGAGCAGCTCGCGCAGCCGGGCGACGACCTCGTCGATGCCCAGCTCGGTGGTGTCCAGCTCGACCGCGTCGGTAGCCTGCTGCAACGGGTCGGCCTTGCGGGTCGAGTCCAGCTTGTCCCGGCGGGCCAGGTCGGCGGCGGTCGCCGCGACGTCGGCCGCGTCCTCGGCGCTGCGCCGCTTCGCGCGCGCCGCCTCGGAGGCGGTCAGGTAGACCTTCAGGTCGGCGTCGGGGGCCACGACGGAGCCGATGTCGCGACCCTCGACCACGATCCGGCCGGCGTTCGCGATCATCTCCCGCTGGCGGGCCACCAGAAGAGCGCGCACGGCCGGCACGGCGGCCACGGCGGAGACCGCCCCGGTCACCTCGGGCCCGCGGATCTCCCGATCGATGCTCACCCCATCGGCGGTCACGCCGTACCCCTGGGGGTCGGTGCCGATGCGCAGGTCGACCTCGCCGGCGACCTTGCCCACGGCGGCGGCGTCGGTCAGGTCGACCCCGGAGCGCAGCACGGCCCAGGTGATCGCCCGGTACATCGCGCCGGTGTCCAGGTAGCGGGCGTCGAGGGCCACGGCGAGCCGCCGCGACACGGTGGACTTACCCGAACCGGACGGCCCGTCCACAGCGACCACGCAACGCCCGGCCGGTACGTTCTTCTCCACCGTTGTCCTCCTCAGCCCGTACCTCGCGGGCGCCCGGTGAGTGCGGCGCCGTTGAGCGGTTTGTCGTTCGTCGTCGATTCTGCCCCGCGCCCCGATGCGGGCCGCGCGGGAGACCGCCGGGCGCGACCCGCGCCACCCACGGCCGCGACGAAGCCTACCCGCACGCTTACCCTCATCGACCGGGTCAGTCACCCACGGCCTTGAACAGCGCGGCGACCTCCGCGTTGGTCAGCCGCCGCAGCCGCCCGGTGCGCAGGTCACCCAGCTTGATCGGCCCGATCGAGGTGCGGATCAGCCGGGACACCGGGTGCCCGACCTCGTCCATCAGGCGCCGGACGATGTGCTTGCGCCCCTCGTGCAGGGTCAGCTCCACCTGGGCGGTCTTGCCCAGGGTGTCCACCAGTTTGAACGAGTCGAGCTTGACCGGCCCGTCCTCCAGCTCCACCCCGGTCAGCAGCCGCTTGCTCAGGTTGCGCGGGATCGGCCCGGCCACCTCGGCCAGGTAGGTCTTGAGCACCTGGTACGACGGGTGCATCAGCTTGTGCGCGAGGGTGCCGTCGTTGGTCAGCAGCAGCAGGCCCTCGCTGTCGGCGTCGAGCCGCCCGACGTGGTAGACCCGCTGCTCCAGCCGGGCGCCGAGGAAGTCGGCCAGCTCGGTGCGGCCCTTCTCGTCCGCCATGGTGGTGACCACCCCGCGCGGCTTGTTCATCGCCGCGTAGACCAGCCGGACGTCGGCCTGCAGCCGCTCCCCGTCCACGACGATCACGTCCTTGGTCGGGTCGGCCTTGTCGCCGAGCTGCGCCACCCGCCCGTTGACGGTCACCCGGCGCCGGAAGATCAGGTCCTCACAGGCACGCCGGGAGCCGACGCCGGCGGCGGCGAGCACCTTCTGCAGGCGCTCGGCGCTCTCGTACACGGGGGCGTCGGGCTTCGGGGAACGGTCATCGCGTGGCATCGGCAAGCTCTTCTACGTCGTCGGGGAGGAACGGGGCCAGCGGTGGCAGGTCGGCCACCGAGTCGAGTCCCAGCTTCTCCAGGAACATCGTGGTGGTCCGGTAGAGGAACGCCCCGCTGTCCGCTTCGGCGCCGCACTCCTCGACCAGCCCGCGGGAGACCAGGGTACGGATCACCCCGTCACAGTTCACACCCCGGATGGCCGAGATCCGCGAACGGGTCACCGGCTGCCGGTAGGCGATCACCGCGAGCGTCTCCAGCGCGGCCTGGGTCAGCCGTACCGACTGCCCGTCCAACACGAACCGTTCCACGTACGTCGCGTATTCCGGGCGGGTGTAGAGACGCCAGCCACCCGCCGCCCGGCGCAGCTCGAAACCGTGCCCGGCCGCGGTGTACCCGGCGGCGATGTCGTCCAGCACCGGCCCGATCCGCTCCGGGGACTGCTCCAGCACCTGGGCCAGGGTCAGCTCGCTGACCGGCTCGTCCACCACCAGCAGGATCGCCTCCAGGGCGCCGCGCAGCTCCGCGTCGGCCAGCACCGGCGCCGGCTCCGGCACGACCGTCGCGCGCCGTCGCCCCGCCCGCTCCTTCGAGGGTACGCGGGCAGCCTCCCCCGCCCCCGCCACGCGACCCTCGGCAGGCGCCGGTGCCGGGGTGACCGCCTCGCCCTCACCTACCGGCGCTCCCCCGCCCGGCTCCCCTTGCTCCGCCGCCCCGCCGCTCTCCGGGGCTGCCGCGGTGAGATCTTCGCGACTGTCGGTTCGCAGCGAACCGGAACTCGCCACGATCTCGGCCTCGGCCGGGTCGGTCGGCGCCGGCTCCTCGGCCGGGGCGGGCGGCACGGCAGGGTCGGCCGCGGCGTGCGGCTCGGCCGAGGCGGCCGGGGCGGGCTCCTCGGTCGGGTCGGGGGTGGGGCGCGCCCAGGGTGGGATCCAGGCGGCGGCCTGGTCGGCCAGCGAGTCCCGGCGCTCCTCGTCGCTCATCTCGTCACTCCTGCCTCGGGTCGGGTTCGCCCGGTTCGGCCCGCTCGGGTGCGCTCGCTTCGGCCCGCTCGGGTTCGCCCGGTTCGGCCCACTCGGGTGCGCCCGAGTCGGCCCACTCGGGTGCGCCCGGTCCGGCCGGCTCGGTGTCGGCCGGCTCGGTGTCGGCCGGTTCGGTGTCGGCCGGCTCGGTGTCGGCCGGCTCGGTGTCGGCCGGCTCGGCGGTGCCGGCGTACTCGTCAATCTGCAGGTCGGCGCCGCCGTCGGCGGGCCCGGTCCAGCGGACGGTCAGCTCCTCCAGCGCCTGTTCCTGGACGAACGCGACCAGGCCCTCCCGGTAGAGCTCCAGCAGCGCCAGGAACCGGGCCACCACCTCCAGGGTGATCTCGCAATCGGCGCAGAGCAGCGAGAACGGGGCGGTACCGGCGCGGCGCAGCCGCTCGGTGAGGATCGCCGCGTGCTC
Source organism: Micromonospora sp. NPDC000089 (assembly GCF_042899365.1). NCBI lineage: Bacteria > Bacillati > Actinomycetota > Actinomycetes > Micromonosporales > Micromonosporaceae > Micromonospora > Micromonospora sp. NPDC000089. Next base: position 106,518 of record NZ_JBIAZT010000014.1, read on the forward strand.
GCGGACGCTCACCCGGACCATGTGCACGTGCGCGGTGGAGACCTCCGGCACCGGCTTCGGGGTCATCGCCCGGATCGCCAGCTTCAGCAGCCGCTGCGGGCCGACGCCGAGCACCAGGTCGGGCAGCGCCTCGGCGTACCGGGGCTCCAGGGTGACCGCCCGGGGGTACCGCCGGCCGCCGACCGCCTCCAGCTCGGCCAGGTGGGCGGCCGCCTCCTTGTACGCCTTGTACTGCAGCAGCCGGGCGAAGAGCAGGTCCCGCGCCTCCAGCAGGGCGAGGTCCTCCTCGTCCTCCACCTCGGCGGCGGGCAGCAGCCGGGCCGCCTTCAGGTCGAGCAGGGTGGCGGCGATCAGCAGGAACTCGCTGGTCTCGTCCAGGTCCCACTGGTCGCCCATCGCCCGGATGTACGCGATGAACTCGTCGGTGACCCGGTGCAGCGCCACCTCGGTGACGTCCAGCTTGTGCTTGCTGATCAGCTGCAGCAGCAGGTCGAACGGGCCGGTGAAGTTCGCCAGCCGGACGGTGAAGCCGGCGTTCTCCGTACCCTCGGGCACCCCGGCGGCGTCGGTCGGCACGTCGGCGGCGGCCTCCGCGGCCGCCACGGGCGGCGGCGTCGGCGTCGCGGGCGGGTCGAGCGGGGGCGCGGTCACCGGAAGACCGTAGTCCACGTCCCGGCCATCAGGCGTTCGGCCTCTACCGCTCGGACTGGGCGGCGATCACCTCGCGGGCCAGCTGGCGGTAGTTGCGCGCGCCGGAGGACGCTGGGTCGAGGCTGGTGATCGGGGCACCGGCCACGGTGGACTCGGGGAACTTCACCGTCTTGGTGATGACCGTCTGGTAGACCTTGTCGCCGAACGCCTCCACCACCCGCTGCAGCACCTGGCGGCAGTGCGTGGTGCGGCTGTCGTACATGGTGGCGAGGATGCCTTCCAGCTCCAGGTCGAAGTTGAGCCGCTCGCGCACCTTGTCGATGGTGTCCAGCAGCAGGGCCACGCCGCGGAGGCTGAAGAATTCACACTCCAGTGGGATGAGCACGCCGTGCGCGACGGTCAGCGCGTTGATCGCCAGCAGGCCCAGCGAGGGCTGGCAGTCGATCAGGATGTAGTCGTACTCCTTGCGGATGGTGCGCAGCACCCGGGCCAGGGCCATCTCCCGGGCGACCTCGTTGACCAGCTGGATCTCGGCCGCGGATAGGTCGATGTTGGCCGGCAGCAGGTGCAGCCCGGCCACGTCGGTCTTGATCAGGACGTCCTCGGCGGTGACGTCGTCCTGCATCAGCAGGTTGTAGACCGACAGGTCGAGGTTGTGCGGGTTGACGCCGAGCCCGACCGAGAGCGCGCCCTGCGGGTCGAAGTCGACCAGCAGCACCTTGCGGCCGTACTCGGCCAGCGCGGCGCCCAGGTTGATCGTCGTGGTGGTCTTGCCCACCCCGCCCTTCTGGTTGGCCATCGCGATGATCCGCGCCGGGCCGTGCCGGTCGGTCGGCATCGGCTCGGGGATCGGCTTGCGCATCGTGTACGCGGCCGGGTCCGCCGGGCCCAGGTCCGCGCCGAGCGACGCCTGCTGCTCGCGGAGCTCCGACGTCCAGGCGTCGGCACGGTCACCGTTGCCAGCCATGTCCTCGTTGCCCCCTCCCGACGACCACCCGGCGTCGGAGCCTTCCGACGTCCTTCGCGGCGCCGCTGCGCACCCCGGATGTCGCTCCCAGGAGGTCCGCGCCGAAGCCGACTCTACGCCACCGACCAGCAGCGCGTTCGGCACCGCCTCCGGCGTGTCGATCGCCGGCCGGGCGGCGGATCAGGCGCGACTCTGTTCCTTCGCGACTGCGGGGCTCGCAACCCCGGCTCACTCCTCGCGCTCACCCGGGACACTCTTCGTTCGCGACTGCGGGGCTCGCAACCCCGGCTCACTCCTCGCGCTCACCCGGGACGCTGTTCGTTCGCGACTGCGGGGCTCGCAACCCCGGCTCACTCCTCGCGCTCACCCCAACGCACGGGGGTGGGCGGTGGCGTACACCTCGCGCAGCCGGTCCACGGTGACCAGTGTGTACACCTGGGTGGTGGTCACCGAGGCGTGGCCGAGCAGCTCCTGCACCACCCGCACGTCCGCGCCGCCGTCGAGCAGGTGGGTGGCGTACGAGTGGCGCAGGGTGTGCGGGGAGACCGCCGCCGGGCCGTCCACCGGCAGCTCGGCCCGCTGGGCGGCCCGGCGCAGCACGGTCCAGGCGCCCTGCCGGGTCAGCGCACCGCCGCGGGCGTTCACGAAGACCGCCGGGGTGCCTCGGCCGGCGGCGACCAGCCCCGGGCGGGCGCGCACCAGCCAGGCCCGCAGCGCGTCGGCGGCGTACCCGCCGATCGGCACCAGCCGGGTCCGGCCGCCCTTGCCGCGCAGCAGCGCGGTGCCCTCGTCGACGTCCAGGTCGTCCACCGCCGCGCCGACCGCCTCGGAGATCCGCGCGCCGGTGCCGTACAGGAACTCCAGCAGCGCCCGGTCGCGCAGCGCCAGGGCCGCGCCGTCGCCGGTCGCGGTGACCGGGCCGGCGGTCTCCAGCAGCCGGACCACGTCGTCGACCGGCAGCGCGCGGGGCAGCCGGCGCGGCGGGGTGGGCGGACGCACGTCCCGGCTCGGGTCGGCGCCGGCCAGGCCCTCGCGCAGCGCGAAGCGGTGCAGGCCGCGCACCGCGGACGCGGCGCGGGCGGCGGACGCGACCGCCAGCGGCGGGTGGTCGTCGTCGCCCGCGCGCAGCCGGGCCAGGTGCGCCTCCACCGTGCCGGGCCCGACCGAGGCCAGGTCGGTCACCCCGACCGTGGCCAGGGTGTCGAGGTAGCGCTCCAGGTCCCGCCGGTACGACGACAGCGTGTTCGCGGACAGGCCACGCTCGACGGTCAGGTGGTCGAGGTAGCCGCGCACGGCACGCCGCAGGGCCGGCGCGGGCGGGGTGCCCGGGCCGGCCCCGTCGGTGACCACGGTCAGGCCAGCACGTCCGACAGCGGCAGGGCCGCCATGCCGTGCGCCTCGGCGACCGGGCCGTAGGTGACCTGGCCGTCGTGGGTGTTCAGGCCCAGCGCCAGCGCCGGGTCGCGGCGCAGCGCCTCGCGCCAGCCCTGGTTGGCCAGCTCCAGGGCGTACGGCAGGGTGACGTTGGTCAGCGCGTACGTGCTGGTGTGCGGCACCGCGCCGGGCATGTTCGCCACGCAGTAGAAGATCGAGTCGTGCACCTGGTAGGTCGGCTCGGCGTGCGTGGTGGGCCGGGAGTCCTCGAAGCAGCCACCCTGGTCGATGGAGATGTCCACCAGCACGCTGCCCGGCTTCATCCGGGACACCAGCTCGTTGGAGATCAGCGTCGGGGCCTTCGCGCCCGGCACCAGCACCGCGCCGATGACCAGGTCCGCGTCCAGCACGGCCCGCTCGATCTCGTACGCGTTGGAGGCCACCGTCTGCAGGTGCCCGCGGTAGATCGCGTCGGCCTGCCGCAGCCGGGCCACGTTCTTGTCCAGCAGCAGCACCTCGGCCTGCAGGCCGAGCGCGATGGCGGCGGCGTTCATGCCGGACACGCCCGCGCCGATGACCACGGTCTTCGCCGCGTACACGCCGGAGACGCCGCCCATCAGGATGCCGCGCCCGCCGCCCTGCCGCTGCAGGTGGTACGCGCCGACCTGCGGGGCGAGCCGGCCGGCCACCTCGGACATCGGGGCCAGCAGCGGCAGCGACCGGTCCGGCAGCTCGACCGTCTCATACGCGATGCCGGTGACCTTGCGGTCGACCAGCGCGTCGGTGCACTCCTTGGACGCGGCCAGGTGCAGGTAGGTGAAGAGCACCTGCCCCGCGCGCATCCGGTGGTACTCCTCGGCGATCGGCTCCTTGACCTTCAGCACCAGCTCGGCGGTCTCCCACACCTCGTCGGCGGTGCCGAGGATCTTCGCGCCGGCGGCGGTGAACTCGTCGTCGGCGATGCTGGACCCGACGCCGGCGCCGGCCTCGACGAAGACCTGGTGACCGTGGCGGACGAACTCGTTGACGCCCGCCGGCGTGATCGCCACGCGGTACTCGTGGTTCTTGACCTCGCGTGGGATTCCGACCTTCACGATGCAGTCACCTCTCTTCGGGGCGGCTCGCCCCGACTGCGCGGTGCCGCTCCGGCCCCATTGCCGGCGCGGTCCACCGGTCCCGCCGGCGGCAGTCTAGGCCGGTGGCCTCCCTCGGGAAGCCAGCACAGTGACATCCGGTGCCCGGTACGCCTGACGAAGTGTCAGCCGGGCGGCGGCCACCCCGCGCGACGATCCGTCCCCATCGTCCCACCGCCCGCCCCCACCCGCCCGCCACACCCCCGCGACACACCCCCGGCCCCCCGCCCCCGACCCCCCGACCCCCGGCCCCGCGATCTAGGGATAGATGCTGCGATCGGAGATCGACTGACAGCAACTACCCCTAGATCGACGCAGCTGGGTGCGGCGCGGGCGCCGGACGGGGGCGGGTCGGGGCGGTGGACGGGGTCAGCGGGGTAGGGGGGCGTCGGGGCGGCGCAGGGCGGACCAGGCGGTGTCGCGGGCCCGGGCGGCGGCCAGGAGGCCGGCCACGCACGGGCCGTTGGTGATCTCGCCGGCCAGCGCCATGCCGACCGCCTCGTCCAGGTCGAGTCGGACGACCTGTAGGTCGGCCTCCTCGTCCCGGCGCTCGTGCCGCTGGTCGGCCGGCATCTCGGCCAGGTCACGGGCCAGGAACACCCGCACCAGCTCGTCGGAGAAGCCGGGCGAGGTGTGCACGTCGACCAGCAGGTCCAGCCGGCCGGCGGTCAGGTCGGCCTCCTCGGCGAGCTCCCGTGCGGCGGCCGCCGCCAGGTCCTCGCCGTCGACGTCCATCAGGCCGGCGGGCAGCTCCCACAGGTGCCGCCCGACCGGCTGCCGGTACTGCCGGACCAGCACCACCTGACCGGCGTCGTCCAGCGCCACCACGGCGACCGCCCCGACGTGCCGGACGTAGTCGCGCTGGGCGGTGCCGCCGCCGGGCATGGTCACCTCGTCGGTGACCACGTCGAAGATCTTCCCGTGGTATCGCTCGGTGCGCCCGCGCAGCTCGTACCGGTGCTCGACCGCGCTGCCCGGGCCGGTGCGCTCGTGCCCCGCGCTCACGAGGCGGACGACGCCTTCGCCGAGGCCCCGTTGCGGGCGGCCCGGCCGGCGGGGGTGTCCGCCGCCGCGCCACCGGTAGCCGGGTCCAGGTCGACCGGCAGCCGGTCGGCCTCCGAGTACGCCACGGTCGCCTTGACGAACGCCGCGAACAGCGGGTGCGGGCGGGTCGGGCGGCTCTTCAGCTCGGGGTGCGCCTGGGTGGCCACGAAGAACGGGTGCAGCGAGCGGTCCAGCTCGATGAACTCGACCAGCCGGCCGTCCGGCGAGGTGCCGGAGAACCGCAGCCCCGCCTTGGTGAGCTGGTCGCGGTAGGCGTTGTTCACCTCGTACCGGTGCCGGTGCCGCTCGCTGATCTCGGTGGCGCCGTACGCCTCGGCCACGATCGACCCCTCGGCCAGCGTCGCCGGGTACGCCCCGAGCCGCATGGTGCCGCCCAGGTCGCCGCGGCCGGCGACGATGTCCTGCTGGTCGGCCATGGTGGCGATGACCGGGTGGGTCGCCTCCTCGTCGAACTCCAGCGAGTTGGCCCCCTCCAGGCCGGCCAGGTGCCGGGCCACCTCGATGGTCATGCACTGCAGGCCGAGGCAGAGGCCGAGCAGCGGGATGCCGTTCTCCCGGGCGTACCGGGCGGTGCCGATCTTGCCCTCGATGCCGCGGACGCCGAAGCCGCCGGGGATCACGATGCCGTCCACGCCGGCCAGCGCGGCCGCCGCGCCGGCCGGGGTGACGCAGTCGTCACTGGGCACCCACCTGAGCTGCACCCGGGCCCGGTGGCCGAAGCCGGCCGCCCGGATCGCCTCGCTGACCGACAGGTACGCGTCGGGCAGGTCGACGTACTTGCCGACCACCGCCACGGTCACCGTGTGGTGCGGCTGGTGCACCCGGTCCAGCAGGTCGTCCCAGCTGGTCCAGTCCACGTCCCGGAACGACAGCCCGAGCCGGCGCACCACGTACGCGTCGAGGCCCTCGCGGTGCAGCACCTTCGGGATGTCGTAGATGCTCGGCGCGTCCGGGGCGGCGACGACCGCCTCGGAGTCCACGTCGCAGTAGAGGGACAGCTTCTCCTTGAGCTTGTCCGGGATCTCCCGGTCGCAGCGCAGCACGATCGCGTCGGGCTGGATGCCGATGTTGCGCAGCTGCGCGACCGAGTGCTGGGTCGGCTTGGTCTTCAGCTCGCCCGACGGGGCGAGGTACGGCACCAGCGAGACGTGCAGGTAGAAGCAGTTGTCCCGGCCCAGGTCGTGGCGCACCTGGCGGATCGCCTCGAGGAACGGCAGCGACTCGATGTCGCCGACCGTGCCGCCCACCTCGGTGATCACCACGTCCGGCAGCTGGCCGTCGGCGTCCGGGTCGGCCATGCCGACGATCCGGGCCTTGATCTCGTTGGTGATGTGCGGGATGACCTGGACGGTGTCGCCGAGGTACTCACCGCGCCGCTCCTTGGCGATCACGTCCGAGTAGATCTGGCCGGTGGTGACGTTGGCCTTGCCGGAGAGCGCCCGGTCGAGGAACCGCTCGTAGTGCCCGACGTCCAGGTCGGTCTCCGCGCCGTCCTCGGTGACGAAGACCTCGCCGTGCTGGAACGGGTTCATCGTCCCCGGGTCGACGTTGAGGTACGGGTCGAGCTTCTGCATCACCACCCGCAGCCCGCGCGCGGAGAGCAGATTGCCGAGGCTGGAGGCGGTGAGGCCCTTACCGAGCGAGGAGGCGACGCCCCCGGTGACGAAGATGTGCCGGGTCGTGCGTGCTGAAGGGGCCAAGGCCTGCTCCCGTGTCGTCCGTAGCGGTCAAGCGAACCGCCGTGCCGATCAGCAAAGTGATCACGCGATCCACGGGATTCCACGGTAACACCTTCCCGACCGGGGCCCGGCGTCGCACCCGAGGTGGGGGCCGTGGGCCGGTCGGGGCTCAGGGCGCCGGGACCTCGGTCGACGCCCGTACCGGGCCGTCGGGCCGCCGCGCGGCGGGCACCCCGGCCCGGCCGGCGTCGGCCCCGCCGTCCCCCGGCTCCCGTCGCGCACCGTCACCGCCGTCCGCTCCGGCGTCCCCCGGGGTACGCCCCGCTGCGGCCGTCCCGCGGCCCTCCGCGCCGCCACCGGACGGCCCGCCGGTCGACGGCCCCGCGCTCGACGGGCCGCCGGTCGACGGCGGGACGCCGGACGGGTCGGCGGCGGACGGGTCGGCGGCGGCGGGCGGGCCGCCGTCCGGCTCCGGTGACGCGCCGCCCGGCCCGTCGTCGCGCCGGCGACCGGGGTCCGGCTGGGTGCGGTCGGTGGAGTGGTCCAGCACCCGCAGCGAGGCGAGCGCCGCCATCGGCACCACCAGCGCGGCCGCCGCCCCCGCCACGTCCAGCGCGGCACCGCCGAGCAGGCCGCCGATCACCGCGGCCACCGCCGTGCCGGCCAGCGCGGCCCGGATCGCCGGGTAGATGCCGAACAGCCGCATCAGCCCACCCCAGGGCTGCAGCAGGGCGAACCAGACCAACAGGCCGCCCACCACCGCGAGCACGGTCAACGGGCTGTGCAGCAGCGTTTCCAGGTTCGCCGTGCTAGCCCGGTGCACGGTCAGGCCGCCCGTGCCGTCGCCCAGCGCGGTGAGGAAGCGACCCAGCGCCCCGCGCTCCTCGACCGGGCGGCGCAGGTCCACCAGGGCGAAGCCGATGGTCAGCGCCAGCCCGGCCATGGTGGCCCAGAGCAGCCGGCTGACGGTCAGCCAGCCGCCGGCGCTGATCGCCGCGGCCACCGCCACCCCGGCGGTCAGCGCGACCGCGCCGATCGGGTCCGCCCCCAGGTACGGGCTGCCGACCAGCACCACGGCCAGGCCGCCGACCACGCCCACCACCATCGGCCGGGACTCCCGACCGACCCGCTGGGCCAGCCAGCCCGCGCCGAGCAGGGCGCCGGCGAGGAACACCCCGAGGCCCACCGTGCCCAGCCCGGCGAACCGGCCACCCTCCAGCGCCGAGTACCCGACCACGCCGTTGAGCTGCAGCCGGGCTCCGCTGAGCACGTCCGCGCCGACCACCGCGGTGGCCAGCGCGGCGACCGCGCCCAGCGGCCCCAGCGTCCGCCGGTGGCCGGGCGCGAACCGGACCAGCGCCGTGGCGGCCCCGATCAGGGCCACCGTGACCACCGCGAACCACACCCCGGCGTGGCTCCCCCGCCACCACGGCACGGCGTCGGCGAGCAGCGCGGCGGGCACCGCCAACGCGGCCGCCACCAGCAGCAGCTCCACCACGCCGACCACCCGGGGTGAGACCGGCGGCGGGCTGTGCGGGCCGGCGAGCCGCCGGGCCCGGCGCAGCAGCGGCAGCACCGCCACGGCGAGCGCCAGCTGGGCCAGGGCGAGCAGGCCGAAGAACCAGCCGGCCACCTTCCGCTGCGCGGCCGCCTCCCGGTCGGCGTCGGCCGGCGCGGTGATCGCCGCGGCCAGCTCCTCCGGCCGGTCGGCGATCCGCCCCGCCGGGCGGCCGAGGAACAGCCGCTCCGGCATCGGCCGGCCCAGCACGGTCAGCGCGGTCGGGGCGAGGTCGACCAGTTGCAGGTAGCCCTCCCGCCCGGTGCTGGCGGAGGTGAGCCAGCCCCGCTCCCAGCCCGGTCCGTCGACCACGGCGGCGTGCAGCCGGGCCGGCGCGTCGGTGTCGGAAACCCCGGCGACGACGACCGTGGAGCGCGGGGGGCGGGCGGCCAGCACCCGGGCCAGCGCGGCGTCGGCCCGGGCGGCGTCGATCCGGCGCCCGGCCGGGTCCTCACCGGTGACGGCGCCCAGGTCGACGATGCTCAGCACGCAGGAGCCGAGCAGCGGGGCCGGGTCGGCGGGCAGCCCCGGGGCGTACCGGTCCACCCGGCCGAACGGCCGCGCGGCGGCGACCGCGGCGCCCGGGCCGATCGCGACCGAGCAGCGCACCGACTCCGACAGCGAGCCCGGCACCGCGCCCCAGGACAGCCGGTCGGCGTTGTAGCGGACCACGTCCTCCTGGTCGGGCAGGTTGGCGCCGATCCGGTCCGGTTGCTCGACCGTCACCCCCACCGACGGGCAGCGGCCCTGCTGGCGGGTGCCGTTCCAGGCGGCGTAGCTGCCCGCGCCGAGGGTGAGCCAGCCGTCCACCGGGCAGGTGGGCCGGGTCGCCGAGCGGGTGGACAGCGAGCCGATCGAGCCCCGCTCGGCCATTGCCCACAGCGTCGGCGTGGTCTGCGGGTCGACGTCGTCCCAGCGCAGCCCGGCCACCCCGACGAGCACCACGAAGTCGGCGGTGGGCCGCTGCGGGCCGGGCGCCGGGCGGGCCGCCAGCGCGGTCACGCCCAGCACCACCACCAGCAGGGTGAGCAGGACCGGGGTGAGTCTGCGCAGCATCACCGGCGTCCCGTCGACGGGGCGTCGGCGCCCGGGCCGGCGGCGTTCGGGGCCAGCTCGGCGTACAGGGCGGTCAGGGCGGCGACGGTGTCCTCCTCGGTGGGCCAGGTCGCGGCCCGGGCGGCGCCCCGGTGGGCCAGGTCGGCGCGGAGGCTCTCGTCGTCGAGCAGCGAGCGCACCGCGGCGTCGACGGCGTCCACGTCACCGGGCGGCACCAGCACGGCCGCATCGCCGACCAGCTCGGGCAGGCCACCGACGGCGGTGGCGACCAGCGGCACGCCGGCCCGCAGCGCCTCCTGGGCGAACAGCTGCCGGGCCTCCCAGTCGCTGGTCACCAGCGCCAGGTCGGCGCCGGCGAGCAGGTCGGCGACGTCGGTGCGGTGCCCGAGCAGGGTCACCGGGGCCCGGGTGGCGGAGATCCGGGCGGCCACCGGCAGGTACGCCGGGCCACTGCCGGCGATCACCACGGCGGGCGGCGGCACCCGGGTACGCCACCGGGCGGCGGCGTCCACCAGCACGTCGTACCGCTTCTGCGGGTGCAGCCGGCCGACGGACAGGATCAGCGGCTGGTCCGGCGCGACGCCGAACTCGGCTCGTACCGCCGCGCGCCGGCGGCGGGGCGGGGGCAGGTCGGGCGCGGCGACCGGGGCGAGCCGGGCGTCGGCCGCGCCCAGCGCGGCGGCGCGCTCCACCAGGTCGGCGGAGGCGCCCAGCGCGACCCGGGCGGAACGGGCGACGGTGCGTTCGGCCAGCCGGGACAGCTGGCCGCGCACCCCGCCGGCGAGCACCGCGTTGTGCCAGGTCACCACCAGCGGCGCGGCCGGCCGGGCGAGGACGGCGACCAGCCCGGCGCGCAGCCCGTGGGCGTGCACCACCTGGGCGTGCTCGTCGGCGAGGACGCGCCGCAGCGCGGCGACGGCCCGGGCGTCGGCGGGCGTGGGGCTGGCCGGGATCTCCACCGGCGCGAAGCGGGCGCCGGTGCCGGTGAAGTCGAACTGTTCCTGGGTGGCCGCCGGCCCGCAGACCAGCACCGGCGCGCCGGCCGCGGTGAGCCCGCGGGCCACCGAGCGGACGTGCTGTCCCACCCCGCCGGTGCTGGAGGCGAGCAGCAGCACCACCGTGCCGGTCAACCGGGGTGTGGTCGCGTCGCTCATCGACGCCACCCCCGCGGTCGGGGCCGGCCGAGGGCACCTGTCGCGTTCACCGGGACACCGTCTCCTTCCCGTCACCCCGCTCCGGGGGGATGCCGTCCTCGGGCGCGCCGCGCCCTGGCGTCGTCCGCCCGGCGAGCCGGCGCAGCGGTCCCGCGAGCCGGCGTCGCACCCCGGTCAGCAGCGGCCGCACGTCCGGTCGGTCCGTGAGCCAGGTAACGGCGAGGAACACCACGCCGACCACGGCCCCGGACAGCATGCCCTGCGCGAGCGCTCCGGCTGTCGTCGGGGTGCCGCCAAGGCCGGCGGCCCACCGGGCGGCGGCGACCCCGGCGGGGGCGGCGAGCAGCGCGGCGATCAGGCCGGCGCCCGCGGCCCGACCGGCGCCGGCCAGGGCGGCTCGGCCGGCGGCGCGCCGGACGGCGAGTACCAGCAGGACCGCCAGCACCAGCATGCCGACCGAGTTGGCCAGGGTGACGGCGAGCACCCGGTCGGGCCGGGGCAGCACGGCGGCCAGCGCGGCGGCGGCCACCGGCACCACCAGCCAGCCGGTGGTGATCGCGACGGTCGCCGGCCGGGTGGCGCCCCGGGCGTACAGGGCGCGGGACAGCACCGCGAACAGGGCGTAGCCGACCAGACCGGGAGCGAAGCCGGCGATCGCGGCGGCCGTCTCCCGCTCGCCGAGCGGGAAGAACCGGCCGACCGGTTCGGCGGTGCCGACCAGCGCCGCCGCTCCGAGGAAGCCGAACAGCAGCACCCCGCGGACCGACCCGGAGAGGGTACGCCGGTAGCGGTCCTCGTCACCGGCCGCGGAGGCCGCGGTCAGCGTCGGGTACGCCGCCACCGCGAGCGGCACCGCCAGCACCGCCCAGGGCAGTAGGTACATGGTCTGCGCCAGGTTGTAGACCTGCGGCGAGCCGGTGGGGCCGCCGGTGACCCGGTTGAGGATCACCACCAGGGCGAGTTGCTGGGCGGTGACGGTGACCGCGCCGGCCACGGCCAGCCCGCCCACCTTCGCCCGGGCGTCGGCGGGGAACCCGTACCCGGGGCGCAGCGACAGGCCCAGCCGACGCAGCGGGATCAGCAGCGACAGCGACAGCACGACCACGCCGAGGGTGGTGCCGCCGGAGAGGATCAGCTCGCCGGCCCGGCTCACCCCGGCGATGCTCGCTCCCCGCCCCTCGGCGAGGCCGAAGGTGAGGTAGACCACCATCACGGTGACGCTGGACAGCAGCGGCGCGATCACCGGCCAGGCGAACCGCCGGTGCGCCTGCAGCACGCCGGTGAGCACGATGCCGATGCCGTAGAGCGGCAGCTGCGGGGAGAACACCCGCAGCATCCGGGCGCCGGTGGCCAGCTCGGCCGGCGACCGCGCGTCGCTGATCACCGCCACGATCGGGTCGGCCAGCAGCGCGACCAGCACCGCGAGCGGCACCAGCAGGGTCACCGTCCAGGTCAGCAGCGCGCCGGTGGTGGCGGCCACCGCCCGCCGGTCGCCGGCCGCGACCGGCCCGGCCAGCAGCGGTACGACCAGGCTGGCCAGCGCGCCACCGGCGACGATCTCGAAGATGATGTTCGGCACCGTGTTGGCGACCACGTACATGCCGCCGAGGTCGCTACGCTCGACGACCCAGCTGAACACGGCGGTGCGGCCGAAGCCGGCGAGCCGGGCCACGACGGTGAGGACGGCGATGAGGGCGGCCGCGCCGGCCACGCGGCCGGTGCCGGCGAGGGGGGCCGGTCTGGTCACGTCAGTCGGATCGCCGGCCCACCGCGTCGAGCTCACGCAGTACCGGGGTGCGCTGGATGACCGCGGTGAAGCTGACCTTCTCGCTGGCCGCGGTGAGCCCGGCCAGCACGGCGAGCGCGGCGGCCCGGCCGCGCGGGCCGGTCCGCGCGGCGAGGGCGACCCCGAGCAGCGCGCCGAGCGCGTTGGCGCCGCTGTCGCCGACCATCACCCGCTCGCCGAGGTCCTCGCCGATCAGCCCGGCGGCCGCGCCGACCGGCCCGGCGGCCAGGCCGCCATGGGTGCCCTCGGCCAGCGCCGCGCCGAGCAGCAGCCCGGACTTCAGCGCCCGGCCGGGGCGCAGGTCGAGCAGGTTGACCAGGTTGGCGGTGCCGGCGATCACACCCGCGCCGAGCAGCACGTCGACCCCGGCCGCCAGCGCGCCGCGGTCCTGCCGGCGGGGGTGCCCGGCCACGGCCCGGTCGGCGGCGAGCAGGGCGGCCGCGGCCAACCCGGCGGCGCCCACCCCGGCGACCTTGACCAGGCCCGCGGTGACCCGGCCCTCGCGCAGCGCGGCGAGGTGCCCGGCGAAGCCCTTGGCGGCCTTCTGCTCGGGCCGGGCGCCGACCACGTCGTCGTAGAGGCCGACCGCCCCGGCGCCCAGGCCGGCGACCAGCGCGGCCGCGCCGGACGGAACGCCGGGCGCGCCCAGCGCCGCGCCGGCGGACGCGCCGAGCGCCAGCGCGGGACCGGCGGCGAGCGTGACGGTACGGCCACGGAAGTTGGTCCGCTCCAGCGCCGGACCGACCGGGGCGGTACGGATCTCGCGCAGCGCGTACCGGGCGGCGGTGGCGCCCAGCCCGGCGGCGACCAGCCGGCCGAGCGCGCTCACGACCGCCCGCCGGACGGGACGTGCGGGCGGTTACCGGTCAGCGGGGTACGTCGTTCGGTCACTGGGGCAGTCTAGGCAGCAGCCCGCCGCCGGCGTTGTCGGCGACGCCGTACTGGCCGGCCTTCTTCTCGGCCAGCTGCTGCACCAGGGCGAGGCTGGTGACCAGTTGCCCCTGGACGGTGTTGGCGTTGTCGACGGTGGAGATGGTCTGGGCGAGCACCGGGTCGGTGCGGACCACCGCGACCAGGTTGCCGCCGGACGCCCCGTTGCCGGCCACCACGGTGGCGCCGGTGCGGTCGAACTGCTCCGCCACCCGCACCACCGACTCGTCCTTCTTGCCGGAGTCCTTGTCGACGTACGGCTGCCCGCTGACCACCACCACCGCCTCGGCCGGCCCGACGACCTTGTCCTGGGCGGTGAGGTAGCCGGCGTTGCTGTACGCGGCCAGCACCGCCCGGCGGTCCGCCTCGCTGACCGCCGGGGTGCCCTGCGCCCGGTCCAGCAGCACGCTGGCCAGCAGGGCGCTGGAGGTCTCCACCCCGTTGCCGTTGCCGGGCAGCGCCGAGGCGGGCGCGGTCGGCCGCGCCGCGGTCGAGGCCAGCTCCAGCAGGTTGCTGTTGTTGTCGGGGTTGACGAACTTGTCCTGCAGGTCCACCCGCCCGCTCACGCTGGCCCCGGCGAGCTGGAGCATCTTGAGGACGCCCTCGGTGTGCTCCCGGCCGGTGGGCAGGCCCAGCACCAGCACCCGCTTGCCGGTGAGCTTGCCCGGCAGCACGACCTGCGCCATCTGGGCGGCGAAGTCCTCCTCGGTCTCCAACTGCTTCTGCATGTTGTTGACCGACTGACGCATCTGCCGGTTGTCCTTGCTCAGCTCGTTGACGTTGTCCTTCAACGAGTCCGCCACCGGGCCGTTGAGGGCGGCGGTACCCACCACCAGGCCGATGGCCAACGCGAGGAAGACCGCGGTCAGGGACACCACGTGGTACCGGAAGTTGATCACGCCTGCAGCCTCTTGATCGGTCTGTGGAACGGTCGGGAGCTAGAAGAGCTGGCCGAGCTGGAACACGAAATTGTCCCACCACTCGGAGACCACGCCCAGGTACGCCTTCCCGACGGTGGAGACCGCCACCGCGGAGGCCATCGCGGCGACCGCGGACAGGACCAGCAACAGCAACGAGGAGCCCGAGATGCTCTGCCGGTAGAGCCGGCTCACGCCCTTGGCGTCGACCAGCTTGCCGCCGACCTTGAGCCGGGTGAGGAAGGTCGAGGCCATGCCGCCGCGGCCCTTGTCGAGGAACTCCACCAGGGTGGCGTGGGTGCCCACCGCGACCAGCAGCGAGGCGCCCTTCTCGTCGGCCAGCAGCATCGCCAGGTCCTCGCTGGTGGCCGCCGCCGGGAAGGTGATCGCCGGCACCCCGAGCCCCTCCACCCGGGCCAGGCCGGGGGCCCGCCCGTCCGGGTAGGCGTGCACGATCACCTCGGCGCCGCAGCGCAGCACGTCGTCGGTGACCGAGTCCATGTCCCCGATGATCATGTCGGGGGTGTAGCCCGCCTCGACCAGCGCGTCCGCCCCGCCGTCCACGCCGATCAACACCGGCTTGAACTCCCGGATGTACGGGCGCAGCACGTCCAGGTCGGCCTTGTAGTCGTAGCCGCGCACCACGATCAGGCAGTGCCGGCCCTGCACCTGGGTCTGGATGTCCGGTACGCCGACCCCGTCGAGCAGCAGGTCGCGCTCCTGCCGCAGGTAGTCCATGGTGTTGGCGGCGAACGCCTCCAGCTGGACCGACAGGCCCTCCCGGGCGTCCGCCATCGCCTTGGACACGGTCTCGACGTCCTGCAGGTCGCCGTGTGCCACCGGCTCGTCCCCGACGAAGACGGTGTTGCCCTCGACCCGGACGGTGTCGCCCTCGCGGATCCGCTCGAAGACCCCGTCGCCAAGGTCGTCCAGCAGCGGGATGCCCGCGGCGACGAGCACCTCGGGGCCCAGGTTCGGGTAGCGGCCGGACACCGACGGCTTGGCGTTCAGCACCGCGGCGACGCCGACCGCGACCAGCGAGTCGGCGGCCACCCGGTCCAGGTCGACGTGGTCGATGATCGCGATGTCGCCCGGCCGCAGCCGGCCGGTCAGCCGCTTGGTCCGGCGGTCGAGGCGCGCGGTGCCCAGGACCGAGCCCGGTTCCGCACTGCGGTTGCGGCGCAAAGTGGGAAGACGCATCGTGACCATCCTGGCATGGGAGGCAGGCTTTTCTGTCGCGACATGCCTGAGCAGGGCCGCCTACCCAGGGAAGCACACCGGAGCGCAGGCTGGTGTGCCTCCGCTCACAATCCGCGCGGTCAGGGCCGCCTTTCCTTTGCCGCGACGGCCAGGAGTTCCTCGGCGTGGGCGATACCCAGGTCGGAATCCGGCAAACCCGCGAGCATCCGGGCCAGCTCCCGGGCCCGCTCGGTGTCCTCCACCACGCGCACCCCGCTGGTGGTGACCGCGCCGCCGGTGTCCTTCGCCACCACCAGGTGCCGGTCGGCGAACGCGGCCACCTGGGGCAGGTGGGTGACCACCAGCACCTGTTGGCTGCGGGCCAGCCGGGCCAGCCGGCGACCGATCTCCACCGCCGCGGTGCCGCCGACGCCCGAGTCCACCTCGTCGAAGACCAGCGTGGGCGGCCCGCCGGACCCGGCGAAGACCACCTCGATGGCGAGCATCACCCGGGACAGCTCACCGCCGGACGCGCCCCGCTGCAGCGGCAGCGACGGGGCGCCGGGGTGCGCCAGCAGCCGCAGCTCGACCTCGTCCGCGCCGTCCGGGCCGACACCCACCTCGACGCCGTCCACCGGCACCGACGGCTCGGCCTTCCCGACCGGCCGGGGCACCACCGCCACCTCGATCCGGGCGTGCGGCATGGCCAGGCCGGCCAGCTCGACGGTGACCTGCTCGGCGAAGCGGACGGCCGCCTCCCGGCGGGACGCCGACACCCGGCCGGCCAGGTCGGCCACCTCACCGGCCAGCCGGGACGCCTCGCGGTCCAGCTCGTCGAGCAGCTCGTCGGAGCTGTCCAGGTCGGACAGTCGGGTGCGGGCCCGGTCGGCCCAGGCCACAACGCCGTCGACGTCGTCCGCGTACTTGCGGGTCAGCGCGCGCAACGCCGCCCGGCGCTCGTAGATGACCTGCAACCGGGCCGGGTCCGCGTCCAGCGCCGCCAGGTACGCCGACAGCTCGGCCGAGACGTCCCCGACCAGGGTCGCCGCCTCCTCCAGCCGCAGCGCCAGCTCACCCAGCGCAGGATCGGTGCCGGCCTGCGCCTCCAGCGTGCGGCGGGCGGTGCCGAGCAGCACGGTGGCGTCCGGGGTGTCGTCCGCCGCCTCCACCCCGCCGGCCACGCACTGCTGCGCCACCTGGGCCGCGGTGCGCAGCCCTTCGGCGTGCTCCAGCCGCTGGGCCTCCGTCTTGAGCTCGTCGTCCTCGCCCGGCTGCGGGTCGACCCGGGTGATCTCGTCCAGGCCCAGCCGCAGCAGGTCGGCCTCCTGGTTGCGCTCCCGGGCGTTGCGCCGCCGGTCCGCCAGGTCGTCGACCACGGCCCGCCACCGGGCGTACGCCTCGCGCAGCCCGTCGAGCAGCTTCTCGTGCTCCGGGCCGGCGAACCGGTCCAGCGCGGCCCGCTGCTCGGCCGGGCGCAGCAGCCGCAGCTGGTCGGACTGGCCGTGCACGGCCACCACCTGCTCGCCGACCTCGCCGAGCATCGACACCGGCATGCTCCGACCGCCCACGTGCGCCCGGGACCGGCCCTCCACGGTGACCGTCCGGCTCATCAGCAGCGCGCCGTCCTCGTCGGGCTCGCCACCGGCCTCCACGATTCGGGCGTGCACGGCCGCGGCCGTGCGGCCGGCGAGCCGCAGCCGGCCCTCGACCACCGCCCGACCGGGGTCGGCCCGCACCCGCCCGGCGTCGGCCCGACCGCCGAAGAGCAGGCCGAGGCCGGTCACGACCATGGTCTTGCCGGCACCGGTCTCGCCGGTGATGACGTTCATCCCGCCGGTCAACGGCAGCGTGGTGTCCTCGATGACGCCCAGTCCGGTGATGCGCAGCTCTTCCAGCACAGCACCCGACAGTAGACGCGGCCCCCGACGGTTGACCAGCCGGCGCGACCGGACCCCGTCCGCCCGCCGGCCGGCCGGGGTCAGCGGCGGCTGCCCCGCCAGCCCTGCACCGGCAGGTCGAACTTGGCCACCAGCCGGTCGGTGAACGGCCGGGCGCGCAACCGCACGATGCGCACCGGCAGCGCGCCCCGGCGCACCGTCACCCGGGCGCCCGGCGGCAGGTCGAAGACCCGACGGCCGTCGCAGCAGAGCACGGCGAGGGTGGTGAACGGGTCGACGGTGATGCTGAACGTCGACGTGGGCGCGGTCACCAGCGGGCGGCTGAACAACGCGTGCGCGCTGATCGGCACCAGCAGCAGCGCCTCCACCTCCGGCCAGACCACCGGGCCGCCGCCGGAGAACGCGTACGCCGTGGAGCCGGTGGGAGTGGCGCAGACCACCCCGTCACAGCCGTACCGCGACAGCGGCCGACCGTCCACGTCGACCAGCAGCTCCAGCATCTGGGCCCGCTCGCCCTTCTCGACGCTGATCTCGTTCAGCCCCCACGACTCGATCGTCGGGCCGCCGTCGAACTCGGCGGTCACGTCGAGGGTGAGCCGTTCGTCCACCGTGTAGTTGCGCTCCACCACGTCCCGCACGGCGACGTCGAGGTCGTTGATCTCGGCCTCGGCGAGGAAGCCGACCTTGCCCAGGTTGATCCCGAGCAGCGGCGCCTTGGCCGGCCGGGCCAGCTCGGCGGCGCGCAGGAAGGTGCCGTCGCCGCCCAGCGCGAAGACGATCTCGGCGTCCTCGGCGGCCTGCGGGCCGGCCACCGGCACCACGCCGGGCAGGTCCAGGTCGTCGGCCTCCTCGGCGACCACCCGCACCTCGAAGCCGGCGGAGATCAGGTCCGCGGCGACCGCCCGGGCGTGCTCGGTGCTGCGCCGCCGACCGGTGTGGGTCACCAGCAGCGCGGTCCGGCTCACCGGGTACGCCCTCCGTCCGTGCCGGTGCGGCCCACCGTCCCACCCACCCCGTACCGCCTCTCCGGGCCGGTCACCCGACCGCGCCGCAGGTCTCCCGCGCTCACCCTGCCACCTCCTCGGGGTCGGCGTCCGGCAGGTCGCCGGACGCCGCCGGACCGGTCGGGCCGGCGGCCACCACGGCGCGTACCCGCTCGGGGTCGGCCGCCGGTGCGTCCCGGCGCAACCATACGAAGAACTCCACGTTGCCGCTCGGCCCGGGCAGCGGGCTGGCGGCCACGTCCGCGAGGCCCAGCCCGAGCGCCGCGGCGGCCGCGGCCACGTCGAGCACCGCCTCGGCCCGCAGCGCCGGGTCGCGCACCACCCCGCCGGCGCCGACCCGCTCCTTGCCCACCTCGAACTGCGGCTTGACCATCAGCGCCAGGTCGCCGTCGGCCCGGGTGCAGCCGGCCAGCGCCGGCAGCACCAGGCGCAGCGAGATGAACGACAGGTCGGCCACGGTCAGGTCCACCTCCCCGCCGATCGCCTCCGGCGTGAGGGTACGGACGTTGGTGCGCTCCATGACCCGGACCCGCTCGTCGGTGCGCAGCGGCCAGGCCAGCTGGCCGTAGCCGACGTCGACGGCGACCACCTCGGCGGCGTCGGCGCGCAGCAGCACGTCGGTGAAGCCGCCGGTGGAGGCGCCCGCGTCCAGGCAGCGCCGGCCGGCCACGGTGAGCCCGCCGGGGGTGAACGCGGCGAGCGCGCCGGCCAGCTTGTGGCCGCCCCGGGAGACGTACTCGGAGACCGGGTCCGCGCCGGTGACCAGCAGCGGGTCGGCCGGGTCGACCATCGCGGCGGCCTTGCGCGCCGGCACCCCGCGCAGCTGCACCCGGCCGGCCTCCACCAGCGCGGCGGCCTGCTCGCGGGAGCGGGCCAGTCCGCGACGGACGAGTTCGGCGTCGAGCCGGGTACGACGTGCCATGGGGTGGTTCTCCGGTGGGTTCAGGCCTGGTCGATGGTGGCGAGGGTCTCCCGCAGCGTCTGGTACGCCGCCTCGTACTGGGCGATCTGGTCCGCCGGGGCCAGCCCCTGCGCGTTCACCATCGCCTGGACGGCCGCGTCGACGGCCGGGTGGTGGGCGTCCGCCACGTCCACCTCGGGGGGCGGCCCGGGGACCGCACCCGGCCGGAGGGCCGCCGACGCGCCGGGCGGCGGGCCGGGACGGGCACCCGGCGGCGGCCCGGGGCGCCCGCTGGACGGCGGGCCCGGGCGCCCGCCGGGGGGCGGGCCCGGGCGGAACGGGGCGCTCACGAGCCGCTCCGGGCGGCGCGACGGGCCGTCACGGCGTACCGTCGGCGCTCTTACGCGGCGCGGCCCGCTTCACGGGGCGGGCGGCCGGCGCGGTGTCGTCGGTGGTGCTCAGCACGGCCGGCGGCTTCCTGGCCACGGCCTTCTTCGCGACGGCCTTCTTCGCCACCGCCTTCTTCGCGACTACGCCGGCCGGCGTCGGCACGGCGGCGCCGCTGCCCCCCGGCGTACCGGCCGAGCGGCCGGCCCCGGGCGAACCGGCGGCGTGGTCGTCCGCCGCCCGGGCTGCGGCGGCGTCCGACCCGCCGCCGGACGCCGCCGAATCGGGGACGCCCGGCGTCGCCACCGGAGCGGCGGCCTCCTTCGGACGGGGCGACCGGGCCGAGCCGGTGGGCGGTACGGAGCCGCCCGCCGGCGCCGACCCGGTGGGCGGCGGACCCGCGGCCAGCGCGCCGGGGCTGCCCTTGGCCTCCCGGAGCTGACGTTCCAGCTCGTGCACGCGGCGGGTCAGCTCGGCGACCTCGTCGGAGGTGGCGAGCCCGACCGCGCCCAGCGCCCGGTCCACCTCGAAACGGACCAGCTTGGTCAGCGCCTCTCGGTTGGCCGCGCCGGTGGAGACCAGTTCCTCGGCGAGCGCCTGGATCTGGCCGGCGGTGGCGCCGCCGTTGCCCACCAGCCGGCGAACCGCGTCCTGGGCCCTCTTGCGCGGCGCCTCCGTCAGGCCCATGGCCAGCTCGAGGTAGGCGCGCCAGGCGTCCTGCATACCTGAGTCCTTCCGTGCGGCGGGGGTGTCCGGGTCTCACGCTACCGGGCGCCCGTCGTGGGCCTCTTGCGGTACGGTGCCCGGGGAACGGCGTGGCGTGCGAAGGAGACGATGTGGCCAGCGTGGACGAGTGTCGGCAGGCGTTGCATGATCTGGCCGCCCGGCTGGACAGGAACGCCGAGGCGCAGGGCCGGATCGACCTGGACCGCACCCTGGCCTGCCGGGTCACCGACCTGGACACGGCGTTCCACGGCCGGCTCGACGGCGGCCGGCTGGTGGACCTGGCCGACGGCGACGACCCGAAGGCGAAGATCGCCCTGAGCACCACCAGCGACGACCTGCTCGAGCTGGTCCGCGGTCAGCTCGACGTCGCCAAGGCGATCGGCTCGCGCCGGGTGTCGATCAAGGCGAACCCGTTCGACCTGATGAAGCTCCGCAAGCTGCTCTGAGCCAGGGCCGGGCGCCGGCCGTCAGCCGGTCAGGCCGAGGGCTTCGCACGCGCGCTCGGCCTGCGGTGAGGTCGCCCGCACCCGCGGGCCGGCAGCCTCCGCCGACCAGGCGGCCGCGCAGAGCGCGGCGAGCGCGTCCAGCGGCGTGCCCGCCCCGTCGAGCCGCAGCTCGCCGTCGCCGGCGGAGGCCGTCCATCCGCCGGTGCCGGCTCCGCCCGGCACCGACACCACCGCGGCGGGGTCGAAGAGACCGGCCAGGTCCGCCGACACGTAGGTCGGCCGCCGCGATTCGGGGGCGGTGAGCAGCTCGGGCACGTCGCTGACGCCGGTCAGCACCAGCAGGCTGTCCAGTCCGGCGCGCCGGGCACCCTCGATGTCGGTGTCCAACCGGTCGCCGACGACCAGGGTCCGCCCCGCTCCGGCCCGCCGGGCGGCGGTGGCGAAGAGGGCCGGTTCCGGCTTGCCCACCACCACGTCGGGCTCCCGCTCCAGCGCGTGCCGCAGCGCGGCCACCAGCGAACCGTTGCCGGGCAGCGGCCCCCGCCCGCTGGGCAGGGTGCGGTCGGTGTTGGTGGCGACCCACAGGGCACCGGCCCGGATGGCGACCGACGCCTCGGCCAGGTCCACCCAGCCCACCTGCGGGCCGTACCCCTGCACGACGGCGACGGGCGCCTCGTCGGCCCGGGCCACGGGGGTGAGGCCGGCCGCCCGGATCTCGGCGCGCAACGCCTCCGCCCCCACCACCAGGACGGGGGCGTCGGCGGGCAGCCGGTCCCGCAGCAGTTCCGCGGCGGCCGCGGCGGAGGTGAGCACCTCCCGCGGCTCGGCCGGCACACCCATCCCGGTGAGCAGGTCGGCCACCTCGCTGGAGCGGCGGGACGCGTTGTTGGTGGCGAAGGCCACCGTCCGCTCCTCCGCGCGCAGCCGCGCGACCGCGTCGACCGCGCCGGGGATCGGCCGGTCGATCAGGTAGATCACCCCGTCCAGGTCGAACACGACCAGGGCGTACCCGTCGACCAGCCGGCCCCCGGCGTTCCCGGTCATCGCCGATCCGACTCCGCGTCGCGGTCGGCCGGCGCCTGGCCCGTCGACGCCCGGTCGGGGCCGTTCGATGCCGCCGGCGTGCCGGCGACGTCGTCAGTGCGCACGTCCTGGGCGGCCGGGCCGGTGGCCACGTCCCCGGGCTCGTCGCCGGCGCCCACGGCGTCCCGGGTCACGGTGTCCGACGTGGCGTGGCCGCTGCCGGACTCGTCGGCGACCGCCCGAGCCTCGTCGTCGCTCAGCTCGTCGTCGCCGCGCCCGCCGGCCTCCTCGAGGTCGTCCTCGTCCTCGAGGTCGTCCTCGTCCTCGAGGTCGTCCTCGTCCTCGAGGTCGTCCTCGTCGTAGCCGTCCTCGTCCTCGTTCTCGTCCTCGTCGTAGCCGTCCTCGTCGTCGGGGCCGAGGCCCGCCGCGGTCAGGTCGGCGTCCGGCTGGGCCGGCACCGATCCGGGAGCACCCGGACCGGCGGCGATCTCCTCGACCGGCTCGTCGTCGTCCTCGTCGCCCTCGATCGACACACCGTCGAGCTCCAGCAGCCGCTCGGCGGCGTCGGTCTCACCCTCGGCGTCCGAGTCGGCGGCCCGGGAGAACCACTCGCGGGCCTCCTCGCGACGACCCACCGCCAGCAGGGCGTCCGCGTACGCGTAGCGCAGCCGTGCCGTCCACGGTTCGGTCGACTCGCTGGTCAGGTCGGGAACCTGCAGCATCGCCACGGCGGCGTCCTTCTGGCCCAGGTCCCCCCGGGCGCCGGCCGCGACGATCAACAGCTCAACGGCCACGGCCGGGTCGAGCTTGTCCCGGTCCGCGCCGCGGAACAGGTCGATCGCCCGCTCGGGCCGGCCCAGCGCCCGCTCGCAGTCCGCGAGCACCGCCAGGTGGCTCTGCAGCCCGCTCATCCGGTGGTACGTGCGCAGCTCGGCGATCGCCGTCTGCCACTCTCCCGCGTGGTACGCGGCCAACCCGACCGCCTCCCGTACCGCGGAGATCCGGGAGGCGAGCCGCCGGGCCGCCATCGCGTGGGCGAGCGCCTCCGCCGGGTCCTCGTCGATGAGCTGACCGGTCGCCACCAGGTGCCGCGCCACGGTCTCCGCCACCGGCTTGTTCAGCGACAGCAATTCGGCGCGGACCGCGGTGTCGAGGTCGCTCGCGGAGATCTCGTCCGGCAGCGCCGGCGCGGCCGTGAGCCCACCCTCGACCTCGTCGCGCCGCTCCCGGCCGGGGCCGAAGCCACCCTCGCGGCGCCGGTCGTCGAAGCCCTGCCGGTCGTCCCGGCGGGGGCGGTCACCGTAGCCGCCGCGCTCACCGCCACGATCCGTACGCGGCCGGTCGCCGCCGTCCCGACGGTCACCGCCGGAGAAACCACCCTCGCGGCGGTCGCCGCCGGAGTAGCCGCCCTCGCGGCGGTCGCCGCCGCGGAAACCACCCTCACGGGAATCGCCGTCGCGCCGGAAACCACCGGGCCGGGAGTCACCGTCGCGCGGACCCGACCGGTAACCACCCTCGCGACGGTCACCGCCGCGGAAGCCACCCTGACGGGAGTCACCGTCACGCGGACCCGACCGGAAACCACCCTCGCGGCGGTCACCGCCGGAGAAGCCACCCTCGCGGCGATCGCCGCCGGAGTAGCCGCCTTCCCGACGGTCGCCACCACGGAAGCCACCCTGGCGGGAGTCACCATCCCGCGGACCCGACCGGAAACCACCCTCGCGACGGTCACCGCCGCGGAAGCCACCCTGACGGGAATCGCCGTCACGCGGACCCGACCGGAAACCACCCTCGCGGCGGTCACCGCCGGAGAAGCCACCCTCGCGGCGGTCACCGCCGGAGAAGCCACCCTCGCGGCGGTCACCGCCGGAGTAGCCGCCTTCCCGACGGTCGCCACCACGGAAGCCACCCTGGCGGGAGTCACCATCCCGCGGGCCCGACCGGAAACCGCCCTCGCGCCGGTCGCCACCACGGAAACCACCCTCACGACGGTCGCCGCCGGAGAAGCCGCCCTCGCGGGGCCCGCCGTCACGGCGGAAGCCGCCGGACCTCGAATCGCCGTCGCGGGGACCGGAACGGAAGCCGCCCTCGCGAGAAGAACCACCGGAGTAGCCACCCTCGCGGCGGTCACCGCCGCGGAAGCCGCCCTCACGGCGGTCACCGCCACGGAAGCCGCCCTCACGGGAACCGCTGGAGAAACCGCCCTCACGACGATCTCCACCGCGCTCGCGGGAGTCACCACCGCGGAAACCGCCCTCGCGGGAATCACCACCGCGGAAACCGCCCTGGCGGGAGTCGCCGTCACGGGAGCCCGACCGGAAGCCACCTTCGCGGCGGTCGCCGCCACGGAAACCGCCACCGGCGCGCGAGTCACCGTCACGCGGGCCCGACCGGAAACCACCGTCGCGGCGGTCGCCACCACGGAAACCGCCCTCGCGGGAACCGCCAGAGAAACCACCCTCGCGACGATCCCCGCCGCGGAAACCGCCGTCACGGGACTCGCCCTGACGGGGACCGGAGCGGAAGCCGCCCTCGCGGCGGTCGCCACCACGGAAGCCGCCGCCCTCGCGGGAACCGCCAGAGAAACCACCTTCGCGACGATCCCCGCCGCGGTACCCACCGTCACGGCCGCCGCGATCGCCGGCGCCCCGGTTGTCGCGGTCACCGCGGTACGGGGGACGCTCCTCCCGGCGCGGGCCGTCGCCTCGACCCTGCTGGGAACGGTCGGATCGGTCTTCGTTGCGGCGCGGACGATCTCCGCCCTGCGGTCCTGAACTCACAGGTACATCCTTCCTCATCGCGTCACCAACGACGCTACGCAGTCGAGGGCCGACCCTGGTGGGGCGGCCCTCGACTGGAATGTTTGTCCGGCGGTGTCCTACTCTCCCACACCCTCCCGAGTGCAGTACCATCGGCGCTGGAGGGCTTAGCTTCCGGGTTCGGAATGTGACCGGGCGT
>NZ_JBIAZT010000015.1:0-128142 GCF_042899365.1 Micromonospora sp. NPDC000089
CCCCGCGGGGGGCGCCGGGCCCCCCCGGGGGGGGGGGCCCCCGGGGGGGCCCCCCCCACCCCCCCCCCCCCCCCGGGGGGGGGGGCCCCCCCCACCCCGCCCCCCCCCCCCCGCGGCGTCGCGTCGTCAGGCCACCGGCGCGAAGCCTGGCAGCCAGCGCTCCAGGATCGTCCGGTACGGCGCCTTCGCCTCGAGCTGGCAGAGCACCCCGATCGAGCCCAGCGTCACCCGGTGGATCATCAGGTACGACGGCGGCAGGTTGAGCTTCCGGCTGAGCTGGTAGGTCGGCGACTTCGGATTGGCCAGCCGGGCCGCCTCGGCGCGCAGCCAGGCCCGGCTGAACCGGAACTCCTCGGTGGAGATCGGTTCCAGCATCGGCCGGAGGAAGTCCAGCACCGCCGGGGCGTCGATCTGCTCCCCGGCGGCGACGAAGCCCTCCTCACGCAGCCCGGCCACCACCGCGTCCGCGTCGCCGCGCAGCGCGAGGCCGGCGATCCGTCCGATCGGCTCGGGGGTGCCCTCCGGCATCCGGGCCACCGCCCCGAAGTCGATCACGCCGAGCCGGCCGTCCGGCAACAGCCGGAAGTTGCCCGGGTGCGGGTCGGCGTGTAGCAGGCCGGCCCGGGGCGGCGCCGACAGGTGCAGCACGGCCATCAGTCGACCGGCCCGGTCGCGCTGCTGCTCGGTGCCGTCCCGGATGATGTCCGCCAGCGGCGTTCCCTCGATCCACTCGGTCACCAGCACCCGGGGCGAGGAGGAGAACACCGCCGGGATGTAGATCTCCGGGTCGTCGGCGTACGCGGCCCCGAAGGCGCGCTGCGACTCGGCCTCCAGCTCGTAGTCCAGCTCCTCGGTGATCCGCTCCCGCAGCTCGGCCAGCAACGGCTTGACGTCCAGGCCGGGTTGGATGGCGCGGAACATCCCGGCCAGCCGGGACAGCTGCTTCAGGTCGGCGAGCAGGGCGTCGCCGGCCCCCGGATACTGGATCTTGACGGCCACCGCGCGGCCGGCGCCGGTCTCCGGGTCCCGCCAGATCGCCCGATGCACCTGGCCGATGCTCGCCGCGGCGGCCGGACTGTCGTCGAACTCCACGAACCGGTCCCGCCAGGCGGGACCGAGCTGCTCGGCGAGCACCTTGTGCACGCTCGCCACCGGCAGCGGCGGCGCCGCCTCCTGGAGCTTGGTCAACGCCTGCCGGTAGGGCGCGGCGATCTCGTCGGGCAGCGCCGCCTCGAACACGGACAGCGCCTGGCCGAACTTCATCGCACCGCCCTTGAGCTGCCCGAGGACGCTGAACAGCTGCTCGGCGGTGCGCTGCTGGATCTCGGCGGCGATGACGTCGGAGGCGAGCCCGGTGACGCGCTTTCCCATGCCGAGGACGGTCCGCCCGGCGAAGCCGAGCGGCAGGGCGGCGAGCTTGGCGGTCCGGGACGCGGCCCGGCGCGGGATGTCGGTCACCCGGCCATTGTTACCGACTTCGGTGCCTCACCGCCGCCGTCCGCCGCAGGCGCAGGACGGGTGGGGCGGCCAGACCCGGCGCCGCAGCCGGCTGGCAGCGCCGACCTCCACCGCGCAGCCGAGCGTCTCCGGGGTGCCGCCGTCGAGCTGGGCCAGCGCCTCGGCGACCGAGTAGCCGACGGCGGCCAGCAGGGTGGCGGCCGCGCAGGCCTGGTCGGCGGGGTCCGCCGCGAGCTGGGCGGCGAGCGCCGGCCACGCCGGGTCACGGTCGGTGCGGTGCAGGTGCAGGCAGTGCAGGCACGGGCCGACGGGCGGCCGGACCAACGGCCCGATCACCGGTACGCCCTCGCGCAGCGCGAGCAGCAGGTGCGGTTGCCGGCGCTGGGCGTAGCCGGCGGCGATCAGGGCCGGTGGCCGGTCCGTACCCAGGTGGAGCACCAGGTCCGCCCGCTTCCGCCGCAGCGGACCGGTCTGGGTGCCCGGCACGGCCCGGTCGATCGCGGCCCGGACGGCGGCGGCCAGCGGCTGCCCGACGTCGGCCGCCCCGAGACCGGTGCCGATCAGGTCCGACGCCCGGACCTGGCCGGTCAGGTCCGGTGCCACGTGCCCCACCCCGGACTGGGCGAGCGCGACCGCGACCGGGGCGCCGAGCCGGCCCGCGCCGGTCACCGCCACCCGGGCGGCCCGCCGGCGGCGCAGCACCTGGGCCGGGGTGCCGGGCAACGCGGCCCCCTTCAGGGCGAGCGCCCCGGCCTCGGCGGCCAGTCGGGCCCGGGCCGGGCCGGTCAGGTCGCGCGGGAGCAGGGCGTGCGCTGGTACCACCAGGCCGGCGTCCCGCAGCGTGTCGAGCAGGCCGCGGGCCTGCTCGGGGCGTACCTCGGCGCGGGCCGCGTCGGCCAGCACCCGCCGTTCGCTGCGACTGCCGTCGAGCAGGTCGAGCAGCCGGGCGGCCCGGGGATCGGCCACCTCCAGCAGGACGGCGCGGCCCGGTTCCAGGCCGAGCTGCAGGGTGTGCCGGTCCCGCCAGAGGCGGGCCAGCCCGGGGAGCAGGGTGGGTCGGGGGAGCGCGGCGGGAGACGTCGTCGGGCGGCTCATGACGACGAATCGTGACCGAGTCCGCGCTGTCCGTCGATCGTTGTCCACAGGTGCGCGGCGGCCTGTCCAGCGTTGTCCACAGGAAACCGCGAGTTATCCACAACCGCCCGGTAGCCGGTGTCGCGCAACCGACAGTGCCGGCGGCCCGGAAACGGAGCGGGGGAGGGGCGGCGCGGTGGCCACCCCTCCCCCAGATCCGTACGGGTCAGACCTTGGCCTTGCCCAGGATGCGGTTCACTGTTGTGCCGCATACCGGACACTTGCCCTTGGCCATGTTCATCCCGGTCTTCGAGACCTCGACGTGGCCCTCGAAGTCCCGCTTCTCCTTGCACTTCACGCAGTAACCGTTGTAGGTCTGGGCCTGGTCGGCCACGGTAGCCTCCTCGTCTCGTCCGCCCGGCCTGCCGGCCCGACGGGGTGCCCCGGCGGCGCGCCAGTCAGGCGGCGGCGCCGGGTCCTTCTCGGCGGCCACCCACGTGACCACCGGTTGGCGGACCCTACCCAGCTCTGGGCGGTTCCATGTCAGCTGTGCATCGACACTGTGAGCAAGTCGACGTCGAGAGTGTGCATCCCGGAAAGCGTGGGATTAGTAAGTTTGCCGGGGACACGCCGGGTAAACCCGTTCAACCGACCCCGAGCGGGGGTCACCCGCGATGATCACCTACCGGTGGCCGGGCCGGCGCGGGACCGCCCGTGGGCGGCCACGAAGGGTGACCGGACCGGTGGTTCTTGGTCACCCGCAGATTTTTTCGGGACGCTACGCAACCAATCACCATATTCTGGGCGCGTGTCGCGGTGTTGACCCTTGCGGACCCCTGGTCAGTACGCATTAGCTTTCCTTCGTGACAGGAATGCACGGCTGCGCGGCCCGCTGATGGCGGCGACGCGGAAGCCGGTCGTCGAGGTGCGGCGCAGTCAGCGTCGGCGACGCACGGTGTCCGCCTACCGCGACGGCGAGCGGGTCGTGGTGCTCATCCCGGACCAGTTCTCCCGCGCGGAGGAGAGCGAGTGGGTCGACCGGATGCTCGCCCGGCTCGCCGCGCGCGAGGGGCGGCTCGCCCGCTCCGACGCCGAACTGCTCGACCGGGCGTCGCGCCTGATCGACCTGCACCTCGCCGACCAGGGCGCCAGGGCGATGCCGAGCAGCGTCCGCTGGGTCAACAACCAGAACGGCCGCTGGGGTTCCTGCACCCCGGCCGACCGGACCATCCGGATCTCGCACCGGCTGCAGGACATGCCCGACTGGGTGCTCGACTACGTGCTGCTGCACGAGTTGGCCCACCTCATCGTGCCCAGCCACAACTCCGCTTTCTGGGCGCTGGTGGGGCGGTACCCGAAGACCGAGCGCGCCCGCGGCTACCTGGAGGGCGTGGCCGCCGCCTCCGCCGTACCGGTCGCCGGCTGACCGCCGCCCGGCCGGCCCACACTTGCCACGGGCCGACGGGGCCGGGCGGCTCACCGCGGCACGGGTCGCCGCCGAGAGCCGGCGGATCGGGCGGATCGGGCGGGAGGAGTCCCGGCGCACTAGGGTCGCCAGGGTGACCCGACGTGTGGTGGTGGCGTTGCTCGGGCCGGTGACCTGGTCGCCGCCCGGCGTCGATCCGGTGTCCTGGCGTACCGCGCTGGCCGAGGACACCGTCGATCTGCTGGCCACCCTCCAGGAGGTCGAGACCGCCGTCGCGGTGACCCCGGCCGATCGCTGGCTCGCCGACGCGGTGGTCTGGCCGGGCACCATCGTGCACGAGGTGGCCGAGCCGACCGTGAACGCCGTGCTGGCCGGCCTCACCGGGTACGACCAGGCCGCCGTCGTCGTCGCCGACGCCCCGGACCTGCCCGGCCTCACCCTCGGCAAGCTGCTCCGCCCGCTGACCAGCCGGCCCGTCGCGCTCGCGCCGGTCGAGGGCGACCGCCCCGGCCTGCTCGGCGCGGCCGCCCGACTGCCCGTACCCGGCTGGCTGCCGCCGGTGGACCTGGAGGCCACCGTGCCCGCGGACGTCCGCCGGGCGGCGCCCGCACCGGGGGACGTGGCGGTGACCGCCGGCTGGCACCGGCTGCGCGGCCCGGCCGACCTGGCCGCGCTGGACCCGGCCGTGGAGGGCTGGGAGGCGACCCGCGCCCTGCTCACCGGCCGCCCCACCTGACCCACCCCGCGCGGGGCCGCGTGATCGTCTATGCCTCAGCCGCAAGCGACACGGCGTGTCGGGTGGCTGAGGCTCAGACGATCAACGTGGCAGGCCGGCGGCGGGCGTCAGGGCTTGTCGGGGGTGTCGCCCGGCTCGTCCCTGTCGGTGCGCGGGGTCTCGCCGGGGGCCTGCTCCTCGGGGGCGCCGGGAGCGGTGAAGTCGAACGTGGCCAGCTCGTCGTCGAGATCCGCCCGGACGGTGGCGAAGGCCACCGGGTCGGCGAAGTCCTCGTCCGAGGGGAGCAGGTCGGGGTGGCCCCAGACCGCGTCCCGCCCGGCGATGCCCCGGTGCTCGGTCAGCGCCGCCCACAGCGCGGACGCCTCGCGCAGCCGGCGCGGCCGCAGCTCCAGCCCCACCAGCGCGGCGAAGGTCTGCTCGGCCGGCCCGCCGGCCGCCCGGCGGCGCCGGAACGCCTCACCGAGGCTCACCACGTTGGGCAGCCGCTCGCCGGCGGCGTTGTCCACCACGTGGCAGACCCAGCCCTCGACCAGCGCGAGCACCGTCTCCAGTCGGGCCAACGAGGCCTTCTGCGCCGGGGTGTCCTCCGGCGTGAAGATGCCCTCCAGGGCGATCGCCTGCATCGACTCCGGGTCGGTCGGGTCGACCCGGCCCATCGCCTCCTCGATCGCCTCCCGGTTGACCCGGATGCCCGAGGCGTAGTTCTCCACCGCGGTCAGCACGTGCCCGCGCAGCCACGGGACGTGCTCGAACAGACGCTGGTGGGCGGCCTCGCGCAGGGCGACGTAGAGGCGTACCTCGTCCTCGGGCAGCTCCAGGCCCTGGCCGTACGCCCGGATGTTGGCCGGGACCAGCGCGGCGGTGCCGGCCGGGCCGAGCGGCAGGCCGATGTCACCGGCGGAGAGCACCTCCGCGGCGAGCTGACCGAGCGCCTGACCGAGCTGGCCGCCGAAGAGCGCGCCGCCCAGGGTGGCGACCATCGACTGCATCGGGCCGAGCTGGGCGCGCGCCTCCGGCGGGACCAGGTCGCCCATCGCGCCGACCATCCGGCTGGCCACCGGGTCGCAGAGCTTGCGCCAGACGTCCAGCGTCTTGTAGATCCACTCGTTGCGGTTCCACGCGATCGAGGTGCGGATGCCGGTCGGCCAGGCTGACACCGGCTCCAGCCACAGGTCGGCCAGGCGCAGCGCCTCCTCCACCGCGTGCCGCTCGTACGGCGACGGCATCGGGTCGCCCGTGGCGGCCAGCTGACTGGCGGCCACCTGCCGGGCCAGGTCCCAGTTCACCGGCCCGCTGCCCGGCGCGGAGAGCAGGTGCTGCAACTGCGACATGAACTGCTGCATCTGCGCGGGATCGTTGGGGTCTGGTGGTTGCCCACCCGGAAGCGCGAAACCGAACGGAATATCAGGCACGACGTCTACGGTACGCGGGCTGCGCCCCTGGTGGCCGCCGCTGGCGTTGCGCTGAGGGCGAAGTCGCGGTCGGCCGGCCGTACCCTCCCCACCCGGTCGGTACGCTCTGCCGCATGAGACGTCGCGGCGTGACCGTCCTCCTCGGTGCTCTGCTCACCCTCGTGCTGAGCATCGGCGTGCTCGGCGCGCCCATCCCGTACGTGGTGCTCGGCCCCGGCCCGACGGTGAACACCCTCGGCACCTCCGACGGCAAGGAGGTCATCCAGGTCACCGGCCGGGCGACGAGCACCTCCGCCGGTCAGCTGCGGATGACCACCGTGGGGGTGCAGCCCACGGTCAAGCTGCGCGCCGCGCTCGCCGGTTGGCTCTCCCCGGACGAGGCGGTGGTGCCGCGCGAGCTGGTCTACCCGCCGGGGGAGAGCCAGCAGGAGGTCGAGAAGCGCAACGCCGAGGACTTCCAGAACTCGCAGACCAGCGCCGAGACCGCCGCGCTGGTGAAGCTGGGCTACCCGGTGCAGGTGGTGGCCAAGGAGGTCGCCACCGACGGCCCGGCGAACGGCCTGCTCAAGCCCGGCGACGTGATCACCACGGTGGACGGGACCGCCGTCACCACGGCGACCAGGCTGGTCGAGCTGGTCCGGGCCAAGCCGGCCGGCACCGCGCTGCGGATCGGGTACCTGCGCGACGGCGTCTCCGGCACGGCCACCGTGACCACCCGGGAGCAGGACGGCCGGCCGCGGATCGGGCTGGTGCCCGAGCAGCGCCAGCCGCATCCGTTCACGCTGAAGATCGACCTGGCCGACATCGGCGGCCCGAGCGCCGGCCTGATGTTCGCCCTCGGCATCGTCGACAAGCTGGAACCGGCCGACCTGACCGGTGGCAGGGTGATCGCCGGCACCGGCACCATCGACGACGAGGGCCGGGTCGGCCCGATCGGCGGGATCGCCCAGAAGCTGGTCGGGGCGAAGGACGCCGGCGCGAAGGTCTTCCTGGTGCCAGCGGACAACTGCGCCGAGGCGGTCCGCAACCCGCAGCCCGACCTGCCGCTGCTGCGGGTCGGCTCGCTGGACGACGCGCTGACCGCGCTCGCCACGCTGCGCTCCGGCGGGCAGCCGACCCGCTGCTGAGCCGGACCGGACGACGACCGCCCGGTACCCGGTCCACCGGACCGGCGAGCCGGCCGCCGGTCTGGGCGGGAACGCCGCGCGACCGTGCCCCGACACGTTCAGGAACACCCCGTACTCTGGGCTCCTGTCCGGAGCGGATCACACCGAGTGTGCGGAGCTGAACAGTGGCCATGCGTAGCAGCCCCCTGCCGAGGATGAGCCGGCGCGGGCGCGTCACCATCGGGGTCCTGGTCGGGGTGTTCGTGCTGTTCATCCTGCTGGGCTGGGGTGTGCAGGCGTGGACCGACTGGCTCTGGTTCTCCGAGGTCCGGTACACCGAGGTCTTCACCGGGGTGCTGGTCACCCGGTTGCTGCTCTTCCTCGCCGTCGGCCTCGGGATGGCGGCCTTCGTCGGCCTGAACCTGTGGCTGGCCTACCGGCTGCGCCCGGCGCTGCGGCCGCACTCACTGGAACAGGCCACCCTCGAGCGCTACCGGATGCTGCTCATCCCCCGGATCGGCACCTGGATCGGGGTCACCGCCGCGGTCCTCGGCCTCTTCGCCGGCCTGTCGGCGCAGAACCACTGGACCCAGTGGCTGCTGTTCCGCAACGGCGGCGACTTCGGGGTGAAGGACCCGGAGTTCGGCGTCGACGTCGGCTTCTACGTCTTCCAGCTGCCGTTCTGGCGCTACCTGCTCGGGGTCGGCTTCACCGCCGTGGTGCTCGCCCTGCTCGGCGCGTTGGCCGTGCACTACCTGTTCGGCGGGGTGCGGCTGCAGGGCGTCGGCGACCGGATGACCAACGCCGCCCGGGCCCACCTGAGCACGCTGGTCGCGATCTTCGTCCTGCTCAAGGCCGTCGCGTACGTGCTGGACCGGCGGGCCATGCTGCTGGAGTACAACGAGAGCGCGAAGCTCTACGGCGCCGGTTACGCCGACGTCAACGCGCTGCTGCCGGCCAAGGAGATCCTGGCCTACATCTCGATCGTGGTGGCGATCGCCATCATCGTGTTCTCCAACGCGGTGATGCGGAACCTGGTCTGGCCGGGCATCGCACTGGCCCTGCTCGGCGTCTCCGCCGTCGCGATCGGTGGCATCTACCCCTGGGCGGTGCAGACCTTCGAGGTCAAGCCGAGCGCCCGGGACAAGGAGGCGCCGTACATCCAGCGCAGCATCGAGGCGACCAGGTCCGCGTTCAGTCTGGCCGGCACCAAGACCACCGGGTACGCGGCGAGCAACCTCACCCCGCCGGGGAGCCTGGCCACCGACACCTCGGTGGTGCCGAACGTCCGGCTGCTCGACCCGCAGCTGGTCTCCGAGACGTACACCCAGCTGCAGCAGGTCCGCGGCTTCTACGACTTCGGCCCGAAGCTGGACATCGACCGGTACTCGGTGGCGAACAAGACCTCCGACTACGTGGTCGGCGTCCGCGAGATCAACTACGGCGAGCTGCCCAACAACAACTGGATCAACCGGCACACCGTCTACACCCACGGCTACGGGCTGGTCGGGGCGCCGGCCAACCAGGTCTGCGGCAACGGCGTGCCGTACTTCGTCTCCGGCTTCCTCGGCGACACCGCCAAGGAGGCGCAGGGCTGCACCGCACAGACCGAGCAGATCCCGGCCAAGCAGCCGCGGATCTACTACGGCGAGCGGATGGGGGCCGACGACTACGCGATCGTCGGGCGGACCGGCGAGCGCAACGTCGAGTTCGACCGCCCCACGTCGACCGGCGGCGAGCAGTACTACACCTACACCGGCGAGGGTGGCGTCGACATCGGCTCCTTTCCCCGCCGGCTGCTCTTCGCGATCAAGGAGCAGGAGTCGAACTTCCTGCTCTCCGGGGCGGTGAACGAGAACTCCAAGCTGCTGTACGTCCGCAACCCGCGGGACCGGGTGGAGAAGGTCGCGCCGTTCCTCACCCTGGACGGCGACCCGTACCCGGCGGTGGTCGGCGGTCGGGTCCAGTGGATCGTCGACGGCTACACCACGGCGGCGACCTACCCGTACGCCGAGCGGGTCAACCTGCAGCAGGAGACCACCGACGAGCTGACCAACCGGGGCACCTTCCAGCTGGCCCGAGAGAACGTCAACTACATGCGCAACTCGGTGAAGGCCACCGTGGACGCGTACGACGGGACGGTCCGGCTCTACGAGTTCGACGACACCGACCCGGTGCTGAAGGCGTGGAACAAGGCCTTCGGCGGTGACCTGGTGCAGCCGAAGAGCGCCATCCCGGCCGAGCTGGCCGACCACTTCCGCTACCCGGCCGACATGTTCAAGGTGCAGCGCAACCTGCTGGCCAAGTTCCACGTCACCGACCCCGGCGACTTCTACTCCGGCCAGGACTTCTGGCAGGTGCCGAACGCGCCGGACGCGCCGGACAGCGGCCAGAAGCAGCCGCCGTACTACCTGTTCACCCAGATGCCCGGGCAGGACGAGCCCCGGTTCCAGCTCACCTCGGCGGTCACCCCGAACGGGCGGCAGAACCTCGCCGCGCTGATCTCCGGCTCGTACGTCGAGGGCCGGCCGACGCTGGAGGTGCTGGAGCTGCCGGACCAGTCCCGGGTGGGCGGCCCGGTGCAGGTGCACCAGCAGATGACCAACGCCCCGGACATCCGGGAACGGCTCAACGTGCTCTCCGTGGGCGGGCAGAACCAGGTGCAGTACGGCAACCTGCTCTCGTTGCCCTTCGGCAACGGCATGCTCTACGTCGAGCCGGTCTACGTGAAGAGCAACAACAAGGACGCCTTCCCGCTGCTGCAGCAGGTGCTGGTGTCGTACGGCGAGGGCAACTACGTGGCGCTGGCCGGCAACCTCAGCGACGGCATCAAGCAGCTCGTCGAGAAGGGCAAGCAGGGCGGCCAGGGGACACCGCCGCCGTCCGGTGGCACGAACCCGCCGCCGTCCGGCGGAGCCTCGCCCACGCCGACGCCCTCCGCGACGGCCACCTCCCCACCCTCGGGTGAGCTGTCCGCCGCCGCGCAGCGGGTCCAGTCGGCGATCACCGAGGTCAAGGCCGCACAGGCCTCCGGCGACTTCGAGCGGTACGGCCGGGCGCTGAAGTCACTGGACGAGGCGATCACCGCGTTCCAGCAGGCCCAGGGGACCGGCACGTCCGGCGGCGGCCCGGCCGGATCGCCGGCGCCCTCGCCCGGCGGCTGATCCTCGGTCCTCCCGACGGAGCCCGCGACCGTGTCCCGGTCGCGGGCTCCGTCGGTTTGCCGACCGGCCGTCCGCCAGCAACGGTGTGCGGTGCCGTTTTGCGGGTCCGGGGGTCGGTAGGCTACGGTTAACGAGCCGACGCGGGGTGGAGCAGCTCGGTAGCTCGCTGGGCTCATAACCCAGAGGTCGCAGGTTCAAATCCTGTCCCCGCTACGAAACGGAACGGCCCCGAGGATCTGATCCTCGGGGCCGTTGCTCGTTCCGGGCGCGGCGGCCGGGCCGGGCGCGGCCGCCGCGCCCGCAGTCCCGCCCCGGCGGTGCGGCGGTAGGGCGGCCGGAGCGTGCCCCCTGACGGGCCGCCTGAGCTGGCCGTTCGCCGGATCGGCCGACCCGGCTGATCATCGCCGCGAGGATGAGATAGGCTTACGAAGTCGACGCGGGGTGGAGCAGCTCGGTAGCTCGCTGGGCTCATAACCCAGAGGTCGCAGGTTCAAATCCTGTCCCCGCTACTCGCCGACGAGGCCCCGGAGTTCACTCCGGGGCCTCGCGCCGTTTCCGGGCCGGTGGGGGCGCCCTCACGGGCCACGCCGACGCGTCGGGCCGGGACGATCACGACCGATCCGGCGCGCCGAACTTGCCCCGCTCGGCGAGGATGAGGTCATGTCTTCTTGGAACAGGTGGTGGGGCCGGCTCAGCACGGTCCTCGGTGCGGTCGCGCTCTCGGTCTTCGTGCCGGTGGCGGCCTGGGCGTCCACGGACACCGGCGAGCTGGTGGTGGAGGCGGCGCGGCGGCGTTCGCGGGGTGGGGGAGTGGGCTTCCTCGGCCTGCTCTGCTGCCTTGCGGTGGTGGTGATCATCGTCCTGCTGGTGCTGCGGCTGATGCGTAACCGACGCGGCGGCCCGCCGCGCTGACCCGTGCGGCGCCGCCCGGCACCCGCCGGGCGGCGCCGACCGACTCCCCGGCGTCGACCGCCGGCCGGTGTCGGTCAGCGGGCCAGCGCGGCCTGCGCCTGGGCCATGAACACCGAGGTGCTCGCCCGCGCGCCGGCCCGCCCGGACCGGACGTTGCGGGCCGCCCCGACGAGCAGCTTGCGGACCTGCTCGTGGCCCTTCGGCGGGGGCGCCGGCGCCGGGCCCAGCTGGGTGGCGAGCGACTCGCCGAGCGCGACCACCCGGGCCAGCACCGGGTCGTCGATGGTCTGGGTGACCGCCCGCCGCACGATCAGGCTGGGCGGCAGGCCCCGCTCGGTGCCCAGGATCCGGCCCGCCTCGGTGTCGGTGGTCAGGAACCTGATCACGTCGGCCACCACCTCCGGGTGCCGGGTGCCGCGGAAGCCGGCCCAGTACATCGCGGCGTGGTCCCACTGGGCGGCCGGTGGGCCGGGGAAACCGGCCAGGGCCAGCTCGTCCTCGGTGTACCGCTGCAGCTCCGGAAGCTGGTGCGACCAGGCGAACGAGGCGGCGGTGTGACCGGTCACCACCAGCTGGCGGTTCAGCTCGCCGCCGTCGGCCCGGTCCACCAGCGCGGTAGCCGGGGTGGCCCGCTCCGAGCGCGCCTGCTGCCACGTCTCGAACCAGTCCAGCAGCGCGGCGGAACCGAAGCCCAACTGGCGCCCCTGGTAGAACTTGGCGCCCAGGCCGCGCAGCCACAACCACAGCGCGCGCTGGTCTCCCGACGGGTCCATGGTGCCGGCCACCCGGCCCCGGCTGGCCCGGGTCACCCGGGCCGCCCAGTCGAGGTAGTCCGCCCAGGGCATCCCGGTGACCGGCGCCCGGACGTCCAGCCGGCGCAGCAGATCCCGGTTGTAGACCACCACCGGGTGGGTCTGCCCGGCGGCGACGGCGAAGGTGCGGCCGTCCAGCCGGCCGTAGTCGGCCAGCCCGGTCGGCAGGCCGCTCAGGTCGAGCCGGCCGTCGGTGACGAAGTCGGTGAGGTCCAACGCGATGCCGCGCTGGGCGTACTCGGCGAGCACCGCGTCGTCGAGCTGAAACATGTCCGGCACGTTGCCACCGGCGGCCTGGGTGGCGAGCCGGTCGTAGTAGCCGCCGGCGGCCTGCCAGGTGATCCGGAACCGGACCCGGGGGTTACGGCTGGAGTAGAGCCGCAGCGCCCGCTCGGTGGCCTGCGCCCGCCGGGTGCCGCCCCACCAGAAGACGGACAACTCGATCGGGTCGGTGCCTTCCGGCGCCGTCCGGTCCTCGCTGCACCCGGTGAGCCCACCGGCGGCCAGCACCGGGACGGCCAGCACGGCGCCGAGCAGCCGCCGCCGGGCCGGGTCGACGGGCCGGGACAGCGGGGGACGGGCGGCGGACAACGGGCGCTCCAGCGGGCGACGGACGGGTCGGACCATTCACGCAGGCGACCCGGGCGGGTGTCAACGCCGGGCCGCACCGCCCGCGTGGCCCCGGGCCGTGCGGCTGTCCGCGTACCCGGGGGGCGGGGTGCGGTGGGGGGACCGGAGGGGGCCCGCGTTCGGGAGCGGCGCGGCGGCCGGTGCGACCCGCGGTCGCGCGGGGCGGGACGGCCCGGTGGTCCCACCGGGGCCCGGTGTGCCGCGTGGTGTACTAGCGCGCGTGGAACTTCTGCACTCGGGCAAGGTCCGGGACGTCTACGCGGACGGTGACGAGCTGATCCTCGTCGCGTCGGACCGGATCTCCGTCTACGACGTGGTGCTGCCGACCCCGATCCCGGACAAGGGCCGGCTGCTCACCGCCCTGTCCCTGTGGTGGTTCGAGCAGCTGGCCGACCTGGTGCCGAACCACGTCGTGTCGGCCACCGACGTGCCGGCCGAGTTCGCCGGGCGGGCCATCCGCTGCCGCCGGCTGGACATGGTGCCGGTCGAGTGCGTGGCCCGCGGCTACCTGACCGGGGGCGGCCTGACGGAGTACCAGCGCACCGGCGCGGTGTCCGGTGTCGAGCTGCCGCGCGGCCTGGTCGAGGCGTCGATCCTGCCGGAGCCGATCTTCACCCCGTCGACCAAGGCGCCGGTGGGCGAGCACGACGAGCCGATCACCTACGCCGACGTGGTGGACAAGGTGGGTGCCGAGACCGCCGAACGGCTGCGGCGGATCACCATCGACGTCTACCGGCGGGGCGCCGAGATCGCCGCGGACCGGGGCATCCTGGTCGCCGACACCAAGATCGAGCTGGGTTGGGCGCCGGACGGCACACTTGTCCTCGGCGACGAGGTGCTCACCTCGGACTCGTCCCGGTACTGGCCGGCGGAGTCGTACCAGCCCGGCCGCACGCAGTTCTCCTACGACAAGCAGTACGTCCGGGACTGGGCCACCGCCAGCGGCTGGGACAAGCGGTCGCCGGCGCCGGAGGTGCCGGCCGAGGTGGTCGAGGCCACCCGGGCCCGGTACGTCGACGTCTACCAGAGGCTCACCGGCGACCGCTGGGCGTGACCGGGCCGGCCCGGCTCACGCCCGGGCCGGTCACTCCACCCAGTCCAGGGTGCGCGCCACCGCCTTGCGCCACTGGCGCAGCTCCCGCTCGCGGTGTTCCGGGTCCATCCGGGACGTCCAGTGCGCGTCGGAGCGCCACTGCTCCCGCAGGGTGTCCAGATCCGGCCAGAAGCCGACCGCCAGGCCGGCGGCGTACGCGGCGCCGAGGCAGGTGGTCTCGGTGATCCGGGAGCGGACCACCGGCACGTCCAGCACGTCGGCGAGGAACTGCATCAGCAGCCCGTTCGCGGTCATCCCGCCGTCCACCCGCAGCCGGCGCAGCGCCACGTCCGAGTCGGCGTCCATCGCGTCGACCACCTCGCGGGTCTGCCAGGCGGACGCCTCCAGCACCGCGCGGGCCAGGTGCCCCTTGGTGATGTAGCCGGTCAGCCCGGCGATCACCCCCCGGGCGTCGCTGCGCCAGTGCGGCGCGAACAACCCGGAGAAGGCCGGTACGACGTAGCAGCCGCCGTTGTCGTCCACGGTGGCCGCCAGCTCCTCCACCTCGGCGGCGCTGGCGATCAGCCCGAGATTGTCCCGCAGCCACTGCACCAGCGAGCCGGTGACCGCGATCGCCCCCTCCAGGGCGTACGCGGCGGGCTGCCCGTCGATCCGGTACGCGACGGTGGTGAGCAGCCCGTGCCGGGACACCACCGGGCTGGCGCCGGTGTTGAGCAGCAGGAAGCTGCCGGTGCCGTAGGTGCACTTCGCCTCGCCCGGGCGGAAGCAGGTCTGCCCGAACAGGGCAGCCTGCTGGTCGCCGAGCGCGCTGGCCACCGGCACCCCGTCGAGCACCCCGCCGGCGGTGCCGTAGACCTCGGCCGAGGAGCGGATCTCCGGCAGCATCGCGGCCGGCACGCGCAGCGCGTCGAGCAGCTCGGGGGACCAGTCCAGGGTCTCCAGGTCCATCAGCATGGTGCGGCTGGCGTTGGTCACGTCGGTGACGTGCCGGCCGGTCAGCTTCCAGATCAGCCAGCTGTCCATGGTGCCGAAGAGCACCTCGCCCCGCTCGGCCCGCTCGCGCAGGCCGTCGGTGTGGTCCAGCAGCCAGCGCAGCTTGGGGCCGGCGAAGTAGGTGGCCAGGGTCAGGCCGGTGCGGGCGCGCAGCCCCTCCTCGCCGTACGACTCGGCCAGCTCGCGCAGCAGCGGCCCGGTGCGGGTGTCCTGCCAGACGATCGCCGGGGCCACCGGACGCCCGGTGGCGCGGTCCCAGACCACGGTCGTCTCCCGCTGGTTGGT
This sequence comes from Micromonospora sp. NPDC000089, assembly GCF_042899365.1. Lineage (NCBI taxonomy): Bacteria > Bacillati > Actinomycetota > Actinomycetes > Micromonosporales > Micromonosporaceae > Micromonospora > Micromonospora sp. NPDC000089. The sequence continues at coordinate 15,063 of NZ_JBIAZT010000015.1, forward strand.
GATGCCGACCGCGGCCAGTCCCCGCGGGTCGGTGCCGGCGTCGGCCAGCGCGTCCCGCACCACCTGCTGGACGTTCTCCCAGATCTCCTCGGCGTCGTGCTCCACCCAGCCGGGCCGGGGAAAGACCTGCCGGTGCTCCCGCTGCGCCACCGAGACGATCTCACCCGCCCGGTCGAAGACGATGCACCGCGAGGAGGTGGTGCCCTGGTCGATGGCGGCGACGTACTCTCCGGTCATGGCGGCACCGTACCCGGCCCGGGCGCGCCCCGAGAACCGTGCCGCTTCGCCTACCATCGGCACCGTGCGCGACATCGCCGTGTTCAGCGGAACCGCCCATCCCGAGCTGGCCGCCGAGATCTGTGCCCACCTCGACGTCCCGCTGCACCCGGTACGGGTCTCCCGGTTCGCCAACGACTGCCTGGAGGTGCAGCTGCGGGCGAACTGCCGGGAGCGGGACGTCTTCCTGATCCAGCCGCTGGTGCCGCCGGTGCAGGAGCACCTGGTCGAGCTGCTGCTGATGATCGACGCCGCCCGGGGCGCGTCGGCCGGCCGGATCACGGTGGTGCTGCCGCACTACGCGTACGCCCGCTCGGACAAGAAGGACGCGCCGCGGATCTCGATCGGCGCCCGGCTGGTGGCCGACCTGCTCACCTCGGCGGGAGCCCACCGGGTGCTGGCGATGACCCTGCACTCGCCGCAGGTGCACGGCTTCTTCAGCGTCCCGGTCGACCATCTGCACGCGCTGCGCGAGCTGGCCCGGCACTTCCGGGGCCACGACCTGAGCAACACCGTGGTGGTCTCGCCGGACCTGGGCAACGCCAAGGAGGCGGCGGCGTTCGCCCGGTTGCTGGGCACCCCGGTCGCGGCCGGGGCGAAGCAGCGGTTCAGCGACGACCGGGTCACCATCAGCACGGTGATCGGTGAGGTCGCCGACCGGGACGTGATCGTGCTGGACGACGAGATCGCCAAGGGCAGCACGGTTATCGAGCTGATGGGGCACCTGCGCAAGCGGGAGGTCCGGTCGATCCGGCTGGCCTGCACGCACGGCCTCTTCTCCGGCGACGCGCTGGAGCGGCTCAGCGCCGAGGAGGGGGTGCTGGAGATCATCTGCACCAACACCGTGCCGATCCCGCAGGAGAAGCGGGTGCCCAAGCTGGAGGTGCTGTCGGTGGCGCCGGCGCTGGCCGAGGCGATGCGCCGGATCCACAACGGCGAGTCGGTCAGCGCCCTGTTCGGCTGATCGTCGCGCTCAGTGGACCGTCGCGCTGATCCGGACGGTGGTGCCGGCCGCGCCGCTGTCCACCTCCATCGCGTCGCTGAGCTCCCGGGCCAGCCAGAGGCCCCAGCCGCCGGCGGTGTCCGGGGCCGGTCGGGCCCGGTCGCTCAGCCGGGAGGTGCTGATCCCGTTGCCGTGGTCGGAGACCTCGCAGACCAGCTTCCCGGGCCGGTTCCAGAGGCGCAGCCAGCCCCGGCCGCCGCCGTGCCGCACCGCGTTGGTGATCAGCTCGTTGACCGCGAGCACGAAGTCGTCCAGCCGTTGGCCCCTCAACCCCGAGGAGTGCGCGCACGAGGTGACCGAGTGCCGTAGCTCGGTCACCTGGGCCTGGTCGAAGGCCTCGGCGATGAGGAGGGAAGGTTCGATGGGCACAACCGTACGCGGTGTTGGCAGTTCGGCGTTTGTCATGGCCCTGTCCCGACAGCGCGTCTCGGGGTTATTCGCGCCATTTCCACCGTACGTCAGGGTTCTCCGGAGCGCACCCGGCGGACCCCCGCCCCACCGGGCGACTGTGGCATGGTGACCGCCATGCCGTCGCCGCCGGGTGGGTTCGAGGTGCCGCTCTGGCGCTCGGTCGCGGTGTTCCGCTTCGCCTCCCTGGCGTACGTCGGGCTGGTGGTGGTCCGCGACGCCGGCCGGTACGCTCACCCGCTCGCCGCCGGGGCGGTGCTGCTGGCCATGCTGGCCTGGTCCGGGGTGACCGCCGCCGGCTATCCCCGCCCCGCCACCCGCCGCTGGCCGCTGCTCCTGGTCGACCTGGGCGTCGTGCTCGCCGTGCTCGCCGTCACGCCCTGGGTGGTCGGCCGGGCGGCGCTGGCCGGCGGGGCGCCGACCCTGGCGGTGGTCTGGGAGGGCGGGCCGGTGCTGGCCTGGGCGGTCTCCGGCGGCCGGCGGCGGGGGGCGATCGCCGCGCTGGTGGTCGGCCTGGCCGACCTGGCCAGCCGGGGCCGGCTCGGCACCTCCTCGCTGACCGGGCTGATCCTGCTGCTGCTCGCCGGGGTGGTGGTGGGGCACGTGGCGCGACTGGCGGTGACCGCCGAGGAGCGGCTGCAGCGCGCGGTGCAGCTGGAGGCGGCGGCCCGGGAGCGGGACCGGCTGGCCCGCGGTATCCACGACTCGGTGCTGCAGGTGCTGGCGCTGGTGCAGCGGCGCGGCGCCGACCTGGACGGCGAGGCCGGTGAGCTGGCCCGGCTCGCCGGCGAGCAGGAGGCGGCGCTGCGGGCGCTGATCGCCGGGGCCGGTCCGGGGCCGGCGGCGGGCACGCTGGACCTGCGATCCCTGCTCGCCCCGCGCCCCGGGGTGCAGGTCTCCGCGCCGGCCACCCCGGTGCCGCTGCCCGCGGGGACCGCCCGGGAGCTGGCCGCGGCGGTGGCGGCGGCGCTGGACAACGTGGACCGGCACGGCGGCGGCCGGGCCTGGGTGCTGGTGGAGGACGAGGGGGACTCGGTGACGGTGTCGGTGCGGGACGACGGCCCGGGGATGACCGCGGGACGGCTGGCCGAGGCGGCCCGGCAGGGGCGGCTCGGCGTCGCCCAGTCCATCCGCGGCCGGGTCGCCGATCTCGGCGGTCGGGTCCGGGTGGTCTCGGCGCCGGGCGAGGGCACCGAGGTCGAGCTGGTGGTGCCCCGCCCGCGGCCGGCGGGGCGGGAGGGATCGCGGTGACCGGGCAGGAGCGGCCGGTGATCCGGGTGATGGTGGTGGACGACCACCCGATGTGGCGCGAGGGGGTGGCCCGGGATCTCACCGAGGCCGGCCACCAGGTGGTGGCCACCAGCGGCGAGGGGCGGCAGGCGGTCCGGGTGGCCGCCGCCGCGCGCCCCGACGTGGTGGTGCTCGACCTGCAACTGCCGGACGTGTCCGGGGTGGAGGTGATCCACGGCCTGCGCGCGGCGCTGCCCGAGGTGCGGGTGCTGATGCTGTCGGCCAGCGGCGAGCAGCAGGGCGTGCTGGACGCGGTGAAGGCCGGCGCCACCGGCTACCTGGTGAAGTCGGCCGCCCCCGCGGAGTTCCTGGACGCGGTGCGCCGGACCGCCGCCGGTGAGCCGGTCTTCACGCCGGGCCTGGCCGGGCTGCTGCTCGGCGAGTACCGGCGGCTGGCAGCCGCTCCGGCGCCCGGCGCGCCGGCCCGGAACGACGGCGCACCCCGGCTCACCGAGCGGGAGACCGAGGTGCTGCGTCTGGTCGCGAAGGGGCTGTCGTACCGGCAGATCGCCGAGCGGCTCGAGCTGTCCCACCGCACGGTGCAGAACCACGTGCAGAACACGCTGGGCAAGCTCCAGCTGCACAACCGGGTCGAGCTGACCCGGTACGCGATCGAGCGCGGGCTGGACGGCTGAGCTCAGCGTGCCGCCGGCGGCTCCGTCTCGTGGATGGCCAGCTCCTCGGCGGTGGCCCCGCCGCCGGCCGCGCCCGCGTCGTACGCGACGTTGTCGGTCTCCACGTCGGTGTGCGCGCCCTCGTCCGGCTCGACCAGCCGGCCGACGGTGGCGTCGGCGACCGTGCCGAGCTGACCGTGGTCGTAGATGGAGACCGGGGAGTTCGGGTCCGAGGTGGGGCCCGGGTCGAGCACGTCGGCGTCGAGCTGCGCCTGGGCGGCGGCCTCCTCGTTGTCCGCCTCGGCCGCGATCTCCGGGTCGACCGGGCCGGCCAGCGGGTCGTCGGCGGCCCGCTCGTACTGCTCGCGGTCGAGCTTGTAGTCCAGCGACTCGCCGTCGAGCTGCTCGTCGGCGGTGGTGCCGAAGTCGTCCACGGCCACCGGCGTCCGGTCGCCCGGCAGCTGGGCCGGATCCGGACCGTCGGCCTCGCGGCCGGTCAGCACGTCGTCGTTGGCGGTCGAGTCGTCGTCGGCGGTGTCGGGCAGGCCGAGGGACTCGGGGTCGGAAACGGGGGTCGGGAACTCGTCGTCGCGCATGGCTGAGCACTACCCACTGCGCGGGGCGGGGTAACCGGAGCCGGGGCCCGCGATCGGGAGGAAACGGGACGAGTCAGCCCGATTGGGCGGTCTCGTCCGCGGCGTACAGCACGCACCAGACCACCTTGCCGTCCGGCACCGGCGTGCTGCCCCAGCGGCGGGCCACCGTGTCGATCAACAGCAGGCCACGGCCGCCGGCCGAGTTCAGCGGGGCCAGCCCGGCGTACGCCGGCTGCCGGGGGGAGTGGTCGCGAACCGCGATGTGCAGCCCGGAGCCCCGCGGCGCCAGCCGGACGGTCATCGGTGTCCGGGCGTGCGCCACCACGTTGTTCACCATCTCGGTCACCGCGATCGCGCCCGGCTCGGCCAGCTCCGGCACGCCCCACCGGGCGCAACCGGAGGCCACCAGCTCGCGGGCCGTCCGGGCCGCGCCGACCGCCGGCGCGAGGTCCGCGATGAGCACCGCCGCCATCGGCGTACGTGCCAACGCGGCGGTCGCCTCCTCGGTGCCCGGCAGGATCGACAGCTCGTCCGCCCCGACCCCGGTGAGCGCGCCGGCCGGATCGACCACCAGCAGGTCCGCGGCGGGCCAGTCGGCGACGGTGCGCCGCACCTGCGCCAGCATCCGGCCGGCGGCGGGGCCGGCCGGGCGCAGCCGGGACACGTCCACCACGATCGGGCCGGGCCGGTCGCAGAGCCGTTCGAGCAGCGCGTCCCGGACCCGGTCGGCGGCGGCGTCGTCGAGCACCCCGCTCAGCCGGACGACCGCGGAGGAGTCGTCCGCCGCCAGCAGGTACCGGGCATCCGTCGGCATGATCGTCCCATTGTGCCTGCCGGGCGCCGGGCGCGCATCCGGCCGCTCCGGGCCACTCATCGCCGGTCCGTCCGGGACCGCCGGGTCATCGCGGCCATCGTGCCCACCGCGGTGCCGGCGGCGGCCAACCCGAAGGCGGCGGTCACCCGGACCAGTTGCCGCCGCCGGCCGTGCCAGTCGCCCGCTCCCGGTGCCGCGGCGTCCCCGGCGAACACGTTCCCCACGCTGTCCGCCGCGCCGCCCGGGCCGAACTGGGTGCGGTGCGCGTACCAGCCGAGCACCCGCTCGGCCACCGCCGGGGCGAGCCGCCACTGCAGGCCGATCAGCCGCGCCGCGCCGCCCGCGTACGCCTCCCGCCGGGGCCGGCGCAGCAGCCGGACGATCGTCTCGGCCACCACCTCCGGCGGGTAGACCGGCGGGGGCGGGACGAGTTCCCGCCCCGTGTGGTTGCCGGTGTGCCGGAAGAACGGGGTGTCGATGGTGGCCGGCAGCACGGTGCAGATGGAGACGTTGCCCCGACCGGTCACCCGCAGCTCCTGGCGGACCGTGTCGGTCAGCCCGCGGATGCCGTGCTTGGTCGCGTTGTACGCCGACTGGTAGGGCATCGCCACCTCGGCCAGCACCGACGCGTTGTTGACCAGCACCCCGCCGCCGGACGCGCTCAGCCAGGGCAGCGCCGCCCGGGTCGCGTACGCCGTGCCGAGCAGGTTGACCTCGACCACCCGGCGGAACTCCGCCACCGGGATCTCGTCGAAGAGCCCCACCGCGCTCACCGCGGCGTTGTTCACCCAGCCGTCCAGGTGCCCGAACTCGGCCGCCGCCCGGGCGGCCAGCGCCTCCAGGGACGCCGGGTCGGTGACGTCGGTGGGCACCGCCAGGGCCCGCCCGCCCAACTCCCGGCAGCGCCGGGCGACCTCCTCCAGGGCGGCCTCGCTGCGGGCGGCGAGCACCACCGCGGTGCCGTGGCGGGCCAGGGCGTACGCGGTCGCGGTGCCGATCCCGCTGGAGGCGCCGGTGACCACCACGGTGGCATCGGTCAGGCTGCGGGTCATCGGCATTCTCCAGCGGTACCCCCGGGCGGGTGCGGTCATGCCGGCGGGCCCGGCCCAATCGGCGGGCGGCACCCCAGCGAGGGGGTGTCGTCCGGCACACCGCCGAGGCGACGGCATCGGCCGGTCCGCGGCCGGGTGCCGCCAAGGTGTCAGGTTTCGGCTCGTCGGAGCGCGGTTAATGGGACGCTCTGAGCGGAGGACCTTCCCTCGCAGATCGCATGGAGGTGCACCATGCGCGTCGGCCTCGTCTGCGCGCACGCCGGCCCGTCCCGGTACGCGGAAAGTTCAGCAGTCGGCACCCACGAGCACATCGCCCGGGTCGCCGCGGAGCTGGCCGGCCGCGGCCACGACGTCCGCGTGTACGAGCGCCGCGACGACCCGGCCCTGCCGGAGAGCGTCGCGGTGGACGGCTACCAGGTCCTGCGCGTGCCGGTCGGGCCGGCGCGACCGACGCCCACCGCCGAGCTGGTCGCCTACGTCGCCGAGTACGGCCGCTGGCTGGCCGAGCGCTGGGCGGGGGAGTGGACGCCGGACGTGGTCCACGGGCACTACTGGATCGGTGGCCTGGCCGCCGCGCACGCGGTTCGCGAGACGGACATCCCGGTGGTGCAGACCTTCCACTCGCTCGGCGTCGAGCAGCTGCGCCACCTCGGCCGCGAGTACGACGGCCCGGGCGAGCGGATCCCGCTGGAGCGGGCGTTGACCCGGGCGGTGGACATCGCGGTGGCCCAGTGCAACGACGAGGTCGACGAGCTGACCCGGATGGGTCTGCAACGCACCTCGGTGGCGATGGTGCCGACCGGCGTGGACACCGCGCAGTTCCACCCCGACGGCGAGGCCGCCCCGCGCGATCGGCGGGCCCGGATCCTCTCCGTCGGCGGGCTCTCGCCCGCGCACGGCCAGGAGGACCTGATCCGGGCGATGCGCCTGGTCGGGGACGCCGAGCTGGTGATCGCCGGCGGGCCGCCCCCGGAGCAGCTCGGCACCCACGCGGAGGCCCGCCGGCTGCGCGAGCTGGCCGAGCGGACCGGGGTGGCCGGTCAGGTGCGGCTGGTCGGGGCGGTGCCGCACGACCAGATGGCCACCTGGTACCGCTCCGCGGACGTGGTCGCCTGCACCCCGCACTACGCGGCGGCCGGCCGGGTGTCGCTGGAGGCGATGGCCTGCGGCGTGCCGGTGGTCGGCTACGCGATGGGCGGGATCGCCGACGCGGTGGTGGACGAGGTGACCGGCAAGCTGGTGCCGCCGGGCGACGTTCGGACGCTGGGTGTGACGCTGCGCCGGCTGCTGGCCGACAACGCGGGCCGGTTCGCGTACGGGCACGCCGCGGTGGACCGGGTCCGGTGCAGCTACACCTGGGAGCGGACGGCGGGCGCCCTGGAGCGCCTCTACGAGCGGGTGGTGCTCCGGCGCAAGCCGGTCGAGGCGGCCTGAGCGCGGGCGGGCCGCCGGTCGGGCGGCGGGTCAGCTCCGCTGGGCGGCCGCGGTGGCGGCCAGGGCCGCGCGTTCCCGGGCTCGGGCCCGGGTGTGGTGGTGCTGCGGCTCGGCGTACCGGGTCAGCCCGATCACCGCGGTCAGGGTGACCAGGAAGCCAACCGCGGCGAGCCACTCCCGGCCGGGCCAGATCTTGTCGTTGAGCAGCAGCAGCCCGACGATCGCCGCGGGCACCGCCCCGGCGGCGTCCATCGCGGCGACCGCCGCGGTCGTGGAGCCGCGCTGCATGGCCAGGCCGAGCAGCAGCTGCCCGACGATCGAGTGGGCGATCAGCAGGTAGAGCAGCGGGTCCCGGACCAGCGCCTCGATCGACCCGACCGAGGCGAGCGGCCGGGCCGCCACCGCGGCCGCCGAGAAGGCCAGCCCGGCGAGCGAGCCGAGCGCCACCGAGCCGGGTGAGCCGTGCAGGCGCACCGCGAAGCAGCCGAGCACCGCGATGCCGACCAGCGCGGCGGCCAGGGTGATCACGCCGGCCAGGCCCAGGGCCTTGGACGGGGCCGGCTCGGCCGAGAGCACCAGCGCGGTGATCCCGCCGAACAGCAGCGCCAGCAGCGCCACCTCGGCGGCCGGCAGCCGCCACTTGAGCACCACCACCCCGAGCAGCGCGGTCACCCCGAGCCCGGCGGCCACGCTGGCCTGGACCAGGAACAACGGCAGGTCCCGGCGGGCCAGGAAGGCCAGCACGAAGCCGGTGACCTGGCAGAGCAGCCCGATCAGGTACGTCCGGTGGCCGGCCAGCCGCAGCAGCAGGCCCGGATCGAAGGTGTGGTGCACGGTGGTCCGCGCGGCGGCGACCGACTGCAGCATGTTGGCCACGCCGTACGCGACGATCATCGCCGCGAGGAAGCACCAGCCGGAGGACACCACGTGGCGAGGATAGAGGGTGTCGGGGGTTCAGCGCGCGGTCGGCCGACCCAGCCGGGCCAGGATGTCGGGGTGCAGCGGACCGTTGGTGGCGACCGCGCTGACCTCCGTCGAGCCGTCCCCGCCAGGGGCGGGACGACCGGCCAGATCGGTGAACGAGCCGCCCGCCGCGGTGACGATCGGCACCAGCGCGGCCACGTCCCACAGGGACAGCTCCGGCTCCACCATCACGTCGAGTGCGCCCTCCGCCAGCAGCATGTAGCCGTAGAAGTCGCCGTACGCCCGGCTGCGCCAGGTGTCCCGCATCAGCTGGAGCATCGCGTCCAGCCGGCCGGCCGCCTCCCAGCCGGTGAGCGAGGAGTAGCAGAGGCTGGCGTCCGCCAGGTCGCGCACCGCGGACACCCGGATCGGCTCGCCGGAGGCGGCGTCCGGCCCGGCGTACGCGTCCCCGTCGACCGCTCCCCACCAGCGCCGGCCGAGCGCCGGGGCGGACACCAGGCCGACCACCGGGCGGTCGCCCTCGAGCAGGGCGATCAGGGTGGCCCAGACCGGGACGCCACGGACGAAGTTCTTCGTGCCGTCGATCGGGTCGACGATCCAGCGGCGGCCACCGGGCCCGGCGGCCGGCTGCGCGCCGTACTCCTCGCCGAGCAGCCCGTCGTCCGGCCGGTGGGTGGCCAGCAGGGCACGGATCCCACGCTCCACCGCGGTGTCCGCGTCGGAGACCGGGGTCAGGTCCGGCTTGGCCTCCACCCGCAGGTCCAGCGCCCGGAAGCGGGCCGTCGAGATGGCGTCGGCGGCGTCGGCGAGCCGGTGGGCGAGGGCGATGTCGTCGGCGTACCCGGTCATGGCAGCAAACGGTAGCGACGCCGGCCGGGCCACCCACCGGCGGCCCGCGTCGAAGGGCCGCCCCGGCCGCCCGGCACCGCGCCGGCCCCGCGGCGAGGCCGGGTGGTCGGGCACCGGCCGGTTGTCACGAGCCGGCGAGCGGGTCGCCGGGGTTGCGCTCCGGCTCCCCGTGCGGGTCGCCCTCGCCGGCCCGGGAGGCCAGCAGCCGCCGGTACGACGCCAGCCGGCGCTGGTCGGCCCGGCCCGCGGTCACCCAGGCGTCCAGCGCGCAGTCCGCCTCGTCGGCGGTGTGCGGGCAGTTCGGCGGGCAGTCCACCGTCCCCTCGACCAGGTCGGGGAAGCCGTGCAGCAGGCTGTCGGCGGAGACGTGGGCCAGCCCGAAGCTGCGGATCCCCGGGGTGTCGATGATCCAGCCCGGGTCGCCGTCCGCCCCCGGCGTGGCCGGCAGCCGCAGCGCCACCGCGCTGGTGGAGGTGTGCCGGCCGCGGCCGATCGCGCTGACCACGCCGACCGCCCGGGCGGCCTCCGGGACCAGCCGGTTGACCAGCGTCGACTTGCCCACCCCGGAGTGCCCGACCAGGACGGAGATCCGCCCGGCGAGCAGCGCCCGCAGCGCCTCCAGGTCGGCGCCCGGCCGGATCAGCACGTACGGCAGCTCCAGCTCCGCGTAGTAGCCGACCACCGCCTCCGGGCCGGCCAGGTCGGCCTTGGTCAGGCAGAGCAGCGGCTCGACGCCGGCGTCGTACGCGGCCACCAGGCAGCGGTCGATGAACCCGGTGCGCGGCGGCGGGTCGGCCAGCGCGCTGACGATCACCAGCTGGTCGGCGTTGGCGACCACCACCCGTTCCAGCCGCCCCTCGGCGGTGGTCTCGTCGTCGTCGGCGGTGCGCCGCAGCACCGAGCGGCGCTCGGCGATCCGGACGATCCGGGCCAGCGCGCCCTCCGCACCGGAGGTGTCGCCGACCAGCCCGACCCGGTCGCCGACCACCACCGACTTGCGCCCCAGCTCGCGGGCGCGCATCGCGGTGATCGTCGGGTCGTCGGGGCCGGAGTCGGGTCGGACGCAGGTGTAGCGCCCCCGGTCGACGGCGATCACGAAGCCGTCCACCGCGTCGGCGTGCCGCGGCCTGGTCCGGGTGCGTGGCCGCGAGGACCTGCCGGGCCGGACCCGTACGTCGTCCTCGTCGTACTCCCGCCGCTTGGTCGCCAGGACCGCCCCCTCGTCCGTCAGCTCTTGCCGGTCACCATCGCCGACCATAGTGCCGGAAACTCCGGCATGGTCTTCGCGGTGCACGACACGTCGTCCACCTCGATGCCGGGGACGGCCAGCCCGGCCACCGCGGCGGCGTGCGCCATCCGGTGGTCGGCGTACGTGCGGAAGGTGCCGCCGCGCAGCGGGCGGGGCCGGATCTCCAGCCCGTCGGCGGTCTCGGTGAGGTCGGCGCCGAGCGCGGTGAACTCCCGGGCCAGCGCGGCGATCCGGTCGGTCTCGTGGCCGCGGATGTGCGCGATGCCGGTGAACACCGACGGCGAGTCGGCCAGCATGGCCAGCGCGGTCAGCGCCGGGGTCAGCTCGCTGACGTCGGAGAGGTCGGCGGTCAGCCCGTGCACCGTGCCGGTGCCGCGGACGGTCAGCCCGGCGGTGCCGAGGGTGACCTCGCCGCCCATCCGGTGCAGCAGCGAGCGCAGCTGCTCGACCGGCTGGGCGCTGCTGCGCGGCCAGCCCTGCAGCGTTACCTCGCCCCCGGTGACCAGCGCGGCGGCGAAGAACGGGACGGCGCCGGAGAGATCCGGCTCGATCTCCCAACCGCGGCCGGCGAGCCGGCCGGGCTCCACCGTCCACACGTCGGGCTCGCTGTCGTCGACCGCGGCGCCGGCGGCCCGGAGCATCTGCACGGTCATCCGCAGGTGGGGCGCCGAGGGCACCGGCGGCCCCTGGTGCCGGACCACCAAGCCGCGGTCGAAGCGTGCCCCGGCGAGCAGCAGCCCGGAGACCAGCTGGCTGGAGGCGGAGGCGTCGATCACCACCTCGCCGCCGGTGATCCGGCCCTCGCCGAGCACCACCAGCGGCAGGCTGCCGGTGGCCGGGGCGTCGATCCGGACGCCGAGCGCGCGCAGCGCGCCGATGAGCGGGCCCAGCGGGCGGACCCGGGCCTGCGGGTCGCCGTCGAAGGTGACCCGGCCGGAGGCCAGGCCGGCGACCGGCGGCACGAAGCGCATCACCGTGCCGGCCAGCCCGACGTCGACGTGCGCGGGGCCGACCAGCGGGTGCGGTCGGAGCAGCCAGCGCTCGTCGTCGGAGACGGAGACGTGTGCCCCCAGCGCGCGCAGGCCGCCGGCCATCAGCTCGGTGTCCCGGGCGCGCAGCGGCCCGTGCAGGGTCGACGGGCCGCCGGCCAGGGCGCTGAGCACGAGCGCGCGGGCGGTCATCGACTTGGAGCCCGGCAGGCGCAGCGTCGCCGCCACCGGATCGCTGGCGGTCGGTGCGGTCCACGGCAGTGGCGGCCGGGTCGCGCTCGGATTCCCCACGATGACATTCTGCCAAGTTCTCCGGTCGGCGGACCGTCCGCCCGCCGGACTCCCGGTTGGCGGGACAGCCGGGGGGCCCGCGGGGCGTTAGCGTGGACGCCATGTGCGGGAGGTACGCGACGACCCGGAGCGCGGGCGACCTGAGCGCCCTGTTCGAGTCGTACGACGAGACCGACGGCCGGCTGGGCCCGGACCACAACGTCGCGCCCACCGACCCGGTGCCGCTGGTCCGGGTCGATCCCGAGCGCGGCCGGGTGCTCTCGACGGGCCGGTGGGGGTTGCTGCCGCACTGGTCCCGCTCCGCCGCGGGTGCCGCCCGGATGATCAACGCGCGCGCCGAGACGGTCGCCACCAGCCGGGCGTACGCCGGCTCGTTCGCCCGGCGCCGCTGCCTGGTGCCGGCCGACGGCTGGTACGAGTGGGTGCGGCTGCCCGACGGCGGCCGGCAGCCCTACTTCATGACCCCGCGGGACGGCTCGGTGCTGGCGTTCGCCGGCATCTGGTCGTCCTGGGAGTCGCTGCTCACCTTCAGCGTGCTGACCACCGCGGCGACGGGTGAGTTGGCGCAGGTGCACGACCGGATGCCGCTGCTGCTGCCCCGGGAGCGCTGGGCCGACTGGCTCGCCCCGGCCGAGGAACCGGGGGCGCTGCTGGCGCCGCCGTCACCGGGCTGGTTGGCGGGGCTGGAGATCCGCCCGGTCGGTCGGGGCGTCGGCGACGTCCGCAACGACGGGCCGGAGTTGGTGCGCCGGGTGCCGCTGCCGGCGCGGCGCGACGAGGAGGAGCTGACGCTTTTCTGAGGACGACTCGGGCGACATTGTCGCGTACCAATTGCCAGAGTTCCGGGGGAAACGTCTCCCGGACCTTCGGTCATCTTTCTGGCACCCCCTTGTCTCCGACAGCGCCGGTGCGATAGAACACAGCGCCGGCACTGGGAGCGTCTTCGCGCGGGGCGAGCGACGCCCGTCGATCTTGCCGGTCCCACGGGGGAGGTGGGTGTGATGACCCGGGCACGTTTGCCCCGTCCGCACGAGGTGGCCGCCGCACGACGGGATCCGCGACTGTTGCGGGCGTTGCGCGAGCGTCGGCACGACGACGCCTGGCGGACCAGAGGAACCTGTCAGAGCGTCGATCCGGAGACCTTCTTTCCGGCGCCGAACGAGCCGGCCGACGCGGCGGTGGCCCTGTGCCGCGGCTGCGACGTGCAGGGCTCCTGCCTGGCCTGGGCGCTGGAGGTGGGCGACTGCCACGGCGTGTGGGGCGGCACCACGCCACGCGAGCGGCGGGCCATGCTGGTGGCCTGGCGCAGCGAGGTGGAGCCCGACCCGGACGCGGCCAGCGACGCCGGCCCGCCGGTGCGGGACCGCCTGCTCACCCTGGTGCCGCTGAGCTGACCGCTCCGGCGCGCCCGAGCTGATCGCCCGTCCGCGCGGCACGTCGCCTGGGTGGTGGCGTCGGCGCGCAGAATGGCGCGGTGGCGCATACCGACGACCTGGAGACCCCGCGCGGGCCGGCCCGGCTGGTGACCGACCTGCCGGCCGGCCCGGCGGCCGCCCTGCTGGTGCTCGGGCACGGCGCCGGCGGTGACGTCGACGCGCCCGATCTGCTGGCGGTCCGCGACGCCGCGCTCGCCGCCGTTGTCGCGGTGGCCCGGGTGACCCAGCCGTACCGGGTGGCCGGGCGTCGGGCGCCGGCCCCGGCCGGGCACCTCGACGAGGCGTGGACGGCGGTGCTGGGCGTGCTGCGCGCCCGGCACCCGGGCCTGCCGCTGATCGTCGGCGGCCGGTCCAGCGGCGCCCGGGTCGCCTGCCGGACGGCACGTGCGGTCGGCGCGGCCGGGGTGGTGGCGCTGGCGTTCCCGCTGCACCCGCCGGGTCGGCCGGAGCGCTCCCGGGCGGACGAGCTGCGCACCGGGCTGCCGACGCTGGTGGTCAACGGGGACCGGGATCCCTTCGGCGTGCCCGCCGGCGGCGGCTCGGTGACCGTGCTGGTCCGGCCCAGCGAGCGGCACGACCTGCGCCGCGACCCGGCGGGGGTGGCGGCGGCGGTGCTCGATTGGCTGCGGGCCCGGGGTTGGGCGGCCGGCTGACCCGCCGGAAACGGCCCGGCGGGCGCTGCGACGCGGCCGACGGACCGTTTCCGGCCCCGGACGCGCCTCGTTGCATCGAATGGTGTCGGCCGCCCGGTTCGGGTGGTCGGGACCGTCCCTCCCAGGCCCTTCCTGGTCCCAGCCCCGGTAGCCGATCGCGGCCGGGACCAGGAACGGGGGCGGCCGGTGGAATGTCCGCCCCTCGACCGGGCGTTACAACCCCCGGACGACGAATCTGGCGAGAGGGGTGACCGGTGCCGACCGAGACACGCAGCCGGGAGCGGGACGAACGGGGCGTCCGGCAGGTGAGACAGCTGCTGGGCGGACCGGACTGGCCCGCGACCATTGACGGCCCGGGCGTGGTGAGCACCAGCACACCCGGTGAAAGTGAATCTGTGGGCCGCGCGTTCCGCGTATCCTCGGCGGGAAAGCATCCGACGCGAGGGGATCTGCGGTTGACCACCGAGAAGACGGACGAGCGCAGGGCCCGCTTCGAGCGGGACGCGATGCCCTTCGTCGATCAGCTCTACGCTGCCGGGCTGCGGATGACCCGTAACCCGGCGGATGCCGAGGACCTGGTCCAGGAGACGTACCTGAAGGCGTACGCCGCCTTCCACCAGTTCGAGCAGGGTACGAACCTGAAGGCCTGGCTCTACCGGATCCTGACCAACACGTACATCAACTCCTACCGCAAGCGGCAGCGGCAGCCGATCCAGGCGCCCACCGAGGAGATCACCGACTGGCAGCTCGCCGAGGCGGAGTCGCACACCTCCAGCGGGCTGCGCTCGGCCGAGACCGAGGCGCTCGACCGGCTGCCGGACAGCGACGTCAAGGAGGCCCTCCAGCAGTTGCCGGAGGAGTTCCGCCTCGCGGTCTACCTGACCGACGTCGAGGGTTTCTCGTACAAGGAGGTCGCCGACATCATGGGTACGCCCATCGGCACCGTGATGTCGCGCCTGCACCGCGGCCGTCGCAACCTGCGCAAGCTGCTCGAGGGGTACGCCGCGGAGCGTGGCTTCAGCGCCGCGCAGTCCGCGAAGGGCTCGACCGCCGCCGCCGGCCGGGAGGTGTGACGTGAGCTGTGGGAAACCGCACGAGACGGACTGCCGCGAGGTGCTCGCGGAGATGTACCTCTACCTGGATCTGGAGTGCGCCGACGAGCGCCGTGGCCTGATCCGGCACCACCTCGAGGAGTGCGGGCCGTGCCTGCGCGAGTACGGCATCGAGCAGGAGGTGAAGGCGCTGGTGGCGCGCTGCTGCGGCAACGAGACCGCGCCCGACCAGCTGCGCGAGCGGCTCCGGGTACGCCTCACCGAGCTGGTGGTCTTCGAGGAGCGCGAGCTCGCCGACTGAACCTGCCGACGGACGACGAACGGCCCGGGTCCCACTGGACCCGGGCCGTCCTCGTACCCGTTCAGGAGTTGGGGCGCTTGCCGTGGTTCGCGCCGCTCTTCTTGCGGGCCTTCTTCTTACGGGCCTTCTTCGCCATGCTGACCTCCTCGTGACTGGCCGGATCCCTGCCGCGCTCGACCCTCGGTCGCCGGGGCACGCACCGGTCCGCCCGGCGCCGGGGTCCGACCCGCTGATGCTAGTGCGGCCGGCCGGGACCGCCGTGCGCCGGGGCCGACACCCGACCGTCGCGCACCGCCCCGCGCGGGGCCGCCGCATGATTGGATACGTCGGCAGGCAACCGCGAGAGGGAGGGCCGGAGATGGCCGAGGAGATCCGGGCCGAGATGGTGGCCAACGTCTGGAAGGTCGTCGCGTCGACCGGGGACACCGTGTCCGAGGGGGACACCCTGGTGATCCTGGAGTCGATGAAGATGGAGATCCCGGTGATCGCCGAGTCCGACGGCGTGGTGCAGCAGCTCGTGGTCCACGAGGGCGACGTGGTGCAGGACGGCGACCTGATCGCGGTGATCGGTTGACCGGCCTGTCGATCCGTTCGGCCGGGCCGGCCGACCACGCCGCGGTCGCCCGGCTCACGGTCGCCGCGTACGAGGCGGACGGGCAGCTCAAGGGCGAGCACGGGTACGGCGCCACGCTGGCCGACGTGGCCACCCGGGCGGCGCACGGCGAGGTGCTGGTCGCGGTGGAAGACGCCACCGGCGCGGTGCTCGGCTCGGTGACCTTCGTGCTGCCCGGCACCCGCTACGCCGAGCTCGCCGGCCCGGGCGAGGCCGAGTTCCGGATGCTCGCGGTCGACCCGGCGGCGCAGGCTCGTGGGGTCGGCGCGGCGCTCGCGCGGGCCTGCCTGGACCGGGCCGCCGAGCTGGGCTGCGCAGCGGTGGTCATCTGCGTACGCGCCGGCATGGCCGACGCCGCGCACCGGCTGTACCGGCGGCTCGGCTTCGTCCGGCTGCCGGCGAAGGACTGGTCACCCGCGCCCGGGGTGGACCTGCTCGGCCTGCGCCGGGAGCTGACCGTCTCCTGACCGGCCGCCGGCCGCCGGCCGCGGGCGATCAGCGGGGGGCGGCCGGGTCCCCGGGAGCCTGCTCGCCGATGCGGGCGAGCAGCTCGTCGGCGACCTCCAGAGCGAGCTTCTTCCGCTCGTCGTCGGTGATGTGCGGGGTGCGCACCGCGAACCAGCTGCTGTGCACGGCGAACAGGGTCAACGCCGCGCGCAGCTGGGCGGCCGGCGAGTCGTCACCGCGGCAGAGCTGGTCGGCCAGCCCGAGCATCCGCTTCCGCATCTGCACGCCGGCGGAGAGGCTCTTGAGCACCGTCTGGTTCTGCTCGAAGAAGCGCATCACCGAGGGCTGTTCGCTGGCGAACATCGCGTCCGCGTACCGGTTGATCAGCGTCCGGCGGGTGGCCAGGGTGGCCGGCTGCGTGCCCGCCCAGGCGATCAGCTCGTCCATCCGGCGCAGCCGGTCCTCGACGAAGCTGTTGACGATCTCGTCCTTGCTCTTGAAGTGGTAGTAAAGTGCGGCCTTGGTGACGTTCAGCCGCTCGGCGATCTCCCGCAGCGAGGTCTTCTCGTACCCCTGCTCGGTGAAGAGCTCCAGCGCGACGGCCTGGATGCGTTCCCGCGTGCCGCCTGTGCTCTCCCTCACCCTTATCACCCAATTCTCTTGACGGTTCCTGCCGTCCAACTTACCGTCCGGCTAGTAAGGTTGACTAGCCGGTCGGCAAGTAAGTGCATCACATCTCCGGGGGAGCTTACCCATGACTCAGGAAGCCCAGGCAGTTCAGCAGGCCGAGGCCGGGCCCAGACCGAACATCCGCATGGTGCTCTTCGGCCTCATGATCGCGATGATGCTCGCGATGCTCGACAACATGATCGTCAGCACCGCGCTGCCGCGGATCGTCGGCGAGTTCGGCGGGGTCGACCACTTCACCTGGGTGGTCACCGCGTACGTGCTGGGCACCACCGTCTCCACCCCCATCTGGGGCAAGCTCGGCGACCTCTACGGCCGTAAGGCGGTCTTCCTGACCTCCGTGGTGGTCTTCCTGGTCGGCTCGGCGCTCTGCGGCATGTCCGGCTCGGACCTGCTGGGCGGCACGTCCGACGGCATGGTCGAGCTGATCGCGTTCCGGGCGGTGCAGGGCCTCGGCGCCGGCGGCCTGATGGTCGGCGTGATGGCGATCATCGGTGACCTGGTGCCGCCCCGCGAGCGTGGCCGCTACCAGGGCATGATCGCCGGCATCATGGCCATCGCCATGGTGGCCGGCCCGCTGGTCGGTGGGTTCATCACCGACAACCTCTCCTGGCGCTGGGCGTTCTACGTCAACCTGCCGCTCGGCGGCCTTGCGCTGCTGGTCCTGGCGACCACCATGCACCTGCCGAAGTACCGCACCGAGCACAAGATCGACTGGCTGGGCGCCGGGCTGCTCTCGGTCGGCATCACCGCGATCGTGCTCATCACCACCTGGGGCGGCAACGAGTACGACTGGATCTCGCCGCAGATCCTCGGGCTGGCCGCCGTGGGGGTGCTGGCGCTGGTCGCCTTCGGCCTGGTCGAGCGCCGGGTCCCCGAGCCGATCCTGCCGCTGAGCCTGTTCGCCAACCGCAACTTCGCGCTGATCTCGGCGATTGGCTTCCTGCTCGGCTTCGCGATGTTCGGCGCGATGAACTTCCTGCCGCTCTACCAGCAGACGGTGCAGGGCGCCTCGGCCACCAACAGCGGCCTGCTGCTGCTGCCGCTGATGTTCGGCATGCTGGTGGTCTCGCTGGTGGTCGGCCGGGCGATCACGAAGACCGGCCGGTACCGGATCTTCCCGATCGTCGGTGGCGTGATGATGACCACCGGCATGTTCCTGCTCAGCCGCCTGGAGGTGGACACCGGCAAGCTGGAGTCCTCGCTCTACATGGTGGTGCTCGGCGCCGGCATGGGCTTCCTGATGCAGACCTCGATGCTGATCGCACAGAACAGCGTCGAGCAGAAGGACCTCGGCGCGGCCAGCGGTGGGGCCACCTTCTTCCGGTCGATCGGCGGCTCGTTCGGCATCTCGATGTTCGGCGCGATCTTCGCCAACCGGCTCGCCGACTCGCCCGCCGGTGGCGCGTTCAGCGGCGGTGGCGGTGAGGGCCGCGGAATGGACCTGGGGCAGCTCAAGCAGCTGCCGGCGCAGGCGCGTGAGCTGGTCCTCGGCGGGCTCGCCGACGCGATCTCGCACGTCTTCCTGTGGGCGGTGCTGTTCACGGTGCTGGTGCCGGTGCTGGCCTGGTTCATCAAGGAGGTGCCGCTGCGGTCGTCCAACGACGCCCCGCGTGCCGACGCCACCGCCGAGGAGCAGGCCGAGGTCGCGTTCGGCAAGGCCCCGGTGGTCTGAGCGGATCCGTTCCCCCGCGGCCGCGTCGTCCCGTCACCGGGTACGCCGCCGCCGCGCCGTCATTTTCGCCCGGCCCCGGCGTGGTCACGCTCCACCGCGACGGACGCCCCCTCGCCGAGGCGCGGTCAGCGCCGGAACGGGCCGGTCAGCCGGCGCCAGAGCCGGGTCAGCGGGCCCGGCCGGCCGCCCGGTGTCGCCGCCGCGGCGTTGATCAGCTCGCCGGCCAGCGTGGTGGCGGCCGGGTCCAGCGCCGGGGTGGCCAGCGCCAGGTGGGCCACCGAGACGGCGATCGGCACCGGCCGGACCCGGGCCACCGCCGCCACGTCGGAGAGCCGCTCGGCGACCACGCCGGCCACGTCGGGGCGCACCGCCGGGTCCACCCAGGCGGCGGTGACCAGCGCGAACAGGGCCGCCTCGGTGATCCAGTCCTCCACCCCCCAGACCAGCTCCAGCAGCACCCGGCGGCGGGTCGAGCCGGCCCACGTCTCGTCGGTGCGGTGGTGCAGCAGGCCGAGGCAGGCCCACACCTGCACGCAGCGCACCCAGAGCGACGGGTCCTGCCCGCTGAGCACCCGGCCGAGCGCGGAGGCCGGCGTGGCGGGCGGGTGCACCAGCAGCCCGAGCAGGTCGGTCAGCTCCAGGGTGGCCAGCCCGACCGCCATGTCGTACGCGGCCGGCGGGTGCGGCCAGGCGGGGTGCGCGAGCTGGCGGACCCGGTCGGCGGCGACCACCGACGGGACCGGCAGGGTCGGCGCCGGGGTCGTCCCCTCGTACCGCCACAGCTGGCAGGTGGTGGCCCGGCGGGGCTCGCGCGGGTCGGGTTCGGCCACCCCGGCGACCTGCACGTCCAGCCCGGGAACCGCGACGGCCACGGTCCGCATGGCGCTGGGCGGTTCCGGCGCCGCCAGGCGGACCGCCGCGTCGGGCGTGCCCTCGGCGGCGAGGCTGCGGCGCAGCACCTCGGCCATCACGCCGACGGCCGGGGTGACCTGTCCCAGCCAGGGCCGGGCCCGGCACGCCTCGGCCAGGTCGCCGTGCTGGTGGCTGTCGTCCGGGTGGTCCCGGACGAAGTCGGCCAGCGCCACCAGGTGCCGGACGTCGCCGTCGCGCAGGAAGCGCAGCCGGTGCGCGGTGTGCACCGCGCAGTCGAACTCCGGGTCGCGGGCCAGCGCGCGGTCCACCCAGGCCAGCGCCTGATCCAGCCGGCCGGTGTCGGCGAGCGTGCCGGCGATGTCGGCGTACACGGCGAGGTCGTCCGGGTCGTGCCGGACGGCCCGTTCCAGCGCGGCGAGGGCCTCCCGGGTCCGGCCGGCGCTGCGGTAGGCGTACCCGAGCCAGACCTCGCCGATCTTGGACGGCTCGGCGCGTACCCCGCGGCTGGCCAGCGCGACGGACAGGCCGGCCTCGCCGAGCCGCCGGGCCAGCGCGGAGGCCGCGCCGAGCAGCAGGCCGTGGCGCGGGTGCGCGGCGGTCGCGTGCCGGGCCAGCAGCAGGTACGGCCGCAGTGGCCTCCGCTCGGCCCGGGGCACCGGGTCGGGCGCCGCCGCGCACACCTGCATCAGGATCCGGGCGGTCCGGTCCGGATCGAGGGCGGCGGCCAGCTCGGGCGCGGTCACCCAGGGCACCCCGGCCCAGTCCACCCCGGGCGCGTACCCGGTGGCGGCGACCAGCAGGTCGAGTCCCTCGGCCGGGCGCCCGGCGGCGGCGAGCAGGTGGGCGCGGGCCACCACGGCGCCGACGAAGGCGTTCCGCCCGAGCGGGAACAGCTCGAGGTCCCCGCCCGAGGCGGCCGCGATCCGGGCCAGCGTCTCGTGCACCTCGGGCAGGGTCGGCGCCTGGACCAGGGCGGCGGCGAGGTGGCCGGCGGCATGCGCCAGCTCACCCTCGTCCAGCGCCAGTCTGGCGAGGGCGAGTTCCTCCTCCGGGGTCAGCGCGGCTTCTTCACGCTCCTCGGACACGTCGACCTTTCGCTCGTCGATTCGGGGCTGGGCAAGCCTAGGGGATGTTGCGTCGATTTGGTGATCCACTGCGCGTTCTTGCGCGCTGCATTGCTGGTGAACGACAAACCGTGCAAGAATGAACATGAAACGCGCGGGAACCGCGCAGAAAGGGGTGTCTCCGTGGCGCGTGCAGGGGCCGGAATGGCCGCCGACATCGACGAGCAGCCGGCCGGCTACGCCCGCCTGCTCGATGCCGAAGCCGCCGGTGCCATCGCCCGGGTGGCCGCCGCCGTGGCCGCCCGCCGGCCGCGCCACGTGGTGTTCACCGCCCGCGGCACCTCCGACCACGCCGCCCTCTACGGGGCATACCTGAGCGAGATCCGGCTCGGGCTGCCCGCCGGCCTCGCCTCGCCGAGCACGGTCACCGTCTACGGCGCCCGCCCCGACCTGTCCGACGCGCTGGTGGTCGGGGTCAGCCAGAGCGGCGGCTCGCCCGACCTGACCGAGGTGCTGCGGGCCGCCCGGGCCTCCGGCGCGCTCACCCTCGCGGTGACCAACGCCCCCGACTCGCCGCTGGCCGGGGTGGCCGAGCTGAACGTCGACATCGCCGCCGGCCACGAGCGGGCGGTCGCCGCCACCAAGACGTACACCGCCGAGCTGCTCGCGCTGCTGATGCTGGTCGAGGGGATCCGGGCCGGCGACGGGGTGCTGCCGGCCGACGAGCGCGCGGCGTTGGCGGCCCTGCCCGAGCTGGCCGAGCGGACCCTGGCCGACCCCACCCCGGCGCAGCTCGCCCCGCGCTACCGCTTCGCCGGCCAGCTGGTCACCACCGGTCGGGGGTACGCGTACCCGACCGCCCGGGAGGCCGCGCTGAAGCTGATGGAGACGTCGTACCTGCCGGCCCTCGCCTTCTCCGGCGCGGACCTGCTGCACGGCCCGCTCGCGATGACCGACCCGGACGTGCCGGTGCTGGCCGTGGTCGGCTCCGGCCCGGGCGGTCGGGCCATGGGCGAGGTGCTGCCCCGGCTCGGCGAGCGCCGCGCCGACGTGCTGGTGGTCGGCTCAGCCGAGGTCGCGGGGGCCACCCGGCTGGCCGTCCCCGAGGTGGACGAGCGGCACGCCCCGCTGCTGGACATCCTGCCGTTGCAGCGGCTCGCGCTGGCGCTGGCGCTGACCCGGGGCGAGGACCCGGACGCGCCGCGCGGGCTGAAGAAGGTCACCGCGACGATGTGACCGGGGCGTGGCAGGCTGGTGGGCGTGTCCACGCTGCGCGACCTGGCCGAGGAGCACACCCGGCTCCGCCCCTCCGACATCGACCACCTGCACCGGATCGCCGGCGACTGGCAGCTGCTGTCCGACCTGTCCTTCGCCGACCTGCTGCTCTGGGTGCCGGTCGACGGCGACGGGACGTTCCTCTGCGTGGCCCAGGTGCGCCCGACCACCGCGCCGACCGCCTACCTGGACGACCAGGTCGGCCGGATCGTCGGCGGCCCCGAGGTGGCGCACCTGGAGGTGGCCCACCGGCAGGGCCGGATCTGGCGCGAGGGCGACCCGGTCTGGTACGGCGACGTGCCGGCCCGGCACGAGGCGATCCCGGTGCGGCTGCGGACCGCCGACGGGGAGGCCGGCGAGGTGGTCGCGGTGGTCGGCCGGGACACCAACCTGTCCACCGCGCGGACACCGAGCCAGCTGGAGCTGAACTACCTCACCACCGCCGACGACCTGGCCCAGATGATCGCCGACGGCACCTTCCCGCCGCCCCGGCACCCCGGCGAGACCACCTCCGCGCCCCGGGTCGGCGACGGGCTGGTCCGGCTGGACGCCAACGGCAAGGTGACCTACGCCAGCCCGAACGCGCAGTCCGCGTACCGCCGGCTGGGCTACGCCTCGCACCTGGTGGGGGAGGACCTGGCCAAGCTGCACCGCCGGCTGGCCGGCGACCCGCTGGAGGGCACCGAGGCGGCCAACGGCATCCTGGCCGCGCTGCGCGGCGAGGGCCCGCCCCGGCGGGAGATCGACGCCCGCGGCGCCACCATGCTCACCCGCGCCCTGCCGCTGATGCCCGCCGGAGTGCCGATCGGCGCCCTGGTCCTGGTCCGCGACATCACCGAGGTACGCCGCCGCGACCGCGCCCTGATCACCAAGGACGCCACCATCCGGGAGATCCACCACCGGGTGAAGAACAACCTGCAGACGGTGGCGGCGCTGCTGCGCCTGCAGGCCCGCCGGGTCGCCATGCCGGAGGCCCGGGTCGCCCTGGAGGAGTCGGTACGCCGGGTCGCCTCGATCGCCCTGGTGCACGAGACGCTCTCCATGTCCAGCGACGAGGCGGTCGAGTTCGACGGCATCGTCGACCGGGTGGCCAGCGCCGCGACCGAGGTCGCCGCGACCGAGGTGTCGGTGCGGATGCGGCGCACCGGCAGCTTCGGCGTGCTGCCCGCCGAGATCGCCACCTCGCTGGTGATGGTCCTCAACGAGCTGCTGCTCAACGCCGTCGAGCACGGCTTCCCGCCGGCCGGTGAGGAGGAGGCCGCGCCGGGCGGCGAGGCCGGGGCGCCGCCGGAGGTGCTGGTGTCGGCCCACCGGTTCCGCAAGCAGCTGCACGTCTCGGTCGCCGACAACGGCCGTGGCCTGCCCGCCGAGTTCGACGCCGACCGGGGTGGACGGCTGGGCCTGCAGATCGTCCGGGCCCTGGTCACCGGCGAGCTGCGCGGCTCGATCGAGCTGCGGCAGGGTGCCGCCGGTGGCACCGAGGCGGTGCTGGTGGTCCCACTGGTCCGGGCCTGATCGGCCGGGCGCCCTCCGCTCTCCGGGTCGATCGGGGTGGGCTGCTCGGACGATGGTGACGCGGTAGACGCCGAGAGTCGTCCCATCCCACGGCTTTTCAGGGTTTTGTGCCGGTTGACGCGGTGCTGGCGGCTGAATAGCTTTCAGCATCGGACCATCACGTAGACACGGCGTACCGCCGTGCCCGGCTCCCTGATGCGATCGGCGACAGCCAAGCCCCCGCCCGGGCCGCCGGGCGCCCGCGGTGCCGTCCGACCAGCGGGGAGACGGAGCGATGACCTCACCACCGGCGACCGACGCGGCCGCCGCGGAGGAGACCGCCTCGGTGGCGCCCCCGGCCGGGCCGACCGCCGAGTTCCGGGTGCCGAGACAGCTGTCGAAGTGGAGCCCGCGCCGGAGCGGGGCCCTGGTCCGCCCCGCGTACGCCCCGGTGCCCCTGCCGCCCACCGACGAGGAGCTGGTCTCCTACCGCAAGCGCCGGATGCCCGCGCTGATGCTGCCCTCGCTGGTCAGCTTCGGCTGCCTGGTCACCAGCCAGCTGCTCTTCGTGCGGCTCACGCCGTGGCTCTGGCTGCTCGCCCCGCTGCTGCTGTTCACCGTCGCCTACTACCTGATCTCGCTCTGTGTGAACCTCTTCACCCCCGGCTTCGACCTGGCCCGGCACCAGGAGCTGGTCCGCACCTGGAAGCCGGCCCGCCACCCCTCGGTGGACGTCTTCCTGCCGGTCTGCGGGGAGCCGCCGCACGTGCTGCGCAACACCTGGGAGCACGTGCGGGCGATGGGCCGGCACTACCGGGGCGACGTCACGGTCTACGTGCTCGACGACTCGCCCAACGACGTGATGGAGCGGATGGCGCTGGCCTTCGGCTTCGTCTACCAGCGCCGTCCCAACCGTGGTTGGTTCAAGAAGGCCGGCAACATGCGCTACGCCTTCGAGCGCACGATGAGCGAGTTCATCCTCGTCCTCGACGCCGACTTCGTCCCGCGCAAGGACATGCTGGACCAGATGCTGCCGTGGTTCGACGCCGAGCCGCGGGCCGGCATCGTCCAGTCGCCGCAGTACTTCCGGGTGCACCTGGGGCAGACCTGGGTGGAGCGGGGCGCCGGCGCGGTGCAGGAGCTGTTCTACCGCTCCGTGCAGGTGTCCCGGCAGGCGCACGACTCGGCCATCTGCGTCGGCAGCTGCGCGATCTACCGGCGGGACGCGCTCTTCTCCATCGGGGGCTCCACCCTCATCGAGCACTCCGAGGACGTGCACACCGGCTTCGACCTGCGGATGAAGGGGTGGAACCTGCGCTACATCCCGGTGGTGCTGGCCGCCGGTCTCTGCCCGGCCGACGTCGACTCGTTCTTCACCCAGCAGTACCGCTGGTGTGCCGGCTCGATGAGCCTGCTCGGCTCGCGGAAGTTCTGGGCGACGAAGCTGCGCTGGCGGGCCCGGCTGAGCTACATCTCCGGGTTCTGCTACTACCTGCACACCGGGCTGTTCACCTTCGTCGCGCCGATCATCCCGGTGCTGATGCTCACCGCGTTCGCGCACCACATCGCGATCGCGAACTATCTGCTCATCCTGCCGAGCATCGTCTACAACATGATCATCTTCCCGGTCTGGCACCACAACCGGTACGGCCTGGAGAGCTGGACGGTCAAGATGATCTACGGCTGGGCGCACGCCTACGCGATCATCGACATCATCCGGGGCCGGCGGATGGGCTGGCAGCCCACCGGCGGCACCGCCAAGAAGAGCAAGACCAAGCGGCTCTGGACCGGCATGCGCTACTGGACCGCCGGCAGCGGGATCGTCTGGGCCGCCCTGGCGGGCTGGCGGATGCTCGTCGAGCCCGACCCGCTGGTCTTCGCCCCGGCCCTGTTCAGCGCCGTCTTCTACCTGGCCGTGGTGGGGCAGGCCCTGCTGGTCAAGCCCGAGCAGGACGTCGAGGTCGTACGGTGAGGACGAAGTACCTGATCACCTTCCTGGTGGTCTTCACGCTGGCCTTCACCGAGGTCGCCGTGCTGCGCAAGGTGGACATCACGGTCGCCGAGAGCGGCCCGGCCGCGCCGGGTGGCGCCGCGCCCGCCGCGGTCGAGGAGGCGCCACCCGCGTACGACGTCACTGCGCTGCGCGCGCCGAAGGACAAGTACCTCGGCGTGACGGTGCGCGGCGGGGCCGACCTCGCCCAGGTCCGCGCCTTCGCCGCCGAGACCGGCAAGAACCCCAACCTGGTCGCGGTCTTCGAGAGCTTCGACGACAAGTTCGCCGCCAGCGAGGTCCGCGAGCTGCACCAGTACGGCGCGCTCCCGGTGATCCGCTGGGAGCCCTTCGACATCCCGCTGCGCGACATCGCCGCCGGCAAGCACGACGCGTACGTCACCGAGTTCGCGGCGGCCGTGCGGACGCTGAACCTGCCCATCGCGCTCACCTTCGCCCACGAGATGAACGGCCACTGGTACTCCTGGGGCACGAAGTCGAACACCGCCGCGGAGTACGTGGCCGCCTGGCGGCACCTGCACGAGATCTTCGCCCGGCAGGGCGCCACCAACGTGATCTGGACGTGGACCCCGAACGTGGTCAACTACCTGCGCAAGACGAGCATCAGGGCGCTCTACCCCGGTGACGCGTACGTCGACTGGGTGGGCATGGACGGCTACTACACGATCAAGGGCCAGAAGACCTTCACCGACCTCTTCGGGCCGACCATCAGTCAGGTCCGCGCCTTCACCCGGCGGCCGCTGCTGATCGTGGAGACCGGCGCGGAGCCCGGTTCCCGCCGCCCGGGGCAGATCACCGACCTGCTCACCAACGTCGCCCGGCGCAAGGACATGGTGGGCGTGGCGTACTTCGACATCAACGGTTCCGGTAAGTGGAACATCGACCGGGACGCCGCCGCGCTGCGCGCGTTCCGCCGGGCCGCCGCGCGGGACGTCTTCGGCTTCGACGTGCGGACCGCGAAGTGACCGCGCCGGTCGTCGAGTGGACCGGGCAGGCCACCCCGGCCGAGACGGCGGCGGCCGCCGCCGCGATCGACGGGCGGTCCCGCGACGGCTGGTGGGCGCTGCTGCCGGCCGCCCTCGCGCTGGCCCTCGGCGGCTGGCGGCTCGACACCCGCGACCTGTGGAACGACGAGCTGGTCACCTGGCACGCGACCTCGCTCTCGCTCGAACAGTTCCGCATGCTGATCGGCAACATCGACCTGGTGCATGCCTGCTACTACCTGATCATGTCGGGGTTCACCGCGCTCGCCGGCGACTCGACGGTCGCCCTGCGGCTGCCGTCGGTGATCGCGATCGGACTGACCGCGGGGCTGGTCACGCTGATCGGGCGGCGACTCTTCGACACCGGGGTCGGGGTGCTGGGCGGCCTGCTCCTCGCGCTGCTCCCCACCGTCTCCCGGTACGCCCAGGAGGCCCGCTCGTACGCGCTGGTCACCCTCGCGGCGACCGCGGCGACCTGGCTCTACCTCCGGCTGCTCGACCGTCCCTCGCGGGCCCGGGGCTGGGCGTACGGTGCGGTGCTGGTGCTGGTCGGCTGGCTGCACTTCGTCGCGCTGCTGGTGGCCGCCGCCCACCTGCTCCACCTCTGGCGGGCCGGGGCGGACGCGGAGCGCCGCTGGCGGTGGGCCGCCAGCGTCGGCATCGCCGGCCTCTTCGTGCTGCCCCTGCTGATCCTCGGCAGCCGGCAGTCCGGCCAGATCTCCTGGGTGGAGAACGACGGCGACGCGGTGCTGAAGTTCCTCGAGAACCTGGCCGGCACGACGCCCGCCCTGGCGGTGCTGGTGGTGCTGGCCGGGCTCGCGTCGGCCACCGCCGGCGCCCACCGGCCGGCGGTGCTGATGCTTCTGGTCTGGGCGCTGCTGCCCCCGGTCGCCGGCTATCTGACCTTCGCCTGGCTGCACCTCTTCCTGGCCCGGTACTTCCTCTTCACCCTCCCGGCCTGGGCGCTGCTCGCCGCCTTCGGGGTCTGCCAGGTGGCCCGCCTGGTGACCCGGGACCGGCTGCCGGCGGCCTGGCTCCTCGGCGCTCTGCTGCTGCCCGGGCTCGTCTGGCAGGTCGCGCCCGCCCAGCAGAAGGTGCGTTCCAACGAGGCGGACGGACAGCCCCGCTACCTGGACGCGGTGCGCTACCTCGGCGAGCGGGTGCGACCGGGTGACGGGGTGGCCTACAACGACGGGTTCGGCGGCTCCAGCGACGTGGCCCGCAAGGCCATCGGCTACGGCCTGCGCGACCGGCTCGAACCCCGGGACGTCTTCGTCGCCGTTCCCGCGCGGGAGACCGGCTGGCTGACCGCACGGGAGTGCCGGGACCCGGTGGTCTGCCTGGGCGACACCCGACGGCTCTGGCTGGTCGAGACGGGCCACCTGAACGACAGCCTGGCCGGCCTGCCGCCCGCCCGGGAGGCGCTGCTGCGGCAGAGGTTCCTGGTCAAGGAGGTCACGCGATTCGACCGGGTCCGGGTCGTCCGGCTGGAGCGCAAGCCCTGACCGGCGCGGTGGCGCCGCTCAGCGGCGGCGCTCCAGCAACGCCACCGTCACCCCCGCGCGGGGCCAGACCTGCTCGACGGTGAAGCCGTCCCGCAGTGCGGCGCCCTTGGCGCTGGTGACGGCAGTCAGCGGATCGGGCCGCCGCCCGCCCACCACCAACCAGACCCGGGGCACCCCGGCCAGGCACTCAGCCGGCCGGGCGCACTCGCCGGCCCAGAAGTCGCCGCGTTGTCGCTGGTCGGCTCGGAGCAGCGCGTCCCTGGGGCGGGCGTCACCGAGTTGGTACGCCAGGCCGAGGTCGAGGAAGAGCCAGCCGTCGCGTGGGGAGTACACGACCGTGTCGCCCGGCCGCTGCCCGGCCGCGACGACCCGGGCCGCACCGCGATAGTCGACCATTCCGTGCGGCGGGTGGGCGCGGCGCAGGGCCTCCTGGTCCGGCAGGCCGAGCAGGCCGGCGACGGTCAGCACCGCCAGCGCGGCGGGCGCCGGCACACCGGCCAGCGCCGTGCCCGCGAGCAGGCACGCGAACGGAACGGTGAAGAACAGGTAGCGGGGCACCCAGAGCGGCACCACGAGCGCGGCGAGGTAGAGCAGCAGCACCGGCAGCAGCACGGCCGCCGCGGGCAGCAGCGCCCGTCGACCGAGCAGGCCGACCCCGAGCGCGGCGAGTCCGATCAGCAGGCCGCCCACCGTGCTGCTCTCCACCAGCCCGCCCGGCAGCCCCGACAGGTCCGACGGGCGGACCGGTGTAATCCAGTCGAGCTGGTGGGATCGCTGCCCCCGGGCGGCCAGCAGCAGCGGCAGCAGCAGCAGGCCGGCGCTCAGCAGGGCGAGCACCCAGCCCAGCGGCGTCCGGATCGGGCGCTGCCGACCCCGCTGCTGGCCCGGGCGCACGATCTCGCCGGGCGCCGTCGGGTCGGCCCGGTCACCGTCGGCCAGGCCGGCGGCCGGTCGGCCGCGCCACCACGCCACCAGCACGACCGCGGCGTGTGCGGCGAGCAGGCTCAGGGCGAGCAGGTGAGCCAGCCCGAGCCCCAGCACGGCGGCGGCGTAGCCGGCCCAGCGCAGCGGGCCGGGTCGGTCCAGCGCCCGTACCAGCAGCAGGCTGGCGAGCACCGCGAGCAGCGCGGCGATCGCGTACGGGCGGGCCTCCTGGGCGTACCGGGAGGTGCCCGGGAGCACCGCGAGCAGCAGGCCGGCGAAGAGACCGGCCCGGGCGCCGATCAGCCGCCGGCCGAGCACCGCGGTCAGCCCGCCCGTCGCGGCCATGGCCAGGGCCGACGGCAGCCGCAGCGCCGTGGGCGAATCCCCGAAGAGCGCGGTCCAGCCATGCAGCAGCAGGTAGTACGCGCCGGTGGTGGCGTCGATCGTGCCGATGAGGCGGAGCAGATCCCCGGCCGGGCGGGTGGCGGCGCTCCAGGTGGCGAGTTCATCCCGCCAGGGCTGGGCGTGCCCGATCCCGACCAGCCCGACGGCGAGCGTGGTGAGCGCCGGCACCGCCCAGACCAGCCAGTCCCACCGGCGTGGCGAATGCCGCCAACCAAACATTTCGGGCACACCTGGAGCGTGTCACAGCCCGGTCCCGTGCGGGGCCCGCGCGCCACACCGTCGAGATCGCGCTCGTTCCCGCGGCTGTGGCTCGCCGCCGTACCGCGCCCACCAACATCCGTGAAGGGTACGGATCAGGGGGCCCGTGATGTGGGATGTGGCACGCGGTCATTGGCCGGTCAACCGGGCGTGTGGGAGCATGGTTGCCATGACCGCCGCCGTCGTCCGCCGCTTCGTGGCCCGTCGCCACGTCGACTACGGCCGCGTGCGCAGCGCGATCTGTCCGGCCCACTGACGACGCCCGACAATTCTGTCTCGGGTGCGTGATCCGCGCCGGCCGTTCCGACCCCCGCACGGCCCCTGAACTCCGCCGGCTGCCGCGTTCGTGCACCTCCCGACGTACCGCGAACAACGGAGGACGCCGCGATGGCGGTCAGCAGCACCCCGGCCCGGCCCGACAACCCGCCGGCCTCTCGCCGTCCCCGTGGGCAGGGGCAGTGGGCGCTCGGCCACCGCGAGCCGCTGAACGCCAACGAGCGGATCAAGAAGGACGACGACCCGCTGAACGTCCGCGCCCGGATCGAGAACATCTACGCCCACCGGGGCTTCGCCTCGATCGACCCGCAGGACCTGCGCGGCCGGTTCCGCTGGTGGGGCCTCTACACCCAGCGCAAGGCGGGCATCGACGGCGGGCGCACGGCGGTACTGGAGCCGCACGAGCTCGAGGACGAGTTCTTCATGCTCCGGGTCCGGGTCGACGGCGGCCAGCTCAGCCTGGCCCAGCTGCGGGTGATCGCGGACATCTCCCGGGAGTTCGCCCGGGGCACCGCCGACATCACCGACCGGCAGAACATCCAGTACCACTGGATCCGGGTCGAGGACATGCCGGAGATCTGGCGCCGGCTGGAGTCGGTCGGCCTGCAGACCACCGAGGCGTGCGGCGACTGCCCGCGGATCGTGCTGGGCAGCCCGGTCGCCGGGGTGGCCCGCGACGAGCTGATCGACCCGACGCCGGCGATCGACGAGATCGTCCGCCGGTACGTCGGCGACAAGGCGTACTCGAACCTCCCCCGCAAGTTCAAGTCGACGATCTCGTGGCTGGTGGACACCCCGTACGAGGCGAACGACATCGCGTTCCTCGGCGTGGACCATCCGGAGCACGGCCCCGGCTTCGACCTCTGGGTCGGCGGCGGCCTGTCCACCAACCCGATGCTGGCGCAGCGGCTGGGCGCCTGGGTGCCGCTGGCCGAGGTGCCGGACGTGTGGGCCGGAGTGGTCGGCATCTTCCGTGACTACGGCTACCGCCGGCTGCGCAACCGGGCCCGGCTGAAGTTCCTGGTCGCCGACTGGGGGGTGGAGAGGTTCCGCGAGGTGCTGGAGAAGGAGTACCTGGGCCGCACCCTGCTGGACGGGCCCGCCCCGCAGCTGCCGGCGAAGCCGGTCGACCACATCGGCGTGCACGAGCAGGCCGACGGCCGGCACTACGTCGGCGCCGCGCCGGTGGTCGGGCGGGTCTCCGGCGGTCAGCTGGCGCAGCTCGCCGACGTGGTCGAGGCGCACGGCAGCGACCGGGTACGGCTCACCCCGTACCAGAAGCTGCTGGTGCTCGACGTGCCGCCGGCGCGGACGGAGTCCCTGGTGGACGCGCTGCGCGGGATCGGTCTGGAGGCCCGGCCGTCGGCCTGGCGCCGGGGCACGATGGCCTGCACCGGCATCGAGTTCTGCAAGCTGGCCATCGTCGAGACCAAGCGCCGCGGCGAGGAGCTGGTGGCCCGGCTGGAGGAGCGGCTGCGCGACTTCGACGCGGACATCTCCATCCACCTCAACGGCTGCCCGAACGCCTGCGCCCGCACCCAGGTCGCCGACATCGGGCTCAAGGGTCAGCTGGTGGTGGGCCCGGACGGCCGGCAGGTGGAGGGCTTCCAGGTGCACCTGGGTGGTGGTCTCGGCATGGCGCAGGGGCAGACCGCCGGCTTCGGTCGCAAGCTGCGCGGTCTGAAGACCACCGCCGACGAGCTTCCCGAGTACGTGGAACGACTGGCCCGCCGCTACCTGGCCGGCCGGAGCGAGGGCGAGACGTTCGCCAACTGGGTTGTCCGGGTCGACGAGGAGGAGCTTCGATGAGCGAGACCCGTTCCGCGCCGCTGTACTGCCCGTACTGCGGCGAGGAGGACCTGCGGCCGAGCGAGGCCGGGCACGGGGCGTGGGAGTGCCACGCCTGCGCCCGCGTCTTCACGGTGAAGTTCACCGGCCTGCTCTCCCGGGCGGTGACCCGGTGAGCGCGAGGAGTGAGCTTGCGAGCCCCGCAGTCGCGAACGAAAGGCGGACCCGGTGAGCGCGAGGAGTGAGCTTGCGAGCCCCGCAGTCGCGAACGAAAGGCGGACCCGATGACGCTGGCTTCTGCCGCCAACCTGGGCCTGGTCGGGCTCGACGGCCCGCAGACCGCCGACCCGACCCGCCGCACCCCCGAGGAGCTGCGCGCGCTGGCCGAGCGGGCCGGCCGTGAGCTGGAGGGCGCCCCGGCGCTGGAGATCGCCCGGTGGGCGGCCGAGACCTTCGGTGACCGGTTCTGCGTGACCAGCTCGATGGCCGACGCCGTGCTGGCGCACCTGGTGTCCCGGGTCGCGCCAGGGGTGGACGTGGTGTTCCTCGACACCGGGCTGCACTTCCCCGAGACGCTGCGGGTCCGCGACGAGGTGGCCCGCCGGCTGCCGGTCAACGTGCGCTCGATCCGGCCCCGGCTCACCGTCGGGCAGCAGGACGGCGAGTACGGCCCGCGGCTGTTCAACCGCGCTCCGGACGAGTGCTGCCAGCTGCGCAAGGTCGAGCCGCTGGAGCGGGCGCTGGCCGGTTACGACGCCTGGGCCGCCGGGCTGCGCCGGGACGAGTCGCCGACCCGGGCGAACACCCCGGTGGTCACGTTCGACGCCCGGCGGGGCCGCGTCAAGGTCAACCCGATCGCGGCATGGACCCAGTCCGATGTCGACTCCTACATCTCCCGGTACGACATCCCGGTCAACGAGCTGTTCAGCCGGGGCTACGGCTCGATCGGCTGCTGGCCGTGCACCCGCCGGACGAAGGCGGGGGAGGACCCGCGGGCCGGCCGGTGGGCGATGTTCGAGAAGACCGAGTGCGGGCTGCACGTCTGACGGACGCGGCGGTCGGGTCGGGGACACCCGGCCCGACACCGCCCGTGGTGCTGGTCGCGCACGGCAGCCGGGACCCGCGGGCGGCCGAGGCGACCCGGGCGCTCGCCCGGGCCGTCGAGGCGGCCCGTCCCGGCGCTCGGGTGCTGCCGTCCTGGCTGGACCACACCGAGCCCGGACCGGCGGAGGTGCTGCGCGCGCTGGGCGCCGCCGGCCACCCCGGCGCCGTCGTGGTGCCACTGCTGCTCACCGCCGCCTACCACCGCCGGGTCGACGTGCCGGCGGCGGTCCGGGCCGCCCGGGAGGCCGCGCCACACCTGGCGGTACGGATCACCGACGTGCTCGGCCCGGCCGGAAGGCCGGTCGCCCCGGCGCTGCTGGCCGGCCTGGCCCGACGGCTCGCCGAGGCCGATCCGGGCGAGCCGGCCGGCCCGGGCGAGCTGGACGCGTTGGTGCTGGCCGCGGCGGGCACCCGGGACGCGCGGGCCCGTGGCTCGGTCGGGCGGGTCGCCGCGGCGATGGGGGAGCGGTTCGGGGTGCCCTGCCGGGTGGCGTACGCCTCGGCGGCCCCACCGGCGGCCGGCGCGGCGGTGGCCCGGCTGCGGGCGGCGGGCGCCCGGCGGGTGGCGGTGGCGGCGTATTTCCTCGCGCCCGGGCGGTTCCACGACGCGGTGCTGGCGGCCGGGCGGGCGGCCGGGGCGGTGGCGGTCAGCGGGCCGTTGACCGACGCGCCCGAACTGGTCGACCTGGTGCTAGACCGGGTCGACGCGGCCCCGAGCTGACCGGCGCGCACTGAGCGGCGGCGCAGGGCGGGCCGGTCGTCGACCGGGCCGGACGCTGCCGGGCAGCAGGACGCCCCGGTGGCTGGGAGGCCACCGGGGCGTACGGCTGTGTGATGGGTCAGGCGGAGTGAGCGCGCAACACCCGGAGACCGCCGCGGCGCTTGACCGCGCGGCGCTCCTCCTCGCTCATCCCGCCCCAGACGCCGGCGTCCTGCCCGGACTCCAGCGCCCACTGCAGGCACTGGTCGGTCACGGGGCAGCGCCTGCAGACGGCCTTGGCCTGTTCCACCTGCAGGAGGGCCGGGCCGGACGTCCCGATCGGGAAGAACAGCTCCGGGTCCTCATCGCGGCAGACGGCATCGTGGCGCCAGTCCATGGCGGCAACACTCCTCATTCTGGATGGGTGGCAGATAACGCTCGTGCTTTTTTCTTATACGCATCCGCAGTGCCGGTCGTAACGGTTCGCGTCCGACTATTCGGCAGTGCGTGAGCAGGCTCTGTTGGCACCTGGGGCGCACCTGGAAGTGCTCAACCTGACGAGCATATCCAGGCAATGTCCCGGTAACTCAAGTTCGCTTGTGAATACTTTCACGAACGGTGTCGATGTCAAGGGTGCCGCTCGGAAAAACTCCGGACGGTGAGCAAGCTCACGACCCTTTTGTCCGGGTTTCAGGCGTCCCTGGTTACCCGCCGTACCACAGCCGAGGATCAATATAGTACACTCGGCGTGACATTGCTGACATTTCCGGCACCTTCCCCTCAGTGTCGCGGTCACCGTCGTGGGGTGACCGGAGCCGCTCGACCTAGGGCGTTACCCGAACCTCAGCAGATTACTCTCAGTGCGTCGGGTACGGAGGTGAATCTGACTTTGTCCCGCTCGCCGAGGTAGTCCCCGTCCAGCTGGAACGCCTGCGGACGGGCCGAGAGCAGGGTGAACTCCGGCACGTCGTGCAGCCGCAGCACCTGCTTCCCGCGCGGGTCGGCGTGTCGGGCCAGCGACTGCCTCACTGTCCGTGCGGTGCTGGCGACCCGCAGTTGACGCATGGCGAGCACGTCCAGCCCGAGGTCGAACGACGCCTCCGGGTTCGGATTGATCTCCCGGTCGCCCAGGTACGTCCACGGCGCGGTGTTCTGGATGATGACCGTGGACAGGTTGCCCTCACCCTCCTCACCCGGCCGCTCCAGCGTGATCGCGGGATGCCGGCGGTCGGAGGCGAGGAAGTACTGACCGAGGGTCGAGCGTACGTAGAGCGACGGGGTGGAGACCCGACCCCGTCGCCGGGCCTGCTCCACCCGGTGGATCACCGCCGCGTCCACCCCGAAGCCGGCGCAGAAGGTGAAGTACCGGTCGTCCGCCCGGCCCAGCCCGATCGTCCGGAAGCGGCCCAGCCGCAGCCCCTCCAGGATCATGCTGGTGCCCTCGGGCCACTCCCGGGGCAGGCCCAGGGCGCGGGCGAACACGTTGGTCGAGCCGCCCGGCACGGTCGCCAGGGCGGGCAGCCGTTGCGCCGCGGTGCCGCCGGTGCGGAACGTCGGCGGCTGCGCCGCCATCAGCCCGTTGACCACCTCGTTGACCGTGCCGTCACCACCGAGGGTGACGACCACGTCGACGCCCTCCTCGGCCGCCTCCCGCGCCAGGTCCATCGCGTGCCCGCGCCGACGGGTGTAGCGCACGGACAGCTCCACCTCGCTGCGCAGCGCCCGGACCAACACGTCCCGGCTGCGCTCGCTGGTGGTGGTGGCCTTCGGATTGACCAGCAGGACGGCCCGCATGGGCGGCACTGTACCGCGCGGCGACCCCGGTATCGTGTCGCCCGTGACGTTCGACTCCGGCCCGGTTCCCGACACCCTCCGCTGGGCCGTACGGCTGCTGCGGGGCGAGGCGGTGGCGGTGGCCCTGCTCGCCGCCTGGCTGGTCTGGGCGGATCTCACCGCACGCCGGACCGACCTGGTGTCCGCACTCTTCGTGACCGGCTTCGCCGTCGCCGGCGCGGTCGCGCTCTGGGCCCTCGGCGGCGCGCTGGCCCGTCGCCGCGCGGGCGCACGGGCACCGGCCATCGTGCTCCAGCTGCTGCTGCTGCCGGTGGGCTGGTTCATGATCTCCGGCGGCCTGGGCTGGCTCGGGGTGCCGCTGATCCTGCTCGGCGTCGGGGTGAGCGCGCTGCTGGTCAGCCCGCCCACCACCAGGGCGCTCGGCTTCGAGTGAACCGACCGGCGTCGCCCGGCCGAGATCACGGCCGGGCGGGCCGAGGCGGGCGGTGGCTCAGTAGCCGGTGGAGCGGCGGGTGAGCAGCGAGATGGTCGCCCGGCCGTCGGTGGCCCGGGCGGCGGCGCCGGTGGTCAGCGCGGTGAGCACCTTCCAGGCGAAGGACGACTCGGACGGCAGCGTGGCGCCGCGCACCGTGGGCACGGTGACCTCGACCGACAGCGCGTCCTCGGTGACCGCGAAGCGGCAGGACAGCTCCGCGTCCCGGGTGGCGATGGCGAGCAGCATGGCGCAGGCCTCGTCGACCGCGATCCGCAGGTCCTCGATCTCGTCGAGGGCGAACTGGAGGCGGGCCGCGAGACCCGCCGTGGCGGTGCGGAGCACGCCGAGGTAACCGCCGTCGGCGGGCACCGTCAGGTGCACCACGTCGTCGTCGGTGGTCGGCCGGCCGGTCAGTTGAGTCACGCCTCACCCCTCCGGTCGGGGACTCTACCCGTACGGGCCGCCGACCGGGTGGGTACGGTCCCCGCCTGCCCGGCCAGGTCGCGCAGCGCCGCCCCGGTGAGCCGGTACGGGACCCACTCGTCCAGCCGGTCGGCGCCGATCGCGGCATAGAAGCCGGCGGCCGGGTTCCAGTTCAGCATCCACCAGTCGAGCCGCTGGTAGCCCCGCCGCACACAGATGTCGGCCAGCGCCGCCAGCAGCAGCCGGCCCGCCCCGGTGCCGCGGGCGCCCGGGCGGACGTAGAGATCCTCCAGGTAGATGCCGTGCGTACCGGCCCAGGTGGAGAAGTTGAGGAACCACAGCGCGAAGCCGACCGGCTCGTCGTGACCGTCCACCGCCACGTGCCCGAAGAGCGCGGGCGCGGGGCCGAACAGCGCGGCGGTCAGCTGCGCCTCGGTGAGCCCGCACTGATCGGCGGCGTGCTCGTAGTCGGCCAGCTCGTGCACCATCGCGACGACGGCCGGCACGTCCTCGGGACGTGCCGGCCGGATCGTCGGCGCCGAAGGAACAGGCGTCACGCCTTCTTGGTCTCCCAGAAGATCTTCGAGATCTCGTCGATCTTCTGCAGCAGCTCGTCGGCCTTGGCCGGGTCGGTCGCGCCCTTGGCGCCGGCCGCGCCGGCGGCCTTGGTGGCCTCGTTGAACAGCTGGTGCAGGTGCGGGTACTTCTCGAAGTGGGCCGGCTTGAAGTAGTCGGTCCACAGCACCCAGAGGTGGTGCTTGACCAGGTCGGCCCGCTGCTCCTTGATCAGGATCGCCCGGGTACGGAACTCCGGGTCGGTGTTCGACTGGTACTTCTCGCAGATCATTTTGACCGACTCGGCCTCGATCCGGGCCTGCGCCGGGTCGTAGACGCCGCACGGCAGGTCACAGTGGGCGCTGACGGTCACACGGGGCGTGAGGATGCGGGGAAGTCGCATCAGTGTCCTCCACGGGATGTTTGCGATGATCGAACCCGACACTACTCCTGGAGAGGTCCCCGGCAGGGGCGGAGGGGAAACCTGGTGGCCGTCGAGGAAGTCCGGCTGCGCCGGCCGTTCACCGCCGTCGGGGTGACCGGGCCGTCCATGTCGCCGACCCTGCGGCACGGCGACGCGCTGCTGGTCCGCCGCGGCGGTCGCCCGGTCCGCGCCGGCGACGTGGTGGTCGCGGTCTTCCGCACCCGCCCGGGGCTGCTCGTGGTCAAGCGCGCGGTCCGCCCGCAGGACGGCGGCTGGTGGGTACGCGGGGACAACGACCTGGTCACCGACGACTCCCGGGCGTACGGGGTGGCCGACGTGCTCGGCCGGGTGGT
Source organism: Micromonospora sp. NPDC000089 (assembly GCF_042899365.1). NCBI lineage: Bacteria > Bacillati > Actinomycetota > Actinomycetes > Micromonosporales > Micromonosporaceae > Micromonospora > Micromonospora sp. NPDC000089. The sequence goes on from NZ_JBIAZT010000015.1 coordinate 52,400, forward strand.
GGCCCGCTACTGGCCCCGCCCCGGCCCGATCCGTCCCGTACGGTTATGAGCCTGCTCACATCCGGGTGCCGGGCTCGGCACTATGCTCGGCCTGTGCCCGGGTGACCCCCGCACCGCGCGCCGCCGGATCCGCCGCACCACCTCGCGCCCGCGCCGGCCTGCCCCGTCCGTTTCGACGAGACCTGGAGTCACCATGCCCGCGTCCACCGTGGATCCCCACGATCCCGTCTTCCGGCTGCACGTCGGGGGCAAGATGGCCGTCGCCTCGACGGTCCCGCTGACCAGCCGGGAGGACCTGTCCCTGGCGTACACCCCGGGGGTGGCCCGGGTGTGCGAGGCGATCGCCGCCGACCCGGCCCTGGTCGACGAGTACACCTGGGTGTCGCACGCCGTCGCGGTGGTCACCGACGGCTCGGCCGTGCTCGGGCTGGGCAACATCGGCCCGCGCGCCGCGCTGCCGGTGATGGAGGGCAAGGCGGTGCTGTTCAAGCAGTTCGGCGGCGTGGACGCGGTGCCGATCTGCCTGGACACCCAGGACGTCGACGAGATCGTCGCGACGGTCACCGCGCTCGCCCCGTCGTTCGGCGGGATCAACCTGGAGGACATCAGCGCCCCGCGCTGCTTCGAGGTGGAGCGCCGGCTGGACGAGGCGCTGCCGATCCCGGTCTTCCACGACGACCAGCACGGCACCGCGATCGTGGTGCTGGCCGCGCTGCGGAACGCCGCCACGCTGCTCAACCGCAAGCTGGGCGACCTGCGGGTGACGGTCAGCGGGGCCGGCGCGGCCGGCGTGGCGGTCACCCACATGCTGGTGGCCGGTGGGGTGAACCCGGGCCAGGTGGTGGTCTGCGACTCCAAGGGGATCATCGGCCGGCACCGCCCCGACCTCACCGAGACCAAGGCGTACCTGGCCGAAACCACCAACGCCGAGGGGCGCGAGGGCGACGTCACCGAGGCGCTGCGCGGCGCGGACGTGCTGGTCGGCGTCTCCGGCGGGCGGATCCCCGAGGCGGCGGTGGCCGGGATGGCCCCCGGCGGCATCGTGTTCGCGCTGGCCAACCCGAACCCGGAGGTGGACCCGGAGGTGGCCGGCCGGCACGTGGCGGTGGTCGCCACCGGGCGCAGCGACCACCCCAACCAGATCAACAACGTGCTCGCCTTCCCCGGCGTGTTCCGGGGCGCGCTGGACGCCCGGGCCACCCGGATCACCGACGGGATGAAGGTGGCCGCCGCCGACGCGATCGCCGGGGTGGTCGCCGAGTCGCTCACCGCCGACGCGATCGTGCCGTCCCCGCTGGACCCGCGGGTCGCCCCCGCGGTGGCCGAGGCGGTCGCCGAGGCGGCCCGCCGGGACGGCGTGGCCCGCCGCTGACCGCCGGGCGGGGTGCCCGGTGACCGGGGACCCCGCCCGCCCGGCACTGTCTCGACGGCCGCGGTCCTTGTTACCGTGCCGGGCATGCGTGCCGCCTATGCCTCCCGCTTCGACGCCGACACCCCGCTCGCCGCGCTCACTGTGGGTGACCGCCCCGAGCCGACCCCGGACGAGGGCTGGGTGACCGTGCAGGTGACAGCCAGCTCGCTCAACCACCACGACCTGTGGTCGCTGCGCGGGATCGGCCTGACCGAGGCGCAGCTGCCGATGATCCTGGGCTGCGACGCGGTCGGCACCGACCCGGACGGCAACCCGGTGGTGGTCTACCCGGTGGTGCCCACCCCGGGCGATCCCCGCGGGGTCACCATTCTCTCCGAGCACTACGCCGGCACGTTCGCCGAGCGGGTGGCCGTACCCCGGGTGAATTTGGTGCCGTTGCCGGTGGGCCTGTCGCCGATCGACGCGGCGTGCCTGCCGACCGCCTGGCTCACCGCCTGGCGGATGCTGACCACCCGCGGCCGGATCGCCGACGGCGAGTCGGTGCTGGTCCAGGGCGCGGGCGGGGGCGTGGCCACCGCGGCCGTCGCGCTCGGCGTGGCGCTCGGCAAGCGGGTGTACGCGACCAGCCGCGACGCCGGTAAGCGGGAGCGGATCGCCGCGCTCGGGGCGACCGCGCTGGAGCCCGGCGCGCGGTTGCCCGAGCGGGTCGACGTGGTGATCGAGACGGTCGGCGCGGCCACCTTCGACCACTCGCTCAAGTCGGCCGCCCCGATGGCCCGGATCGTGGTCTCCGGCGCGACCGCCGGGCACGAGCCGAAGGTCAACCTGCGTCGGGTCTTCGCCATGCAGCTGGAGATCCTCGGCACCTCGATGGGCACCCCCGGCGAGCTGACCGAACTGCTGGCCTTCTGCGCCGAGCACGAGGTGCGCCCGGTGGTGGACAGCGTGCTGCCGTTCGGCGAGGTGGCGGACGCCTTCGCCCGGCTGCACTCCGGTGACGTCTTCGGCAAGGTGGTGCTCGACCACACCGCCTGAGCGGGCGCGCGGGCCGGTCAGAGGTGGTCGTCGAGGGTGGCGATGGCGTCCCGGGTGGCCTCGGCGGGCAGCCGCCGCTTTGCCGTCGCGTCGCCGTAGAGCGTCCAGCGGAGGAACTCCGTCGTCGTGTCGGCGACCACCCGCAGCGCGGCGCCGTCGGTGAGCAGCGCCCGGCCGTGGTCGCCCTTCGGCAGGCTGAGCATCGCCTTCGGCCACGGCACGGCGTCGTAGACCGCCTTGCCGGCCGCGTACCCGACCACCTCGTCGGCCTCGCCGTGCACGAACAGCTGCGGGGCCGCCGCCCCGGCGAAGCCGGTGCCCACCCCGAGGGCGGTGCCGGCGAACACCACCCCGGCGTCCAGCCGCTCGTCCCGACCGGCGGTGAACAGGCCGATCGTGGTCACCCCGCCGGCCGAGTGCCCGGCCGCGGCCACCCGGTCGACCGCCAGCCGACCGCGCAGCGGGTCGCCGGCGGCGCCGTCGAGGGCGAGCACCTTGTCCAGCGCGTACGACACGTCGGCCGGCTGGTTCAGCACGTCCAGCACGTTGCCGTCGGTGCCCCGGGCGGTGTGCGGAAAGGTCGGCGCGGCCACCACGAACCCGGCCGCCGCCCAGCGGGTCAGCAGCAGCGCGTAGTCCTCCGGGCGGCCGTTCAGGCCGTGGCTGAACATCACCACCGGGAATCGGCCGGTCGCCGCCGTCGCGCCGCGCCGGGCCGCGTCACCGGCCGCCCCGGCCGCCGGGTACCAGACGGTCACCGGCAGCGCACGGCCGCCGCGGTCCAGCTTCAACTGGCGTACGCCCACCGCGAACGGCTCGGCCGGCGCTGTCCCGGCGGGTACCCGGGGCGCGGGAGCACTCGGCCTGGCCGCCTCCGGTGCCGGCCTGGACGCCTCCGGCGCCGCGGCGGGACGGTCGGTCGACGCGGGCGCCGAGCAGCCGACCAGGCCGGTGCCGAGCAGCGCGGCGGTCAGCAGCAGCGGGTGGGGGCGACGGGACATGAATTCGATTGTGCCTCGACGCAGTGGGCCAACCAGCGAGCTTGGCCACACCCGGGTCAGCCGGGCCGGCGGACGGCCCGCAGCCGGGCCAGGTCGGCGGCGTCCTTGGCCCGGCGCGGGCGCTCCGGCATCCACACCGGGTACATCTCCTTGAACTCGATCTGCGCCGCCACCCCGATCACCGGCGCGACCAGGGCGCCGATCCGGCTCTCGGGGCCGTCCAGCAGCCCGGCCGGCAGCGGGGTGCCGGCCCACGGGCCGCCGCCCACCACCACCCGGCCGGCGGCGTCCCGGTCCAGGTACGCGAAGCTCGCCTCGACGTCGCCCCGGACCAGGTCGAGCTGCGTCTCCACCGGCACCCGGGGATCCGGGGCCCAGCCGTGCCCGGTCAGCAGGGCGGCGAGCCGGTCGGCGTCGGCCCGCCAGCAGTACCAGTCGACGTCGGTGTGCGGCCGGGTCACCTCGCCGAGGCAGAAGTCCATCGCCCAGCCACCGCGCAGCCACACCGGGATGCCGGCCGGGGCGGTCAGCTCCAGCACCTGCGCGATGCTCGCCAACTGCCGCGCCGCGCGCTCGTCGATCTCCATCCCGTGCACGGTAGAACGCGCTCGGGTCGGCCGGCGAGCGGAAATTCGGTGGCGCGATCGGTCGACGAGGCCGGTCCCGCCGGGCGACTCCGTTCCCGGGTCAGCCGCGCAGGCGGTCGTCGAGGGTGGTGACGCCGGGCGCCCGGGCGTCGGCGGGCAGCCGGCGGCCCGCCTCCCGGTCGTCGTAGAGGGTCCAGCGGAGGAAGTCGGTGGTGGTGGCCAACACCGGGTCGAAGCCGGGCCGGCCGGGGGTGAGGTACTCGCCGTGCCCCTGACCGAGCACCGACAGGAAGGCGGCCGGCCCGGTGGCCCGCGCGAACGCGGCCCGGCCCACCGAGGCGGGCACCACCGGGTCGGCGGTGCCGTGCACGAACAGCATCGGCGCGCTCGGGCCGGCGAAGGCGCCGGCCAGCCCGCCGCCGGCGATGACGATGCCCGCGCGCAGCCGGGGCGAGTGACCCGAGGTGAACATGCCGGCCGTGGTGAAGCCGCCCGCCGAGTGCCCGGCCGCGGCGAACCGGGTGGTGTCCAGGTGCCCGGCGAGCGGGTCGCCGGCGCGGGCGTCCAGCCGGACCAGGTAGCGGATCACCCGCCAGCCGTCGGCCGGCTGGTTGCGCACGTCGGCCCGGTCGAACCGGCGGCTGCGCAGGTTGGTGTGCGGATAGGTCGGCGCGGCCACCACGAGACCGGCGGCCGCCCACCGGCCGGTCAGCGCGGCGTGCAGGGCGGGCAGGCTGCGCAGGCCGTGGCTGTAGACCACCACCGGGAACCGGCCCGGGGCGACCCGGCCGTGCGCGGTCGGGTACCACAGGGTCACCGGCAGTGGCCGGGGACCGGCCGGGTCGATGGTCAGCGTGCGTACCGCGACGGGCTGTGGCGCGGTCGGGGCGTGCCGGGCCGGCGGCGGCCCCTCGGTCGCGGCGCCGGCCGGGCCGCAACCGGCCAGCAACGCCGTCACCAGCACGGCCACCAGCCGCCTCGCCCCCATGCCTCCACCGTATGGCCGGGCCACCGGTCGCGGCCCCGCCGTCCGGACCGGATCGGACCCGCCGCGCGGCCGGGCCCGCCTCCACCGCTCGGATCCGACACGTCACGCACCGTCCCGCGGGGGAGTGCGGAACCGCTCACTTCCGCTAGGGTTTCCGGCATGCCTGACGAGTACGTGGACCCGAGCGGCAACACCGAGCAGTTCCGCGCGTTCCTCCACGCGCCGGAGACCGTCGCGCCGGCGGCGGCGCCCTCCCGGCTGCCGCTGATCATCGGCGGCGCCGTCGCCGCGGTGGTGCTGATCGCCCTGGTGCTCTGGCTGGCGCTGGGCTGAGCCCGGCTCAGCCGGCCGCGGCGACCACCGCCCGGGTCTCCCGGGCGATCTCCCGCTCCTCGTCGGTGCCGATCACGCAGACGGTCACCTCCGTGCCGTCCGGCGAGATCACCCGGTCACCGGCGGCGTCGTTGCGCGCCGGGTCGACCGCGATGCCGAGCCGCTCCAGCCCGACCAGCGCCGCCGCCCGTACGGGTGCGGCGTGCTCGCCCACCCCGGCGGTGAAGGCGACCGCGTCCACCCGCCCGAGCAGCGCGTAGTACGCCCCCACGTAGCCGGTGATCCGTCGACAGTAGACGTCGAAGGCGAGCGTCGCGGCCGGGTCCCCGGCGGCGCGGCGCTCCAGCACCTCGCGCATGTCGTTGGCGCCGGTCAGGCCGAGCAGCCCGCTGCGGTGGTTGAGCAGGTCGTCGATGTCGTCCACGCTCATCCCACCCTCGCGGCGCAGGTGGAAGACGATCGTCGGGTCCAGGTCGCCGCTGCGGGTGCCCATCACCAGGCCCTCCAGCGGGGACATGCCCATCGAGGTGGCCACGCTGCGGCCGCCCTGGACCGCGCAGGCGCTCGCCCCGTTGCCCAGGTGCAGGGTGATGGTGTTCAGCTCGTCGTACCGGCGGCCCAGCAGCTCGGCGGTGCGCTTCGAGACGTACGCGTGCGAGGTGCCGTGGAAGCCGTACCGGCGGACGTCGTACCGGCGGGCGGTGTCCCGGTCGATGGCGTAGGTCGCGGCGGCCTCGGGCAGGGTGTGGTGGAACGCGGTGTCGAAGACCGCCACCTGCGGCACGTCGGGCAGCGCCTCGCGGGCCACCTCGATGCCGGCCAGGTTCGCCGGGTTGTGCAGCGGGGCGAGCGGCACCAGCTCCTGGATCGCGGCGAAGACCGCGTCGTCGATCAGCACCGGCTCGCTGAACCGCCGGCCGCCGTGCACCACCCGGTGCCCGACCGCGGCCAGCCCGGTCAGGTCCAGCCGGTCGAGGATCTGCCGGACGGCCGCCTCGTGGTCGGCCGGCCCGCCGCCCGGCTCGCCGACCCGCTCCACGGTGCCCTTGGCCCGGACCTCCTCGCCGTCGTAGAGCCGGTACTTCACCGACGAGGACCCGCAGTTGAGGACCAGCACCCGGCTCACGACGGCTCCCCGGCGGCCTGGATGGCGGTGATCGCCACCGTGTTGACGATGTCGGGGACGGTCGCGCCCCGGGACAGGTCGTTGACCGGGCGGCGCAGGCCCTGCATCACCGGGCCGACCGCCACCGCGCCGGCCGAGCGCTGCACCGCCTTGTACGTGTTGTTGCCGGTGTTGAGGTCCGGGAAGATGAAGACCGTGGCCCGCCCGGCCACCTCGCTGTCCGGCAGCTTGGTGGCCGCCACCTGCGGGTCGATCGCCGCGTCGTACTGGATCGGGCCCTCGACCAGCAGCTCCGGCCGGCGCTCGCGGACCAGCCTGGTGGCCGCCGCGACCTTCTCCACGTCCGCGCCCGAGCCGGAAGCCCCGGTGGAGTACGACAGCATCGCCACCCGCGGTTCGATGCCGAACCGGGCGGCGGTGTCGGCCGAGGAGATGGCGATGTCGGCGAGCTGGGCGGCGTCCGGGTCGGGATTGACCGCGCAGTCGCCGTAGACCAGCACCCGGTCGGCGAGCAGCATGAAGAAGACGCTGGACGCGACCGAGACGCCCGGCACGGTACGGATGATCTCGAAGGCCGGGCGGATGGTGGCGGCGGTGGTGTGGGTGGCGCCGGAGACCATCCCGTCGGCGTGCCCGGTCGCCACCATCATGGTGCCGAAGTAGTTCGGCTGGGCCACCACGTCGTGCGCCAGCTCCTGGGTGACGCCCCGGTGGGCGCGCAGCTTCGCGTACCGGTCGGCGAACTCGTCGCGCAGCGGGCTGGTGGCCGGGTCGACCACGTCCGCGCCGGTGACGTCGATGCCCAGCTCGCGGGTGCGCCGGGCGATGTCGTCCGGGCGGCCGAGCAGGGTCAGGTCGGCCACCCCGCGGCGCAGCAGGATCTCCGTGGCGCGCAGGATCCGCTCCTCGGTGCCCTCCGGCAGCACCAGCCGGCGGCGGTCGGCCCGGGCCCGGTCGAGCAGGTCGTACTCGAACATCAGCGGGGTGACCCGCTCGGAGCGGCTCACCGACAGCCGGCGGGCCAGGTCGACGGTGTCCACGTTGTTCTCGAACGCGCCGAGCGCCGCCTCCACCTTGCGCGGGTTGGCCGGGCTCGGCCGGCCCTCGATCCGGCTGGACGCGGCCACCGTGTCGTAGCTGTCGCTGGGCACCGAGAGCACCGCCAGGCCGGTGTTCAACCCCTCGACCAGCCGCATGGCCCGCGGGTCGGGCCGCTCGCCGAGGGTGAGCACCAGGCCGGCCACGGAGACCTGGCCGGCGACGTGCGCGGCGCTCGCCGCGACCAGCAGGTCGGCCCGGTCGCCGGGGGTGATCACCAGCGCGCCCTCGGTCAGGTGGTCGAGCAGGGTGGGCACGTGCGCCGCGCCGACCACGTAGTCGAGCACGTCCCGGCCGAGCGCCGCGTCGTCGCCGGCCAGCAGGGTGGCGCCGAGCGCCGCCGCCACCTCGGCCACCGTCGGCGCCGACACGGCCGGCACCTCCGGAATGGCGTACGCCGGGACCGGCAGGTCGGGCAGCGGGGTCGGGCCGGACACCCGGTTGGCGATCACCGCCAGCACCGTCGCGCCCAGGTCCTCCAGATCGTGGTACGCCCCGCGCATCGCCGCCGCGACCGCCTCGGGCGGCTGCCCGAAGCCGTCCACCACCGGCACCACCACGCTGCCGAACTCGGTGGCCAGCCGGGCGTTGAAGGCCAGCTCGCGGGGGCCGGCGCCGTCCCCGCCGTCGGCGAAGTCGCTGCCCACCACGACCATGGCCGGGCACTGCCGCTCGACCGCGCGGTACCGCTCGACGATCCGGGAGATCAGCTCCTCCCGGCGCCCGTCGGCGACCAGCGCGACCGCCTCGGCGTGGCTGGCGCCGGCCAGCTCCGCGGTCGGCTGCTCGACCCGGTAACGGTCCTGGAGGAGGGCGAGGATCGGGTCGGGGCGGGCGCCGGCGACCAGCGGTCGGAACACGCCGATCCGCTCGACCTGCCGGGAGAGGAGTTCCGCGAGCCCGAGCGCGATGGTGGACTTACCCCCGCCGGAACCCACGCTGGTCAGGTAGACGCTGCGGGCCACGCCCCCACCCTAGAAGATCGCCGCCCCACCCGCCCGGGACCTTCGACCCGGACGCCCGACGCTCGGCTACTCGTCGTCCTCGTCGTCGAGGCGGGCCAGCCAGGTGGCGAAGCGCTCGATCGGCGTCTCGAACTCCGGGTTCAGGTCCACGAAGTCCCGCAGCCGCTCGCCGACCCACTCCAGCGAGACGGACTCCTCCCCCCGCCGCACGGACGGTTCACGAGCGGGGGAGGGCCGCCTCGACCAGGGCGGTCAGCTCGACCTCGTGCATCTTGGCCGAGCCGACCGCGGGGGCCGCGGCGGCGGGGCGGGAGATGCGGCGCAGCCGGACGTCGGTCAGGTGCTCCAGCAGGTTGAGCGCGACGAAGCTCCAGGCACCCTGGTTGGCCGGCTCCTCCTGCACCCAGGCGAAGTCCTCGGCGTTCGGGTACTGCGCCAGGGCGGCCCGGATCTCCTCCACCGGCAGCGGGTAGAGCTGCTCGAGCCGGATGATCGCCGTGTCGTTGACGCCGCGCTCCGCGCGCGCCTGGAACAGGTCGTAGTAGACCTTGCCCGAGCACAGCAGCACCCGCTTCACCTGCTCCGGCGCCGGGGCCGCGGTGTCGGGCAGGACCGGCTGGAAGGTGCCGGTGGTGAAGTCCTCCACCGAGGAGACGCAGAGCTTGTGCCGCAGCAGCGACTTCGGCGTGAACACCACCAGCGGCTTGCGCTTCGGCGAGAGCGCCTGCCGGCGCAGCAGGTGGAAGTAGTTCGCCGGGGTGGTCGGGATGGCCACCCGCATGTTGTCCTCGGCGCACATCTGCAGGAACCGCTCGGGGCGGCCGGAGGTGTGGTCCGGGCCCTGGCCCTCGTGGCCGTGCGGCAGCAGCAGGGTGACCGCGGAGCGCTGGCCCCACTTCACCTCGCCGGAGGAGATGAACTCGTCGATCACCGACTGGGCGCCGTTGACGAAGTCGCCGAACTGGGCCTCCCAGCAGACCAGCGCGTTGATGTTCTCCACCGAGTAGCCGTACTCGAAGCCCATCGCCGCGTACTCGCTCAGCAGCGAGTCGTGCACGAAGAACCGGGACCGCTCGCCGTTCGCGGTCAGCGTCTTCAGCGGCAGGTAGTCGTCGCCGGTCCGCGAGTCGACCACCGAGGCGTGCCGCTGGACGAAGGTGCCGCGGCGGGAGTCCTGACCGGCGAGCCGGACGGTCACCCCGTCGTGCAGCAGTGCGCCGAAGGCGATGATCTCGCCGTACCCCCAGTCGATGTTGCCCTCGACGGACATCTTGGCCCGCCGGTCGAGCAGCTGCTGGATCCGCTTGTGCGGGGTGAAGCCCTCGGGCAGGTTGACGTGCGCCTCACCGATCGCCTTGACCACCGACGCGTCGGTCGCGGTCTCGACCTGGGGCTCCGGCTCCTCCTCCCGCTTCGGGCGGCCGAGCTGGCGCGGCGTGGTGGCGGCGTCCCGGGTGGCCTTGAAGACCCGCTCCAGCTGCGCCTGGTAGTCGCGCAGCAGCTCCTCGGCGTCCTCCACGGTGATGTCGCCCCGGCCGATCAGCTCCTCGGTGTAGAGCTTGCGCACCGAGCGCTTCGAGTCAATGATCTTGTACATCTGGGGGTTGGACATCGACGGGTCGTCGCCCTCGTTGTGCCCGCGCCGGCGGTAGCAGACCAGGTCGATCACGACGTCCTTGTTGAACGCTTGACGGTATTCGAAGGCCAGCCGGGCGACCCGGACCACGGCCTCGGGGTCGTCGCCGTTGACGTGGAAGATCGGCGCCTGGATCATCCGGGCCACGTCGGTGCTGTAGAGGCTGGACCGGCTGTACTCCGGGGCGGTGGTGAAGCCGACCTGGTTGTTGACCACCACGTGCACGGTGCCGCCGGTGCGGTAGCCGCGCAGCTGGGAGAGGTTGAGCGTCTCGGCCACCACACCCTGGCCGGCGAAGGCGGCGTCGCCGTGCACCGCCAGCGGCAGCACGGTGTAGCCCTCCAGCTTGAGGTCGATCCGGTCCTGCTTGGCCCGGACGATGCCCTCCAGCACCGGGTCGACCGCTTCCAGGTGGGACGGGTTCGCCACCACCGAGACCTTGACCGAGTGCTCGCCGTCCGGGCAGGTGAACTTGCCGTTCTGCCCGAGGTGGTACTTCACGTCGCCGGAGCCCTGGGTGGAGCGCGGGTCGAGGTGGCCCTCGAACTCCGAGAAGATCTTCTCGTACGGCTTGCCGACGATGTTGGCCAGCACGTTCAGCCGGCCCCGGTGGGCCATGCCGATGACGACCTCGTCCAGCCCGCCCTCGGCGGACGACTCCAGCACCTCGCCGAGCAGCGGGATCAGCGACTCGCCGCCCTCCAGCGAGAAGCGCTTCTGGCCGACGTACTTCGTCTGCAGGAAGGTCTCGAACGCCTCGGCGGCGTTCAGCCGGTTGAGCACGTGCTTCTGCTCGTCCGCGGCCGGCTTCTCGTACCGGCGCTCGATCCGCTCCTGGATCCAGCGCCGCTCCTCCGGGTCCTGGATGTGCATGTACTCGATGCCGACCCGGCGGCAGTACGAGTCGCGCAGCACCCCGAGGATGTCGCGCAGCTTCATCCGCTGCCGGCCGGCGAAACCGTTGACCGGGAAGGTCCGGTCGAGGTCCCACAGGGTCAGCCCGTGCTCGAGCACGTCCAGGTCGGGGTGCTTGCGGATGGCGAACTCGAGCGGGTCGGTGTCGGCCATCAGGTGGCCGCGCACCCGGTACGCGTGGATCAGCTCGTGCACCCGCGCGGTCTTGTTGATCTGGCCCTCGGAGTCGACGGCCACGTCGCGCACCCAGCGCACCGGCTCGTACGGGATGCGCAGCGAGGTGAAGATCTGGTCGTAGAAGCCGCGCTCGCCGAGCAGCAGCTCGTGCATCACCTTGAGGAACTCGCCGGACTGCGCGCCCTGGATGATCCGGTGGTCGTACGTGCTGGTCAGCGTGATGATCTTGCTGACCGCCAGCTCGGCCAGGGTGGCCTCGCTCATGCCCTGGTACGGCGCCGGGTACTCCATCGCGCCGACGCCGATGATCGCGCTCTGGCCCTGCATCAGCCGCGGGATCGAGTGCACCGTGCCGATGCCGCCCGGGTTGGTCAGCGAGATCGTGGTGCCGGAGTAGTCCTCCATGGTCAGCTCGTTGCGGCGGGCGCGCCGGACCACGTCCTCGTACGCCTGCCAGAACTGCCGGAAGTCCAGCTGCTCGCAGCCCTTGATGGAGGGCACCACCAGGTTGCGGGTGCCGTCCGGCTTGGTTAGGTCGATGGCGATGCCCAGGTTGACGTGCTCCGGGCGGACCATCGCCGGCTTGCCGTCGGTCTCGGCGAAGGAATTGTTCATCTCCGGGTGCTCGACCAGCGCCCGGACCATCGCGTACCCGATCAGGTGGGTGAAGCTGACCTTGCCACCGCGGCCGCGGGCCAGGTGGTTGTTGATCACGATGCGGTTGTCCACCAGCAGCTTGGCCGGGACCGCGCGCACGCTGGTCGCGGTCGGCACGGCCAGCGAGGCGTCCATGTTCTGGACGATCTTGGCGGCCACGCCGCGCAGCGGGGTGGTGCCCGCGCCGCTCGCCGCCGGCGCCTTCGCGGCCGGCTTGGCCGGCGCCGCCTTCGCGGCCGGCGCGGCGGGCTTCGTGGCCGCGGGCTTGGCCGCCGGGGCCGGCTTCGCCGGGGCGGGCCGGGTGGCCGGCTGGGCCACCGCCGCGGCGGCCTCCTGCTGGCCGGCCGGCTCAGCCGCGGCGGGCTTCGCGGGGGCGGCCGCCGCCGGACGCGGGGTGCCGGCGCCGGGCGCCGGGCGGTAGTCGGCGAAGAAGTCGTGCCAGGCCGAGTCGACGCTCGAGGGGTCGGCGAGGTAGCGCTGGTACATCTCCTCGACGATCCACTCGTTCGGGCCGAAACCCGCCAGTGGGTTCTCCTGCGAAGTCTGCTGGGTCGACACGGCCGGTAATCGCCTCTTTCACGCGGGTTCGTCTGTCACGCGGTGGGCCACCGGCACCCCGGAACCGGGGCGCACGGGGATGGTCCCAGGCTACGCCGTGCGATCCCGTCAGGCATTTCCGCCTCCGACGGGTGGTCCGTTTCACAGAAGATGCCAGAAGTTCAGTAAACGCCGCGTGTCATGTCGACTCCTGTTATGAGGGGCCGACGGGAACGGCCCCGGCGCGACGGGGAACCGTCGCACCGGGGCCGGCGCCTGACGCGGCCGGAACGGTCAGGCGATGTCCCGCCGACGGGTGACGAATACCCCGACGGCGCCGCTGACCAGCGCGTACCCGATCAGCACCAGCGCGCCCACCCACCAGGCGGGCAGCATCCCGGACCGTTCCCCGCTGATCATCACCTGCGAGGCGATGGCCGGCCAGACCACCTGCCACTTGGCGATCGCCTCGTTGTCCAGCCAGCTCGACAGCAGCACGAACAGCACCTGGACCACCTGGGTGGCCACCAGGTAGACCACCGCGGCGGTGATCACGGCGCCGAGCTGGTTGGGGATCAGCGTGCCGATGCCCACCCCGAGGATCGTCCAGATCGCGTACGCGAGCAGGTTGAGCAGCAGCGCCCGCTGCACGGTCCACTCGCCGAGCTGGGTGCCGTGCCCGTCCAGGTTCAGGAAGATCGCCCCGGCGACCAGGTTGATCACCGTGGTGGCCAGCCAGAAGCCGAAGCCCATCAGGGACGCCGCGCCGAGCTTGGCCAGGATCACCGAGGTGCGCCGCGGGGTGGTGAGGAAGGTGGTGGTGGCCGTCTGGTGGAAGAACTCGTTGGTCACCATCAGGATGCCGATCAGCATCACGAACAGCAGGCCGAGGAACTGGCCGGAGGTGTAGATGTTCGCCGCCTGACCGGCCGCGGTGGCCGGCTCGCCGCCGACGGCCACCTCGCTGTTGCCGCTGAGTACGGTGTGCGCGTACCAGGCGTTGAAGGCGAAGGCCAGCGCCAGCGCCAGGAACGCGCCGAGGCCGAGCAGCCACCAGGTGCTGGTGGTACGGATCTTGAGCAGTTCGGACCGGACCAGGTTCATCGGATGCCCGCCTTCCCGGCCGTCAGCTCGAGGAAGACCCGTTCCAGGTCGGGTCGTTCCGTGGTCAGTTCGTGCAGCTCCACCCCGGCGGCCAGGGCCACCCGGCCGACGGTCGGGGCGTCCGCCCCGGCCACCAGCAGGGCACCGTGCTCGTCCGGGGTGACGGTGGCCGACTGGGCGGCCAGCGCCGCGGTGAGCTCCGGCGCCTGCGGGGTGCGCACCCGCACCTGGCCGCCGCTGGTCATCGAGCCCATCACCTGGTCGACCGGCCCCTGCCGGATCAGCTGGCCGGCGGCGATGATCACCACGTCGTCGGCGAGCAGCTGCATCTCCGACAGCAGGTGACTGGAGACCAGCACCGTGCGGCCCTCCTGGGCCAGGCCCTTGAGGAAGCCGCGCATCCACCGGATGCCCTCCGGGTCCAGCCCGTTGGCCGGCTCGTCCAGGATCAGCACCCGGGGGTCGCCGAGCATCGCCGCGGCGATCCCCAGCCGCTGCTTCATGCCCAGCGAGTAGCCCTTGAACTTGCGGTTCGCCGCCGGGGTCAGCCCGACCAGGGCCAGCGCCTCGTCGGCGCGGGCCGCCGGCAGGCCGGCCGCCGCGCAGATCACCCGCAGGTGGTTGCGGCCGGTCCGGCCCTTGTGCGCGCTGGACGCCTCCAGCACCGCGCCCACGTGCCGCAGCGGGTCGGTCAGCGCGGCGTACCGGCTGCCGCCGATGGTGGCGTCGCCGCTGGTCGGGGTGACCAGATTCAGCAGCATCCGCAGGGTGGTCGTCTTGCCGGCGCCGTTGGGGCCGAGGAAGCCGGTCACCCGACCGGGCTCGACGGTGAAGGACAGGTTGTCCACCGCCCGGACGTTCTTGTACTGCTTGGTCAGTCCGGACACGACGATCTGGCCGGTGCTGGGGCTCCACTGCCCGTCGGACATCGTTCTCCTCCCGTGCGGCGGCGCGTCGCGCGCCGCGCTCCAGGGCGCCCGTTGCGGGGAGCGCCGACGCACAGCGTGGCAAGCCCGGTCAACCGGGTCAATCCGGCCCGGGTCGTCGGTTCCCTCTCCGCCTCAGGTCGTAGGCCGTCGTCCTCAGGGCGTACCGGCGGCCACCGCGATCCAGGTGGCCCGGGCTCGGCCGAGCAGCGCGCCGGTCGGGCCGTACAGGGCGGTGTGCACGAACGCCTTGCGCCCCTCGGCGCCGGTCAGCGCCCCGGTCACCACGCAGGCGTCGCCGGGGGCGGGCAGCGCGTCGACCACCGCCGCGATCCGGCCCAGCACGTACGGCCGGCCGGCGCCGATCACCGCCCAGCCGCCGGGGCAGTCCAGCGCCGCCCAGACGGTGGCCGGCTCCACCCGCGCCGGCGCCCGCAACGGCGCCGCGGTCCGCCCGTCCGGCAGCGGGCCGGGAAAGATCCGCAGCCCGTCCGGGTGCGCCGGGCCGCAGACCCAGCAGCCGGGAAAGGGGTGGTCCACCAGCCCGGGGTACGCCCCGGCGGCGGCCGCCGCGGTCGCCGGGTCGACCGGCGGCACCGCCTCGGGCAGCTCGTCGGTCGGCTCGACCCGGGCGACCAGCGCGCCGGCCGGATCCCGTACGTCGCCGTCGGTCAGGGTGAGCGGGGTGTCCAGCGGCGGCGGCCGGCGCAGGGTCACCTCGACCGGCCGGTCCCCGCCGTACGCGCCGGCGAACACCCCCGCGCTCCAGCCGCCGTTGCCCGAGCCGGGCGGTCCGTTGTACCGCGCCTCGATGATCATCCGTTCCTCCCCGCGCGCCGGCCGGCGCGAATCCCGTCCGGGCAGCGTCCCACGTCGCCGCGCGGGCCCAGCCGCCGACCGGCGTTCACCGGATCGACATCCGTGGCCGGGGTGAGCGGCAACCCGGGGCCCTTACACAGGTCACATGGCCGTTCTGCATGCCGCTGGCGCCCCCCTCACGACCAGCGGATACACCCTGCTGATCGCCGACGACCCCACTCAGGTCGCGGCCGCGCAACGCCTGCGTCACGAGGTGTTCGCCACTGAGCTCGGCGCCACCCTCCGCCCGGGTGGGGCCGGGCTGGACGTCGACGAGCTCGACGCCCACTGCGACCACCTGATCGTGCGGGAGGAGCGCACCGGTCGGGTGGTCGGCACGTACCGGCTGCTGCCGCCGGGCCGGACCACCCGCCGGTACGCCGAGAGCGAGTTCGACCTGACCGCGCTCGACCCGCTGCGGGACGTGCTGGTTGAGGCCGGCCGCTCGTGCGTGCACCCGGACCACCGCGACGGCGCGGTGATCAACCTGATGTGGGCGGGCATCACCCGCTACCTGCACCTGCGCGGCTCGAACTGGCTCGGCGGCTGCGCCTCGGTGCCGGTCGACGACGGCGGCCGGACGGTCGCCGAGGTGTGGGCCCAGGCGCGGGCGAAGCACCTCGCGCCGCCGCCGATGCGGGTCGAGCCGCTGCGCCCCTGGTTCGCCGAGCCGACCGCGTTCGCCGCCGACCGGGCCGAGGGCGGGGCCGCCGGGCGGGCGATGATCCCGCCGCTGCTGCGCGGCTACCTGCGGCTGGGCGCCTGGATCGCCGGCGAGCCGGCGTACGACCCGGACTTCGGCTGCGCCGACTTCTACGTGCTGTTCTCGCTGGACCGGATGAACCCGCGCTACCTGAAGCACTTCCTGGGCGGAGGCGAGTGATGAGCGCCGACCTGTGGCGGCCCTCCTCGGGCTGCGGACCGGACTGCCTGCCGCTGCCCGGCGAGGTGTCGGCCGTGTCGCCGGCCCGCCGGGTGGCCCGGCTGCTGGGCGTACTGGGAATGCTGCTGGCCGGGGCCGGGATGGCCGTCGTGCTGCCGGTGCTGCCCCGGCCGGAGCGGGCGGCGGCCGTCCGGGCCTGGGCCCGCGGCACCGCCCGGGCGATCGGGGTGCGGTTGGAGATCAGCGGCCGGCTGCCCCGGCGGCGCGCGCTGCTGGTCGCCAACCACGTGTCCTGGCTGGACATCCTCGCGGTGCTGGCGGTGGCCCCGGCCCGGATGCTGGCCAAGCGGGAGGTCCGGGACTGGCCGGTGGTCGGGCTGCTGGCCCGCGCCGCGGGCGGGGTGTTCGTCGACCGGGCCAAGCCGCGGGAGCTGCCGCGGACGGTGGCCCAGCTGGCCGCGGCGCTGCGCGCCGGCGACCCGGTCGCGGTCTTCCCGGAGGGTACGACCTGGTGCGGCACCGCCCCCTCGGCGCAGTGCCGCCCGGAGCGGGGCTTCCGACCGGCGGCGTTCCAGGCCGCGATCGACGCCGGGGCGCCGGTGGTGCCGCTGCGGATCAGCTACCGCTGCGCGGCTACGGGGGAGTGGACCACCGCCGCCGCCTTCCTGGGCGAGGAGAACCTCTGGCAGTCGGTCCGTCGGGTGCTCGCCGCCCGCGACCTGGTGGTCGGCGTGGCGATCGCCGGGGCGCTGCACCCGGCCGCCGGCGCGGACCGTCGCCTGCTGGCCCGGGCCGCCGAGTCGGCGATCCACCTGGTGCCCGCCCCGGTCGCCGCGCCGGTGCCGGTCGCGGCCGTGCCGCTCGCCTTCCCGCTGCCCGCCACCGACCGGGAGCTCGGCCTGGCGGCCTGACACCTGACACTCGCGACAGTCTTGTTCTATCGCGATGTATCGCGTTACGCTCTCCCGGTGAGGGTGCGGCCGTCGCCGCACCCACGTCGAGGGGAGGAACGCCATGACCAACTGGACGGTCGAGCGCCCGCAGCAGCTCAACCTGGACGGGCCGGTGACCCGGCTGAACGTCCGGCTGGTCACCGGGCGGCTCAACGTGGTCGGCACCGACGGCCCCGCCCGGGTCGACGTCACCCGGGTCAGCCGCCGGCCGATCCTGGTCGAGCACCGCGACGGCGAGCTGCGCATCGGCCACCAGCGGCCGCCCCGCTTCCCCGGCCTGCTCTGGTGGCTCGGCCAGCTCGGTCGCCGGTTCCGTGCCGACGTGTCGGTCGCCGTCCCGGTCGAGGCGCTCGCCGACCTGCAGCTGGTGGACGGCTCGCTGGTCGTCTCCGGGCTGCGGCGCGACACCCGGGTCGACGTCACCTCCGGCCGGGTCACCCTGATGGGGCTGGCCGGGCGGACGGCCGCCCGGGTGGTCTCCGGCCCGGTCGAGGCGCTCGGCGTGACCGGCGACCTCACCCTGGAGACGGTCTCCGGCGAGGTGATCCTGGCCGACGGCGCGGCCGAGCGGGTGCACGCCAACACCGTCTCCGGGGCGATCACCTGCGACCTGGACAACCCCGGCCCCAGCGACATCCGGCTCACCACCATCTCCGGCAGCATCACCGTCCGGGTCCGCGAGGACAGCGACCTCACCGTCCGCCTGCACACCACCTCGGGCCGGATCACCAGCGGGTTCCCCCAGGTGTGCGGGCACGGCTTCGCCGCGGTCAAGGACGGCCACGGGGTGCTCGGCGCCGGCGGGGGTACGCTGCATGCCTCCGCGACGTCGGGCAGCATCGCGCTGCTCGCCCGCCCGGTGGACGACGAGGAGCAGGAGGAGCTGCCGTGACCGCCGTGTTCAGTCACGGGCGGCTCCGGCTCTACCTGCTCAAGCTGCTCGCCGACGGCCCGAAGCACGGGTACGAGCTGATCCGGCTGCTGGAGGACCGCTTCCTCGGCCTGTACGCGCCCAGCGCCGGCACCATCTACCCCCGGCTGCAACGCCTCGAGGTGGAGGGACTGGTCAACCACACCGCCGCCGGTGGCCGCAAGGTCTACGAGATCACCGGGGCTGGGCGGGCCGAGCTGCGCCAGCGGGCCGACGAGCTGGCCACCCTGGAGTCGGACATCTCGGCCTCGGTGCAGGACCTCTCGGCGCTGGCCGGCGAGATCCAGACCGAGGTACGCGGCTCGGTGCGCGACCTCAAGCGCGAGCTGCGCGAGGCGGCCCGGCAGACCCGCCACCCCGGCCCCGGACCCGCGTACGCCCCCCGGCCGGCGAACGGCGCCCGCCCGGCCGACGGCGGGTCGCCGCTGCTGGCCGAGTTCGACCAGCGGCTGGCCGCCTTCACGGTGGAGGTCGGCGCGCTGGTCCGCGCCGGCCGGCTCAGCGACGGCCAGCTGCGCACCGCCATCCGGGTGCTCGACGGTGCGCTGGACGGGCTGCGGCGGCTGCTGCGCTGACGCGCCTCACAGCCTTTTTCCAGGAACCGCCCAGCGTCGGTGCAGCGATGTCACGGATGATGGCCACCATGGCCGCTACCCAGACCGAGGCGCGACTGCTCGTCGTCGAGGACGACCCCAACATCCTCGAACTGCTCTCCGCCAGCCTGCGCTTCGCCGGCTTCGACGTCGCCACCGCCACCAGCGGCAGCGCGGCGCTGCACACGGCCAAGGATCACCGCCCCGACCTGGTGGTGCTCGACGTGATGCTGCCCGACCTGGACGGCTTCGAGGTGATCCGGATGCTCCGCGAGGGCGGCACGCGTACCCCGGTGGTGTTCCTGACCGCGCGGGACGCCACCGACGACAAGATCCGCGGGCTCACCCTGGGCGGCGACGACTACGTCACCAAGCCGTTCAGCCTGGAGGAGCTCACCGCCCGGATCCGGGCCGTGCTGCGCCGCACCGCCACCGGCGAGCACGCCCCGTCCCGGCTCACCTTCGCCGACCTGGAGCTGGACGAGGAGACCCACGAGGTGCACCGGGCCGGCCAGCGGGTGCAGCTCTCGCCGACCGAGTTCAAGCTGCTGCGCTACCTGATGCTCAACCCCAACCGGGTGCTGTCCAAGGCGCAGATCCTGGACCACGTCTGGAACTACGACTTCCGCGGTGACGACAACATCGTCGAGTCGTACATCTCCTACCTGCGGCGCAAGGTGGACAACACCCAGCCACGGCTGATCCACACGCTTCGGGGCGTCGGTTACGTCCTGCGCAAGCCGGCATCGTGAGCGCGAGGAGTGAGCCGGGTTTGCGAGCCCCGCAGTCGCGAACCGGGCTGGCATCGTGAGCGCGAGGAGTGAGCCGGGTTTGCGAGCCCCGCAGTCGCGAACCGGAGTCACCCCGTGAGCGTCCTGCACGAGGCGAAGGGCCGGATCCGGGGCGTACCGCTGCGGGTGAAGCTGGTCGCGTCGGTGCTCGCCCTGGTGGCCGCCGCGCTGGTGGTGATCAGCTCGCTGACCACGTACTTCCTGCGTGACTACCTGATCGGTCAGGTGGACGACCAACTGCGCGGGGACACCATCGGGGTGGCCCGCGGCCTGGAGCAGGCGGGCGGCGGGCGGATCTTCGTCGGCATCCCGTCGGACTACGTGGCCGCCCAGGCCACCCCCACCGGAGTGCAGGAGCCGTCCCGGTACTCCGGGATGAGCACCGCCGAGCTGCCGCCGTTCCCCACCGACTACGCCGGCTACCAGGCGCGGGTCGGTGACCCGACCACCGTCCGCTCGGCGGACGGGCGGACCCGCTGGCGGATGCTCTACACCGATCTCGGCAACGGCCGGATCGTGGCCTTCGGGCAGCACCTCAACGGCGTCGACCTCGCCGTCAAGCGGTTGGTCTGGATAGACCTCCTGGTCGGCGGCGCGGTGCTGATCCTGCTCGCGTCGATCGGCGCGGCCATCGTCCGGACCAGCCTGAAACCGCTGGTGGAGATCGAGCGCACGGCCGCGGCGATCGCCGGGGGCGACCTGACCCGCCGGGTGCCCGACCCGGAGGAGGGGCAGGAGTGCGCCACCTCCGAGCTGGGCCGGCTCTCCCGCGCGCTGAACGCGATGCTGGCCCAGATCGAGGCCGCCTTCACCGCCCGGGCCGCCTCCGAGACCGCCGCCCGGTCCGCCGAGTCCAGCGCCCGGGACGCCGCGTACGCCGCCCAGGCCTCCGAGGCGCGGGCCCGCCGCTCGGAGGAGCGGATGCGGCAGTTCGTCGCGGACGCCTCGCACGAGTTGCGCACCCCGCTGACCACCATCCGCGGCTTCGCCGAGCTGTACCGGCAGGGCGCCGCCCGGGAGCCGCAGCAGACCTCGGACCTGCTGCGCCGGATCGAGGACGAGGCGGCCCGGATGGGGCTGCTGGTGGAGGACCTGCTGCTGCTCGCCCGGCTGGACCGGGAACGGCCCGTCCAGCTGGCGCCGGTGGAGCTGCCGGTGCTCGCCTCCGACGCCGTCGAGGCGGCCCGGGTGGTGGCCCCCGAGCGGCGGATCGCGCTGGAGATCGAGCCGGGCGCCGGCCCGCTGGTGGTGTACGGGGACGACGCCCGGCTGCGCCAGGTGATCGGCAACCTGATGACCAACGCGCTGACCCACACCCCGGCCGAGGCGTCGGTGACCCTGCGGTTGCGTACCGAGCCGGGCAACCTGGCCGTGGTCGAGGTGATCGACACCGGCCCCGGCCTCACCCCGGAGCAGGCCGAGCGGGTGTTCGAGCGGTTCTACCGGGCGGACGCCGCCCGGACCCGACGGGCCAGCGGGATCACCAGCACCGGGCTGGGGCTGGCCATCGTCGCCGCGCTGGTCACCGCCCACCACGGCACGGTCGAGGTGGACGGGACGCCCGGCGGCGGGGCCACCTTCCGGGTCCGGCTGCCGCTGCTGCCGGACTCCGACGGCGAGCCGTCCTGACTTTCAGAAAACTTCCAGGCTGATATCAGGCTCGTGACAGAGCCAGGGGAGAAGCTAGGCATATGACCGAGTTCGAGACCGACCCCCAGCGACGGCCGGCCACCTCCGACGCCGAGCCGTCGCACTCCACCGCCGAGCTGTCCCGCGTCGAGCACGGGCAGTCCGACCCCACCAACGCCTTCCCGGCCGTCCCGGCCGACCGACCGGGCGACGCCGCCGGCACCGCGGGGGAGCCGGCCGGCGCCCCGGCCTCCGGCGCCCCCTACCCGCCGTCCGCCCCGACCACCGGCAGCGGGTACGCCCCACCGTCGGGCAACCCGTACGCCCCGTCGTCCGGCGGCCCGTACGCCCCGTCGTCCGGCGCTCCGGTGGCGCCCTACCCGCCGGGTGCGGACCAGGGCCACCGGCCCGGCTACCAGCCGTACCCCGGCCAGTACCCGACCGCCGGCCAGTACCCCACCGCGCAGTACCCGGCGGCCGGCTACCAGCCCGGCCAGCCGCAGGCCGGTTGGGCCGGCGGCCACCCGGGCGGTCACGGCCCCAACGGGCCGGTGCCGCCGCAGCACGGTGGCCAGCCGGTGCCGCCGTGGGCGGCCGCCCCGGGCCCGCGCCCGTCGAAGGTGGCGAAGTTCGTCGGCGCCGGCGTGGCCGTGTTCGCCCTGATGCTCGGCTCCGGCGTGGCCGGCGGCGCGCTGGCGCTGGCCGTCGACGGCGACTCGGGCGGCATCACCCGCACCTACTCGGCCGCCCCGGTGATCAACAGCGCCGACCTGCCGAAGATCGCCGCCGCGGTGCAGGACAGCGTGGTCTCGATCATCACCGACAGCGGCGAGGGCTCCGGCGTGGTGCTCAGCGCCGACGGGTTCGTGCTGACCAACAACCACGTGGTGGCGTCCGCCTCCGGGGACACCGTCCGGGTGGTCTTCGCCGACGGCAAGACCGCTCAGGCCAAGATCGTCGGTACCGACCCGAAGACCGACCTTGCCGTGGTCAAGGCCGGCGGGGTGGGCAACCTCAAGGCGGCGAAGTTCGGCGACAGCGACGGGATGCAGGTCGGCGACCAGGTGCTCGCCCTGGGCAGCCCGCTGGGCCTGCAGGGCTCGGTGACCGCCGGCATCCTCAGCGCCCGGGACCGGACCATCCAGGCCGGTGAGGGCGGCCAGCAGCAGACCCCGCAGCAGGGCTCCAGCTCGATCTCCGGGCTGCTGCAGACCGACGCCCCGATCAACCCCGGCAACTCCGGTGGCGCCCTGGTCAACACCCGCGGCGAGGTGATCGGCATCAACACCGCCATCGCCACCGCCGGGCAGGGCAGCAACGGCAACATCGGGGTCGGCTTCGCCATCCCGAGCAACAAGGCCAAGGACGTCGCGGAGAAGCTCCAGCGCGGCGAGAAGGTCAGCCACCCGTCCCTCGGGGTCAGCGTCAACGCGGCCGAGGACGGCGGCGCCCTGATCGCCGCGGTCGTTCCCGGCAGCGCGGCCGAGAAGGCCGGCCTGCAGCGGGGCGACGTGGTCACCCGGTTCGGCAACACGGTGATCAACGACTCCAACGACCTGGTCGGCGCCGTGCAGGCCGGCAAGGTCGGCGACCGGGTCGAGGTCACCTACAAGCGAAACGGATCCGAGACGAAGGCAACCGTCACGCTCACTGAGACGTCATAACACCAGACCTGCCTCCTCCAGGGGCGGGGGGGGGGGGGGGGCCGCGGGGGGGGGGCCCCCCCCCCCCCCCCGCCCGCTTTTCGTTCCGGCGCCGCCTCACCCGGGCCGGGTGAGGCGGTCTCACCTCCGGCGCGGCGATCCTTGCCCGGCACCGGCCCGCCGACCGGTCGCCGCGTGGCGCGGCCGCCCGGGCCGCGCCCGGGGACGCGCCGTTTACCGCCGCCGGGGCCGGGAAGTCGCCCGCGATCCGATCGTGACCACCGAGGAGGACTCGTGGCCGTGACCCACCGTCCGCCGGCCCGTCCGCTTGAGCGGTCGCTGCGGATCGCGATGGTGGTGCCACCCTGGCTGTCCGTGCCGCCACCCGGGTACGGGGGCCTGGAACAGCTGGTGCACGGCCTGGTGGACACCCTGGTCGCGCACGGCCACGCGGTCACCCTGTTCGGCGCGGGGCGGCAGCACGGCACGGTCGGTGAGTTCGTCTCCACCGTGCCCGAGCTGCAGTACCACCGGCTCGGCGAGGCGCTGCCCGAACTGGCCCACCTGGCCCGGGTGAATCAGCTGATCTCCGCCGCGGACTTCGACATCGTCCACGACCACACCACGATCGGCCCACTGGTTGCCGGCCGGCGCGCGGTGCCCACCGTGGCCACCGTGCACGGCAACCCGGTCGGCGAGTACGGCACGGTGCTCAGCGAGACGGACACCGGCGTCGGGCTCGTCGCCATCTCGCACGCCCAGCGACGGGCCAATCCCGGGCTGCCCTGGGTGGGCACCGTGCACAACGCGATCGACGGGCGGGACGTGCCGCGCAAGCGGGAACCCGGCCGGGGGCCGGTGCTCTGGCTGGCCCGGTTCAGCCCGGACAAGGGCCCCGACGTGGCGATCCGGGCCTGCCGGGCCGCCGGCCTGTCGCTGGTCCTGGCCGGCAAGTGCAACGAGCTGGCCGAGCGCCGGTACTTCACCGAGGTGGTCGAGCCGCTGCTCGACGAGGACGTCACGGTGGTGCTGAACGCCGACCGGGAGGCCACCCTGCGGATGCTGGTCGACGCCCGCTGCCTGATCATGCCGATCCGCTGGGACGAACCGTTCGGGATGGTGATGGTGGAGGCGATGACCGCCGGTACGCCGGTGGTCGCCCTGCGCCGCGGCTCGGTGCCCGAGCTGGTGGTGGACGGGGTGACCGGGCTGATCGTGGACCGGGAGGACGAGCTGCCGGCGGCGCTGTCCGCGGCGGGCCGGCTCGACCCGGCCGCGAGCGTCGCGCACGCGGCCCGGAACTTCTCGGTCGAGACCATGGCGCGCGGCTACGAGCGGGTCTACCGCCGGTTCGCTCTGGCGGCGGCGCCGACCCGGGAGCCGGTCGCGGCCCGCTGAGCTCAGGTCCGTTCGCCGTCCAGCGCCACGATGGCGGCGTCGAGTCGGCGGGCGTACCCGGGGGTGATGCCGCCCTCGCCGACCCGGCGGTCGACCTTCTGCCGCAGCCGGGCCACCGGAGTGGCCAGGTCGGACCGGCCCTCGGTGGCCTCCCGGGTCAGGTTGCCCAGCACGTTGCGCAGGTCCAGGCCGACGTCGGTGCGGATGTCTCCGGCGCGTACCCCGTCGTCGATCAGCTGGTGCAGCCGGGCCGCGGCGGCGGTCAGACCACCCGCGCCCTGGCCGCCCGTGGTCGGCGGGGCCGGCGCCGGCGTGGCGCCGGCCGGCGGTGGCGGCGTCCACGGCGTCCCGCGTACGGCGGGCCGCTGCTCGGGCGCGGCGGCGGTCGGCCCGGCGGCCGGCGGGGCCGCGCCGTCCGGGACCAGCCGCGGGGTGAGCACCGCCGCGCCGGCGGCCACCGCCACCAGCGCGGCCGCCGGCGACAGCCACCGCCGCCACCGCGAGGCGGCCACCGGGAGGGGCACGGTCGGCGCCGGCGGGTCGCCGGGCAGCAGCTGCTCGCGCAGCGCCGCGGCCACCCGGTGCGCGGTCGGCCGCTCGCGCGGGTCGTGGGCCAGGCAGCGCAGGCAGGTACGGGCCACCGCGGGCGGCAACCCGGCGACCCCGTCCAGCGACGGCGGCGGCTGGTCGCGCAGCGCGTCGGCGAGCTGCTCCCAGGTGTCCGCCGGGTACGGCGGCCGGCCGGTCAGCGTCTCGTGCAGCAGCACGCCCAGCGAGTAGACGTCGGTGGCCGGCTGCGCGGGCGCCCCGTCCAGCCGCTCCGGCGCCACGTACGCGGGGGTGCCGAAGGTGGCCCCGTCCTCGTCGGTGTCGGGCGCGCCGACCTGGGTGGCGATGCCGAAGTCCAGCACCTTGGCGCCGACCGGGGTGAGCATCACGTTGGCCGGGGTGATGTCCCGGTGCACGATGCCGAGCCGGTGCGCGGCCGCCAGCGCGTCGGCCACCTGGGCGGCCAGCCCGACCGCCTCCGGCCAGGGCAGCGGCCCCTCGGTGAGCCGGCGCTCCAGCACCTCGCCGGTGAGCAGCTCCATCACCACGAACGAGGTGATCGTCCCGTCCGGGGCGAGCGTCTCGCCGTAGTCGTGCACCGAGGTGACGTGCGGGTGCACCAGCTGCGCCGCGGACCGGGCCTCCTCGCGGACCAGGTCCCGGAACCGGGCGTCGCCGGCCAGCGAGGGGGCGAGCACCTTCACCGCGACGATCCGGTCCAGCACCTCGTCGCGGGCCCGCCAGATCACCGACATGCCGCCGACGCCGATCCGGTCGACGAGTCGGTACCTGCGGGCCAGCAACCGGCCGGCGTGCAACGCTGCCATCGATGAACGCACCTGCCTGGGACGGGGGTGGTGTCAGGTTGCGGGAACGTGTCCGTCGTGTCAACGGTCGTCCTGTTCTTCACCCTCCGCGCCCACCGGGTCGCCGCCCGCCACCTGCGGGCGGGCGTCCGGCGGCCGGCCGGGACGCTCCACCGGGCGGCCCGGCCGGAACGTGCCAGGATGAACGGCATGGGTGGCGGTCCGGTGGCGTTCGTGCTCGGCGGCGGGGGAGTGCTCGGCGCGGTCGAGGTC
Organism: Micromonospora sp. NPDC000089; assembly: GCF_042899365.1. NCBI lineage: Bacteria > Bacillati > Actinomycetota > Actinomycetes > Micromonosporales > Micromonosporaceae > Micromonospora > Micromonospora sp. NPDC000089. Next base: position 78,164 of record NZ_JBIAZT010000015.1, read on the forward strand.
GGCATGCTGCGCGCCCTGTTCCGCGCCCGGATCCGCCCCGACCTGGTGTTCGGCACGTCGATCGGCGCGGTCAACGGCGCGCTGGTGGCCGCCGACCCGTCCGAGGCGGTCACCGACCGGCTGGTCCGGCTCTGGGCCTCGCCGGAGGCGAGCGAGGTGTACGGCGACTCCGTCGCCCGCCAGCTGCGCCGGTTCGCCGCCCGCACCCACCTGCACTCGCCGGGGCCGCTGCGCCGGCTGCTGGAGAGCGAGCTGGGGGCGGAGACTACCTTCGCCGACCTCAAGGTGCCGTTCCGCTGCTGCGCGGCGAACATCGAGCGGGCGGCCGAACACTGGTTCCACAGCGGGCCGGTGGTGCCGGCGGTGCTCGCCTCCGCCTCGGTGCCGGGGCTGCTGCCACCGGCCCAGATCGACGGCCAGCACTACGTCGACGGGGGGATCGTCAACTCGATCCCGATCGGTGAGGCCGTCGCGTCGGGCGCGAAGGAGATCTTCGTACTCCAGGTGGGCCGGATCGAGCGAGAGCTGACGCCGCCCCGGCGGCCCTGGGAGATCGCCCAGGTCGCGTTCGAGATCGCCCGGCGGCACCGGTTCGCCCGGGAGATGGCCGCCCTGCCCGACGGGGTGCGGGTGCACGTGCTGCCCACCGGTGGCCTGGAGCCGCGGGACGACAGCCCGTGGGCGTACCGGGACATGGCGGCGGTGGGCCGCCGGATCAGCCGGGCGTACACCGCGTCCCGGCACTACCTCGCGGAGCTCGACCGCTGATGCCGCTGCCGCCCCGCTGGCTCCGCCGGCTGCTGCTCGGGCCCGCCGTGGTGCTGCTCGCGGTAGCCGTGGTGACCACCGTGCCGGTCTGGGTGCTGCTGGCGCTGGCCGCCTCGCCGTTCGTGCCCGGCCGGCTGCGCCCGCTGCGGCTGCTCTGGATCGGCGCGGTCTACCTGGTCTGGGACGCGGCGGCGCTGATCGCGCTCTTCGTGCTCTGGCTGGCCTCAGGCTTCGGCCGGTGGAAGCGGTCGCCGGCCTTCCAGCGCGCACACTACGTGCTGGCCGGCCGGTTCCTCCAGGTGCTCTTCTGGCAGGCCCGCTGGACGCTGCGGCTCAGCATCGACGTGGTCGGCACCGACCCGGACACCGCGCTGCCCGGCCGGCCGGAGCTGGTGCTCTGCCGGCACGCCGGCCCGGGTGACTCGTTCATCCTGATCCACGCCCTGGTCAACTGGTTCCACCGCGAGCCGCGGATCGTGCTCAAGGCCAGCCTGCAGTGGGACCCGGCGATCGACGTGCTGCTCAACCGGCTGCCCAACCGGTTCATCGCCCCCGGCCCGGACGGGCGGGACGCGGTGGTGCGGCAGGTCGGCCACCTCGCCACCGGGCTGGACGACGACGACGCGTTCGTGATCTTCCCGGAGGGCGGCAACTTCACCCCGACCCGTCGGCTGCGGGCGATCGCCCGGCTGCGCTCGCTCGGCCTGGAACGGATGGCGCTGCGCGCCGAGCGGCTGCGGCACGTGCTCGCCCCGCAGCCCGGTGGCCTGCTCGCCGCGCTGGAGGCCGCCCCGGACGCCGGAGTGATCTTCGTGGCGCACACCGGGCTGGACCGGATGCTCACCGTCGCCGACGTCTGGCGGGAACTGCCGATGGACAAGCGCATCGTGATGCGCTTCTGGTCGGTGCCCCCGGAGGAGGTGCCGACCGGCCGCCAGGAGCGTATCGACTGGCTCTTCGACTGGTGGAGCCGGATCGACGCCTGGGTGGCCGAGCACCGGGACGGGGTGGTCGGCGCGGACGCCGAGCCGGGCGCCGGTGCGGCCGGGCGCGCGTAGGGTGCCGGGCGTGGAGCAGATCTGTGTGGTGACGACGGTGGTGGACGCCCGGTCGGTCGCCGACGTGCTGGCCGCCGCCGCGGTCGCCGGTCGGCTGGCCGCCTGCGCTCAGGTCGGCGGGCAGGTGGACAGCACCTACTGGTGGCGGTCCGGGGTGGAGACCAGCACCGAGTGGTCGGTGCAGTTCAAGACCGCGCCGGACCGGGCCGCCGCGCTGGTCGACCAGATCCGTGCCACCCACCCGTACGACGTGCCGGAGATCCTGGTCAGCTCGGTGGTCAGCGGCGACCCGGCGTACGCGGCCTGGGTGCGGGACAACACCCGTACCTAGGTACGCGCACTCTGTGCCGGCGCCCGGCCGCCGGTGACGATGGGCGGGTGGAGATCAGCGCGTATCCCTGCCCCGGTTGTGGGGCGCCCGCCGACCTGAGCCGTGGCTGTTCCGGCTGCGGCCGGCCGCCGTACCCGCCGGCCGCCGAGGTGGTCCGGCTCGACCGGGAGATCGTGGTGCTCGGCCGCGAGGTGGAGCGGGCGCGGGCGGCGTACCAGGACGGGTCGGCCCGGCTGCTCGCGGCGCAGCGGCGGCGGGCGGACCTGGCGACCCGGGTCCGGACGGATTTCCCGGTGCCGCCCGTGCCGGGCCCGACGTCGCCGGCTCGGCCCCCCGTGCCGCTGGCTCCCGTGGGGCCCGCTCGCGTGGGGCCGGGACGACCGGAGGCCTCCACCCGCACCGTGCAGGGGCTGCTGTTCGTCCTCGGTGGACTGCTGCTGGGCACCGCCGCGGTGGTCTTCACCGCGGTCGCCTGGGCCACCGTCGGGGTCGCCGGCCGGGCGCTCATCCTCGCCGCCGTCACCGCCCTGTTCCTGGCCGCGCCGCTGCTCGCGACCCGCCGGGGGCTGCGCGGCACGGCCGAGACGCTCGCGGCGGTGGGCCTGCTGCTGGTGGTCCTCGACGGGTACGCCGCCTGGGCGATCGACCTGTTCGGGGTGGCCGGCTGGCCCGGCAGCCGGTACGCGGCGTTGGTCGCCGGGGCCGGCGGGGCGGTCGCCGTCGGGTACGCCCGGCTGAGCCGGCTGACCGTGCCCTGGTTCGCGGCGCTGCTACTGGCCCAGCCGGTGCTGCCGCTGGCCGTGGCGCACTCCCGGCCGGACGCCACCGGCTGGACGCTGACCCTGCTCGGGCTGGCGCTGGCCGACCTCGGCGTGCTGGCCGCGCTGCGGACCCGATCCGCCGCCGTCCCGGTCGACCCGCGCGTCCCGTCGGCGGTGGCCGCCGGGCAGGCCCTGGCCTGGCTGGGCTTCGGCGCGGCGGTCGTCGGTGCCGCCGGCAACGCCCTGGTGCCGCTGCTGCACGGCCGCGCCGTCGGTCAGCCGCTGCTGGCCGGCGTGCCGCTGCTGGTGGTGGGCCTGGTCCTGCTCGCCGCGGCGTGGGTCGCCGGGGTGGTCGCGCTCCGGCAGGTGGCGGCGGGGCTGCTGGTTCCGGCCCTGGCCGCGGCGGTGCTGCGGCCGGTGGCCGAGCTGCGCGCCGGCTTCCTGCCGCTGGCCGCGGCGCTGGTGGCGGCCGGCCTGGCCGGTGGCGTTCGGGCGCTGCCGGCCCGGTTCCGCCCCGGCCCCCGGATCGGCGCGCTGGTCGTCGTGGGCGGGTCGTTCCAGGTCGCGGCGGTGACCACCGTCCTGCTCGCCGGCGCCGCGGCGGCCCGGTCGCTGCCGCCCTGGCGGGGCGCGGAAGCCGGCCCCGGGCTGTCCTGGGGCTGGCAGCTTCCGCTCGGCGTCGCGCTGGCCGTCGCCGGCCTGGCCCTGCTGCTGCCCCGGGCCGTCCGGCCGGTGACCGTGCCGGCCGGCCTGGCGCTGGCCGTCGCCGCGCTGCCGGCGGTGGCGGCCACCCCGTGGCCGGCGGTGCTCGCCGTCGAGCTGCCGGTGGGCGTGGCGTTGCTGCTCGCCGTCCTGCGGCCGGGGCGGCGCACGCCGACCGTGCTGGCCGGCGCGTCGGCCGGCGCCGCCCTGATCGGGCACGGGCTGCTGGTCGGGCTCGCCGCCCCGGGCGGGACGCTGGCCGCGCTCGGCGCCGTGCTCACGGCCGGTCTCGCCGCGCCGGTGGTGGCCGGGCGCGGCGACCGCCTGCCGCAGCGGATCGCCGGGTTCGCGCTGGCCAGCGCCCTGGTCGCGGCGCCGGCTACGGTGGCCGTCGCGTTGCGCTGGGCGGGCGTCCCCGCCTGGTGGCAGCTGCGGGGCGCGTTCGCCGCCGCCGTGCTGCTGCTCGTCGCGTTGCGCACGCTCCGCCGCGCCCGCCCCGACCTCGACGGGTACGCCTCGACCGCGCTGACCGTGGCGTTGGCCGTGCTCGTCCTGGTGACGCCGCTCGTCCCGACCCGGGAACCGTTCGCGCTCTACGCCGCGTCCGCCGCCCTGCTGCTCGCCGTCGTCGACCGTGGCGCGGTGGCCGGACGGCTGGTGGGTGGCATCTCGGGCGGCCTGGCCGTCCTCGCCGTGGCGCCGACAGTGGTGCGGGCACTGCTGCTGCCGTACGGCGAGCCGGTCGGGCTGTGGTCCGGCGCGCCCCACGGCGTCCCGGAGTCGGCCGGCCCGGCGACCGGGCCGGCGCTGCTGGTGCTGGCCGTGGCCGCCGCCGTCGCGACGCGGGGCGGTCGGCGGGCGTCGGCGCTGGCCGCGCTGCCGTTCGGCGCGGCGGCACTGCCGGTGCTGCTGGTCGCGGTGCGCGCCCCCTGGCCGACCGTCCCGGCGGCGGTGCTGCTCACCGGAATCGCCGCGTTGCTGCTCGCGGCCCTGACCCGAGCGGAGCCGACCGCGCCCGCGCCGGACATGCCCGCGCTGCCGAGGCCGGCCGCGCCGACCACTCCCGCGTCGGACGGGGCCGCGGTCGACGGGCCCGCGCCGGCCGGACCGGTACGGGCCAACGCGGGCCGGGCCGGGTTCCCGGTCGACCTGGTGGCGGTGCCGGTCGGTCTGGTGTGGACCGGCTGCGGCCTGGCCGGGTTGCTGGCGACCCGGGCCGCCACCCTGGCCGGGCTGGCCGTCCTGGTGGTCGCCGCGGCGGTGGCCGGCGTCGCCGGGCGGCGGGCGATGGCCCGGCTGCTCGGCTGGCTGACGGCGGTCGCCGCCGGGACCTGCTTCGCGGTGACCGCGTCGCTGGCGGCCGGGCTGCCGCTGCGCGCCGCCGGCTTCGCGGTGCTCGCGGTCGCGGTGCTGGTGCTGTTTGCGGCGCCGCTGCCCGAGCGCGACCGGTCCGGCCCGATCGCCGAGGCGCCTGCGCCGGCGGGGGACGACCGGCTGGTCACCGCCGCGGTGCCGCGCCGGGCGGTGCGGGAGCGGGCGACGGCGGGCGGGAGCGGGTACGCCGTGCCGGCCCGGGCCGCGCTGGAGGTCGCCGCCCAGGCGGTGGCGGGGTTGGCGCTGCTGCTCACGCTCGGCTCGGCGCGGCACGCGGCGGCGGTCTGCGTGCTCTGGGGCGCCGCCGTGGCGCTGCGGGTGCCGCGTCGGGGCGAGTCCACCGCCGCCCGCTGGTGGCTGGCGGGCATCGCCGGTGGCAGCGAGCTGGCCGGCGCCTGGCTGCTGCTCGCCGCGGGCGAGGTGGCGCTGCTGGAGGCGTACACGCTGCCGGCGGCCGGGCTGGCGCTGGCCGCGGGGCTGGTGGCGCTGCGCACCCGCCCGGGGCTGACCAGCTGGCTGGCGCTCGGGCCGGGCCTCGCCGCCGGGCTGCTGCCCAGCCTGGCGTCGGTGCTGGGCGCGCCGGAGCCGCAGCCCTGGCGACGGCTGCTGCTCGGCGGCGCGGCGCTGGCCGTGGTGCTGGTCGGGGCGGTCCGGCGGTGGCGGGCGCCGGTGCTGCTGGGCGGCGCGACCCTCGCCCTGCTGGCCCTGCACGAGGTGGCCCGCGGCTGGGACCTGCTGCCCCGGTGGATCTACCTGGCCGCCGGCGGAGTCGCGCTGATCGCGCTCGCCGCCACCTACGAGCGGCGGCGCCGCGACCTGACCAGGTTGCGGGCCGCGCTGCACCGGATGGGCTGACGGGTAGGGCTAGCACCACCACGGGTCGGGGTGCGGGCAGGATTACTCAGAGCGACGGCCGCCGGCAGACTCGACAGTGGGTCACCACCCGGGTGTCCCGGCAGGAGAGGGGCTCGGATGGGCAGCGCGACCGTGTTGGAGGAACCGATCCGGCGGGGGAGCGACTACGCCGAGTTGTCGCGGCTGGTCCGGTCGGCGGGGCTGCTGCGCCGGCGCCCCGGCCGGTACGCCGCCCGGATCACGCTGACCGCGGTGCTGTTCCTGGCCGGCTGGGGTGCGGTGGTGGCGGTCGGGAACTCCTGGTGGCAGCCCGCGCTGGCGGTGGTGATGGCGGTGGCGACCACCCAGGTGGCGTTCCTCGGACACGACGCGGGGCACCGGCAGATGTTCCGCCGGCGCGGTCCCAGCGAGGTCGCCGGGCTGCTCGCCGGGAACCTGGCGGTCGGGCTCAGCTACGGCTGGTGGGTGGACAAGCACAACCGGCACCACGCCAACCCGAACCACACCGACGAGGACCCGGACGTCGGCGCGGGCGCCCTGGTCTGGACGTACGAGCAGGCGGCGGCGACCAGCGGGGTCGGCCGCCTGCTGGCCCGCCGGCAGGCCTGGCTGTTCTTCCCGATGCTGCTGCTGGAGGGGCTTAACCTGCACGTGGCGAGCGTCCGGGCGCTGCTCGGCCGGGAGCCGGACGGCCGGTGGCGCACCCCGGTGCGGTACCGCGGCGTGGAGCTGGCGCTGCTCGCCGCGCACGGCCTCGGCTACCTGGCGCTGCTGTTCACCGTGATGTCGCCGGTCAAGGCGCTCGCCTTCGTCGCCGTCCACCAGGGACTGTGGGGCCTCTACATGGGCTGCGCGTTCGCCCCGAACCACAAGGGCATGCCCATGCCCACCGCCGACGACGAGCTGGACTACCTGCGCAAGCAGGTGCTGACCGCGCGCAACGTGGGCGGTGGGCGCTGGGTGGACGTCGCGCTGGGCGGGCTCAACCACCAGATCGAGCACCACCTGTTCCCGAACATGCCCCGGGGCAACCTGCGCCGGGCCCGGCCGATCGTGCGGGCGTACTGCGTGCGGCGGGGGGTGCCGTACGTCGAGACCGGGCTGGTCGAGTCGTACCGGCAGGCGTTGGCGCACCTGCAGGAGGTGGGCCGGCCGCTGCGCGGCTGAGCCGGGGCGGCCACAACGACGGGGCGGACTCCTGACCGTTGACAGCCCCTCGGCCGCCAGCGGCCACGACCTCCATCGCACGCCACCGGTAGGCTCGGTGCATGGCAGACCTGCTCACCGCGGACGCGGTGCGAGAAGAGCTGACCGGGTTGCCCGACTGGTCGGGTGACCCGACCGGCCTCGCCCGTACCGTCCAGCTCGGCAGTTTCCCGGCCGCCATCGCGGTGGTGGACCGGGTGGCGGTGGTGGCCGAGGAGCTCGACCACCATCCCGACATCGACATCCGCTGGCGCACGCTGACCTTCCACCTCGTCACCCACTTCCGCGGCGGGGTCACCCACCGCGACGTCGAGCTGGCCCGCCGGATCGACGAGATCATCCGGAGCGCGGCATGAGATTCGAGATCAGCAAGGTGCTGGACGCCATCGAGGGCCGGGTCTGCACCGACCCGTCGCTGGCCCGGGCCGTGATCGACCTGGCCGAGGTGATCCGTTATCAGGACCTCGACGGCGGCCGGCCGGCCAGCCTGCTGCGGCTCGGCATGGTGATCGACGCGCTCTCCCGCGAGCTGGAGGAGGACAGCGTCCCGGTCTACGCGATCGTGCACCGGGCGCTGCTCTCCGACGCCGACCTCACCTCCAACGAGCGGATGGTGGTGCGCCGCTGGGCCGACGACGGCCTGGTCGAGGTGCTCGACAACCCCGGCGACCGGATGCTGGAGGTGGCCGACCTGCTCGGGCTGCCGGTGCTCAGCCGGGTGCGCTTCGACGCCGCGCGCGGCCGGTTCCCCTGGGTGGTCGAGCAGCCCGGCCGGGTGGTCGCCCCGGTGCCCGGCGCCGGCGGGCCGGTCTTCATCGCCCACGTCGGCGGCGGGCACAGCCCGGTCGAGGGGGAGCCGTCCCCGGTCGGCCGGCAGTTGCTGGCCCGACAGTGGCGCTGCCCCGAGCCGGGCTGCGCGCTGTTCGGCGGTGGCGGGGGCGGCGGCGCCTTCGCCGACCTGGCCCGGGTGGAGCGCGCCCCGGCCGGCCAGCCGCCGCCGGCCCTGCGCAACGGCCAGCCGACCTGCCCCCGGCACGGGGCCCGGCTCGGCGACGCCGGCCCCCGGCCGCGTACGGAGGTGCTGGCGGTACGGATCGGCGGCCTGGTCCGGCGCCGGTTCGTGCTCACCGAGACCGACCCGGTGACGGTCGGCCGGGCCCCCGAGTCCACCGGCGGGATCATGCTCGGCCAGTGGCTCAACGACGAGGCCCGCCGCTGGATCAGCCGCGGTCACGTCCGGTTCGAGCTGCGGGTCGGCGAGGTGATCGTGACCGACGTCAGCACCAACGGCTCCGGCATCCGGCCCAACGGCTCGATGACCGATGCCGACCGGGTCCCGCTCGCGCCGCAGCAGTCGCGGGTGCTGGCCGGCGCCGACATGGTCGAGCTGTACCCCGGGGTGCAGATCGGTCGGGCCGACGCGCTGCCCAGCGACGCCCCGTACACCCCGACCTCGGTGATGGCCGAGGCGCCGACCATGGCGATGCGACTGCCCCGGAACTGACCGGGCACCGTACGACGAAGGGCGCCGGGACCGTCGCGGTCCCGGCGCCCTCTCGCGTACGACAGGTCAGCCGGCCAGTACGGCGGCGAGCTGCGCCACCGCGTGGTCGATCTCGTCTTCGGTGATCACCAGCGGCGGGGCCAGCCGGATGGTGGAGCCGTGGGTGTCCTTGGCCAACACACCGCGCTCCATCAGCCGCTCGCAGGCCTGCCGGCCGCTCATCAGCGCCGGGTCGATGTCCACGCCGGCCCAGAGGCCGCGCACCCGGACGCTCACCACGCCCTTGCCGATCAGCCCCTCCAGGCCGGCGCGCAGCCGCTCGCCCAGCTCGGCGGAGCGGCGCTGGAACTCGCCGGTGGCCAGCAGCCGGACCACCTCGGTGGCGACCGCGCAGGCCAGCGGGTTGCCGCCGAAGGTCGAGCCGTGCTGGCCCGGCTTGAGCACCCCGAGCACGTCCGCGTTCGCGGCGACCGCCGAGACCGGCACGATGCCGCCGCCGAGCGCCTTGCCCAGCAGGTACATGTCCGGCACCACGTTCTCGTGCTCGCAGGCGAAGGTGTGCCCGGTCCGGCCCAGGCCGGACTGGATCTCGTCGGCGATGAACAGCACGTTCTTCTCGGTGCAGACCCGGCGTACGCCCGGCAGGTAGCCCTCCGGCGGCAGCACGACGCCCTGCTCGCCCTGGATCGGCTCCAGCAGCACCGCGACGGTGTTCTCGTCGATCGCCGCCTCCAGCGCCGCCAGGTCGCCGTAGGGGACCACGGTGAACCCGGGGGTGTACGGCCCGAAGTCGGCGCGGGCGTCCTCGTCGGTGGAGAAGCTGACGATGGTGGTCGTCCGGCCGTGGAAGTTGCCCTCGGCCACCACGATGTTCGCCTGGCCGGGGGTGACCCCCTTGACCTGGTAACCCCACTTGCGGGCGACCTTGATGCCGGTCTCGACCGCCTCGGCGCCGGTGTTCATCGGCAGCACGAGGTCCTTGCCGCAGAGCTCCGCCAGCTCCTTGCAGAAGTCGGCGAACTGGTCGTGGATGAACGCCCGGCTGGTCAGGGTGAGCTTGTCCAGCTGCGCGTGCGCCGCCGCGATCAGCCCGGGGTGCCGGTGGCCGAAGTTCAGCGCGGAGTACCCGGCGAGGCAGTCCAGGTAGCGCCGGCCGTCCACGTCGGTGAGCCAGGCGCCCTCGGCGGAGGAGATCACCACCGGCAGCGGGTGGTAGTTGTGCGCGGTGTACTTCTCCGCGTCCCGGACGGCGGACGGGGTCCGCAGCATGTCCTCGATCACTGGCTCGCCTTTCCCTGACGGAGTCGCAACGTGCAGCACTTCGGTCCACCGCCGGCCTTGCGCAGCTCGGACAGGTCGATCCCGATGGTCTCGTAGCCCCGGTCGCGCAGCTTCGCGGCCAGGTCGGTGGCCTGCGCGGGCAGCACCACGGTACGGCCGTCGCTGACCGCGTTCAGACCCAGCACCTCGGCGTCGGCCATGGTGGCGTGGATCGCGTCCGGGAAGAGCCGGCGCAGCACCGCCTGGCTGCCGGGCGAGAACGCCTCCGGCAGGTACGCCACGGTCCGCTCGTCGAGCACGGTGAGCGCGGTGTCCAGGTGGTAGAAGCGCGGGTCCACCAGCTGCATCGTGATCACCGGGTAGCCGAAGACCTCCTGGAGCTGGGCGTGCGAGGCGTGCGCGGTGCGGAACCCGGTGCCGGCGAGCAGGTGGTCGCCGACCAGCAGGACGTCGCCCTCGCCCTCGTTGACGTGCTTCGGGTCGTACAGCTCGAAGCCGGCGGCCTCGAACCAGGCCCGGAACGCGGGGGCCTCGTCGGCGCGCTGCGGGTCGCGGAACTGCACCGCCATCGCCTTGCCGTCGATCACCGTGCCGCCGTTGGCGGCGAAGACCATGTCCGGCAGGCCGGCCACCGGGTCGACCAGCTCCACCTCGTGGCCCAGGTCGAGGTACGTCTGGCGCAGCTGCTCCCACTGCCGGATGGCCAGCTCGGCGTCGACCGGCGCGGTCGGGTCCATCCACGGGTTGATCGCGTAGTCGACGGCGAAGTACGTCGGCCGGCACATCAGGAAGCGCTGGCGGGTCGCGTCCATCGTCATGTCCTGCTCCTGGGGGTCGGGCGCGCCCGGCCACCTCGGCCGACGGGCTGGCGCCGTTGGTCAACCGTATGCGGCACCGGGCGACGACATCCACCGCCGAGGCTTGCGTGTGGCGGCTGATCGTTGCGTCTGACCGGCGCGAAGCGGTGATCCGTTGCGTCGGAGCCGGATGTGTCCGGAAACCGGACAGGGTCGCCGCGCCCGGGTGGGGCACGGCGACCCTGAACGTGCTTCGGGGGGCGGCGAACCGCCGCCCCCCGAAAGAGTGCATGCCCGGCCGGTGAACCACCGGAGGAGATCGGGCGTCGCCGGCGCACCGCCGGCGAGGAGAAATGTGCCCTCAGAAGCGGTCGACAAACTGTGAGTCAAGCCACTCACGGAACCGGCCCACCCAGTCGCCGTCCGTGGTCGGCCAGTCGAACTGCCCGGTGAAGGCGATCACGCCCAGCACCACCGCGGCCAGGCCGACCAGGATGCCGATCAGCGCGTCCTTGGCGCCGGCCACGTGCCGGCGGCGGGTCGCCCGCAGGCCGAGCACGGAGAACACCGCGCCGACCGCGCCCAGCCCGATGCCGTACCCGGCCAGGGTGCCGGTGAGCACGAAGAGCGCCCCCACCACCGACAGGATCAACCCCAGGGTGGCCAGCAGGCTGGCCCGCGGCCGCGGCCCGGCGACCACCGGGGTGGCGTCCGGGTCGGCCCGGCCCGGGTCGACGGTGCGCGGCTCGCCGGTGCGTACCGTGTCGTCGTCGCGCAGGGCGTCGTCGTCCCGGTCGGTGCGGTCGGTGCGCAGCGGCGCGGCGGCCCCGACGGCGCCGGCGCCCCGGGCCCGGTCGTCGTCCGTGCGGTCGGTGCCGGCGGGGGTGGTGACCGGCCGCAGGGATCCGGTCCGGTCGGTGTCGGCCTCGGCGGGGGTGGGGACCGCCCGGAGGGATCCGGTCCGGTCGGTGTCGGTGACCGGGGTGCGCGGCTCGTCGTCCATCGGGGCCACCCGGCCCGTCGGTCCGGTGGTGGCGCCGGTCGCGGAGCGGGCGGTGGCGGCGCGGGCCACCGCGGCCCGGCGCTCCGCCTCGGCGTTGCGCTCGCCGCCGATGCTCACCGCGTTGCTGCGGTAGGTGGCCTGGTCGCCGTCCCGCTCGGTGACCACCGGCCGGGCGTCCGGCCCAGCGGTGTCACCGGCGTACGCGGCCTGCTCGGTGCCGGCCTCGGTCCCGTCGATCCGACCGTCCCCGTCCACGTCCTGCGGATCGCGCGGGTCCGGGGTGACGCTGTCGTCTCGCGGGTCGTTCGGCGGGGGCTCCCGACGCCGACGCGACAGAGAAGGAATGTTCACCGTGACACCTCCTGGGCTGGGCGTGGAGGCGCGAACGGGGGTCGGTCGGCTGCCACGCGGGCTGACCACCATGAGGTACCCCGTCCGTCGATTCACCACACTCGGTGACCGTCCCCGCCGGGCTACCGTTGACCGGTGCCAGAGGGACACACCATCCACCGCCTCGCCGCCCGCCACGCCGCGCTCTTCGCCGGCGACAAGGTGACCGCCAGCAGCCCGCAGGGCCGCTTCGCCGAGGGCGCCGCCCGGCTGTCCGGCACCGTCCTGGACACCACCGAGGCGTACGGCAAGCACCTGCTGCACCACTACGCCGACGAGCTGACCCTGCACGTCCACCTCGGGCTCTACGGGAAGTTCACCGACGGCGCGGGGGAGCCGCCGGCGCCGGTCGGCCAGCTTCGGCTCCGGCTGGCCAGCGACCGGCACTGGCTGGACCTGCGCGGCCCCACCGCCTGCGAGCTGCTCACCCCGCCCGAGGTGGCGGCGCTGCGCGGCCGGCTCGGCCCGGACCCGCTGCGCGCGGACGCCGATCCCGAGCGGGCGTACGCCCGGATCGGGCGCAGCCCGACGCCGCTCGCGGCGCTGCTGCTCGACCAGTCGGTGGTGGCCGGCACCGGCCTGATCTTCGTGACCGAGGCGTTGTTCCGCGCCGGACTGTCACCCACGCTGCCCGGGCGCGACCTGGGCCGGGCCGGCTGGGACGCGCTCTGGGCCGACCTGGTCGAGCTGATGACGGTGGCTGTCGGCCGCGGCCGGATCGACACCGTGCGCGACCCCCACCTGCCGGAGGCGACCGGCCGCCCGGCCCGGGTCGACCGGCACGGCGGTGAGGTGTACGTCTACCGCCGGCCCGGCGCGCCCTGCCACGTCTGCGCCACCCCGGTCAGCCGGGGGACGCTCGCCGGCCGCAACCTCTACTGGTGCCCCACCTGCCAGTCCGGCTGACCGGCCTCAGGCCGCGTCGAGCAGCCAGCGGACCACCTCGACGTGGGTGGGGAAGACGTGCTCCCCACCGATGCTCCAGGCCACGGTGTGCGCGATCGTCCAGCCCCGGACCCGTTCCCGGTCCAGGCCCAGCTCCGCGCTGAGCCGGTCGAGCCGGTACCGGACCGCCCGCGCCGAGTGCCCCAGCTCCGGCCCGCGCACCAGCGGCACCGCCGCGAACTCGCGCTCACCGACCAGCGGTTTCGGGTCGATCACCAACCACGGCTCCCGGGACGACCGGAGCACGTTCCCGGCGTGCAGGTCCTGGTTGACCAGCACCTGCTCGCCCTGGCTGGGCACCAGGTCGGCCAGCATCCCGAGGGCGGCGTCCACCAAACGCCGCTCGTACGGCCGGTCGGCGTCCTCCCACTTTGTCGGGATCCGCTCGGCCCAGCCGGTCGCCTCCTCGGCGAGCGGGCTGAACGGGGGGCCGGCCGGCACCCAGAGTCGGGGCAGCAGGGCGACGGCCGCGTCCAGCGCCGCCTCGGGTGGCAGGTGGTGCAGCGGGGTGCCGGGCACGCACCGCTCGACCAGCAGCGCCCGGCGATGCGGATCGTGGGCCAGCAGGCGGACCGCGCCCCGGCCCGCCCAGTGCGCCAGCGCGGTCGCCTCGTGCACGCTGTCCTCGTCGGGGTACTGGAGCTTCAGCACCACCGGCGTGCCGTCGGGCAGCTCGGCCGGCACCGCCAGCGACGCGAACGCGTCCGGATAGGGCGCTCCGACGCCGCGCAGCTCCCACCGGGCGACGCACTCCGCCAGCCGGCCCGGCAGGACCGCCCGCCAGGCCGGGCCGGCCGGGGTCCGCTCGGTCCAGGCCAGGTGCGCGGGAATCTCCATCCGCCCATCCTTCCGTCAGCCCCGGAGGCGTGCCCCCCGGGGGTTTCCGGATCGGCGCCGCTGCCGCTCGCCGGCCCACCGTCGCGTGCCCGGCGGCCCGTCGCGTGCCCGGCGGCCCGCCGCCCCCTGCCTGCCCGCCGGCTCGCTGGTCGCCCGCCGGGCTCAGCGCAGCCGGCGGATGTCGCCGTACGCCCGATAGAAGCCGCCCCGGCCCGCCTCGCGCACGTCGGTGACCAGGTAGCGGGCGCCGGGCTCGCGAATGCCCTTGGGGAACTGCACCGACCAGTCCCGCCGGTAGCCGGCGGAGAGCACGTGGATGCGCAGCCGGCCGCCGTCGTCCACGCACTGCACCACCACGCCGTCGGAGTCGTCCGTGGTGACCTCGACGCTCGTCCAGGCCGCCGGCTCGGGCAGCCGGGCCGGCGCCTTCACGTCGACCACCTCGGGCACGCTGCCGGCCTCCGCCGCCCGGATCGCCGGCTCGCTGGCGTCGACGCAGGCCAGGTGACCGCTGGTGGTGACCAGGTAGAGCCGCTCGTCGTGGTACTGCATGGAGTACGCCGAACCACAGCCGGTGCCGAGCTTCCACAGCCGGTTGCCGGCCGCGTCGAAGCAGTAGATCGAGGACTGGCTGTCGCCGGCGAAGACGTACCGGCCGCCGTCGGCGGTGGCGCAGGAGAAGACCGGGGCGTCGCAGTGGAAGCGCCGCTCGGTGCGCCCGTCCTTGTGCAGCCGCACCACCTGCCGGGTGCCGGTGCCGGCGAACACGGCGTCCCGCTCCTGCCAACCGAACAGCACCGACCCGGTGGGGGTGTGCCACCGTTCCCGGCCGGTCCGCCAGTCGTAGCCGGTGACCCCCTGGGAGTGGCCGTGGTAGAGCGCGTCGGAGTCGACCCGGACCATCCAGGCGGCCCGGCCGCGCCCCGCCCGCCGCCAGAGGAACTCGTCCTCGTGGTCGATCGCGGCGATCCCGCCGCCGGCGTCGGAGACGCCCAGCACGCCGTCGTGGATGTCCAGCCAGTAGATGTCAATCTCCGGAGCGATCGCGTACGCCGCTCGGGGCACCTTGCCGGACAGGTCGTAGACGTTGCCGTCGTCGCAGCCGGCGTAGATCCAGGCGTCGTCGGCCACGATGCACTTCACCCCGTCGGGCAGCCGGACCTGGTTGAGCACCCGGGCGTCGTGGCCCAGGGTGGTGATCACCCCGTGCTCGTTGCCGACCATGCAGCTCTGCCCGTCGACGAAGATGCCGAACGCGGGCGCGCCGGAGTCGTACCGCCAGAGGACCGGAGCGGTGCGGGCGGTCGAGCGGGTGCTGACGATCTGCCGCCGGGACACCGTCCGCTTCTGGCGGACGCCGGGCACGGCCGGAGCGTACCCCTTGCGGATCTTCTCGCCGATCTTCTTCGCGGCGGCGGCGCGGGCGCGCGCGTTGTCCGGGTAGCTGGCGGTCTTGACCTGGCCCTGGTCGCCGATCCGGCCGTAGCGCACGGTGAGCGCGGTGTCCGCCACCACGACCTCGTAGAACTTGTGCGCCGAACCATCCACTTCGGACAGTTCGAGGTAGGTCGTCTCCTGCGACATGGGTGCCTCCGAGGGGATCGGCGCCGGAACCGGCACTGCGACTATGTGATCACGCTAACCGTGACCCCCGACAGAATCCGGGGCGGTGGGTGGACCGCGATCGGTTGCGGTGGACGGGTACCGCGGCGCGCCGTCAGCCCTGCCAGCCGGCGGCCGTCAGGGCGGCGCGGAGCTGTTCCACCACCTCGGCCGGGCGTCGCCGGACGTCGAAGGCGGTGAACCGGAGGATCCGGTCGCCGGAGATCCAGATCCGGTTCTGCCGGCGCAGGTCCGCCGCCCACTGCCGGACGTCCATGTGGTGCGCTCCGTCCACCTCGACGTGCAGCCCCCACTCCTTCCAGTACGCGTCGAGATAGCGCACCCGGCCGTCCGCGTCCCGCCGCCGCTCCTGCAGTTCGGGGGTGGGCAGGCGGTGTCGACGGCAGAGCCGGACCAGGTCGATCTCGGAGAGCGCCTCCGCCCCGCCGGCGATGTCCCGCAGGGTCTGCCCGATCAGCTGTCGGCGGCGCACCCGGGGGAGCCGATCCAGCACCTCGACGACCTCCGCCGGGGTGACCCACCGTTGCTGACAGCCCGCCGCGAGGATCTCCTGTGCCTGGTCGTCGCTGCGGGCCCACTGCGCGGCGTCCACCAGGGAGCGGGCCATGGTGGTCCGTCCCGGGCGGCCGAGCTGGCGGTCCACCTCGGAAAGGTGGTGGCTGCGCCGGACCCGTACCGCCGGCATGCCCAGCGGCAGCCGGCGCAGCAGCTCGGCGGCGCGCCGTTCGTGCGGCACCAGCACGTCGAGCGGATCGTCACGCCGCCCGGCGCGCAGACCGCCCGCCTGCGCGGCGGCCAAGCCGGCCAGCAGCGCGCCCGGCCCGGCGGCCAGCACGGCGACCCAGCACTGCTGCTCCCGGTCGTACGGACCGTCGGGGCCCGCCCGCAGCACGCCGCGAGACACCCGGTGCCAGCGCCCGCTCGCGACCAGGTGCCGGACCTGACCCGGGGTCAGCTCTTCGGTCGCCTGCGTCCAGCTCAGCACCCCCGACTGGGTGAACAGCAACCAGTCCAGTCCCGTCGCGTCGTCTCCCGGCATCCGCACCGCGCCATCCCACCGCACAACGGGTGCACTTGTTGTCCCCCGAGCGACAACAGATGCACCCGTTGTTGTAGAACCGCCACCGTGCCACCAGGTCGGGCCGCGGCGGCGGCGCCGCCACGCCACATGGCCGCGCCGAGAAGGCTGCGGTGGCGCCGAGAAGGCTGCGGTGGTGGCGAGGAAGCCGCGCAGGCGGCGAGAGCGGCGCGTACGGCGGGGTCAGCGGCCGGCGTTTGCGAGGGCGTCGACGGCCTTGCGGGCGGCGATCAGCACCGGATCCCAGACCGGCGCGTACGGCGGGGCGTAACCCAGGTCGAGCGCGGCCATCTCATCCACGGTCATCTCGTTCCACAGCGCCACGGCCAGCGCGTCGATCCGCTTGGCCGCCTCGGAACGGCCCACGATCTGCGCCCCGAGCAGCCGCCCGGTCGGCCGCTCGGCGATCAGCTTGATGGTCATCGACTTCGCGCCCGGGTAGTAGCCGGCCCGGTTGGTCGACTCGGTGAGCACCGAGACGAAGTCGAAGCCGGCGGCCGCCGCGTCCCGCTCCCGCAGGCCGGTCCGCCCCACCTCCAGGTCACAGACCTTGGTCACCGCGGTGCCGATCACGCCGGGGAAGCTGGCGTACCCGCCGCCGATGTTGATCCCGGCGACCCGGCCCTGCTTGTTGGCGTGCGTGCCGAGCGGCACGTGCACCGGCATCCCGCTGACCCGGTGCAGGCTCTCCACGCAGTCGCCGGCCGCCCACACGTCCGGCACCCCGGGCACCCGCATCCGGCGGTCCACCCGGATCGCCCCGCTCGGGCCGAGCGGCAGGCCGGCGGCCTCGGCGAGCGCGACGTTGGGGCGTACGCCCAGGCCCAGGACCACGACGTCGGCCGGCACCGGGCCGTCGGCGGTGACCACCGCGGACACCCGGCCGTCCCGGTCCAGTACGCCGGTCACCTCGGTGCCGGAGCGCAGCCGGATGCCCAGCCCGCGCATCGCCTCGGCGACCAGCGCGCCCATGTCCTCGTCCACGGTCGACATCGGCTGGTCGGCCTGCTCGATCAGGGTGACGTCCAAGCCGCGCTCGATCAGCGCCTCGGCCATCTCCACCCCGACGTACCCGCCGCCGACCACCACCGCGGTCCGGGGCGCCGGGTCGCCGTCGAGGTAGCCGCGCAGCGCCGCGCCGTCGTCCAGGGTCTGGATGCCGAAGATGCCCTCGACATCGCCGGTCGCCCACTCCGGCTGCCGGGGCACCGAGCCGGTCGCGTACACCAGGGTGTCGAACCGCTCGCGGACCTCGGCCCCGCCGTCGACCTCGCGGGCGACCACCTCGCGGCGGGCCAGGTCGATGGCGGTGACCTCGGTGCGCAGCCGCACGTCGATGGCGTGGTCGGTGCGGAACGCCTCGGGCGTGCGGGCGATCAGCGTGTCCCGCTCGGGGACCACCCCGCTGATCCAGTACGGGATGCCGCACGCCGAGTACGACGTGAAGTGCCCCCGCTCGAAGGCGACGATCTCCAGGTCGTCCGTGCCGCGCCGGCGACGGGCCTGGGAGGCCGCCGCCATGCCGGCGGCGTCCCCGCCGATGACGATCAGCCGTTGCGTCACGCCGACCACTCTGCCACGGAATGATCAGCCACGGGTCTGCCGTGCGACGTCGTCCACCACGTCCCGCAGCCGGCCGGTACGGGCGAACACGGCGCGCTGCCGGGCCGCCCCGGTGCCGTGCCGGCGCAGCCCGTCCAGCAGGGTGGTCACCTCGGCCAGGTCGCCGTGCTCGGCCAGCGCCGGGCTGACCCGCTCGACCAGCCGGTCCAGCAGCTCCCAGGCCGGCCGCAGCTCGCCGTTGGACAGGTCGACGCCCTCGCCCTCCAGCCCGTCGTGGGCGGCCCGCCAGTGCGCCGCGACCAGCAGGTGGTGGTCGGTGTTCACCGCCGGCCGACCGTCGGCGATGTCGGTCATCGCGGTCGCCACCAGCGCCCGGACCAGGGCGGCGACCAGCACCGTGTCGTCCAGCGACGGACAGACGTCGCCGATCCGGATCTCCACCGTCGGGTAGCGCGCGGACAGCCGGGCGTACCAGTACAGCATCCCCTCGTCCAGCATCACGCCGCTGGCGATCAGCTGCCGGATCAGCCGGCCGTAGTGCTCGTACGACTCCAGCCACGGCACCGGCGCCACCGACGGCCAGCGCTCCCACTCGACCGAGCGCCAGCTGGCGTACCCGGTGTCGACGCCCTGGGAGAACGGTGAGTTGGCGGTCGCCGCGTGCAGCACCGGCAGCCAGGGCCGGACGTGGTTGAGCACCTGCACGCCGGTGTCCGGGTCGGGCACCCCGACGTGCACGTGCATGCCGTTGTTGCCGGGGCCGGGCACCAGCAGCCGGAACCGCTCGATCATCCGGTCGAAGCGGGGCTTGTCGACCACCGGCGGGACCGGGCCGTCCACCGGGCCGGTGCCGATCGCGAGCAGTCGTACGCCGGCCCGCTCGGCGGCGTCGGCCAGCGCGGCGCGCAGCACGCCCAGCGAGTGCCGGATCGAGCTCAGCTCCAGCCCGGGCGGGCTGCCGATCTCGATCTGGCTGGTCTGGAACTCGCGCTCCACCTGACCGCGCAGCTCGGCCGGCACCTGCTCCAGCACCAGGTCCACCGCCGGCACCGCCCTGCCGGTGTGCGGGTCGACCAGGAGGAACTCCTCCTCCACCCCCACCGTGCGCAGGTCGACGCCGGCCTCGGCCGTACCCGTCTCCCACGCCGCCAGCCCGCCGGCCATCGCCACCACCGTCCCGTCCATGCCGGTCGCGGCGGATCCACCCCGCCACGGTGTCGACCCGGCCATTACCCAGTGTGTCCGCCCGGAGAAACCCGACACGTCCGGACACACCGGCGGATGCTTACGATGGCTCGGGTCGCGCACCCCGACGGGTGCGTCGGGCCGTCCGTACGGGCAGGTGAGGGAGGTCGGGTGACGGCGACGCGCTCGATGGTGACGGTGAGACGGCACGGCGACGCCGGTCGGCCCGCGCCCGACTGGCGCCGGCAGGTGCCGCGGGCGTTCGCGACCCTGCTCTGGGCGATCGCCGTGATCTGCGGGCTGGCCGCGCTCAGCAGCGCGGTCCGGGCCGAGTTCCAGCCGGTCCGGACGACCATCGACACGCTGCTGCTGCCCGCGCCGGCCAACCTGGCGTACGCGGTCTTCCTCGGCACCCTCGCCTCGGCGGTGCTGCGGCGCAAGCGGCTGGCGTACTGGGTGCTGGTCGTCTACTTCACGCTCAGCCTGGTGGTCGGCGCGCTGGCCGCCGTGCTGCTGGTGACCGTCGGCGCGGAGCGGCTCACCGACGACGCCGGCCGGCGGATCTTCAACCTGATCGAGACGGTCGGCGTCTGGGTCGGCATCGCGTTCGCCGCCGGCGCGCTGGCGCTGCTGCTGGCCGCCCGGCGGGAGTTCTACGCCCGGGTCCGCAGCGGCAGCACCCGCCGCGCGCTGGGGGTCTTCTTCGGGCTGGCGGCGGCCGCCGTGGCGGTCGGGTACCTGCTGCTCACCGCCGTGCCGGGCAGCCTGCGGACCTGGCTGGACCGGCTCGGGTACGCCATCGAGAAGGTCTTCGGCGGCGCGATCACCCTGGACCTCACCCGGCAGGGGCAGGCGCCCGGCTGGGTGAACCTGCTGCTCGGCGCGATGGGCGCGGCGGCCTTCCTGGCCGGCCTCGCCACCCTGCTGCGCTCGCAGCGGGCCGCCGCCGTGCTGCACCCGGAGGAGGAGCAGCGCATCCGCGCCCTGCTGGCCCGGTACGGGGAGCGGGACTCGCTCGGCTACTTCGCCACCCGGCGGGACAAGGCGGCGATCTTCTCGGCCAGCGGCAAGGCGGCCATCACCTACCGGGTGGTCAACGGCGTCAGCCTGGCCAGCGGCGACCCGGTCGGCGACCCGGAGGCGTGGGCGCCGGCCATCCGCGCCTGGCTGGACCAGGCGCGGGAGTACGCCTGGACCCCGGCGGTGATGGGGGCGAGCGAGGCCGGCGCGCGGGCCTACCACCGGCACGGGCTGAAGGTGCTGCACCTGGGCGACGAGGCGATCCTGGTGGCCGGCGAGTTCGACCTGGACGGGCGGGACATGCGCCCGGTCCGGCAGGCGGTGCACCGGGTGGAGCGGGCCGGGTACGCGACCCGGATCCGCCGGCACGCCGAGCTGTCGCCGCAGGAACTGGCGGACCTCGCCGCGCTGGCCACCGGCTGGCGGGACACCGAGTACGAGCGCGGCTTCTCGATGGCGCTGGGCCGGCTCGGCGACCCGGCCGACGGCGACTGCGTGCTGGTCGAGGCGTACGACGCCGACGGCCGGGTGCGGGCGCTGCTGTCGCTCAGCCCGTGGGGCACGGACGGGCTGTCGCTGGACCTGATGCGCCGGGACCGGACGGCCGACAACGGGGTCACCGAGTTCATGGTGGCGGCGCTGCTGCAGGCCGCGCCCCGGCTCGGGGTGGCCCGGGTGTCGTTGAACTTCGCGGTGTTCCGGTCGGTCTTCGAGCAGGGCGCCCGGATCGGCGCCGGCCCGGTGATCCGGCTGTGGCGGCACACCCTGCTGTTCTTCTCCCGCTGGTGGCAGTTGGAGTCGCTGTACCTGTCCAACGCGAAGTACCAGCCGCACTGGACGCCCCGCTATCTCTGCTTCGGCGAGCGCCGGGAGCTGGCCCGGGTGGGGCTCGCCGCGGCTGTCGCCGAGGGCTTCCTGGCGCTGCCCGGTGGCCGTCCGGCGCCGCTCTACGGGGTGCCGCCGGCCGGCGGCGGGGTGGGCTTCGTGCCGCCGGACGCCGGCACCGTGCACGCGGTCACCCCGGAGGCGACCCCGGAACACCTGCCGGAGCAGATGCGGGTCCGGCTGGCGAAGCTGGACCGGCTGCGGGACGCCGGCGTCGAGCCGTACCCGGTGGGTTATCCGCGGACGGACAGCTGCGCGGACGTGCGGGCCCGGCACGGCGGCCTGGCGCCGGACACCGGCACCGGGGAGACCGTCGCGGTGGCCGGGCGGGTGCTTCGGGTGCGCGACCTGGGCGGGGTCTGCTTCGCCACCGTCCGGGACGCCAGCGGTGACCTCCAGCTGATGCTGGAGCACGACCTGGACCGGTGGCGGGCCGCCGTCGACATCGGCGACCACGTCGGCGCGACCGGCGAGGTGTACGCCACCCGGCGCGGTGAGGTGTCGGTGCGGGTGCGCGACTGGCAGCTCACCGCCAAGTGCCTGCGGCCGCTGCCCGACAAGCACCACGGTCTGGCCGACCCCGAGGCCCGGGTCCGGCAGCGCTACCTGGACCTGGCGGTGAACCCCGAGGCCCGGCAGCTGCTGCGCGCCCGCGGGGCGACCCTGCACAGCCTGCGCGGGTCGCTGGCCGACCAGGACTTCCTCGAGGTGGAGACGCCGATCCTGCAGCGGGTGCACGGCGGCGCCAACGCCCGCCCGTTCGTCACCCACATCAACGCGTACGACCTGCGGTTGTCGCTGCGCATCGCCCCGGAGCTGTATCTCAAGCGGCTCGCCGTGGGCGGGATCGAGCGGGTGTACGAGCTGGGCCGGGCGTTCCGCAACGAGGGCGTCGACCACAGCCACAACCCGGAGTTCACCGTGCTGGAGGCGTACCAGGCGTACGCCGACTACCACGACATGCGCCGGCTGGCCCGGGAGCTGATCGTCGCCGCCGCGGTGGCGGTGCACGGGTCACCGGTGGCCCGCCGGCCCGACGGCAGGATGGTGGACATCGGCGGCGAGTGGCCGGCCCGGACGGTGAACGAGGCGGTCTCCGCCGCGCTGGGCGAGGAGGTCACCGCCGACACCGAGGTGGCCACGTTGCGCAAGCTGTGCGACGGCGCCCGGGTGCCGTACGACCCGCGCTGGGGTCGCGGCGCGGTGCTGCTGGAGCTGTACGAGCGGCTGGTCGAGGCGCGGACCGAGGAGCCCACCTTCTACCTGGACTTCCCGACCGAGGTGTCGCCGCTGACCCGGCAGCACCGGGACGACCCGCGGCTGGCGGAACGGTGGGACCTGGTCGCGTTCGGGATGGAGCTGGGCACCGCGTACACCGAGCTGGTCGATCCGACCGAGCAGCGCCGCCGGCTCACCGAGCAGTCGTTGCAGGCGGCCGGGGGTGACCCGGAGGCGATGCAGCTCGACGAGGACTTCCTCACCGCGCTGGAGTACGCGATGCCGCCCACCGGCGGCCTCGGTTTGGGGGTGGACCGGCTGGTGATGCTGCTGACCGGGCGGTCGATCCGGGAGACGCTCCCGTTCCCGCTGGTGCGGGAGTCGTCGTGAGCCCGGGCCGGGCGGTCCGGGCGCTGGCCACGGCGGCGTTCGCGCTGGCCGCGCTGCTCTACGCGTCCTGGCTGCTCGGCCCGGTGCTCAACCCGCCGCTGGGCCTCACCAACGGGTACGCCAGTGAGCTGGCCGCCCGGGACCAGCCGTGGCACCTGCTGTTCGGGTTGGGCGACGTGGTGGCCGGGGCGCTCACCGTGGTCGCCGGCCTGTTCCTGGCCCGCCGCGCGCGGGGCGCCACCCGGCTGGCCTGGCTGGCGGCGGTGGTCTTCGGCGCGGCTACCGTGTTCGACGGCGGTCTCACCTCAATGGACTGCTCGCCGTCGACCGATCCGCGCTGTGCCCGGCTGGAGCAGCTGGGCGGCCTGTCCTGGCGGCACGAGGCGCACTCGATCAGCTCGGCGGCGGCGGTGGCCGGCGGGGTGGTGTCGATGATCGCGCTGCTACCCGCGCTGCGGGCGGCGGGGCTGCGCCGTTGGGCGATCGCGGTGCTGGTGCTGTTGCTGATCGGCACGGCGATCACGCTGTGGGAGGCGGTTCACCCGGACGACGCGCTCGGCGCCTGCCAGCGGGTCCAGCTGGTCGGCCTCTCCGGCTGGCTGCTGCTCGCCGCGGCGGTCGCCGCCCGGACGCACGACCCGGCCCGGCGCGCCGTCCCGGCCGGCGCCCGGCACGACACCGGATGACCACCTCGTCCGGCGGCGCCCGGGATGCCGACCGGGCCGTCGGTCCGCGCGGGGACGGTGCTGGGCCCGACCCCGTGCCGGTGCTGCTCTGCGCGGGGATGGCCGAGGGGGCGGCGAGCTGGGACGCGCTGGTGCCGCTGCTGGCCGGCCGGCACCGGATCGCCCGGCTGGACCGTCCCGGGCTGGGCGTGGTGCCGGACGACGGGCGGGTGCCGACGCTGGCCGGCGAGGCGGCCCGGATCGGCGCGCTGGTCGAGGAGCTGGGCCGGCCGGTGCTGGTGGCCCACTCGGCGGCGGCGCTGCCGGCCGAGGCGTACGCCCGCCGGCACCCGGAACGGCTGGCCGGGCTGGTGCTGGTCGACCCGAGCCTGGTCGACCCCGCCCCGGCCGGGGCGGACGCGCCGGCCCCGGGTCCGACGCTCGCGGGCGTACGGCGGGCACACGCGGAACGGGCGGCGGCCCGGCTGGCCCGGCTGCTGGTGGCGGTCGCGCCGACCCTGGGCGCCGCCGCGGACCGGGCCGGGCTGGCCGGTCGGCTGGGGCCGTGGGTGTGGCGCCGGGCGGTACGCCGGATGAGCGTCCGCCCGCCGCAGCCGGAACGCGCCGCGCCGTACCGGTCCGGGTCGGTGCTGCTGCGGGTGCTGGTGGAGTTGTTGGCGTACCCGGGCATGGCGGCGGACCTGGTGGCGCTGCGCGCGGCGACCGGGCCGCCGCCGCTGCCGGTGGTGGTGCTCACCGCGCTGGGCGACCTGCCCACCGCCCGGGGGCGGGCGGCGTGGCGGGCCGGGCACGCCCGGCTGGCGGCGAGCTTCCCGAACGGCCGGCAGGAGGTGCTGCGGGACGCCCGGCACCTGCTGCCCGGCGACCGCCCGGAGGTGGTGGCCGCCGCCGTTGCCGCCCTGGGGCGTGACACCGGGTCCTAGTCTGGTGGCCGTGCCGGGTTCGCTGCTGGTGACGGGTCTGTGGGCGTACGCGCTCACCGGCCTGACGCTGCTCGGCCAGCACCCCGCCGACCTGCTCGCCGGCGCGGCGGCGGTGGCCGCGCTGCTGCTCACCACGCTGCTCGCGGTGCGGGCCGGCGCGGTCCGGCCGGGTGCGCCGCGGGTCGGGCGGCGGGCCGTGGCGCTGCGGGCCCGGGCCCGTGGTCGGCGGGTGCCCCGCCAGGTCGATCCGGACGCGGCCGGCCGGCCGCGTCCGCGCGCGCCGGGCCGCCGTCCCCCGGTCGGGTGGCGCCCGGTCGCGGGCTGAGCCCGCGCGCCCGTCGCCCGGCCGGTTCCGTCGTCATCCGTCCCGCCGGTCTGCGCGGGACGTCCGGAACCGGACCGAGGGGTTCACCATGCTCTCCTTCTCACCCGTGCACGACGCGGTCGGCGCGGCCGGCGCCGTCGTCGGCTGGCTCTCCGACGCGCTCGGCCCGCTCTCCGGCGGCGCTGCCACCGCCGCCGCGATCGTCCTGTTCACCATGGCCGTCCGCCTGCTCATCTCGCCGCTCACCGCGGCCCAGGTCCGCGGCGAGCGGCGCCGCGCGGCGCTCGCCCCCGACGTCCGCGAGCTGCAGCGGCGGTACGCCGACGACCCGGCCCGGCTGCAGTCCGAGCTGTTCGGCCTCTACCGCCGGGCCGGGGCGAACCCGGTCGCCGGCTGCCTGCCGGCGCTGCTGCAGGCGCCGTTCTTCCTGGTCATGTACCGGCTCTTCGCCACCGGCGACGGCGCCGGCGGGCTGCTCGACGAGCGGCTGGCCGGGGTGCCGCTGGGCTGGCACCTGGGCGACGGGCTGACCGGCGGCGTGCTGCTGGTGTTCGGCGTGCTGCTGGCCGCGCTGGCCGGGCTGGCGTTCGTGCAGTCCCGCCGGGCCCGCCGGGTGGCGGCCGAGACCGGTACGGTGGCCGGCGCGCCGACGCAGGGCCCGGGCGCGGCGACGCTGGGCCGGCTGATCCCGCTGCTGCCGTTCAGCACGCTGCTGATCGCGCTGGTGGTGCCGCTGGCGGCGGTGCTCTACCTGGTCACCACCACCGCCTGGACCACCCTGGAGCAGCTGGTGCTGCGCCGGCGGATCCTGGAGCCGGCGGCCGCGGCGGCCGACGGCAGGTGAGCGGGCGCGCGGCGCGACCGACCCGCGGCCCCGGCCCTCAGTGGTCGCTCGGCACCGGCGTCCGGTCGCGCCGCGCGCGCCGCTTGCGCACCTTCTTCAGCACCCAGCTCCCGATCATGAACGCGAAGACCGCGAAGATCGCGTAGTTGAACCAGTTGCTGTACTGCTCCACCTGCTGCCACCGGCTGCCCAGCACATAGCCCAGGCCGACGATCAGCGTGTTCCACACCCCACTGCCCAGCGTGGTGAGCAGCACGAACTCGCCCAGCGGCATGCGGTTGGCGCCGGCCGGCACGGAGACGAGGCTACGCACCACCGGCACCACCCGGCCGATCAGCACCGCCCACCGGCCGTGCCGCTCGAACCAGCGGTCGGCCTGCTCCAGGTCGTCCCGGTCGACCAGCGGGATGTGGTCGAGCCAGCGCTTCAGCCGCTCCTCGCCGAGCGCCGCGCCCAGCCAGTAGAGCACCAGGGCGCCGACCAGCGAGCCGACCGTGGCGGCCAGCACGATCACCACCACGTTGAACCGGCCCTCGGCGGACAGGTACCCGGCCAGCGCCAGCACGATCTCGCTGGGGATCGGCGGGACGATGCTCTCCAGGGCCACCAGCAGGGCCACCCCGACGGCGCCGAGCGAGTCGATGACGCTCGCCACCCAGCCGGTCAGACCGCTGAACTGGTGCGGGTCGACGTTCTGGGCGAGTGCCATGGGCGTCCTTCCGAGGGGAGCCGGGGGATTTCCGGGTCGTACCCCGGGCACCGGCGCTCACACCTGCGGGTGACCGGCCGCACTGATCGTCGGCTCAGCTCGCCGGGTGCAGCTCGCGGTCCGCCGGGCCCCGCCGCCAGCCGGTGAACCGGACGGTCAGCCCGCCCCGGGTGGGTGAGCAGCAGAACGGCCCGGCGAGCGCCTCGGCGTCGGGTGCGAGCGGGGCCAGCCGGACCAGCCGCCACGGCTCGTCCGCCACCCGGGCCCGTACGGTCACCGCGTCGCCGTCCCGGCTGACCCGCACGGTGACCTCCCGCCCGGCCCACTCCGGCACCGGGGCGACCGACCAGTCGGAGACCTCCCGGGTGACCACCGCGCCGAGCTGCGGGGCGCCGTCGCTGACCTCCACGCCCGCCTTGACCCAACTCCGCTCGTCCACCCGCACCAGCACGCCGGCCTGGTCGAACTGGGCGTGGTAGTCCAGCCGGAAGCTCACCTCCACGGCGGCGCCGCCGGGCAGCGGCGCGAGCAGCGCCGGGCCGTCGTCGTGCACGAAGCCGTAGCTGGTGTGCCGCCAGAAGTCGCTCTCCGCCGCCGGCTCGACCAGCAGGTGACCCTCGGCGGTGCGCTCGGCCCGCACCGGCTCGCGCAGCCACGTCCCGGCCGTCCAGTCCACGTCCCGCAGTTCGGTCCCGGTGTCCATGTCCGGCACGGTACCGCCCCGGTCGTCGCCCCGGTGCCGGCCGGCCGGCGTTTGCCGCGTCGGCCGATCGGAGACATAAGGCCGGCATGGGTGACAGGTGGTATTCCGAGGCGGTCGTCTACTGCCTCGACGTCGACACGTACGTGGACTCGGACGGCGACGGGGTCGGTGACTTCCGTGGCCTGATCGGCCGGCTGGACTACCTCGCGCGGCTGGGGGTGACCTGCCTCTGGCTCAACCCGATCCACCCGTCGCCGAACAAGGACGACGGGTACGACGCCACCGACTTCTACAACGTCGACCCGCGCTTCGGCACCCTGGGCGACTTCGCGGAGCTGCTGCACCAGGCGCAGAACCGGGGCATCCGGGTGATCATCGACCTGGTGGTCAACCACACCTCCGACCAGCACCCGTGGTTCCAGTCCGCCCGGTCGTCGCCCGACTCGCCGTACCGTGACTGGTACGTCTGGGCCGACCACGAGCCGGCGGACCGGCACCAGGGCATGGTCTTCCCGGGCGAGCAGAACGAGACCTGGAGCTACGACCGCACCGCCAAGGCCTGGTACTACCACCGGTTCTACAAGTTCCAGCCGGACCTGAACATCGAGAACCCGAAGGTGCGCGAGGAGATCAAGAAGATCACCTCGTTCTGGCTGCAGCTCGGCGTCTCCGGCTTCCGGATGGACGCGGTGCCGTTCATCATCGAGCAGACCGAGCCCGGCAACCCCAACTCGCCCAAGGACTTCGACTTCCTCACCGACCTGCGCCAGCACGTGCAGTGGCGGCGCGGCGACGCGGTCCTGCTGGCCGAGGCGAACGTCGAGCCGGACCAGCTGCCGGTCTACTTCGGCGACGACGGCGGCTCGGGCAACCGGATCCACATGCTGTTCGACTTCATGCTCAACGGCCGGCTGATGCTCGCGCTGGCCCGGGAGGACCCGGAGACGATCATCGAGGCGCTGCGGGACACCCCGAAGCTGCCCACCGGCGGTCAGTGGGCGACCTTCCTGCGCAACCACGACGAGATCGACCTGTCCCGGCTCACCGCCGACCAGCGCAACGACGTGCTGGCGAAGTTCGGCCCGGACGAGAACATGCAGCTCTACGGCCGGGGCATCCGCCGCCGGCTGGCCCCGATGCTCGGCAACGACCGGCGACACATCGAGCTGGCGTACGCCCTGCAGTTCTCGCTGCGCGGCACTCCGGTGCTGCGCTACGGCGAGGAGATCGGGATGGGCGAGGACCTGTCGCTCGACGGGCGGGACGCGATCCGTACCCCGATGCAGTGGTCGTACCAGGCCAACGGCGGTTTCTCCACGGCCGAGCCGGAGAAGCTGGTCCGCCCGGTGATCGACAAGGGTGACTACGCGTACGACAAGGTGAACGTCACCGCCCAGCGCAAGGACCCGCGGTCGCTGCTCGGCTGGTTCGAGCGGATGATCCGGACGCTGCGCGAGGCGCCGGAGATCGGCTCGGGCACCACCACCCACATCGACGTGCCGATGCCGGCCGGCGTGCTGGCGCACCGGGCGGACGGTCCCACCGGGTCGATGGTCTTCCTGCACAACCTCGGCACCGAGGACGTGGAGATCGACCTGAGCACCCTGCAGGGCGAGGCGGACCTGCCGATAGACGTCCTCTCCGACCGCAACTACGACGAGGTCGGCAAGCTCGACCGGCTCAAGCTCGCCGGCCACGGCTACCGCTGGATCCGCCTCTGCCGCAGCTGGTCGGCCTGACCGACGCGTTCGATGGCCCGGCACCGTCGATCGGTGCCGGGCCATCGCGCGTACGCCTGGGTTAGGGTGCATCGATCGGCGGAAGTTACTGGGAGGTAAGCATGTCGCAGGAGCAGCGGGTCGCGATCGTGACCGGGGCGGCGCGGGGGATCGGGGCGGCCACCGCGCGACGGTTGGCGGCCGACGGGATGACCGTCGCGGTGGTCGACATCGACCAGGCGGCGACCAAGGAGACCGTGGACGCGATCGCCGCGGCCGGCGGGCGGGCGCTCGGGGTGGGCGCGGACGTGTCCGACCGCGACCAGGTGGCGGCGGCCGTCGAGCGGGTCGCCACCGAGCTGGGCGCGCCGACCGTGCTGGTCAACAACGCCGGTGTGCTGCGGGACAACCTGCTGTTCAAGATGTCGGACGCCGACTGGGACACGGTCATGGGCGTGCACCTGCGCGGCGCGTTCCTGTTCAGCCAGGCCGCCCAGAAGCACATGGTGTACCGCAAGTGGGGGCGGATCGTCAACCTGTCCAGCACCTCGGCGCTGGGCAACCGGGGGCAGGCGAACTACTCCGCCGCCAAGGCCGGCCTGCAGGGCTTCACCAAGACCCTCGCCGTCGAGCTGGGCCCGTTCGGCGTCACCGTGAACGCGGTCGCGCCGGGCTTCATCGTCACCGACATGACCGCCGCCACCGCCGCCCGGATGAAGGTCGACTTCGACGACCTGCAGAAGCACGCCGCGGCCGAGATCCCGGTCCGCCGCCCCGGCCGCCCGGAGGACGTCGCGCACACCATCTCGTTCCTGGCCAGCGAGGGCGCGTCGTTCGTCTCCGGTCAGGTCATCTACGTCGCCGGCGGCCCGAAGGACTGACCCACTGGCAGCGTCCCGTCCCGCGTCGCCGCGGGACGGGACGGGTCAGCGGTCGTCGGAGCGGGTCCGCCACAGCCAGTAGAGGCCCAGCATCGGCAGCACCAGCGGGATGTAGCCGTACCCGCTGCCGAAGCCGGACCAGACCGTCTCGTCCGGAAAGAGCTCCCGGTCGGCCAGGCTGAGCACGCCGACCGCGACCACCCCGACCAGCTCCACCGAGCAGCAGGCCAGCGCGACCCGCCGGCCGGCGTGCCCGGCCCGGGCCAGCCCGACCGCGGCCACGATGTAGATCAGCGCCGCCACCGCCGAGAGCAGGTACGCCACCGGGGCCTCGCCGAACTTCGTGGCGATCTGCAGCCCGGCCCGTGAGGTGGCGGCGATCGCGAACAGGATGTAGACCGCGATCAGCAGTCGGCCGGGGCCGGAGTTGGTGCGCCGCGGCGCCCGGGTCTCAACCACCGAGGACCTCCCAGGTCTGCTGCAGCCGGACCACGACCACCGGGGTGACCAGGCAGACCGCGCAGACGATCGCCGAGCCCCACCGGGTCGGCTCCATCTTCGCCAGCACCCACGCCAGCGGCGGCAGGCAGACCAGCGTCACCAGGTAGCCGAAGAAGGCGCCGGGCTCACCCGGCCGGTCACCGCCGCCGACCGCCACCAGCGCCACCACGGCCAGCGCGAGCAGCGTGGCCTCCAGCACCGCCAGGCCGACGAACTGGGTACGGTCCGGCGGCCGGTGGCGCACCGCGGCCACCAGCGCCCACAGCGCGAGTACGAGCGACAGCACGATCGCCGCCGTCGGCAGCAGCCCGTCCACCGGCGAGCCGGCCCCGGCCGCGCTGGTCATCGGGGGCATCCGAGCGGAGTTCCGGTCACCGGCACAGCCTACTAACCGGCGTAGTACTCACCGTCGTCCCGGTCGGCGCGTCGGGTCGCCCCGCGCCCGCGCCGACCTGGCCGGAGGGCTAGCGTGGATCTCGGCCCCGGCGTCGCCGGGGCCGACGACGACACCGGGGGTACTCGTGTTGCGGTTCGGCTTGTTCGGCACCGGTCACTGGGCGGCGGAGACGCACGGCGCCGCGCTCGACGCGCACCCGCGCGCGCAGCTGGCCGGGGTCTGGGGACGCAACCCGGAGAAGGCCGCCGCGCTGGCCCAGAAGCTCGGGGTGCCGGCGTTCGACGACGTCGACGCGCTGCTGGACGCCTGCGACGCGGTCGCCGTGGCGCTGCCGCCGGACGTGCAGGCCGACATCGCCGTGCGGGCCGCCACCGCCGGGCGGCACCTGCTGCTGGACAAGCCGTTGGCGCTCGACGTGGCGGCGGCCGACCGGGTGGTGGCCGCGGCGCAGTCGGCCGGCGTCGCCTCGGTGGTCTTCTTCACCCAGCGCTTCCTGCCCAACATCACCGGCTTCCTCGCCGCCACCGCCGCGGCCGGCGGCTGGCAGCACGCCCGGGCGACCATGTTCGCCTCGATCTACCAGCCCGGCAACCCGTACGGCGACTCGCAGTGGCGCAAGGAGCACGGCGCGCTGTGGGACATCGGCCCGCACGCCCTGTCGGTCATCCTGCCGGTGCTCGGCGCGGTCACCCGGGTGGCCGCGATGGACGGCCCGAGCGGCCTGGTCCACCTGCTGCTCACCCACGACGGCGGTGCCACCAGCACGCTCTCGCTCACCCTGGACGCGCCGTCCGAGGCGATGACCCGCGACTTCGTCTTCTTCGGCGAGAACGGCACCGAGATCGTCCCGCCGGGCGACGGCAGCGCGCTGACCGCGTTCGGTACGGCGATCGACCAGCTGCTGGAGGAGGTCGCGTCCGGCGCCCGGGACCACCGGTGCGACGTGCGCTTCGGCCGTGAGGTGGTCGCCGTCCTGGCCGCCGCCGAGACCGCCCGCACCGAGGGCCGCACGGTCACCCTCTGAGCCGTCGCGGTTCGATAATCCGTCGCGGGTCGGCAGGCGTCCGGCTAGCCTGGCGGCATGATCACGCATGCCCTGATCGAGGCGGCCGTCACGCCGGCCGCCCGGGGCCCGCTCCTGGCGTCCCGTCCGCGAGTCCGGCGTCCGGCCCTGGCCGGCCGGGACGCCCCGCGCGCCTGACCTGACCATCCACCCACGCCGGCCGCCCGCCGGCCGTGGGTCGGACCTGCACGCCACCGCCGCGCCCGTGGGCGCAGAGCGGCTCTGCCGCCGCGCCGATGAGCGCAGAGCGGCGGGTCAGGCGCGCACCACCGTCGCGCCCGTGGGCGCAGAACGGCACTGCCGTGTCGGTGGGCGCAGAGCGCCGTCGCGTTCCCATGCCGATCTTCCAGGGTCGTCCGAACCCCGATCCGCTCGGACAGGCCCCGCCGTGCGCCGCCTGTCCGTACCCGTCGCCGACCGGCGACAGACAGGACGATCCCCGTGGCGCCCCGCCGACCCCGCACCACCGCACGCGACCGGTCCCGTCGCGTACTGTCCCAGAACTTCCTCGCCGACCCGGCCGCCGTCACCCGGCTGGTCCGCGCGGCCCGGCCCGGGCCGGACGACCTGCTGCTGGAGGTGGGCGCCGGGCGCGGGCAGCTGACCCGGCCGCTGGCCGCCCGGTGCGGCCGGCTGATCGCGTACGAGGTGGACCCGGCCGTCACCGCCGAGCTGGCCGCGGTCTGCGCCGCCCTGCCGCACGTCGAGCACCGGCAGGCCGACTTCCTGGCCGCCCCCGCGCCGGACGAGCCGTTCGCGGTGGCCGGCAACATCCCCTGGTCGCTGACCGCCGCCGTGGTCCGCTGGTGCCTGGCCGCGCCCCGGCTGCGCGCGGCCACCCTGCTCACCCAGCTGGAGTACGCCCGCAAGCGCACCGGTGACCACGGCCGGTGGAGCCGGCTGACCGTGCTGAGCTGGCCGGAGCACCACTGGCGGCTGGCCGGCCGGGTGCCCCGCACCGCGTTCCGCCCGGTGCCCGCCGTCGACGGGGGCATCCTGCGGATCGAGCGCCGGCCGGTGCCGCTGCTGCCCCCGTCGGCGCTGCCCGCGTACCGGCGGATGGTGGAGCTGGGGTTCGGCGGCGCCGGCGGGTCGGTCGCGGCCTCACTGCGGGCGGCCCATCCCCGGGGCCGGGTGGACGGCGCGCTGCGGGCGGCGCGGGTCGACCCGGCGACGCCGGTCGGCCTGGTCTGGCCGGAGCAGTGGCTGGTGCTGTTCCGGCTGCTGCACGCCGTCGACCCGGGCGCCGGCGGGTCGCCGGGCCGATCGGTTTCGGACCCATCCGCAGCGGGCGCGGCGTCGAATGCCTACCGTTCTGGCATGCGGAGCGGACGGAAGGCGAGACCGGATGGGCGACATCGCGGATGACTCCACGGCACCGCCGGGGGGCGGGCCGCGGCTGCGCGCGGTCCCGGACGTCCCGCCCGAGCCCCGGGCGGAGACCGACGGCCTGCTGCGCGCGGTGGCGCGCGGCGACGAGGCGGCCTTCGAGCGGTTGTACGGGATCGTCGCGCCCCGGGTGTACGGGCTGGTCCGCCGGGTGCTCCGCGACCCGGCCCAGGCCGAGGAGGTGACCCAGGAGGTGCTGGTCGAGGTGTGGCGGACCGCCGCCCGCTTCGACCCGGCCCGGGGCTCCGCCACCGCCTGGATCTTCACCGTGGCGCACCGGCGGGCGGTGGACCGGGTCCGGTCCGAGCAGGCCGGCGCGGAACGGGTCCGCCGGGTCGCGGCCGGTTCCGCCGAGACCCCGTACGACGAGGTGGCCGAGGAGGCGGCGGCGCGGCTGGAACGCCAGCAGGTGCGCCGCTGCCTCACCGAGCTGACCGAGGTGCAGCGGGAGGCGATCACGCTGGCCTACTACGGCGGGCACAGCTACCGGGAGGTCGCCGGGCTGCTGGACACCGCGCTGCCGACGATCAAGACCCGGATGCGCGACGGCCTGATCCGGCTGCGCGACTGCCTCGGAGTGGAGCTGGGCCGATGACCGACATCCACGCGCTGGCCGGCGCGTACGTGCTCGACGCGGTCGACGACGTCGAGCGGGCCGCCTTCCAGCGCCACCTGGCCGGCTGCGAGACCTGCGCGACGGAGGTGGCCGAGCTGCGCGAGGCGGCCGCCCGGCTCGCCGACCCGACCTGGTCGGTGCCCCCGCCGCGGCTGCGCGACGCGGTGCTGGCGGAGATCCGGCGTACCCCGCAGGAGCGGCCGGGACGCCCGGCGGCCCGGGACGGCCGCGGGCCCGCCGGGCGGTGGCGCCGGTGGACGGCCGCCGCGGCCGCCGCCGTGGTGCTGGCCGGTGGCGCCGGCACGGCCGGCTGGCTGGCCCAGGAGCAGCGGGTACGCGACGCGCGCACCGAGGCCGGCGCGGCCCGGGACGAGGCGACCCGGTTCCGGGCGGTGCTCGCCGCCCCGGACGCCGTGGTGCGCACCGGCGCCACGCCCGACGGCGGCCGGGTCACCGTGGTGGTCTCCGCCGCCCGCGACGAGGGGGTGGCCCTGCTCGACGGGCTGGCCGCACCCGGCGCCGGGCGGGCCTACCAGCTCTGGCTGATCGACGGCGGCACGGCCACCTCGGCGGCGGTGCTGCCGGCCGGCCGGGGCGCGGCCACCGTGCCGCTCGACGGGGTGCGCGGCAAGGGCGTCTTCGGGGTGACCGAGGAGCCGGCGGGTGGCTCGCGACGGCCGACCATGACGCCGTTGCTGAAGCTGACCCTGACCTGATCGTACTTTTTCCCGATCCGGACCCATCCGTTAGGCCGGGGGCGCCGAATCCCGTGCAGACAGAGTTCTCCACCGTCTGAAAGGGATTATCCCGATGCGCCCCATGAAGCTCACCGCCGTCGCCCTCGCCGCCACCGTCAGCCTCGGCCTCGCCGCCTGCGGCGGGGACACCGAGGAGACCGGCGCCGCCGCCCCGGCGACCAGCGCCCCGGCGGCGGCCACCAGCGCGCCGATGGCCAGCAGCGCCCCGGCGATGGCCGACGGCCAGTTCGGGCCGGGCTGCGCGGCCGTGCCGACCGACGCGTCGAACCCGGGCAGCTTCGCGGCGATGGCGAAGGTCCCGGTGGCCACCGCCGCCTCCGGCAACCCGCTGCTGAGCACCCTGGTCACCGCGGTCAAGAAGGCCAACCTGGTCGACTCGCTGAACACCGCGCCGGCGGTGACCGTCTTCGCCCCCACCAACGACGCCTTCGGCAAGCTGCCCAAGGCCAACCTGGACAAGGTGCTCGCCGACAAGAAGATGCTCACCGACGTGCTGACCTACCACGTGGTGCCGGGCAAGCTCACCCCCGAGCAGCTGGCCGGCACGCACAAGACCCTGCAGGGCGGCGAGCTGACCGTGGCCGGCAGCGGCACCGAGTTCACCGTGAACGGCGCTTCGATGGTGGTCTGCGGCAACGTGCAGACCGCCAACGCGACCGTCTACATCGTCGACTCCGTGCTGATGCCGAAGTCCTGACCGGGAGCCGGACGAGCCGTGGAGGGGAGGTCGATCGTGCGTCGGGTTCTGGTACCGGCCGGGTCGGGGCTGCTGGTCGCCGCCGCCGGGGTGGCGCTCGCGGAGCTGCTCGCCACGGCCGTCCGGCCGCAGGCGGCGCCGCTGGTGGCGGTGGGCGGCGCCGTGGTGGACGGGGCGCCGACCCCGGTGAAGGAGTTCGCGGTCCGCACCTTCGGCACGTACGACAAGCCGTTGCTGCTGGCCGGGATCGGCCTGGCGCTGGCACTGCTGGCGGCGACCACCGGGGTGCTCGCCCGCCGTCGCCCGGCCCTCGGCCCGCTCGGGCCGGCGGTGCTCGGGGTGGTCGGCGCGGCGGCGGCCCTGACCAGGCCGGACGCCCGGCCGGTGGACGCCGTGCCGGCGCTGGCCGGGGCGGTCGCGGCGGCGGCGCTGCTGCGCTTCGTCCCGCTGCCCGGGATCACCGCGCCGCCCGATGGGCTGGTGCCCGCGGCGCCGGCGCCCGGTGACGACGGCCCAGCCGCCTCGTCCGCCGGCCGGCCCGAGCGGACCGAGCCTGGCCGGGCCGAACCTGATCGATCCGAATCCGGCCAGGCCGAACCTGGTCAGGCCGAGCCCGACCGAGCCCGGCCCGGTCGGGCCGTGGCCGGCAGGCGCCGGGTCGGGCCGAGCCGGCGGGAGCTGGTCCGGGACGCGGTGGCGGTGGCGGCCGGGACCGTGCTGGCCGGGGCCGGTGCGGTGACGCTGCGCGGCTCCGCGGTCCGGGACGCGGCCCGGTCCCGGGCGACGGTACGGCTGCCCGCCCCGACGAACCCGGCGAAGCCGCTGCCACCCGGGGCGGCGGCCGGTTTCCACACCCGCAACGCCGACTTCTACCGGGTGGACACCGCGCTGACCGTGCCCCGGCTGGACGTCGACGCCTGGCGGCTACGCCTGCACGGCCTGGTGGACCGTCCGGTGGAGCTGGACTTCCGGGACCTGCTCGATCGGGGCCTGATCGAGCGGGACGTCACGCTCAGCTGCGTCTCCGGCGAGGTCGGCGGCCCGTACGTGGGTACCGCCCGCTGGCTGGGCGCGCCGCTGGCGCCGCTGCTGCGGCAGGCCGGGGTGCGGGCCGGCGCCGACCAGCTGGTGGCCCGCTCGCAGGACGGGATGACCATCGGCACCCCGCTGGCCACCCTGCTCGACGGCCGGGACGCGATGCTCGCGGTCGGCATGAACGGCGAGCCGCTGCCGTTCACCCACGGCTTCCCGGTGCGGATGCTCACCCCCGGGGTGTACGGGTACGCCGGCTCCTGCAAGTGGCTGGTGGAGCTGGAGGTGTCCACCTTCGACGCGTTCGACGCGTACTGGGTGCGGCGCGGTTGGGCGCGGGAGGCGCCGGTGAAGACGGCGTCCCGGATCGACCGTCCGGCGCCGTTCGCCCGGTTGGCCGCCGGAACGGTGACGGTGGCCGGAGTGGCCTGGGCGACGCACCGGGGGATCGCCACCGTGGAGGTCTCGGTGGACGACGGCCCCTGGCAGCGGGCCGAGCTGCTGCCCACCGCCTCGGCCGACACCTGGGTCCAGTGGCGGTACGCCTGGCGGGCCCTCCCGGGCGGGCACAGCCTGCGGGTACGCGCCACCGACGGCACCGGCGCGGTGCAGCCGCAGCAGCGCCGCCCACCGTTCCCGGACGGCGCCACCGGCTGGCACACCGTCAGCGTCACGGTCTCCTGAGCACGCCACCGTCTCCGCTGGTCGGGGCCGGCCGCCGGTTTGCCCCGCGGGTCGCCGGGTAGCCGCTCGCATGCGGGTTCAGCGGCTCGGCACGCCGAGCGACTTCGATCCGGTGCTGGAGCGCGTGGCGGACGCCCGGGTGGTCATGATCGGCGAGGCGACCCACGGCAGCTACGACTACTACCGGCTGCGGGAACAGCTCACCCGGCGGTTGATCGCCGAACAGGGCTTCGACTTCGTGGCGGTGGAGGGGGACTGGCCGGACTGCGACCGGGTGCACCGGTCGGTGGTGGGCGCTCCGGGCGGCGACGCCGACCCGCGTGCCGCGCTGGAACGGTTCGACCGCTGGCCCACCTGGATGTGGGCGAACGCCGAGGTGGACCGCTTCTGCCACTGGTTGCGGGCGTGGAACCTGGACCGCCCGGAGGGGGAGCGGGCCGGCTTCCACGGGCTGGACGTCTACAGCCTGTGGGAGTCGATGCAGGCCATCTTCGACTACCTGGGCGAGGAGGATCCGCGCTCGCTGGAGGCGGCGCAGGACGCGTACCGGTGCTTCGAGCCGTACGGCAAACGGGTGGAGGAGTACGGCGCGGCCAGCCGGTTCGTCTCGGCGCGCTGCGAGGAGGAAGTGGTGCGGCTGCTGGCGCGTACCCGGGAACACGCCCTGGCGGACGGCCCGGCGGCCTTCTCGGCCTGGCAGAACGCGGAGGTGGTGGCCGGCGCGGAGCGCTACTACCGGGCGATGGTCCGGGGCGGGCCGGAGTCCTGGAACGTGCGGGACGTGCACATGGCCGACACTCTCGACCGGCTGCTGGAGCGCTACGGCCCCGAGGCGCGCGGGATCGTCTGGGCGCACAACACCCACGTGGGGGACGCCCGGGCCACCGACATGGCGGCCGACGGGATGGTGAACCTCGGCCAGCTGGGCCGGGAGCGGCTGGGCGCCGACGCGGTCGCGCTGATCGGCTTCGGCAGCTACCGGGGGACGGTGGTGGCCGCGCCGCGCTGGGGCTCGCCGTCGGAGGTGATGACGGTGCCCCCGGCCCGGGAGGGCTCGATGGAGCGGCGCATGCACGAGCTGCTGCCGGAGCGGGCCGTGCTGGTCTTCGGCGGGCCCGACCAGCCGGAGTGGCTGACCGCCCCGGCCGACCACCGGGCGATCGGGGTGGTCTACGACCCGACGTTCGAGTCCTGGGGCAACTACGTGCCGACCCGGCTGACCGACCGGTACGACGCGTTCGTCTGGTGCGACGAGACGACCGCGCTGCATCCGCTGCCCGCGCTGTCGTCCTTCGGTGAGCTGGAGACCTACCCGGCCGGCGTGTGACCGGCCGGGCAGGTCGTCGCGGTCAGACCCCGGCGTGCTGCCGGTCCAGGTGGGCGCGCAGCCCCTCGCCCTCGATGTCCACGTTGGGCAGGGCCCGGCCCAGCCAGCGGGGCAGCCACCAGGCGGCCCGGTCGAGCAGCGACATCACCGCCGGGACGATGGTCATCCGGACCACGAAGGCGTCGATGGCGACGCCGACCGCGAGCGCGAAGCCCATCGACTTGATCACCGGGTCGTCGAGGAAGACGAAGCCGCCGAAGACCGAGATCATGATCAGCGCCGCGGCCGTGACCACCCGGGCGCCGTGCCCCATCCCGCTGATCGTGGCCTCCCGCGCGGTCTCACCGTGCACGAAGTCCTCCCGCATCCGGGAGACCAGGAAGACCTCGTAGTCCATGGCCAGCCCGAACAGGATGCCGATCAGCAGGATCGGCAGGAAGCTGATCAGCGGCCCCGGGGTGTCCAGGCCGACCAGGTCGGCGAGGTGGCCCTGCTGGAACACCGCGACGGTGATGCCGAAGGTGGCGGCCACCGTGAGCAGGAAGCCCAGCGCGGCCTTGACCGGCACCAGGATCGACCGGAACACCAGCATCAGCAGCAGGATCGACAGGCCGACCACGAGCAGCAGGTAGACCGGCAGCGCGTCGGAGAGCTTCTCCGACACGTCGATGCCGATCGCGGTGACCCCGGTCAGCAGCACCTGGGCGCCGCCGATCCGCTCGACGTTGTCGCGGATGTCGTGCACCAGCGTCTCGGTGGCCGCGTCGGTCGGCCCGGTCTTCGGGATGACGCCGACCAGCGCGGTCCGCCCGGTGGGGTCGAACTGCGGCGGCGCCACCGCGAGCACGCCGTCGGTGCGCTGGATCAGCGCGGTCACCTGCGGCACGGCGGCGGCGGTGGCCTGCGGCGAGTCGGAGCTGACCACCGCGGTGAGCCGGCCGGTGAAGCCGCGGCCGAAGCCCTCCTGGATCAGGTCGTTGCTGACCCGGGCCGGGCTGCCCTCGGCGGCGGTGCCGGCGTCCGGCAGGGCCAGCCGCATGTCCTGCGCGGGCAGGGCGAGCAGCCCGAGGCCGAGCAGGCCGACCAGGATGACCGGGATCCGCAGCCGGGTGACCCAGCGGGCCCAGCGGAACCCGAACCGGGTGCGGTCCTCCGGGGCGACGTCGTCGCTCTCCCCGACGGCCCGGTCGACGCCCCGCAGCTTGCGCGGCAGCACCTTGCGGCCGGCGAAGCCGAGCAGCGCCGGGGCCAGGGTGATCGCGACCAGCACGGCCACGGTGACGGTCCCGGCTGCGGCCAGACCCATCACGGTGAGGAACGGGATGTCCACCACGGCCAGGCCGGCCAGCGCGATCACCACGGTGGCGCCGGCGAAGACCACGGCCGAACCGGCGGTGCCGACGGCCCGGCCGACGGCCTCCTCGGGGCTCAGCCCGTCGAGCAGGTTCTGCCGGTGCCGGGAGGTGATGAACAGCGAGTAGTCGATGCCGACCGCCAGGCCGAGCATCAGCGCGAGGATGGGCGCGGTGCTGGTCAGCTCGACCGCGCCGCTGAGCGC
The DNA here is from genome assembly GCF_042899365.1 of Micromonospora sp. NPDC000089. Lineage (NCBI taxonomy): Bacteria > Bacillati > Actinomycetota > Actinomycetes > Micromonosporales > Micromonosporaceae > Micromonospora > Micromonospora sp. NPDC000089. The sequence goes on from NZ_JBIAZT010000015.1 coordinate 117,749, forward strand.
GAACAGGCCGGCCATGCCGACGCCCACGCCGATCAGCGCGTTCAGCATGGTCATCCCGGCCGCGACCAGCGAGCCGAAGGTGACGACCAGGACGATCGCCGCGACCACCACGCCGAGCGCCTCGGTGGAGCCGACCTCGGGCTCCGAGTTGAGCACCTCACCGCCGGGCGCGACCTGCCAGCCCTGCGCCTCGGCCGCCGCGCCGACCTTCTCGTACGCCGCCCGCTGCTCGTCGGTGACGCTGTCCGCCCGGGTGGCGAACTGCACCTGGACCAGGCCGTACCGGCCGTTCGGGGTGAGCGCCTTGACCTGGTACGGGTCGACCGCGCCGACCACGCCGGGCAGTTTCGTGGCCTCCTGCACGACGCCCTTTACCACCGCCTGCCCGGCCGGGGTGAGCAGCTGGCCGTCGGCGGGCGCCTTGATCGCGATGGTGCCGGTGGCGCCGCTGGCCGCCGGGAACCGGTCCCGCAGCAGGTCGATGGCCTGCTGCGACTCGGTGCCCGGCATGGTGAAGTCGCTGGCGGTGGGGCCGCGCAGGGTGGCCGCGGCGATGCCGAGGCCGACGAGTACGACGAGCCACACGGCGACGACGAGTCGCCGGCGGCGCAGGGAGGCCCGGCCGAGCCGGTACAGCAGGGTCGCCATCAGGTCCTTGTCCTCATTCCTGGGTGGGTGGGTCGGTCGTCACCAGCGCCCGCCGGGCGACGGCCAGCAGGGCGGTGCGCAACTGGTCGTCCGGCACGTCGACGAACTCCGCGCACGCCTCGGGGATCCCGGCGAGCACGACCAGCGCGGCGATCCGGCCGCCGGGGCCGTCGCCGGGGCCGGCGAGCGCGTCGAGCAGCCGTTCCGAGATCCGCTGCACGTGCGCGAAGGCGGGTTGGGCGAGCAGCTCGGGGAACTCGCCGAGCAGCAGCGCGATCTCCCGCCGGAAGCGCACCGCGAGGTCGACGAAACCCTCGGCGGCGGCTCGCTGGGCGGCCGGCCAGGCGAGCCCGGCCAGCCGGTCGTCGAGCGCGGCGAGCACCTCGATGGGCTTCGCCATCAGCGCCGCGAGCAGGGCTTCCTTGTTGGCGAAGTGGTAGAGCACGGAGGCCTTGGAGCAGCCCGCCTCGCGGGCGATGTCCTGCAGCGAGGTGCCCCGGTAGCCGGTCACCGCGAAGCGCCGCGCCGCGGCGGCGAGGATCTCGGCGTGGGTCTCGGGTACCGCGCGAACCATGCCACCCAGTATGCCTGACCGATCGGTCAGGCACTGACCGATCGGTCAAACTCGTCGGGTGGCCTTTGCCACACCGCCGCTCAGGCCGGCGTCGCGCCGCGGTCCGCGGCCGGCGGGCCGGGGTCGGCCGCCGGGCCGGGGCCGGTCGGCGCCGGCTCGCCGCCGGTCCAGTCGGCCAGCCAGTCGCCGGTCCAGGTCAACCGGCCGGTACGCAGGTCGTCGACCATCCCGCGGACCCAGTCCAGCTCGGTACGCAGCAGGGTGAGCCGGTACTCGTCCTCGACCAGGAAGAGGCGGGGCAGGTCGAGCCCGGCGAGCATCGCCTCGCGCTCGCCCAGCCGGTCGGCGAGGACCTCGGCCCGGCGCTCGAGCCGGCGGGCCGCCTCGGCCGGCGGCAGCAGCGGCAGGAAGGACAGCGCGGCCGGGAACTCGGGGAACTCCCGGGCCGGCGTGGCCAGCGCGTCGGCCAGCCAGCGGTCCAGCGTCCGCCGGCCGACGTCGGTCAGCTCGTACACGGTGCGTTCCGGCCGCCGCTCGTCCCGGGCGGTGTGGCCGACCCGGATCAGCTCGTCCCGGCGCAGCCGGTCGATCGCCTGGTAGACGCTGTTGCGCTGGGCGACGTTGACCACGTCGTCCTTGCCGCGTTCCCGGATCAGCTGCTGCATCCGGTACGCGTGCATGGGCTCCTCGACCAGGAGCGCGAGCAGCGTCATCCCCAGCGACGACGGGCGGTGGGCACGGGCGACCATGCCCCTCACCCTAGGCGACGGTCTTCCTCGCGTTAGTTATTGTATGTATAGTCATTGCATGACTAAAGCAGTGATCATCGGGGCCGGGTTGGCCGGTCCGGTCGCCGCGATGGCGTTGCGCCGCGCCGGCATCGACGCCGTCGTCCACGAGGCGTACGGGCGGGACGCGGTGGGGGTGGGCTCGTTCCTCACCCTCTCGGTCAACGGGGTGGACGCGCTGGCCGCGATCGGCCTCGACGGGCTGGTCACCGGGCTGGGCCACGCCACCCCCCGGATGGCGCTGTTCAACCACCGGGGCCGGCGGCTGGGCGAGTTCGGCACCAGCGGCACCCGCACCCGGGAGCTGGGCAGCACCACGGTGTGGCGTTCCGACCTCTACCGGGCGCTGCGCGACGCGGCGGTGCGCCGGGGCGTGGAGATCGTGCCCGGCGCCCGGCTCGTCGACGCCGAGCCGACCGGCGCCGGCGTGCGGGCCCGGTTCGCCGACGGCCGTACCGCCGAGGGCGACCTGCTGATCGGTGCGGACGGGCTGCGCTCGCGGACCCGGCAGATCATCGACCCGGCGGCCCCGGCGCCCCGGTACGTGCCGCTGCTCAACGCCGGCGGCGCCGCCCGCGGGCTGGGGCTGGCCGACGAGCGCGGGCTGATGCACATGATGTTCGGCCTGCGCTGCTTCTTCTGCTGGATGCCGGTCGGCGACGACGAGGTCTGGTGGTTCGCCAACCCGCCGCAGCCGACCGAGCTGACCCCGGCGCAGCTCGCCGCGATCGGCCCGGACGAGGCGCGGGCGACGCTGCGGCGGCTGCTCGCCGACGACGCCGGCCCGGCGCTGCGGATCCTCGACGGCACCGACCGGCTCACCTACGGCTGGCCCACCTACGACCTGCCGTCGGTGCCCCACTGGCACCGGGACGGCATGGTGATCATCGGCGACGCCGCGCACACCGCCGCCCCGTCCTCCGGCCAGGGCGCCGCGATGGCGTTCGAGGACGCCGTCCAGCTCGCCCGCTGCCTGCGCGACCTGCCCGACGTGCCGGCCGCCTTCGCGGCGTACGAGGGGTTGCGTCGCCGGCGGGTGGAGAAGGTGGTGGCCCAGGGCAGGCGGGTCAGCAGCACCAAGGTGGCCGGCCCGGTCGGCCGGGCGTTCCGCGACCTCGCCCTGCCGCTCTTCGCCCGGCGGACGGCCCGCGACGACGGCGCGTCGATGGCCTGGCTCTACGACCACCACATCGACTGGGCCGCGAAGGTGACCAGGTGACCGGGTGAGCGCCGGGCCGGCCGCCGTGTCGGGGTTGCCCCCCGCCGGTACGACCGGCAAGGTGAGCGGATGAGCCGGCCGGAGGAGACCAGGGACGGGGTCGCGCTGACCAACCTGGACCAGCCGCTGCTGGCCGGCGACGACGTCACCAAGCGGCACCTGGTCGACTACCTGGACGCGACCGCCGGGCTGATCCTGCCCGTGCTGGCCGACCGGCCGCTCTCGGTGATCCGGCTGCTGCGCGGGCAGGACCCGTTCATGCAGAAGAACCTGCCGAAGTACACCCCGGACTGGGTCCGCCGGACGGAGGTCTGGGCGGAGGCGTCGCACCGGCGGGTGTCGTACGCGCTCTGCGACGACCGGCGCACCCTGCTCTGGTTCGCCAACCAGCGGGCGATCGAGTACCACCCCACCCTGAGCCCGGCCGCCGACCCGGCCCACCCCACCCACCTGGTGCTCGACCTGGACCCGCCGGAGGGGGACAGCTTCCCCGCGGTGGTCGCCGCCGCCGGGCTGGTCCGCCGGGCGCTGGCCGACGCCGGCCTGAGCGGTGCGGTGAAGACCAGCGGCGCGAAGGGCCTGCACGTCTTCGTGCCCCTGGTCGCCGGCACGACCGCCGAGGAGGCGGCCGCCGCCACCCGGGCGCTCGCCGTACGCGCCGAGCGGCTGGACCCGGCGACGGCCACCACCGCGTTCATCCGGGAGGACCGGGGCGGCCGGGTCTTCGTCGACCCGACCCGGGCCGGCGGCGCGACCGTGGTCGCCGCGTACAGCCCGCGGGTGCGGCCGGGGCTGCCGGTCTCCTTCCCGGTGGCCTGGGACGACCTGCCGGCGGTGACGCCGACGGACTTCACGGTGCGTTCCGCGCCCACGCTGCTGGCGGGCGGGGATCCCTGGGCGGCGGCGATGCCGGCGCCGCAGCGGCTCCCCGACGAGCTGGTCGCCGAGGGGCGGACCATCCCGGTGGCCCGGGTGCAGGCGATGCACGAGGGGAAGCGGCGGGCGCGGGCCCGCCGGGAGGCCGGCTGACCGGTCAGCCGCCCCGGTACGCGGTGTGCAGCGGGTCGGCCAGCAGCCGGTCGAACGCCAGTTCGGCGGCGCCGATCAGGGCCGCGTCCCGGCCCAGCGCGGCGGCCCGCAGGCGGACCCGCTCCCGGGACGCGGGCAGGGTCATCTCGTCCACCCGGCGGCGCACGGTGTCCGCCCCGGCAAGGTAGAGCTCGCGCAGCGCGCCGCCGAACACCACCGTCTCCGGGTCGACCACGGTGACCAGGTTGGCCACGCCGAAGCCGAGCCAGTCGGCGACCCGCTCGACCGCCGCCCGGGCGGCCGGATCGCCGTCCGCCGCCGCGCGCAGGACGTCGGCGACCGCGGCCCGGTCGGTCGGCTCCCGGCCGGCGTGCCGCAGCAGCGCCGCCTCGCCGATCTCGGTCTCCCAGCAGCCGCGGGAGCCGCAGCCGCAGCGCCGGCCGGCCGGGTTGACCACCATGTGCCCGACCTTGCCGCTGTGTCCCCGGTGGCCGGTCACCAGCCGGCCGCCGAGGATGATGCCGGCGCTGACTCCCCGGTCACCGTGCAGGTGCACCACGTCGCCGCTCCCGGCCGCCACACCCCGGATCTGCTCGGCGAGCGCGGCGATGTCGGCCAGGTCGCCGGCGACGAAGCCCGGGCCGGCGGGGAGTTCGGCCCGCAGCGCCGCCCGCAGGGCCTCGTCCGCGCCACCGACCCGGATCCGCCCGTCGGAGTCCCGGACGGTGTCGGCCACCGCGACCCCGCCGCCGACCAGCAGCGTGCCGGGCTCGGTGACGCGGGCCAGGTCGCGGACCAGCCCGGCGAGCGGGCGGACGGCGTCCGACGCGGCGGTGCCGGCCGGCCGGTCGGTCTCCCGCAGGTCGACGATCCGGCCGCCCAGGCCGATCCGCGCGGCGCGCAGCCGGTCGGCCTCGATGCTCAGCGCGTACGCGTACACCCGGTCGGCGCGGGGGCGGACCACCAGGGACGGGCGGCCGGCGCGCCGGGCGGGGGTGGGCGCCTCCCCGGTGGCCGGCGCGGGCGCCTCCTCGGTGACCAGGCCGCCCGCGGCGAGGTCGGCGGCGAGCGCGCCGATGGTGCTGCGGTTGAGCCCGAGCCGGCTGGTCAGCTCGGCCCGCGAGGTGGGGCCGTGCACGTGCACGTAGCGCAGCACGGCGCCGAGGTTATGCCGGCGGATCTCCTCCTGGCCGGCGCCGGGCGGGGCGGGCAGGGACGGTCGGGGGTCGCGGCCGGCCAGCGGAGGCCGGGGTCGTACGGGGATCGCCACCGGCCTCCTCTCGGTCGGGTCGGCGGGGTAGTGCGAGGGGCCGATCACGACGAAGGGTCCCGGGACGGCGCCCGGGACCCTTCGTCGTGACTACCTAGCGTGCGGTGCTCACTTGGTGAGCGGGCCGAGCTTCGGGTCGTTGGCGTAGGCCTCGGCGGCGTTCGCCTTGGTCACGGCCACCGGCGGGAGCAGGTAGGTGTCGACGACCTTGCTGCCGTTGTTGTACGACTTGGTGTCGTTGATCTCCGGCTGGTCGCCCTTCTGCAGCGACTGGACCATCGCGATGGTCTGCTTGACCAGGTTCCGGGTGTCCTTGTTGATCGTCATGTACTGCTCGCCAGCCATGATCGACTTGACCGACTCGACCTCGGAGTCCTGGCCGGTGACGACCGGGACCTTCTTGCCGGCACCCTTGATCGAGGTGATGATCGCGCGGGCCAGCGTGTCGTTCGGGGAGAGGACGCCGTCCAGCTCCTTGCTGCCGTAGGTCGAGGTCAGCAGCTGGTCCATGCGGGCCTGCGCACCCTCGGCCTTCCAGCCCTGGATGGCGGTCTGCTTGACCTCCTTCTGACCGGAGGCGACGACCACGGTGCCCTTGTCGATCTCCGGCTTGAGCACGCTCATCGCGCCGTTGAAGAAGACACCGGCGTTGTTGTCGTCCGGCGAGCCGGAGAACAGCTCGATGTTGTACGGGCCGTTCGGCTTCTTGGCCTTCATGCCGTCCAGCAGGGCCTGGCCCTGGAGCTGGCCGACCTTGAAGTTGTCGAACGCGACGTAGTAGTCGAGGTCCGGGGTGCCGGTGATCAGCCGGTCGTACGCGATGACCTTCGCGCCCGCCTGGTGCGCCGCGGCGACCTGGGTGGACAGCTGCGCGGCGTCGGTCGCGCCGATGACGATGACCTTGGCGCCCTTGGTCACCATGGCGGTGATCTGGGCCTGCTGGTCGGCGACGGTGGTCGACGCGCCGGCGTACTGCACGTCGCTCTTGAAGCCGGCCTCCTTGAGGCCGTTGGTGAACAGGTCACCGGCGAGGACCCAGTTCTCCGAGGTCTTCGACGGCAGGGCGACACCGATCAGGGAGTCGGCCGCGAAGCCCTTGGCGGCGTCGCCGGAGCCGCTGCCCGAGTCGCCGTCACGGCCGGAGCCGCAGCCGGTCAGGGCCAGCGTCGCGATGGCGCCGATGGCCACCGTCTTGGCGAGGAAATTGCGCATTTGGAGGTGATGCCCTTCTGCAGTGGTGATAGGGGGATGCGGTCGGTGGTCGTCAGCCGGCCACCGTCGTCCTGGCGGGTTCGCGGCCCGCGTCGGACGAGGAGGGAGGTTCGCTGCTCGGCGCGTCCCGGCGGAGGCCCCGGGTGATGCTGCCGATGATCGAGAAGCGGCCCTGCTTCTTGTTGTAGACGTCGAGCGCGACGGCCAGCAGCAGGACCAGGCCCTTGATGATCTGGACCTTGTCGGTGCCCACGCCCTCCAGCTGGAGGCCGTTGTTGAGCACGGCCATCACCAGACCACCGACGATGGAGCCGCTGATGGTGCCGATGCCGCCGGAGACGGCCGCGCCACCGATGAAGACCGCGGCGATCGCGTCCAGCTCCCAGCCGTTGCCGTCCTGCGGGCCGGAGGCCGCGGACCGGGCCACGAAGATCATGCCGGCCAGCGCCGCCAGCACGGACATGTTCATCATGACGAAGAAGTTGACCCGCTTGAGCTTCACGCCGGACAGCTCCGCGGCCCGGGAGTTGCCGCCGACCGCGTAGATGTGCCGGCCACCGGCGGTGTTGCGGGTGTAGAAGGAGTACGCCAGCACCAGCACCACCAGGATGATCCCGGAGATCGGGAAGCTGGTGCCGACCCGGCCGCTGGCGAACCGCAGGCTGGCGAAGACGATCACGCCGACCATCACGGCCATCCGGAGCACCGAGATCCACATCGGGGCGGGGTCGGCGTCCATCTCGCGCCGGGTCTTGCGGGCGCTCAGCTCCCGCCACACCACGGCCACGCAGGCGGCCAGGCCGAGCAGCAGGGTCAGGTTGTTGTAGCCGGTGTCCGGGCCGACCTCGGGCAGGAAGCCGGAGCCGATCTTCCGGAAGCCCTCCGGCACCGGGATGGTGTTCGCGTTGCCGATGTACTGGTTGCCGCCGCGGAACAGCAGCATGCCGGCCAGCGTGACGATGAACGCGGGCACCCCGATGTACGCCACCCAGAAGCCCTGCCAGGCGCCGATGAGCGCGCCGATCACCAGGCCGAACAGGATGGCCACCGGCCAGGGCAGGTTCCACTCGGCCATCGACTTGGCGACCAGGATGCCGGTGAACGCGGCGACCGAGCCGACCGACAGGTCGATGTGCCCGGCGACGATCACCATCAGCATGCCGATGGCCAGGATCAGGATGTACGAGTTCTGGTTGAACAGCGCGATCAGGTTGTCCGATCGCAGCGTCAGCCCGTTCGTCCAGATCTGGAAGATCAGGACGATGCCCACGAGCGTGGCGATCATCCCGAACTGCCGGGCGTTGGACGTGGTCCCTCCGAAGAGGTTCTTCTGCAGGTCCTTGAATCGGCTCATCGTGTCTGCATCTTCTTCGTCGAGGTCATCTGCTTCATGAGGGTCTCCGGGTCGGCGTCCGCCCGGGCGAGCTCGCCGGTGATGGCGCCTTCGAACACGGTGTAGATGCGGTCGCAGAGCCCGATCAGCTCGGGCAGCTCCGAGGAGATGACGATGACGCCCTTCCCCTGGTCGGCGAGCCGCTGGATGATGCCGTAGATCTCGTACTTGGCGCCCACGTCGATGCCGCGGGTGGGCTCGTCGAGGATCAGCAGGTCCGGGTCGGTGAACATCCACTTCGCCAGGACGACCTTCTGCTGGTTGCCGCCGGAGAGCTTGGCGACGCCCTCGTCGACCGTCGGGGCCTTGGTCCGCAGGTCCTTGCGGTACGCCTCGGCCGCCTGGTACTCCTCGACCTCGTTCAGCACGCCGTGGTGCGAGATCTTGGACAGCTTGGCGGCCACCGTCGAGGACTTGATGTCGTCGAGCAGGTTCAGGCCGAGCGCCTTGCGGTCCTCGCTGACGTACGCCAGCCCGTGGTGGATCGCGTCCGCCACCGACTTGAGCACGATCTCCTTGCCGTCCTTGATGATCGTGCCGGACTCGTACACCCCGTACGAGCGGCCGAAGACGCTCATCGCCAGCTCGGTGCGGCCCGCGCCCATCAACCCGGCGAAGCCCACGATCTCGCCCCGTCGGACGACGAAGCTCTCGTTCTTGCAGACCTGGCGCTCGGCGGAGATCGGGTGCCGGATGTTCCAGTCGCGGACCTCGAAGAAGACCTCACCGATCTTCGGGGTGTGGTCGGGGAAGCGGCTGCTCAGCTCGCGACCGACCATGCCCCGGACGATCCGGTCCTCGTCGACGCCGTCGGCCTTGATGTCGAGGGTCTCGACCGTCCGGCCGTCGCGCAGGATGGTGATCTGGTCGGCGATCGCCTCGATCTCGTTGAGCTTGTGCGAGATCATGATCGAGGTGATGCCGCGGGACCGGAAGCCGCGCAGCAGGTCGAGCAGGTGCCGCGAGTCCGCCTCGTTCAGCGCCGCGGTCGGCTCGTCCAGGATGAGCAGCTTGACGTCCTTGGCGAACGCCTTGGCGATCTCCACCAGCTGCTGCTTGCCGACGCCGATGTCCTTGATCAGGGTGTCCGGGTCCTCCTGCAGGCCGACCCGGGCCATCAGGTCCAGCGCCATCCGGTTGGCGGCCTTCCAGTCGATCGCCCCACGCTTGCGCGGCTCGTTGCCGAGGAAGATGTTCTCGGCGATCGACATGTCCGGAATGAGGGCGAGCTCCTGATGGATGATCACGATGCCCGCGTGCTCGCTCGAGCGGATGTCGGAGAAGCGGGTCTCCGCGCCCTGGTAGATGATCTGGCCCTGGTAGGTGCCGTACGGGTAGACCCCGCTGAGCACCTTCATCAGAGTCGACTTGCCGGCGCCGTTCTCGCCGCAGATCGCGTGGATCTCGCCGGCGCGCACCACCAGGTTGACGTCGGAGAGGGCCTTGACTCCGGGGAACTCCTTGGTGATGGAGCGCATCTCCAGGAGGATGGGCACGTTGCTCATCGTTCGCACCACCTCGCCAACGTCATGGATGCCTCCGGAAGGGGTAGAACCTTCACTCGGTTTTGTTGTCGTCGGCAACGTATTGCGGGTTCGTGGCGATCGCAAGGGCTGGGGCGGAGTCAGCATGTAACAATCCGGCAATGTCGGTGCGCTGACTCACGACTGTCGTCACCGCAGCCCCAGCACTCGCCCCAGGCCACTCGCGGTACGTGGGAGCGTGTCCGACGTCACGACCCGGGCCGCCGGGCCCGGTGTCGGATCACGGACCGGTCGTGCCCGTCGTGACGCTCCGGCCGGCACGCGTACCCCTGCGACCGGCGGTCCGGTTCCGGGCCGGCAGGGCCTTCCCGATCTGACGGTCGCCCGCTCCGAACGCACGAATGCCGAGGCCCGGTGGCCTCGGCATCGGTGTGGAGTGCGGTCTGGTGCCCCCGGCAGGATTCGAACCTGCGCCCCCGCCTCCGGAGGGCGGTGCTCTATCCCCTGAGCTACGGGGGCTCAGCGACCGGGAAAGAGTAGCAAACCCCTCCCACGATCACCCAATCGCCACCCCGGGCCCCCCGCCCCCGCCTTCCGAGCTGAGTTGATCATGAGGTTGACGGCGAAGTTGATCCTCCGCTGCCGTCAACCTCATGATCAACGGGTCCCGACCGGGGGGGTGGGGGGATGCTCCTATGGATGTCAAGGTGTGGCCGGTGGTGGTTGGGTGGGGTTGGTGAGGACCTCGTAGACCTCGCGGGCGATGTATCGCTTGAG
>NZ_JBIAZT010000016.1:0-126820 GCF_042899365.1 Micromonospora sp. NPDC000089
TTGACCGGGGGCGCTCCCCGGGGGTGGTTTAAACCCCCCCAAAGGGGGGTTTTTTCTCCCCCCGGCCCCCCGCCCCCGTGGTTATAAACCCCCTTTTGGGGGGGGGGGGGGGGCGGGGGCGCGCCCCCAACCCCATCGACGCGCAAGGGGTTCATAGCTCGGTGGGAGACCGGGGTGCCGCAGCCGTTGAGATGGCGCTCGTGCTTCCCCTGCTGCTCCTCCTGCTCTTCGGAATCATCGACTTCGGACGGATGTTGAACGCTCAGCTCACCCTCACCGAGGCCGCCCACGACGGCGCCCGTGCCGCGTCCGTTGGCGCCGATCCCGCCGTGCGCGCGCGGCAGGTCGCCGACGGTCTGGACATCACGGTGAGCCCCGGCGACTGCGTGGACGGTGCCCGCGCGCTGACGGTGACCCACGACTTCACCTTCATCACCCCGGTCGGCCTGATCGGCGGCGGATTCGACGGCGAGGTCGAGCTGACCGGCCGGGGAGTCATGCCGTGCCCGTGAGCCTCACCCGCCTGGCCCGCCGGCTGCGCGCCCGGGTCGGCCGGGACGGCGACGACCGGGGCGCCGTCGCGGCCACGGTCGGCCTGCTGCTCGGCTCGGGCGTGCTGCTCGGCATGGCCGCGCTGGTGGTAGATGTGGGCCTGATCTACGCCGAGCGCGGTCAGCTCCAGGCGGGCGCGGACGCGGCGGCGGTGGCCGTGGCGCAGGCCTGCGCCACCGATCCCACCGGCTGCTCCCCGGACGGCCGGGCGGTGGACGCCGTCGCCGGCCGGTTCGCCGACGAGAACGCCAACGACGGCCAGGCCGCCGCCGAGGTGTGCGGGCGCGGCGGCGGCCTGACCGACTGCGCCGCCCCGGCCCGCAACCTGGCCGACTGCGTGACCGCCGCGCCCGCCGCCGGCCCATACGTCGAGGTGCACACCGGCACCCGGCGCGACGGTAACCAGACCCTGCTGCCGCCGGTCTTCGCCCGCGCCGTGCTGCCCGACTACGACGGTGCCCAGGTGCGGGCCTGCGCCCGGGCCGTCTGGGGCGGGCCGTCCCGGGCCGAGGCGCTGGCCCTCGCCGTCCCGGAGTGTGAGTGGGGACGACTGACCACCGGCGGCACCAGCTACCCGGCGAGCCCCGGTGACCTCGCCGTACGCGACGCGCCCGCCGCCTGCGGGGCCGGCGGCGACGGCCTGCGCTGGCTCGCCGATGACAACGACGACTGCCGGGGGGTGTTCACGGTCGACGACCAGCCCAGCGCCGCGCCCGCCGACCCGGCCGACGACCACGGCTGCGGTGATGCCCTGGCCCGGGTGTCCGGCCAGCCCGTGCTGTTGCCCGTCGTGGCGCCGGGTCCGAGCGCCGGCGGCTGGACGGTGCGCGGCTTCGCGGCCTTTGTGGTGAGCGGGTGGAAGGTGCCCGGCAACGCGGGTGGCACCCCCTGCGACACCGGCGCCACCCCGTGCGTCAGCGGGCGCTTCACCACCCAGCTCCTGCCCGGCGGGGGTGCGACCGGCGGCCCGGACTACGGCGCCCGCGTCGTCGCGCTGGCCGGCTGACCCCCAAGATCCGGCCGAACCCGAACAACTCGTACAGGTAGAGGACGCCCAACCATGACCCGTCGCATCATCCCGATGCTGATCGCCCTCGTGCTGGCCGCCGTCGGCACCGGCGCCGTGCTGCTCTACCTGCGGTCGGCCGACGATCGCGCGATCGAGGGCAAGCAGGCCCGCACCGTGCTGGTCGCCGACAAGGTGATCCCGGCGGGCACCTCCGGCAAGACGCTGCGGGACAAGGGGTTCCTGCGTGAGGTCCGGATGCCGGCCGAGACGCTGCCCGCCGACGCACTCGGCAAGGTCGGCGCCGAGCTGGACGCCCTGGTCATCACCGCCGCCGTGCAGCGCGGCCAGCTGCTGCTGCGCCCGATGTTCGGCACCACCGTGCCGGGCGGCGCCGGGCTGGCCATCCCGGACGGGCAGCTGGCGGTCACCGCCCGGGTGAAGTCGAACGTGTTCGGCCCGGCCTCCGTGCAGGCCGGCACCAAGGTGGCGATCTTCTACACGTACACCCCGGTGAACGACGGGCGGCGGAACGTCGTCTCCGGCTCGGGCCTGGAGAAGGGGCGCAACGTCAACAGCGTGACCCGGCTGCTGATGACCGACGTCCAGGTGATCTCGGTGGGCCCGGCGGCGACGCAGGGTGACACCGCGGGCGGCGTCGCCGGGGCCGGCACCACCGGCGGGAGCCAGCAGGGCGAGCTGTCGGTCACCTTCGGGCTCAACCAGGCCGACGCGGAGCGGCTCGCACACGCCGTCGCGCTCGGCGGCGAGCTGAACATCGGCCTGCTCGGGGACTCCTCCGCGGTCAAGCCCGACGCCGGAGTGGACAACCGCTCCCTGTTCGAGTAGGCGTACGCCATGACCATCCTGTTCGAGCCCAACCGGCAGTGGAGCTCCCACCTGACTCCGCAGCTGGGCACCGGGGTGCTCACCACCAGCCGGCTGGAGGACGTCGAACGCCTCCTCGCCGACCAGCACGCCGAGCCGCTGGTGCTCTTCGGCCCCGGCACCGACGCCGCGCTGGCGCTCGAGTTCGCCGCCCGGCAGCGGGTCGCCCGGCCCGCCGTCGGGGTGCTGCTGCTGCGCGAGCACCTGGACGTGGAGACCATGGGCCACGCGCTGCGGGCCGGCGTCCGCGACGTGGTCAACGTGCGGGACATCGTCGCCATCCGGACCGCCTGCGCGCGCTCGCTGGAAGTGTCCCGGCACCTGCTCGGCACCGCCCCACCGGCCGTGCAGGGCGGCAGCGGGGCACGGGTGGTCACCGTCTTCTCGGCCAAGGGCGGCGTGGGCAAGTCCACCCTGGCCACCAACCTCGCGGTCACCCTGGCCGAGGGTGGCCAACGCCGAGTCTGCCTGGTCGACCTCGACCTGGCCTTCGGCGACGTCGGCATCATGCTCCAGCTCGCGCCCGAGCGGGGCATCGCCGACGCGGTGGGCGCCCGGGACAAGATCGACCCGACCTTCGTCGGCGCGTTGCTCACCCCGTACGCCCCGGGGGTCGACGTGCTGCTCGCGCCGGTCGGGCCCAGCGACGCCGAGCGGATCGGCCGGGACCTGGTCGCGAAGGTGTTCGCCGCGCTGCGCACGATGGTCGACTACGTGGTGGTGGACACCCCGGCGGCGTTCACCGACGCCGTGCTGGCCGCCTTCGACGTCTCCGCGGTGCACGTGTTGGTGGCCACCCCGGACGTGCCGGTGCTGAAGAACCTGCGGGTCGCCATGGACACCCTCGACCTGCTCGGCCTGCACGGCGAGCACCGGCTGGTGGTGCTCAACCGCGGTGACGCCAAGGTGGGGCTCACCACGGCGGACGTGGAACGGGTGCTCAAGACCCAGATCACCGCGCTGGTCCCGTCCAGCCGGGACGTGCCGGTGTCGATCAACCGAGGAGTGCCGATCGTGGTGGACAAGCCGCAACACCCGGTGAGCACCGCCATCCGGGAGCTCGCCCGGACCCGGATCGCCGAGCAGCCCGCCCCGCGCGGCCCGCGCGGGCTGCGCGACCGGCTCGGTCGGGCGGGCAACCGATGAGCCTCACCGACCGGCTGGCCCAGCGCTACCCGGACCACGACAGCGGCGGCCGGAGCCGGAACTCCGGCACGGTCACCGTCTCCAACGGCAGCTCCGCCGCCGCGCTGCGGCTGCGGGTGCACCGCGAGCTGCTCGACATCCTCGGCCCCCAGCTGTACGACAACCGCACCGCCGACGCGGTGCTGGAGCAGAAGGTCCGGGACACCGTCAACGACGTGCTGGCCCGGGACGGCTCCCCGCTGGCGGTGGCCGACTCGGCCCGGATCGCCGCCGAGCTGCTCGACGAGATCCTCGGGCACGGCCCGATCGAGCCGCTGCTGCGCGACCCCGACGTCACCGAGATCATGGTGAACGGCCCGGACCAGATCTTCGTGGAGCGCTTCGGCCGGATCCACCGGGTCGAGGCGACCTTCGTCGACGAGCAGCACCTGCGCCGGGTCATCGACCGGATCGTCTCCCGGGTCGGCCGCCGGGTGGACGAGTCCAGCCCGATGGTGGACGCCCGGCTGCCCGACGGCAGCCGGGTCAACGTGGTGCTGCCGCCGGTGGCCCTGGACGGCTCGATGCTGACCGTCCGGAAGTTCGCGCACGAGGCGCTCACCGCCAACGACCTGGTCGGTTACGGCACCTTCACTCCCGAGGTGGCGCAGTTCCTGTACGCCTGCGTGCGCGGTCGGCTGGACATCGTGATCAGCGGCGGCACCGGCTCCGGCAAGACCACCACGCTCAACGTGCTGTCCAGCTTCCTCCCGCCGGACGAGCGCATCGTCACCATCGAGGACGCGGCGGAGCTGCAGCTGCGGCAGAACCACGTGCTGCGGCTGGAGTCCCGGCCGGCGAACATCGAGGGACGCGGCGAGATCACCATCCGGGACCTGGTCCGCAACGCGCTGCGGATGCGGCCCGACCGGATCGTCATCGGCGAGGTCCGCGACGGCGCCGCGCTGGACCTGCTGCAGGCCATGAACACCGGCCACAACGGCTCGCTGACGACGGTGCACGCGAACGCGCCGCGCGACTCGGTGGCCCGGCTGGAGACGATGTGCCTGATGGCCGGCCTGGAGCTGCCGGTGCGCGCGATCCGGGAGCAGATCGCCTCGGCGGTGGACCTGGTCGTGCACCAGAGCCGGCTGCGCGACGGCACCCGCCGGGTGACCCACGTGACCGAGGTGCTCGGCATCGAGGGCGAGGTGGTCACCATGCAGGATCTCTTCGTCTTCGACCACCGGGCCGGGTACGACGCCGACGGCCGGCACCAGGGCACGCTGCGCTGGACGGGTCTGCGCCCGCGCCTGCTGGACACCCTCGCCGACGCGGGCGTGCCGGTGCCGGCCGGCCTGTTCGAGGGCTCCCCGTGGTGATCCGCGCGGCGCTCGCCGCGCTGACCCTGGGCACCGCGTTGACCGCCCTCGCCGCCCCGGCGACGGCCGCCGTCGCGGCTCCGGTGGAGGCCGCCCCGGCCGTACCGGTGGCCGCGCCGGCCAGCCCCGCCCCGGCCGGTGCCGGCGCGGCGCTGACCGCGCGGGTCGCCGAGGTGACGCCGGAGCAGGTGCGGATCGTCGCCGACGTGCCGGACGCGCCCGCCGGTCAGTTGCCGGCGGTGACCGTGACCTGGGACGGCCGACGGTTGTCGTCCACCGTCGAGGCGGGCGGGACGGCGGGCGGCCCCCGTACCGTCGTGGTGGTCGTGGACACCGGGCCGGCGATGGCCGGCGCCCGGCTGCGCGCCGCGCAGACCGGCCTCACCGCCCTGGCCGACGCGCTGCCCGCCGACGTCTCGATCGGCCTGGTGGCCGCGTCCGACCAGCCCACCGTCCCGCTGTCGCCGACCACGGACCGGGCGGCGCTGCGGGCCGCCGCGGCCCGGCTGGCCGTGACCGGCGGCGGGACCGCGCTCTACCAGGCGGTACGGGCGGCGACCGCGCTCGGCGACCGGGAGGCCGACCGCCGACTGCTGGTCGTGGCCGGCGGCCGGGACGACGACCAGGCCGCCGCGAGGGTGGCCGCCGAGGCGGTCACCGCCGCCGGTCACCGGGTCGACCTGGTCCGGCTGGGCGCCGCCGGGGACGGGCTGGGGCAGCTGCGCCGGCTGGTCACCGCGTCCGGTGGCACCACCCGCGCGGTGGCCGGCGAGACGGCCCTGCCCGGGGCGCTGCGCGCCGCCGCCACCCTGCCGCCCCGGTTCACCGTGACGGTGGCCGTACCCCCGGAGTTGGCCGGCACGTCCACCACCCTGACCGTCACCGCGGCCACCGGGGCGCGGCGGGTCAGCGCGAACCTGCCGGTCCGGTTCGCGGCGGCCCCGGCCGGCACGGCGGCCGCGGCCGCGCCGGCCGACTCCGGGGGCCGTTGGCGGCTGCCGGAGATCCACCCGGGCCTGCTCGGCCTGCTGGTGTTCGGCGTGCTGCTCGGCGCGTTCCTGCTGGTGTTCCTCAGCGGGCGCGGCGCGGTGCCGCAGCGCCGCCTCGAGCAGGTGGAGCGGTTCCGGCTGCCCGGCGGCGGGGCGTCGCCGGACGACCGGGCCGTGCCGGCCGCGGGCGGCTTCGGCCAGGCGGTGCTCGGCCTCTCCGACCGGGTGGTCGGCACCGGGGCGCGCCAGGAGCGAATCACCCGCGACCTGGAACAGGCCGGCATGACGCAGACCCCCCGCGAGTGGATCGCCTGGCGGGCCGGCGCGACCGTGGCCGGCGCGTTCCTGCTCGGGCTGCTCGGCGGCCTGGTCGGTGTGCTGCTGGGCGCGCTGCTCGGCTTCGTCGGCACCGCGCTCTACCGGCGGATGCGGGTGGCGCGCCGCCGGCGGACCTTCGCCGATCAGCTGCCCGACGCGCTGCAGCTGATCGTCGGCTCGCTGAAGTCCGGCTTCTCGCTGGCGCAGGCGATCGACGCGGTGATCCAGGACTTCCCGCCCGGGCCGCTCACCGTCGAGTTCGGCCGGGCCACCGCCGAGGTGCGGCTCGGCTCCGACCTGGACGACGCGCTGGAGCGCGCCGCCCAGCGGGTCGGCAACGACGACCTGGCCTGGGTGGTGATGGCCGTCCGGATCCAGCGGGACACCGGCGGCAACCTGGCCGAGGTGCTGACCACCACCGTGGAGACGCTGCGCGACCGGGATCGGCTGCGCCGGCACGTCCGCGCGCTGTCCGCCGAGGGGCGGCTGTCGGCGTACATCCTGATCGCGCTGCCGTTCGTGATGGCCGGCTGGATGCTGCTGGTCCGGCGGGACTACCTCACGCCGCTCTGGACCACCCCGGTCGGCCTGGTGATGATCGTCGGCGCGGCCGTGCTGATGGTGGTGGGCATCCTGTGGATGTCCCGGGTCGTGAAGGTCGAGGTGTGACGGTGGACTCCGTACTGCTGGTGGCGGGCCTCGGCGCGCTCTTCCTGGCCCTGGTCGTGGTCGTCGTCGCGCTGGTGCCGGACCGGGACCGCTCCGCGGTCCGCCGGACGCTGGCCACCGTCGACCGGGACTACCGGATCGCCGGGGCGCCCACCGCGACCGGCCCCGGCCCGGGCGCCGGCGGGCTGACCGAGCAGACCCGGGCGGTGGGTCGCCGGCTGACCCCGCCGGCGATGTTCGCCGGGCTCGCCTGCCGCCTCGACCAGGCGGGCAACCCGGCCTGGCTGGGACTGGACGCGCTGCTCGGGTTCAAGGGGCTGTTCCTGTTCGTCGGCGCGGCGGCCGGGCTGCTGCTCGGCCTGATCGGGCTGCCCGGCGGCCCGGTCTTCCTGACCCTGGCCGGCGCGCTGGTCGGCTTCTTCGGCCCGGACCTGCTGGCCCTGCACCTGGCCCAGGAGCGGCAGCAGGAGATCCGCCGCACCCTGCCGGACATCATGGACACCCTGGTGGTGACCGTCGAGGCGGGCCTCGGCTTCGAGGCGGCGCTGGCCCAGGTGGTGCGCAACGGCCGCGGCCCGATGGTCGGCGAGTTCGCCCGGGTGCTGCACGAGATGCAGATCGGCCGGCCCCGGGTGGAGGCGCTGCGGGAGATGGCCGCCCGCACCAGCGTCACCGAGCTGAAGGCGTTCGCGTCGGCCATGGTGCAGGCCACCACGCTGGGCGTGCCGGTGGCGAACGTGCTGCGCCAGCAGGCCGCCGAGATGCGGCTGCGCCGCCGGCAGCGGGCCGAGGAGCTGGCCCAGAAGGTGCCGGTGAAGGTGCTCTTCCCGATGATCCTCTGCATCTTCCCGGCGCTCTTCGTGGTGATCATCGGGCCGGGTGTGATCCGCATCCTCGACGTGTTCGGCAACTAGGTGTCGGGCTGCTGCCGCTTGGCCCGGGCGCGGGCCGCGTACGTCCGGACGGTGGACTCGGTCAACCGCAGCCGGCGGGCCACCTCGGCCGCGGGCAGGCCGTCGCCGAGCAGCTCGACGACCTCGCGCTCACGGCGACTGAGCTGGGCCGGTGGGCCGGCGCGCAGCGCGCCGGCGAGGACGCGGGAGTCGAAGGCGATCCGACCGGCCAGCACCTCCCGCAGCGCGGCGGCCACCCGGTCCACCCCGGCCGGCGCCGGTGGGTGGCCGGGGCCGGCGGTCGGCGACGGCAGGTGGCCGGCCGTGCCGGTCGGATCCGGCACGTGGCCCGCGATGCCGGCCAGCACCGCCCGCCGCAGCGGGCCGTCGGTGGCCGGCCCGAGCAGCACCACCCGCAGCCCGGGCCGGGCGGCGATCAGCTCGGCCGCCAGCTCGATGCCGTCCCCGTCGGCGAGCCGGACATCCACCGTCAGCGCGTCCGGCGCGAGGGCCTGGAACACCCGGATCGCCTCGGCGGCGGACGAGCTGTGCCCGGCCAGGCCGACCCCGGGCAGGGCGGCCACCGCCCGGTCCACCGCACGGTGGGTGGCCGGCCGGGCGTGCACCGCGAAGACCCTGGACATCGTCACCTTCCCGCCGCCGGTCGGATCGGCCCCCCGGTGTGCCTCCGTGCCCGCGCAGCCGGACGTCAATCCTCTCGCGTCGGCCCGCCCGAAACGGCGAGAGACGATGTTCGGACAGAGCGGTTGTCACCCGGCAAGGGCAGACTGACACCGTGGGGGGCGAACAGATCCTGGGTGACCGTTACCGGCTGGTCAGCCAGCTCGGAGCGGGCGGCATGGGGGTGGTCTGGAGCGCGTTCGACCGGGTGCTCGACCGCCAGGTCGCGGTGAAGGTGCTCACCCCGGCGTACGCCAGGGACGCCGTCTCCCGCCGGCGGGTGCTCGCCGAGGCCCGGGCCGCGGCCCGGCTGACCCACCCGCACGTCGCCAACGTGTACGACTACGGCGAGTCCACCACCGACGCCGGCGAGCGGGTGCCGTTCGTCGTGATGGAGCTGCTGCCCGGCCGGTCGCTGGCGGCCCGGCTCAAGCGCGGCCAGCTCTCGGTCGAGCTGACCCTGCGGATCTGCGCGGAGATCGCCTCGGCGCTCGCCGCCGCGCACGCCCACGGGGTGGTGCACCGGGACGTCAAGCCGGCCAACGTGATGCTCACCCCCGGCGGCGCCAAGGTGGTCGACTTCGGCCTCGCCGCCGTGGTCGGGCAGCCGGACGACGTGGACGGCACCGGGGAGCTGCTCGGCACCGCCGCCTACCTCGCCCCGGAGCGGCTGGCCGGCCACCCGGTGGTCGCGGCCAGCGACGTGTACGCCCTCGGCCTGATCCTCTACCGGATGCTCGCCGGCCGGGCGCCCTGGACGACCGAGTCGGCCACCCAGATGCTCAGCGCGCACGCGTACCTCGAACCCGCGCCGCTGCCCCGGCTGCCCGGCGTGCCGCCGGTGGTGACCGACCTGGTGCACCGCTGCCTGACCAAGGACCCGGCGGGCCGCCCGGCCAGCGGTGAGCTGGCCGTGACGCTGGCCCAGGCGGCCGGCGTCCGGCTGCCGGTGGACGGACTGCGCTACGACGAGGACGAGCAGGAGGCCGACGACGGGCGGGACGGGGACAGCTCGAGCTCCGGCTCAGGCCGGCGGTCCGGGTCGGGGTCCGGCCGGCGATCCGGCTCCGGTTCCGGGGATTCGCTGGCCGGCTGGCCGGCCGGCACGGTCGCCGCCCACACGCCGTACGTCGCCCGGTTGCACGAGCACCTCGACACCTCGCTCGACCACGTGGCGCTGCGCCGGCAGGCCAGCCTGCTGCTGCGCGGCGCGGTCGGCTTCGACCTGGCGATCTGGGCGGTGCTCGACCCGGTGACCCTGATGTGGGCGTCCTGTGTGGTCGACGGCGGGCCGCACGACGCCCGGTTCGAGCAGGAGCTGTTCGCCAACGAGTACGGCCAGGACGACGTGCTGAAGCTCGCCGAGCTGGCGGACGGGCCGCAGATCGCCTCGCTGGTCGACCGCACCCACGGCGACCCGGTCGCCAGCCGGCGCTTCCGTAACCTGCTCCGCCCGGCCGGCTTCACCGACGAGCTGCGGATGACCTTCACCGACGTGGCCGGCACCTGCGGGGCGGTGCTGCTCTACCGCGCCGGCGGCACGTTCAGCGAGAGCGAGCGGGCCCACCTCGGGCCGGCCGGCCCGCTGCTGGCGGGGGCACTGCGGCACACCCTCGTCCGGGAGGACCAACCGGCGCCGCACCCCGCCCACGACGCCCCGGCGGCGCCGGCGCCGGGCCGCTCCCGGCGCCTGCCGCGGCTGGGCCGGCGGACCGGGCGGGAACCGACCCCCGCCCCGGCCGTACCGCCGAGGCCCCGTCGGCCGGTCACCGGCACGCTGACCATCTCGCCCGACGGGCGGCTGTTCGACCTCAGCGAGGACGCCCGCGCGCTGCTCGACACCGCCGAGCTGGACCGGGTCGGGGTGGCGGTCACCCGGGGCCGGACGTCCGGGGTGATCGACCCGGCCGGCGGCCGGCGCCACGACGGCCGCTTCCTGGCGTTCCACGCCGCCCACCGGGACGACTCGGTGGCGGTCACCGTGCAGCGGATCCGGCCGCACCAGGCCAGCGAGTTCGTCTGCCGGGCGCTGGGCCTGCGACCGTCGCAGTGGCGGCTGCTCGGCGCCGTGGTGCGCGGCGGCAGCACCACCGCGATCGCCGCCGAGCTCGACATGACCGCGTACGCGGTGCAGGAGGGGATGATGGCGCTGTTCACCGCGTTCGGCGTCACCGGGCGGCCCGACCTGACCAAGACCCTGTTCTTCGAGCACTACCTGCCGCTGCACGCGGCCGACGCCCGGGTGAACCGGGACTGATCGGCCGGTCAGCGCCAGTCCTGCTTTGCCGCCCGGACCAGCTTGTCCTTCAGCTCCCGGGTGTGCCGGCGGCTGACCGGCAGCTCGGCGGCGTCGACCACCACCACGTAGCCGGAGTTCGCCAGCCGCAGCTCGGCGATCAGCTTCAACTGCACCAGATACGACCGGTGAATCCGGACGAAACCGGCGTCCGCCCAGCGCTCGGCCAGCGTCGCCAGCGACACCCGGACCAGGTGCGACCCGTCGGCGGTGTGCAGCCGGGCGTAGTCGCCCTGCGCCTCGACCCAGCGCACCGCCGAGCGGGGCAGCATCCGGGTGGTGCCGGCCAGCTCGATCGGGATGGTCGGATCCTCCTCCGCCCTTGCCAGGGCGGCGGGATGCGACGGCACCACCCGGGAGCCGATCACCCGGCGCAGCGACTCGGCCAGCCGCTCGGCGCGTACCGGCTTGCGGACGTAGTCGGTGGCGCCCAGGTCGAACGCGTCCACCGCGCCGTCGTCGTACGCGGTGACGAAGACGATCGCCGGGGGCCGGGCGAACCGGCGCAGCACCCGGGCCAGCTCCATCCCGTCCAGCCCGGGCATCCGGATGTCCAGGAAGACCACGTCCACGTCGGCGTCCCGGAGCACCCGCAGCGCCTCGGTGGCGTCGCCCGCGGTGTGCAGCCGGGCCACCCGGGGATCGGCCCGCAGATGGTACGCCAGCTCGTCCAGCGCGGGCGGCTCGTCGTCGACGGCCAGCACCCGCAGGAATCCCGACCCGCTCACCGCGCCGACCCGGTTCGCCCGCCGCGCTCGCTCACGAGCCCGCCCGTACGCCGGGGTGGAACTTCGGCACCCGCAGGCTCACCTTCGTGCCCGAGCCGGGGCCGGTCTCCACGACCAGGCCGAACCGGTCCCCGAACACCGACCGCAGCCGTTCGTCCACGTTGGACAGGCCGACGTGCTGGCCCGGGTCGTCGCCCGGGTCGGCGCCCGCCCGGCTCAGCTCGGCGATCCCCGCGGTCAGCGTGGCCGGATCCATCCCCACTCCGTCGTCCTCCACGGTGATGTGGCACTCGGCGCCCGCGTCCCGGGCCTCGATGCTCACCATGCCGGTGCCGGGCTTGCGGGACAACCCGTGCCGGACGGCGTTCTCCACCAGCGGCTGGAGGCAGAGGAACGGCAGGGTCACCGGCAGCACCTCCGGGGCGATCTGCAACCGCACCTGGAGCCGGTCGCCGAACCGGGCCCGCTCGATGGTCAGGTAGCGGTCGATCGAGCGCAGCTCCTCGGCCAGCGTGGTGAACTCCCCGTGCGAGCGGAAGGAGTACCGGGTGAACTCGGCGAATTCCAGGATCAACTCCCGGGCCCGGTCCGGGTCGGTGCGGACGAACGAGCCGATCGCGGTCAGCGCGTTGTAGATGAAGTGCGGGCTGATCTGGGCACGCAGCGCGCGGATCTCGGCCCGGGCCAGCCGCTCCCGGGACGAGTCCAGCTCGGCCAGGGCGAGCTGGTCGCCGGCCCAGTGCGCGGTCTCCAGGGTGGCCTGCACCAGCCCGGGCGCGGGCGGCGCGTCGGCGACCGAGACCAGCGCGCCGACCACCCGGCCCTCGGCGGACAGCGGCGCCACCACCGCGCCCCGGACCGGGCAGTCCACCCGGTCACAGTGCAGCTCCGCCTCGCCCAGCACGGTCGAGCGCCCGGCCGCCGCCGCCCGCCGGGCCGCCGCGAGCAGCTGGTCGCCGTGGTGACCGCCGCGCCCGTCCAGGGCGAGCAGCCGCTCGGTGTCGGTCAGCGCCAGCCCGGCCGCGCCCACCAGCCCGCGCAGGTGGCGTACGGCCTTGGCCGCGCCGGCCTCGCTGAGCCCGGCCCGCAGCGGCTCGGCGGCCAGCCCGGCGGTGTGCAGGACCTCGTAGGTGGCCCGCTGGGTGGCGGTGGCGATGCCCCGGCGGCCGCGCAGCCGCAGCACCGCCCAGAGCGCCGCGGCGAGCGCGGTCACCAGCGAGACCACGCCCACCACGGCGGAGAGGCTGCCACCCATGCGGCGAATCCTCTACCGGTGGGCCGTCGATCCGCTAGTACGCGCCCTTGCGGGCCAGCACCACGCCGACGGTGCGCCACAGGATGCTCAGGTCGTACGCCAGCGACCAGTTGTCGACGTAGTAGAGGTCCAGCCGGACCGCCTCGTCCCAGGACAGGTCGGAGCGGCCGGAGACCTGCCACAGCCCGGTGATGCCGGGCCGCACCAGCAGCCGGCGCCGCACGTCGCCGAGGAAGTCGCCGTCGTCGGCGGGCAGCGGGCGCGGCCCGACCAGCGACATCTCGCCCCACAGCACGTTGATCAGCTGGGGCAGCTCGTCCAGCGAGGAGGCGCGCAGGAAGCGCCCCACCGGAAAGACCCGCGGATCCTGTTTGATCTTGAACAGCATGCCGTCGGTCTCGTTCTGGTCGGTCAGGCTGGCCAACCGCTCCTCGGCGTCGACGTACATGGTGCGGAACTTCCAGACCCGGAAGGTACGGCCCTCGTGGCCGACCCGGGGCTGCCGGAAGAAGACCGGGCCCGGGTCGGACATCCGGATCGAGATCGCGATCGCCACGAAGACCGGCAGCAGCACCAGCAGGCCCAGGCCGGCGGCGATCCGGTCCATCAGGTTCTTGGCCAGCAGCGCCGGCCCGGAGAGCGTGGGCTCCTCGACGTGCAGCAGCGGCAGGCCCTCGATCGGCCGGATGTGCACCCGGGGGCCGGCGATGTCGGTCAGCTGCGGGGCGACCACCAGGTCGACGCCGGAGCCCTCCAGCTGCCAGGCCAGCCGGCGCAGCTCCCCCGGCTCGGCGCTGGCCGAGCCGCAGACCGCGATGGTGTCCCCGCCGACCTCGCGGACCAGGGCCAGCACGTCCCGGCCGGCGTAGACCGGCACCGGGGTCTGGATGCCCCGGGCGGCGGCGTACCCGTCGGTGATGTGGATGGCCACCGGCACCAGGCCGGCGCTCGGGTTGCGGGTGACCGCGGCGTAGACCTCCAGCGCCTCCGGCAGGGTGCCGACCAGCACCATCCGGTGCCCGGCGTGACCGGCCCGGCGGCGGACGCCGTGCAGCACCGCCCGGGCGGTCATCCGCCCGGTGAGGATCAGCAGCAACGCCCCGAGCAGGGCGAAACCGACCGACCAACGGGACAGGTCGGTCTTGGTGGCGAAGGCGAGGAAGGAGACCGTCGCGGCGACCGCCACGCCGGCGCGGATCACCCGCTTGAACTCGTCCGGGCCGAGGCCCAGGTAGCGGCGGTCGTACGCCCGGTTGCCCCACAGGATGACCAGCCAGCCGAGCGGCAGCAGCAGGTACGCCACGGTGTAGAACCAGGTCGGGTCCTCACCGGCGTCGTAGAAGCCGGCCCGGGCCTGACCGAACGCCTCCTGGGCGGCCCAGTCGGCGAGCACCACGGCGGCGAAGTCGAGCAGCAGCAGGGCGATCGTGTACGGGCGGTGCCAGCGGGACACCCGACGACGCGCGCGGGCCCACGCCGACCGGGGAACGCCGTTGTGCGACGGCGGTGTCGGCGGCTGGATCTCGAAGCTGTCGACGTGCCGCACGAGTTTGCTCCGGCCTGTGTTGGTTACCGGGCGCTGGAGGCTTGTCGTCACCTCACCCATGTCCTCCCGCATGACACGTGCCGCTCACTCGCCGTGAGGGGCCCGGGTCGCCCACCGTTCCAGTCTCCCACGCCGGCACCGGGTCGGACGCTGACTGCGAGGCAGCTGGCGGCCGGTGCTGCCGGCGAGGGATCCGGCCGGCTCCGCATCAGTTTTGGAAGCCGGGGACCGAGCCACTATACCGATGGAAGGCGGGTCGGGTAGAGGCGTGGACCGGGAGCTTCGACGCGCTCCGGGCGATACCTCTGCGTAGTCGACGGGCGGGGTGACTCATCGTACGAGGCGGGACAACCGACGGTCAGCCAGCGGCTTGCCGCCGGTCTGACAGGTGGGGCAGTACTGCAGGCTGGAGTCGGCGAACGACACCTCCCGCACCGTGTCGCCACAGACCGGACAGGGCAACCCCTTCCGGGCGTGCACCTTCAGCCCCGAGCGCTTCTCGCCCTTGAGCTCCGCCGCCCGCTGGCCGAGCGAGCGGGTCACCGCGTCGCCGAGCACCGCCCGGGTCGCCGCGTGCAGGGTGGCCAGCTGGTCGTCGGTGAGCCGGTCGCTGATCGCGAACGGCGACAGCTTTGCCGCGTGCAGGATCTCGTCCGAGTACGCGTTGCCGACGCCGGCCAGCACCGCCTGGTCGGTCAGCACCCCCTTGACCTGCCCCCGCCGGCTGCGCATCCGCTCGGCGAAGGTGGGCAGGTCGGCGGCGAGCGCGTCCGGGCCCAGCTTCGCCACCCCGGGCACCTGCGCCGGGTCGGTCACCAGGTACGCGGCCAGCTTCTTCTGGGTGCCCGCCTCGGTCAGGTCGAAGCCGGAGCCGTCGTCCAGGCGTATCCGCAGGGCGATCGGGCCCTTGCCGGGGCGCAGCGGGACGGTCGATCCGAAGGCCTCCCGGTAGTGCAGCCAGCCGGCGCGGGCCAGGTGCACCACCAGGTGCAGGCCGCCGTCGAAGACCACGTCGAGGAACTTGCCGTGCCGCCGGGCGTCCACCACCGGCCGCCCGAGCACCGCCGACGGGGCCGGGTCGTACGTCTTCAGGGCGTTGATCGCGGCGACCTCGAACCGGTCGACGCGCCGCCCCACCGCGCGCTCACGCAGGTAACCCGCGAGCGCCTCCACCTCCGGTAGTTCGGGCACGGTACAACGGTAGCCTTCTTTTCCGTGAGAATCGTGGTGGCGCACAACCGGTACCGGGAGGCTCAGCCCTCCGGCGAGAACACGATGGTCGACTCGGAGATCGCCCAGCTGACCGCCGCCGGGGTCGAGGTGCTGCCGTTCCTGCGCAGCTCGGACGAGATCCCATCGATGTCGAAGGCGGCCAAGGCGCTGCTGCCGCTCTCGCCGATCTACGCCCCGCGCGCCCAGCAGGACCTCGCCCGGCTGCTCACCGAGCACCGGCCGGACGTGCTGCACCTGCACAACCCGTACCCGTTGCTCTCGCCCTGGGTGGTGCGGACCGCGCACAAGCACGGCGTGCCGGTGGTGCAGACGGTGCACAACTACCGGCAGGTCTGCTCCTCGGGGATCTACTTCCGGGACGGGATCATCTGCCAGGACTGCAAGGGCCGGGCGCTGGGCGTGCCGGCGATCGTGCACCGCTGCTACCGCGACTCGGCGGCGCAGAGCGCGCTGATGGCGACCACCCTGGCCGTGCACCGCGGCACCTGGCGCTCGGTGGACCGGTTCATCGCGCTGACCTCTGCGATCGCCGACCACCTGCGCGACTACGGCATCCCGGCGGACCGGATCGTTATCAAGCCCAACGCGGTGCCGGACCCGGGCCGCCCCGCGCCACTGGGTGACGGCTTCCTCTACCTGGCCCGGCTCACCCCGGAGAAGGGCCTGGACCTGCTGCTGGAGGCGTGGCGCCGGCACCCGGTGGGCGCCCTGGGCACGCTGCGGGTCGCCGGCGACGGCGAGCTGCGCCCGCTGGTCGAGGCGGCCGCCGCCGAGCGCGCCGACGTGGTCTACCTGGGCCAGCTGGACCGCGCCGGGGTGCGCGCCGCGATCGAGGCGAGCGCCGTGGTGATCGCCGCGTCGATGTGGCACGACGTGCTGCCCACGGTGATCATCGAGGCGCTGGCCAGCGGGCGGCCGGTGCTCGGCACCGCGCTCGGCGGCATTCCGTACCTGGTCGGCGCGGACGCCCCGCACGAGCCCGCCGGCACCGGCCCGGCCGCCGTCACCTCTGCCGTCGCCGGTCACCTCCCGCCGCCGGCCGGTCCGCCGGCGGTGCCGGCCGGCCTGGTCACCGGCGCCGCCGGCTGGGTGGTGCCGCCGGACCCGGCCGCGCTGGCCGCCGCGCTCCCGGTGGCGCGGGCCGGTGCCGCCGCGCTCTGGGCGCCGGCCCGGCTGCGGTACGAGCAGACCTTCCACCCGGACGTGGTCCTCAAGCGGCACCTCGACGTCTACGCCTCGCTGACAACCTGACCGGCCGGCTAGCGATCGGTCAGGTCGAGGACACGGGATGTCGCCGTCGGACGCTATGGACCTGATGACGTAAACGAATCGGCGCGGTTCGCGTGGATGACGTTGCGGGTGGTGCTCGATGCCGGGCAGAGCGGGGCCCGGCCTACGCGCCGACCCGGCTGCGGGGTCTGTTTGTAGGTACAATTCCAGGGTTGTTGGCACAAGGCGCTGCTTGCCGGCCCCACCTACGCCACGGAGCTACAGGACTTTCTGGCCAGTCGGGAGGGCATGCCGATGGCGACCAGCTCCGTCGGGTTCGTCGAGACGGTTCGCACCCTCGACCGGATCGGAGACTATCCGGATGCCATGCAGATGTTGGTTCGGAACATCACCGAGATTCTGTTGACGGAGGAGGTGCGGGATTCCGCGGCTGCTCTCCCTGCCGGAATTCGGACGTTGGCTGCGCTGCATGTGGCGAGTGCCCAGGTTCTCGGTGATGCGCTCGACGTGCTGGTCACCTATGACAAGCGCATGTCGGACATCGCCGCCTCGGTGGGCTTGCCGGTCGAGGCTCCGGGCGCCGACTAGCCTCTACCTCTCGTAGCGCGGGAGGCAGTGCCTTGCCCTCCTCTCCCACCTGCGGAGCCGGGGGCACTTTGCCGCTCTGCGCGATGGCCCCAGCAGCCCGGCCCGAGGGATCGGTGGCATCCCGCCTGCCGAGCGATCGATGGGCCGACGAGGCCGGCGAGGAGAAGGTGGCTGAGCAGGCGCGGACGGTGCCTGGCCCGGTGGCTGATTCGTTTACGACATCAGGTCCAAAGCGCCCGCACCAAGCCCCACCTGCCCAGGCCGAAGCGATGTGATCGGGCCGGCACCGAGCGGGCCGAGCGGGTTACCGGCTCGTCAGCACAGAAAACGGCGTCCGGGCCGGTGCGCGACCGGCGTGGGCCGGCCGACGTGCCGACCCGGGAGGGCTCAGCGGAGTGAGGCGCGGGCGGCGAAGGCGATGCTGGCCAGCAGGAAGCCGCCGTTCACGACCGTGAAGGCGACCACCACCCAGAGGACCGACGCGGGCGAGATCATCAGGACCAGGCCGGCCACGAGGACCACCGCGCCGTAGTCGCGGACCAGCTTCAGCAGGCGTACCGGCAGGGCCGCCGAGCGGACCATGCTGGCGGCGTTCGGGCCGGTCTGCATCACCGAGGTGACCAGGTTGACCATCCAGGTGCCGGCGAACGACACCACCAGCCAGATCGGGGTGGCCGGGTGCTGCGCCATGGCGGTCGCCGCGAGGGCGGCGACCAGAGCGATCTGCGCGGCTACGTCGCACAGCACATCCACCCGGGCGCCGGCCGCGCTGCCCTGACCGGTCACCCGGGCCAGCTGCCCGTCGGCGCAGTCCAGCGCGTACGCCAGCTGCCAGCCGACCAGTGCGCCCAGCCCGACCGCCCAGGCCGGCAGGCGGCCGGCGGCCACCGGGTCGGCCAGCGCCACCACGGTCACCGAGGTGGTCAGGCCGAGCAGCAGGTTGCCGATGGTCAGCGCGGTGGGACG
This sequence comes from Micromonospora sp. NPDC000089, assembly GCF_042899365.1. NCBI lineage: Bacteria > Bacillati > Actinomycetota > Actinomycetes > Micromonosporales > Micromonosporaceae > Micromonospora > Micromonospora sp. NPDC000089. The sequence continues at coordinate 18,346 of NZ_JBIAZT010000016.1, forward strand.
CAGGCCGGCCCGCTGGGCGAGCAGCGCGAGGATCGCGCCCAGCCACTGGCTGACCGACTCGCTGAAGAGCCCGCCGCCCCGGTGGGTGCGGTGGAAGTCGGTGACCGCGGGCCGGGACGGCTCAACCAAGGTGGTCGGGTAGTTCATCGGCGTACTCTCCGAGCCGCTGCCGGGTCTCCGCCGTGCTCAGCGCGAGGTGTTCCAGGACGGTGTAGCGGTCCGGCCGGGTGTCCGGGGCGAACTGCACGGCCTCGACGAACTGCTCGTCGGTGAGCCCCACGTCGCCGGGGAGCCGGGGCAGGTCGTGCCGGGCCAGGCAGGCCGCCATCTCGGCGAACCGGGCCCGGTCGCCGCGCAGGAAGGTGCAGAACAGCGCGCCCAGGCCGGCCAGCTCGCCGTGCGAGGAGGTGTCCGGAAAGAGCACGTCCACGGCGTGCATGATCTCGTGACACCCCCCGCTGGCCGGCCGGCTGCTGCCGCAGACCGCCATCGCCAGGCCGCTGGAGATCAACGCCTCGGCGAGCACCGTGACGAAGCCGTCGTCGCCCATGTCGCCGGGGTGGTGCAGCACCGCCTCGGCACCCATCCGGGCGAGCGAGGCGGCCAGGCCGTCGACCGGCTCGCCGCGCACCTGTCGGGCCAGCTCCCAGTCCGCCAGCGCGCTGATGTTGCTCACCACGTCGCCGATGCCGGCCCGGTTGTGCCGCTCGGGCCCGCTCTCCACGAAGTCCAGGTCGACGATGACCGCGATCGGGATGTGCACCCCGTACGAGCCCTTGATGCCGTCGGTGACCAGGCTCGCGACCGGGGACGCGAAGCCGTCGTTGGCGAGGCTGGTGGCCACCGACACCATCGGCAGGCCCTTGCGGGTGGCGGCGTACTTGGCCGCGTCGATCGTCTTGCCGCCGCCGATGCCGACGATCGCGTCGTACGAGCGGGTGCGCAGCTTGCCGCCCAGCTCGTCGGCGGCGTCCAGGGTGCCGCCGCCGGTGGTGAAGACGTCGGCGGCGCCGAGCGACGGCCGGATCAGCTCGGCGATCCGTTCGCCCTGACCGGGGCCGACCACCACCGCCACGTCACCCCGCGACGAGATCCGGCCGTCGGCCAGGATCGGGCCGAGGTCGGCGACCGCGTTGCGCCTGACGTCGATGTGCAGCGGGGTGAGCACCGTCCGGGCTAGTAGCGGCACGCGATCTCCCGGGCCCGGGCCAGATCGTCGTGGTTGTCCACCTCGACCCAGGAGACGTCGCCGATCGGGGCCGCCCGCACCTCGCCGCCGGCGTCGGCGAACGCCTGGAAACCGTCCTCGTAGTACCGGTCGGGATCGCGCCGCCAGGTGGCCTCCAGCGCGTCGGCCAGCGGGCCGGCCACCTGCGGCTCGATCAGCGTCGCGCCGATGTACTCGCCGTCCGCCTCGAGCGGGTCCATCAGCTTGGTGATCCGGGTGAGCTGGCCGGCGGCGTCGAAGGTCGTCTTCATCTCCTCCTCCGCCAGCGGCTTCAGGTCGTCGATCGCCAGCAGCAGGCCCGGGCCGCGCTCCGCGAGCAGGGTCTTCTCCACGCTGACCGGGTGCACCGTGTCGCCGTTGACCAGCAGTACGCCCCGGGCGAAGTGCTCCCGGGCCAGCCAGAGCGAGTACGCGTTGTTCCACTCCTCGGCCCGGTCGTTGTGCACCAGGGTGAGCTGGACGTCGTACCGCCGCTCCAGGGTGGACCGGCGGGCCTCGACCGCCTCGGCGGCGTACCCGACGACGATCACCACCTCGGTGAGCCCGACCGCGGCGAGGTTGCGCAGCGCGATGTCGAGGATGGTGATCTCGCCGTCGACGGGCACCAGCGCCTTGGGCAGGGTGTCGGTGTACGGGCGCAGCCGGCGCCCCGCGCCGGCGGCCAGCACCATCCCGATCATCCGACGTCCTCCCCGCGAGTCATCACGTCCCGTGGAGGATAACGCCACTTTCCTGCACATTTCCGGACAACTGTCGTTGCGCTGCGGGTCAACCGGGCAACGCCGCGAGGTCCGCGATCATGTCGAGCCGCTCGTCGGGGGTGAGGGTGGCGTACGGGCCACCGGCCCGCCGATCGGTCTCCAGCTCGATCGCCCGGCGCTCCGCCCCCGGCGGCAGCGCGGCCACGCTGGCCGGGGTGTGCCCGGCGGCGGTCCACGCGGCGGCGTGCGCGTCCGCCCGGTGGTACCGCAGCGCGCCCAGCCGGTTGAGCAGCAGCACGCCCGACGGGGTGCCGTCCGGCTCGTACGGCGGGGCCATGGTGGCGAACGCGGGCCAGGGGTCGGCGCCCGGCTCGTCGGCCAGCAGCAGGGCGTACGCGATCAGCCGGCCGAGCGTCTCGACCAGCCGGGCCACCCGCTCGTCGTGCCCGGCCCACAACTCCTCGGTCACCTCGGCGTGCACCTGGTAGGTCTCGGCGAGGAAGTCGGCGCCGCGCTCGGTGGCGACGAACCCGCCCCCCGGGCGACGGATGATCATGCCGTGCGCCACGTGCTTGTCCAGCGCCCGGCGGCTGGTCGCCGGGTCCCGGTGCCGGGTGGCCGCGGCGAAGCCCGCCCCGTCGACCGTCCCGCCGGGCGCGGCCAGCCGGGTACGGAACTCGACGAGCACGCCGGTGGCCGTCGGGCCGCCGTACCGTTGGCTCAGTTGGGCGCCGCCACCGTCGCGGCCGGCGAGCATGCCGGCGACGAAGACCCGGTCGACCGCCGGGGCGACCAGCCCGGCGACCCGGTGCGGCGCCAGCTCGACGCCGGCGCTCACGAACCGATCGACCGGCGCGGGTCGGGCGACGGGCGCCGCCGCGCTGACCGGGCGGGGAGGCGGCCGTTCACGGTCGGCGCGCCGGCGCGGCGGAGGGGCTCGGTGGGCACGAGGTCGACAGTAGCGAGGCGCGGCCGAACCCGCCGGTCAGCGCCCTCGTGCGGATTCGCTGCCCGCATGTTGAACTTGGCGTGTATGCGGCTCGGAGCGGCCGGGGCAGGCCCTAGGCTCGTGCGCATGACCGCCGAGCAGCTGATCTCGTTCGCCCGTGGCGCGCCCTCGCTGGACATCGTGGATGTCGAGGGTCTCAAGGCCGCCGCCGTCCGTGCCTTCGACACCGATCCCGCCGGGATCACCGCGTACGGCACGTCCGTCGGTTACCCGCCCCTGCGGAGGTGGATCGCCGAGAAGCACGGCGTCGAGGCCGACCAGGTGCTGATCACGAACGGTTCGCTCCAGGCGGACGCTTTCCTCTTCGACCACCTGGTGCGCCGGGGCGACGCGGTGGTGGTGGAGCGCCCCACCTACGACCGGACGCTGCTCAACCTGCAGACCATGGGCGGCGAGATCCACGGCGTGTCGATCCAGCCGGACGGCCTGGACACCGCCGAGCTGCGCAAGCTGCTGGAGTCGGGGGTGCGCCCGCGGCTGGCGCACGTCATCCCGAACTACCAGAACCCGGCCGGGGTGACGCTCTCCCTGGAGAAGCGGCGCGAGCTGCTCGACCTGGCCACCGAGTACGATTTCACGATCTTCGAGGACGACCCGTACGCGGACATCCGGTTCCGCGGCGAGCCGCTGCCGTCGATGCTGTCGATGGACACCCGGGGCGTGGTGGTGCACGCCTCCAGCTTCACCAAGACGGTCTGCCCGGGCGTGCGGGTCGGCTACCTGATCGGCCCGTCGGAGCTGATCGCGGCGATCGCCAAGAAGGCGACCAGCCTCTACATCTCCCCGGGCATGGTCTCCGAGGCGATCGTGCACCAGTTCTGCGTCTCGGGGGACATCTCCCGCAGCATCACCACGGTGTCCGCCGCCCTCGGCGAGCGGGCCCGGGTGCTCGCCGATTCGCTGCGCCGGCACCTGCCGGAGGCCCGGTTCGTGGAGCCGGACGGCGGCTACTTCCTCTGGGTCGAGTTCCCGGACGACGTGCTGGTCGACCGGCTGGCCCCGGCGGCCGCCGAGCGAGGGGTCGCGGTGGTCAAGGGCAGTGACTTCGTGCTCGACGGTGGCCGGCACGCGCTGCGGCTGGCCTTCTCCGCGGTCACCGCGGACCGGATCGACGAGGGCGTCCGCCGGCTGGCCGAGGCGGTGCACGCGGTGCGCGGCTAGCCTTCTGTCGGCTTCCCGACAGTTGTGGGTCGTCGGCCCGCTCGGGGCATCCCCGGGCGCGGCCGGCGGCCCACAATGCTGCGAGCGTCTCTCACCTTCGCGGGCCGCCGACCGACCGGCCGGCTCCCGGCCCGCCCGGGTGGCGACGCCCCAGCACCACACCCCGCCCCCCGACGGCGCCGGGTGGGCCGTGTCGCCCCCTCACCCCCCTGACGCGGTACGGCCCGCCCGGCGCTGCCCCCGCCGCTCGGCCCGGCAACGGATGGTCGTGCCGGCACCGGCGGGCGCCCCGGCACCGGCCGGCCTTCGTGGAAAGCCGCCGATGGGCCGGCGCGGCCCGGGTCGGCGTACCCTGCAACGCGCGGCTCGTGGAGAGGGGGATGCCATGTCGGATCGGGTGCAGCGGCGGTCTGTGACGTCGAACTCCGGTGGCGCCCTGCGCCCCCGGGCCTGGGCGGCGCCCGTGCGGGCGATGTCCCGCATCCTCAGCGTCGATGGTTCGCCGGTCACCACCACGCCGTCCGCCCCGGGGCGCAGCGGTGTGGTCGACTGCGCGCTCTACGTCCGGGGTGAACGCCGGCACGGCGACTGGACCTACGCCGACGCGCTGGAGGCGGCCCGCCGCGAGGACGACGCCTTCGTCTGGGTCGGCCTGCACGAGCCGGAGCAGGCCGAGATGTCCGCCATCGCCGACACGTACGGCCTGCACGAGCTGGCGGTCGAGGACGCCGTCAAGGCCGAGCAGCGCCCCAAGCTGGAGCGCTTCGGCGAGGTGGCGTTCCTGGTGCTGCGCACCGCGCGCTACTGCGAGCACACCGAGCTGACCGAGAACTCCGAGGTGGTGGAGACCGGCCAGGTGATGCTCTTCATCGGGCCGAACTTCCTGATCAGCGTCCGGCACGGGGACGCCTGCCGGCTCGCCCCGGTGCGGGCCGACCTGGAGGCCCGGCGCGAGCTGCTGCTGAACGGGCCGTGGGCGGTCGCGTACGCGATCACCGACCGGGTGGTGGACCTCTACCTGGAGGTGGCCGACCAGCTGGAGGACGACCTGGACGTGCTGGAGGCGGACGTCTTCGACCGGCAGGGCAGCGGCCGGATCCAGCGGATCTACCAGATGAAGCGGGAGCTGGTGGAGTTCAAGCGGGCGGTGATCCCGCTGCAACGCCCGCTGCTGAGCCTCACCTCACAGGTCAACCGGGACGTGCCGAAGGAGATCCGGCGCTACTTCCGGGACGTGCAGGACCATCTCAGCCGCACCGTCGAGCAGGTCAACTCCTACGACGACCTGCTCAACTCGATCCTCCAGGCCCGGCTGGCGCAGGTCACCGTCGACCAGAACAACGACATGCGCAAGATCGCCGCCTGGGCCGCGATCGCCGCTGTGTGGACCGCGATCGCCGGCATCTACGGCATGAACTTCCAGAACATGCCGGAGCTGACCTGGAAGTACGGCTACCCGGGGGTGGTCGCGATCATGGTGACCGGCTCGTTCCTGCTGTATCGCTGGTTCCGCCGCAACGGCTGGCTGTAGCGCCACCCACCCGGCCCACCCACCCGGCCCGCGAGCCCGGTCAGCCGGGGCGCGTGCCGGCGGCGATCAGCTCGGAGACGGTGACGAAGTCGAACCCGCGGGCCCGCAGCCCGTCGATCATCGCGGCCAGGCCGTTGATCGCCACCAGCCGGTCGGCGGGCCCGGTGTCGTGGGCCAGCAGGATCGTCCCCGGGGTGCACGCGCCGACGACGTAGTCGACCAGCCCGTCGGGGTGCTGGACGTACTGCGACTCGAGCATCTGCCGGTTCCACAGCACCACCTGGTAGTTCAGGTCGTTCGCCGCCAGCAGGGTGCTGCCGCCCAGGTGCCCGTACGGCGGGCGGAGCAGGGTGGGCGGCCGGCCGGTGAGCCGGGTCAGCTCGCCGTGCGCCCGGTCGATCGCGTCTCGGCTCTGCTCGTACGTCATGGTGGCCAGGTCCTGGTGGGCCCAGGTGTGGTTGCCGACCTCGTGCCCGGCGAGCCGACCGGCGACCAGGTGGCCGTACCGGCGGGCGTTGCGGCCGACCATGAAGAAGGTGGCCCGCGCGTTCGCCCGCTGAAGGATCGACAGCACCTGCGGGGTCCAGTTCGGGGCGGGCCCGTCGTCGAAGGTGAGCGCGATCAGCTTCCGGGTGGTCTCCACCCCCCACACCACCTGCAAGCTGGCCGACCGGGGCGGGGTGAGCCGGTCGGAGTGCACCGAGGACGCGTACCCCCCGTAGACCGGCAGCCGGTCGCCGGCGGTCGCCTCGTCGTACCCGACCTCGCCGGTCAGCGTGACGCCCGCGCCGCCGAGCGCGGCGAGGGCGCCGGTGACCACCGCCCGCCGCGACACCCGGCTGCGGCCGGGCGGCTGGGGAGCGCTGGCTGGCGGCATGCCTTGCACTGTAGGAGGTGAGCGCACGCCGGGCGATCCCGTTCCCGGCGGCTCACCGAACCGGGGACACGCCGACGGCGCGGGAGAGCCCTCCCGCGCCGTCGGCGATCGTTCCCGGTCAGCTACGCGACTTCGCCGCGTTCTTGCCGAGCGCCTTGCTCAGGTCGTCGGCCGGCCGGCCGGTGACGTCGGTGGCGCCCTCGGCGACCGACGGGACCTGGTCGTTCTTGTGGATCACCGGCTGGCCGCCCGGCCGGGTGGTCGAGGAGCTGTCCCCACCGGCCACCGCGGAGCTGCCCGCGCCGGTCGGGCCACCGGCGGTGCCGGCGCCGCCGGACATCGTGGCGGCGTCGGTCACGGTGCCGCCCGTCGTGGTGCCGGCGGAGCCGTTGGCCGAGGAGGTGCGCACCACCAGGGTGTCGACCTCGTCACTCACCGGGGCCACGCCGCGGGTCGGGTCGTACTCGGCCCACTCCTGCTGCTCGCGGCGGCGGCGCATGGCCATCGCCCCGGCCACCCCGGCGACGGCGCCGGCCGCCAGCAGGCCGGTCATCATGCCGCCGGACCGCTTCTTCTTCGCCTTCACGTTCCTGGCCTTGGCCTTCTTGCTCACCGCGGCCTGCTTGGCGGCGACGGCCTTGCGGCCGGCCAGCGCCTTGCCCGCGGTCTCGGTCTGCGCGTTGCGCACGGCCACGGCCAGCGGCGCCAGGGCCGCGACGGTCGACGCGAACCCGCTCGATGCGCGGTCCCGCACCACCAGGGCGGTCGGCGCGACCGCGCCCCGGGCCGCCTGGACCCGAGGCCCGACCGAGGTGCCGGCTCCCTTGGCCGCGTACGTCGCGGCCTGCCTCAGGTGACCGATGCCCTGGTTGAACTCGACCCTCGCGAGCTGCCCCTGGGTCTTGCGCCGCCCGATTCCAAACACGGTCCCACCTCCTGGGAGTTGTTCCTCGTCATCCTCCACCTTCGGATGCCTCCGCACTGCCAGATCGGGCACATGGGAGGATCCGCATGGAACTGACCAACGAGTGAGGAGTACCCGTGGCCGAGGCTCTCTACGCCACCCTGCACACCAACGCTGGCCCGATCCGGCTGGAGCTCTTCCCCAACCACGCCCCGAAGACGGTCCGCAACTTCGTCGACCTGGCCGAGGGCAACCGCGAATACACCGACCCGCGCACCGGTCAGCCGGGCACCGGGCCGTACTACGACGGCACCATCTCGCACCGCGTGATCAGCGGCTTCATGGTGCAGATGGGTGACCCGACCGGCACCGGCCGGGGTGGCCCGGGTTACACGTTCGCCGACGAGTTCCACCCCGAGCTGCGCTTCGACCGGCCGTACCTGCTGGCGATGGCGAACGCCGGGCCGGGCACCAACGGCTCGCAGTTCTTCATCACCGTCGGGCCGACCCCGCACCTGAACAACCGGCACACCATCTTCGGCCAGGTGGCCGACGAGCAGTCCGCGAAGGTGGTGGACGCGATCGCCAACACCCCGACCGGCCCGAGCGACCGGCCGCTGCAGGACGTGGTGATCGAGCGGGTCGAGATCGAGCGCACCCAGGCCTGATCGCGCCCGCGAGGTACCTTTGCACGCATGACTGAGCGCACCGGGCCCGTAGGCGACGCCACCGGTCAGCCGGTGCCGACCACTCCGGTCTGCTACCGGCACCACGACCGGGAGACGTACCTGCGGTGCAGCCGGTGCGACCGGCCGATCTGCCCGGAGTGCATGCGGGACGCCGCGGTCGGGCACCAGTGCCCGGAGTGCGTGAACGAGGGACGACGGACCGTACGGCCGGCGCGTACCGCCTTCGGTGGCGGTGCGGCCGGCCGTCGCGGCCTGGTCACCCGGACGCTGATCGCGCTGAACGTGCTGATGATGCTGATCTCCATCATCTCGGCGCGCAGCGGCACCGCGGTGGCCGGTGGCGGCCTCGGCGGTCTGCTGGGTGGCACGACGCCGCTGACCGACTGGGGAGCGGTGCTCGGCCTCGCGCGCTTTCCCGACGGGAGCGTCGGCGGGGTGGCCGATGGCGAGTGGTACCGCCTGGTCACCGCGATGTTCCTGCACTTCGGTGTGCTGCACCTGCTGCTGAACATGTGGGCGCTCTGGGTGCTCGGGCGCGACCTCGAGGCGATGCTCGGGTCACTGCGCTTCCTCGCGCTCTACCTGGTGGCCGGGCTCGGCGGCAACGTGGCGGCGTACCTTTTCACCGAGCCGAACCGGACCACCGCCGGCGCCTCCACCGCCATCTTCGGGCTGTTCGCCGCGGTCTTCGTAATCATGCGCAAGCTCGGCCGGGACACCTCGGCGATCGTGCCGGTCCTGGTGATCAACCTGATCTTCACCTTCACCGTGCCGAGCATCTCGATCGCCGGGCACCTCGGCGGTCTGGTGGTCGGCGCGCTGATGGCGCTGGTGCTGGCGTACGCGCCGCGCAACCGCCGGCCGATCTTCCAGGCCGCCGGTACGGCGATCATCCTGGTCGCGCTGCTCGGCATGGTGCTGGTCCGCACCGCCATGCTGACCGGCTGACCCGCCGATCAGCGCCCAGCCGGCACCGCGGCGAGGACGGGGCCGCTCAGGGGCGGGCGGCCAGCAGCGCCTCGGCCACCTCGGCCGGCGGGGCGTCCAGGTCGTACCGGCCGAACAGGTGCAGCGACTCCCCGGCGTCGATCTCCAGCGTCTCACCGGTGAGCCCCAGCCGGGACCGCCGGTCCACCCGGATCCGCTCCACCGTCGGCCAGGGCAGCAGCCGTCGACCGGCGAACCCGTCGATGACCGTGATGCCGTCCGGGTCGACGGCGAGGCGTACCGGGGCGAGCAGGTCGCGCAGCGCCCAGCCGGCCAGCGCCAGCCCGGCGACCACGGCCAGCACCAGCTGGACCCGGTCGCCGTCGGAGAGCAGCGCGCCCAGCAGCGCCAGCACCAGCGCGCCGGCCAGCTTCACCACCGGCAGGGCCGCCGGCACCCGCCACTGGCGGCCCGGGGACGATGGGGGATGCACCCGTCCAGCATGCCAGCCGGGGGCGGACGAGCGCCGGGGCGGCGACGTAGGATCGATCCAGCCTGGTTACCGGGGAGTAGTCATGAGTGACGCAGTCATCGTCGGCGCGGTACGCACCCCGGTCGGGCGGCGCAAGGGCAGCCTGGCCACGGTCCACCCGGTCGACCTCTCGGCGCACGTGCTGCGGGCCCTCGCCGAGCGCACCGGCATCGAGCCCGGTCAGGTCGATGACGTGGTGTGGGGCTGCGTCTCCCAGGTGGGCGAGCAGTCCTGGAACATCGCCCGCAACGGCGTGCTCGCCGCCGGCTGGCCCGAGACGGTGCCCGGCACCACCCTCGACCGGCAGTGCGGCTCCAGCCAGCAGGCGCTGCACTTCGCCGCCGCCACGGTCGCGTCCGGTCAGGCCGACCTGGTGGTCGCCGGCGGCGTGGAGTCGATGACCCGGGTGCCGATGGGGTCCAGCGTGGCCGGCGGGATGCCGTTCAGCGACCAGCTCCGGGACCGCTACCGGGGCGTCGAGGGCTTCGCCGACGACCAGCCGCTGCCGTTCAACCAGGGCGTGGGCGCCGAGCTGATCGCCGAGCGGTGGCGCTTCTCCCGGGCCCAGCTCGACGAGTTCGCGCTGGCCAGCCACGAGAAGGCGGCCGCCGCGCAGGACGCCGGCGCATTCGACCCGGAGCTCGCCCCGGTGGCGCTGCCCGACGGCGGCAAGTTCGCCGCCGACGAGGGCATCCGCCGGGACACCTCGCTGGCCAGGCTCGGCGAGCTGGCCACCCCGTTCCGCGCCGACGGCGTGGTCACCGCCGGGTCCGCGTCCCAGATCTCCGACGGCGCCGCCGCGCTCGCGGTCACCACCAGCGAGTGGGCCAGCCGGCACGGGCTGCGCCCGCTGGCCCGCATCCACACCGCCGTGGTCGTCGGCGACGACCCGGTCACCATGCTCACCGCGCCCATCCCGGCCACCGCGAAGGCGCTGCGCCGCGCGGGCCTGGGCATCGAGGAGATCGGCGTGTACGAGGTGAACGAGGCGTTCGCCCCGGTGCCGCTGGCCTGGCTGGCCGAGACCGAGGCCGACCCGGAGCGGCTCAACCCGCGCGGCGGGGCGATCGCGCTGGGTCACCCGCTCGGCGCGTCCGGCGCCCGGATCATGACCACGATGCTCCAGCACATGCGCGACGGCGGCATCCGGTACGGCCTGCAGACCATGTGCGAGGGCGGCGGCATGGCCAACGCCACCATCCTCGAACTGCTCTGAGAGACCGCCGCCGAGCCGGGGAATTCGTTCGCCCCGGCGGGAGGCGGAGTCGACAATGCCGGGATGACCGCGACCGGCACGCCCTCGACCGACTGGCTGGACCCGGCGTACCGGCGGTCCGCCCTGGACTGGGTCATCGCCCGGCTCGGTCGGGACGGCCGCACGGTGACCGGCCCGGTGGAACCCCGACAGCGCCCCTGGTCGCTGGTGTGGCGGGTGCCCACCGACGCCGGGCCGTTCTGGTTCAAGGCCAACAACCGGGGCACCCGACACGAGGCGGCGCTGCTGGCCGAGCTGGCCCGGCTCGCCCCGGACGCGGTGCTCACCCCGTTGGCGGTGGACGTCGACCGGGGCTGGACGCTGCTGCCCGACGGCGGGCCGAGCCTGCGCGACGTGCTGGCCGGTGACCGGGACGTGTCCCGCTGGGAACGGGTGCTGCCGGCGTACGCCCAGCTGCAACGCCGCACCGCCGGCCGGGTCGACGCGCTGCTGGCCGCGGGCGTGCCCGACCACCGGCCCGAGGCGCTCCCGGAACTCTTCACCGCCCTGCTCGCCGACGAGGAGTCGCTGCGCCCCGGCGCGCCGGACGGCCTGCCCATGGCGGCGTACGACCGGCTGCGCGCCCACCGGGCGGCGTTCGCCCGCGACTGCCGGCGACTGGCCGGGTACGGCGTGCCGGCCACCGTGCAGCACGACGACCTGCACGACGGCAACATCTTCGTGACCGGCGACGGCTACCGCTTCTTCGACTGGGGCGACGCCTCGATCGCCCACCCGTTCGGCACGCTGCTGGTGACCCTCCGGGCGGTCGCCGCCGGCTTCGGGCTGCCGCCGGACGCGCCCGAGTTGGGCCGGCTGCGCGAGGCGTACCTGGAGGCGTGGACCGACCGGTACGACCGCGCCGACCTGCGGGAGGCCGCCGCGCTGGCGACCCGGGTGACCGCGCTCAGCCGGGCGCTGTCCTGGCGGCGCGCCCTGGACACCGCGGACCCGGAGCGGGCCGGGTACGCCGAGGCGGTGCCCGGCTGGCTCCAGGAGCTGTTCGCCCCCGGCCCGCTCTGACCACCCACCCACCCACCCACCCGCTCCGACCGCCGTGATCGCCCGGTCGGCCGTGGTCGGCCGACGGTCCGGTTCGTTCACTCCATGGTGGACCGGACGGGGTGGACAGAACCGTGGTGGACCGGCAGGATCCTGCCAGTCGACGTCGATCGCGGGCTTCGCCCGAGCCGCTCCGCCGACCCCTCGTCACCCAACAGATCGGGGCAGCCGTGTCGACCACCCCCGTGCCGTCGCGGCTGCGCCGGGCCGCCCGCCGCGCGCTCGCCGCGGCCCTGACCGGAGTGCTGGCCGCGACCGGCGCGCTGGCCGGCCCCGGCCGCCCGGCGACGGCCGCCGGCTACACCGGTCCCCAGCCCGGCACCTTCACCGGGCTGGGATTCGACGCCTGCACCGCCCCGTCGGACGCGGCGATGACGGCGTGGCTCCAGTCGCCGTACCGGGCGGTCGGGGTCTACCTCGGCGGGGTGAACCGGGGCTGCGAGCAGCCGAACCTCACCGCCGCCTGGGTGACCAACCAGCAGGCGGCCGGCTGGCGGATCTTTCCGCTCTACGTCGGCTTGCAGGCGCCCTGCTCGACGTACTCGCGCCGGATCGACCCGACCCGGGCCGCCGCGCAGGGCCGGGAGGCGGCCGAGGACGCGGTGCTCAACGCCCGCGCCCTGGGTCTCGCGTCGTGGAGCACGCTGATCCTGGACATGGAGCACTACGAGCCGGGTGACGCCGGCTGCGCGACCGCGGTGGACGCGTTCGTGAACTGCTGGACGGTCCGCCTGCGCTCGTCGGGCTACCGGTCCGGCTACTACACCGGCGTCGGCTCCGGCAGCACGAGCGACCTGGTGGCCGCGTACGCCCGGCCCGGTTTCGTCCCGCCGGACGTCCTCGACTTCGCCCGCTGGGACGGTGTGCGGACGGTCACCGACCCGGTCCTCCCGGCGACGTACTGGCAGCCGCATCGACGCATGAAGCAGTACCAGGGCGACCACTACGAGACGTGGGGCGGCGTCCAGATCAACATCGACAGCAACTACCTGGATCTGGTGCAGCCGCCGGCCCCGCGTCGGCTGCCAGGGGTCGGCACGACCAAGCCGCGCGGCTGACGGAGTCGGCCACCGCCGCGGACGACGAGCGGGTCGGGCACCCGGGTGCGGCGATGTCGCACCCGGCGTGCGACTTGCCCGCGTGGAACTTCCAAAATCTTCTCGTGACCCACGTCACCCCTGGTCACGGCTCGTTTGACAGGGCATGGACGTGTTTTCGCGAACGTTCCTTCCGGCCGCCGCCGAGACCGGGCTTGCGGTCCAGACGGTGACCCGGCACATGCCGGTCTTCCGGCAGTGCGTCGGCTCGGGTGACGCCACCGTCCTGGTCACCCGGTGCAGCCGACCCGACCGCCCGGTCGGCGGCGAATACCTCCTCCTGCTCACCCACCGCCGGATGGTGGTCACCCAGCAGACCCGGGTGCTGCACCGGCTCCGGCTGCACCTCAACACCGAACTGCGCGAGCTCAGCAACGTCACCTGGAGCCCGGACCCGCGCTCGCAGTCGGTCGAGCTGTCCGCGACCGCCATCGACGGCGCCCGCGAGCGGTTCGTCATCCGCACCCAGCACCCGAAGCAGGTCTGGCAGCTGGACACCCTGCTGCACCACGCGTTCCGGACCAGGCTGCGCCGGCCGGACGAGCGGGTGGTCGCCACCATCGGCGAGACGCCCGCGGGCGCGTCCGGCCTGCGCCCGGTGCCGGCCCGCTGACGCGCATCCTTACCTGACCCGAACAAACCCGTACGGTCGCCGGGCCCGGCGGTCGGTCATCATGGGCCGGTGACCGTCGACGCCGCCCCGCGCGGGCTGGTCCTCGTGGTGGAGGACGAGCCGGCCATCGCCGAGCTGGTCCGGCTCTATCTGAGCCGGGACGGTTTCGGCGTACACCTGGAACGGGACGGCACGGCCGGGCTGGCCGCCGCGCGGCGGCTGCGCCCGGTGGCCTGCGTGCTCGACATCGCGCTGCCCGGCCTGGCCGGCACGGAGGTCTGCCGCCGGCTGCGCGAGGCCGGCGACTGGACGCCGGTCATCTTCCTCACCGCCCGGGACGACGAGGTCGACCGGATCGTCGGCCTGGAGCTGGGCGCCGACGACTACGTCACCAAGCCGTTCAGCCCCCGGGAGCTGGTGGCCCGGGTCCGCGCGGTGCTGCGCCGCACCACCGGCGCCCCGGAGGGGGCGGAACGCCCGCGCAGCGTCGGGCCGGTCACCCTCGACCCCGCCCGGCGTACGGTCACCGCGGCGGGCGCGCCGGTGCAGCTCACCTCCACCGAGTTCGACCTGCTGGCGCACCTGATGGCCCGCCCCGGCCGGGTCTTCACCCGGGAGGAGCTGCTGGCCGGAGTCTGGGGTTACGCGGCGCACGCCGGCACCCGCACGGTCGACGTGCACGTGGCGCAGGTACGCGCCAAGCTCGGCCCGGCCAGCGTGATCCGCACCCACCGCGGCGTCGGGTACGCGGTCGATGGCTGACCGCGCCGGCCCACCCCCGCCCGACCGCGAACCGACGGTCGCGCTGCCGGTGATCGGGGCCCACCCGGCGCCCGCACCGCCCCGGGCCCGCTTCGGCCGTACGCTGACCGCCCGCGCGGTGCTGGTCAGCTGCGCGGTGGCGCTGGTGTCGGTGCTGGTCACCGCGCTGGTGGCGGTGCCGCTGGCGGTGCGCGGCGCCGAGCGGCGGGACCAGGAGGCGCTGGCCGCGCAGGCCCGGCTGGCGGCCGACGTGCTGCGGATCCGCCCGGTGCGGCAGCGGGACGCCGCCGGTGACCGGCTGATCCGCCAGCTGCAGCAGCAGGAGATCCAGGTGTGGGTGGTGCGCGCCGGCCAGGCCGACCGCCCCGGCCTGCCCAGACAGGTGGTGGCCAGGGTGGCCGGCGGCGGCAACGTCTCCGGCCGGCGCCTGGTGGCCGGCGAGCGGGCGTTGGTGGAGGGCCGGGCGCTGCCGGACGGCGACGGGGTGGTGCTCACCCGGGCCACCCCCGCCGGCCCGTGGCGGCAGGTGCTGCGCAGCCTGTGGCTGCCGCTGCTGGCCGGCCTCGCCGCCGGGGTGGCGGCCGGGCTGTTCCTGGCCCGCCGGCTGGCCCGGCCGATCCGGCAGGCGGCCACCGCCGCCGCCCGGCTGCGCGCCGGGGACCGGGCCGTCCGGGTGCCGGTGGAGCCGCCGGACGAGGTGGCCGACCTGGCGTACGCGCTGAACGGGCTGGCCGCCGCGCTGGCCACCAGCGAGGGACGGCAACGGGAGTTCCTGCTGTCGGTGTCGCACGAGCTGCGCACCCCGCTGACCGCGATCCGCGGGTACGCCGAGGCGCTCGCCGACGGCGTGGTGGGCGCGGACGACGCGCCGGGCACCGGCCGGACCATGCTGGCCGAGGCCGAGCACCTGGACCGGCTGGTCAGCGACCTGCTCGCGCTGGCCCGGCTGGAGGCGGCGGACTTCCCGCTGGAGCCGGTACCGGTCGACCTGGCCCGGCTGGCCGCCGACGCCGAGCGCACCTGGTCCGACCGGTGCGCCGCGCTGGGGGTGCCGTTCCGGCTGGAGACGCCGGGCGGGCCGGTGCCCGCGTACACCGACCCGGGGCGGATCCGACAGGTGGTGGACGGGCTGCTGGAGAACGCGCTGCGGGTCGTACCCCCGGGGGCGCCGGTGGTGCTCGCGGTCCGGCCGGCCGGTCCGGGCCCGGCCGCCGGTGGGGTGGTGGAGGTCCGCGACGGCGGGCCCGGCTTCACCGACGACGACCTGGCGGTGGCGTTCGAGCGCGGGGCGCTGCACCAGCGCTACCGGGGGGTGCGGAAGGTGGGCAGCGGTCTGGGCCTGGCGCTCGCCGCCGGCCTGGTCCGCCGGCTGGGCGGGGACATCGCCGCCGGGCACGCGCCGGAGGGCGGCGCGGCGTTCGCCGTCTCGCTGCCGGCACATCCTTACCTGACCCGAACATCGGCCTGACGATCCACCCACCGTCGTCGGGAACGCTGGTGCCACCACCGACGAGAGGAAGTGTCATGGCACGTCTGCGTTTCGCCACCGCCACCACCGCGCTGGCCGCCGGCATCGTGCTCGGCCTCACCGGCTGCGGCCCGGCCCAGGTGGGACAGGCTTCGAAGGCCGCCGCGGTCGACGTCGCCGCGGCGATGGGCGCCGACGGCCAGGCGTTGGCCGCGATGGGGTTCGACCCGGCCGAGCTGGAGCCGGTGGCCGCGCCCGCACCGTCCCCCACGGGGTCGGCGAGCCCGGAGGCCGGGGCGAAGAAGGGCAAGAAAGGGGAGCGCGCCGAGGAGTGGCGCAAGCGCCGGCAGGCCCGGGTGCTGCTGCGGAAGAACACCCTGCACGGCGAGGCGGTGGTGCAGACCAGGGACGGCGGCACAAAGACCGTCGCCGTACAGCGCGGCCAGGTGACCGCGATCAACGGCACGTCGATGACCGTCAAGTCCACCGACGGCTTCACCATGACCTGGACGTTCGGCCCGGACCTGAAGGTCGTCGAGCGGCGGAACACCATCCAGGCCAACGACGTCAAGGTCGGCACGACGGTCGGCGTCGCGGGCGCCAAGGAGGGCGACGGCGGCACGGCCCGGCTGGTCGTGGTGCCGCTCAAGCAGCAGTGACCGACGCGGATGCCGGTCGGGCGGGTTACGCCGTCCGACCGGCGTAAGCCCGTGGTGGCGGCCTCGGTGCGGCTGACCTGCCAGGCTACGCTAGGGCCGACATGCTCTCGCCACCGTGGAGATCCCCGTGAAGCTCTCGATCCTCATGCCGGTCTACAACGAGGAAGAACGCATCGCGGATGCCCTCAAGCAGGCACTGGCGGTGGACTACCCGTGCGAGATCGAGCTGGTCGTGGTCGACGACGGCAGCCGGGACGGCACCGGCGAGATCCTCGGGCGAGCTGACGACGCGCGGCTGCGGGTGATCACCCACCAGCGCAACGCGGGCAAGGGCGCGGCGATCAGGACGGCGGTGGACAGCGCCGAGGGCGAGTACATGGTCATCCTCGACGCCGACCTGGAGTACGACCCGCAGGACATTCCCCGGCTGCTCGCCCCGGTCCTCGACGGCCGGGCCACCGTGGTCTACGGCAACCGGACCTTCGGCAGCCACAGCGCCTACAGCTTCTGGTACGTGATGGGCAACAAGGGCGTCACGATGGCCGCCAACGTGCTGTTCAACTCGTACATCGGTGACCTGGAGACCTGCTTCAAGCTGATGCCGGTCGCGCTCTACCGCTCGCTGGAGGTCCGCTCCCGCGGCTTCGGCATGGAGGCGGAGGTGACCGGCAAGCTGCTGCGCCGCCGGATCCGCCCGTACGAGGTGCCGATCAGCTACCGGGCCCGCGGTCGCGAGGAGGGCAAGAAGATCACCTGGAAGGACGGCGTCGAGGCGATCTGGATCCTCGGGCGGGAGCGCACCCGTCGCCGGCCGGCCGGCCCGCCCCGCCCCTGACCGCACGGTTGGCGGCGCCGCCGGCCACCCGGCTAGCCTTCAAGTTGACGTTGACGTCAACTTGAAGGTGGGGTCGATGCCCGAGTCGCTCACCATCGGCGAGCTCGCCGCCCGCAGCGGGGTGGCCCCCTCGGCGCTGCGCTACTACGAGCGGCTCGGCCTGGTCCGGGCCGAGCGCACCGGCGGCAACCAGCGCCGGTACGCCCGCTCCGAGCTGCGTCGGGTGGCGTTCATCCGGATCTCCCAGCAGGTCGGCATCTCGCTGGACGAGATCCGGGACGCGCTGGACTCGCTGCCCGCCGGCCGCACCCCGACCGCACAGGACTGGGCCGAGCTGTCCCGCACCTGGCGGGAACGGTTGGACGAGAAGATCCGGCTGCTCGGCAAGCTCCGCGACGACCTGGACAGCTGCATCGGCTGCGGCTGCCTGTCGCTGCAACGCTGCACGCTCTACAACGCGGACGACTCGCTCGCCGCCGAGGGCCCCGGCGCCCGCCTGGTGCTGCCCCGCCCGTGACCGCCCGGCTGCCCGGCTGCCGCGCCCCCGGCTGACCACCGGCCCCCGGCTGGCGGATCCTCCGCTGCCCTCGCCCCGACCCCGCTTCGACCCCGCTTCGACCCCGCTTCGTTGATCAAGAAGTTTGCGTCTGGATCCCCGCGAATTGTGACGCAAACCTCTTGATCAACGAGGCGGCGCGGGCACGGGCCGGGTGGCGGCGGGGTCAGCCGATCGTGAGCAGCACCTTGCCCAGGTGATCGCTCGACTCGACCAGCCGGTGCGCGGTGGCCGCGTCGGCGATCGGCACCCGCCGGTCCACGATCGGCCGCACCGCGCCCGACTCGACCAGCGGCCACACCTGCTCGCGTACGCCCCGGACGATCTCCGCCTTGTCGGCCCGCGGGCGAGACCGCAGCGCGGTGGCCGCCACCGTGCCCCGCTTGGCCAGCAGCGCGCCGAGATCCAGCTCGGCCTTGCGGCCGCCCTGCATGCCGATCACCACCAGCCGCCCCCCGTCGGCCAGCGCCGCCACGTTCCGGGCCAGGTAGGAGGCGCCCATGATGTCGAGCACCACGTCGGCGCCCCGGCCGTCGGTGACCCGGCGCACCTCCTCGACGAAATCCTGCTCCCGGTAGTCGATGGTGTGCGCCGCGCCCAGCTCGCGCAGCCGCTCGTGCTTCGCCGCCCGGGCGGTCACCACGACCATCGCGTCGAGCGCCGTGCCGAGCTGGACGGCGAAGGTGCCGATCCCGCTGCCGCCGCCGTGCACCAGCAGCGTCTCGCCCTCCGCCAGCCGACCCAGCCGCACCACGTTCGACCAGACCGTGCAGGCCACCTCGGGCAGCGCCGCCGCGTCGACCAGGTCCACGCCCGCCGGCACCGGCAGCAGCTGACCGGCCGGTACGACCACCCGCTCGGCGTACCCGCCGCCGGCCAGCAGCGCGCAGACCTCCTGGCCGACCGCCCAGCCGGTCACCTCGGGGCCGATCGCGCCGATCACCCCGGAGCACTCCAGCCCGAGGTACTCGGGCGCACCCGGCGGTGGCGGGTAGTGCCCCTGCCGCTGGAGCAGGTCCGCCCGGTTCACCCCGGCCGCCCGGACGTCGACCACCACCTCACCGGGGCCGGGCTCGGGGTCGGGCACCTCGGCCCAGACGAGTGCCTCGGGTCCACCGGGTTTCGGGATCGTGATCGCGCGCATGCCACCAGTCTTACCCGATCCGTCCCCCGGTTCACGCCCGGGCCGGCGGATCACCCGGATGGACCACAGTGGACCGCCCGAATCGGTGGCGAGCCTGATCACAGGGGTTCCGCCCACGAGACAGGGGTGGGGAGGCCGGTTCGCCGACGGGGCGGCCGTGGCAGACTAGGCAGCGGCCGGTCACCCTCGGGTGTCGGCTCGGGAGGGTTCGCCTAGTGGCCGATGGCGCTGGTCTTGAAAACCGGTAAGGCAGCGATGTCTTCGTGGGTTCGAATCCCACACCCTCCGCCCACCGGACACCAGATGCCGCCTGGCAGCAGGATGCGCGGTTCGTCTCGCTCAGCCGTCGCTGCCCAGCCAGGCCACGGCGTCGGGGGCCGGTAACCGCTTCCCGGCCAGCACCGCATCCAGAGCGGTCGCGATTCGCGCGAGCCCGCTCCGGGTGCGAGGAAAGCGGCGAGCCGAGACGAGGATCATGCCGGCGTGTGGGCTCAGGGCCGCGAGCCTCGCGAAGTCGCGGACGTTCCCGGTGACGACGCAGCGCTCGTGTCGGGTTGCCCAGGCCGGCACGTCCTCGTCGGAGCGGGAGGACAGACCGACTTCGACATCCAGGGCGGCCAGCACGTCGTGTCCCCGTTCGCGCAGTTGCCGGGCCAAACTTGGCGGATACATCTCGTCGAGCAGGACTCCGGTCATTCGCTGCGCCGCTTCAGCAGGCCCTGCTCCGCCTGCCAGAGCCGCTCCTCCCGCTCGGCCGCCTCGTGGTTGGCGCGAACCAGCTGGTCGATCTCGGCGGCGTAGGTCGCGTAGTACCGTAGCGCGGCGGCGATCTGTGCTCGACCGAGACCGGTGACGGCAGTCAGTTCGGATGCGAGTTCCTCCCCCTCCAGGTGCGGCGACTCGGCCTGCACCGCGTGCAGTGCGCCGATCACCTCCCAGATGTCGGGCCCACCGTTGAGTGCCGCACGGCGACCGGCGGGCCCGGAGCGGAAGATCACCCCGGGGTGCTCGTACGTCCGCAGCGACTCGTCGACGAACATGTTGGCCACCGACGAGGACGAGGAGCCGGGATGTTCCCGGACGTAGCGGTCGAGGCGGGCCAGGACCGCTTCGTCGAAGCGCACCGAGCGCGGACTACTCATGACTACAGTGTAGTCACGTCAGATCCGGAGGACGTCCACGTCGTAGAGCGCGATCGACGCGTCACGCGAGGCGAGCGTCAGGCCTTCGGTGATCGCCTGGGCCACCAGCATGCGGTCGAAGGGATCGCGGTGGTGCGGTGGCAGTCGACCGGCGGCGATGGCATGGGCGTGGGTCACCGGGAGCTCACGGAACCCCAGTTCCCGCACCCGCTCGGCGAGGTCGGGCGGTCCGCCGAGCTTCCCGGTGCTCTGTTTGATGGTGATCTCCCACAGGCTGACCGGGGAGAGGAAGATGTCCGGCTCGTGGCGTAGCCGGTCGAGGAAGACGGCGTCGAGGGTGGGGTCGCCGGCGATGGCCCACAGCACGACGTGGGTGTCGAGCAGCAGGGTCATGCGCCGATGCCGAAGTCGTCCGCGATCTCTGCGTTGGTCTGCGGCGAGTCCCAGTCACCCGACAGATCCAGCTGCCCGGCGAGAGAGCCGATCGCCGTGCGGTTGGTCCGCCGCACCAGCGGCACCACCTTGGCCACCGGGGTTCCCGCGCGGTCGATGATGATCTCTTCGCCGCGTTCGACCCGCTCGATGATGCGCGACAGGTGTGTCTTGGCGTCGTGCATGTTGTAGTGCGCTGCCTCCGCCGACACGGCACCGCCTCCTCACTTAGCTAACAGCTTAGTTCACTCCGCCGTGGTGTGGCGAGAGATTGGTGGCCCGCGGGCGCGCGCCACGGACGGCTTTCGGGTTCGGCCGGGTCGTTGCGCGGGGTAAGAACGAGGGCAGGACCTCACGTGTAACCGGAAGGACCCCCGATGAGCCTGGAACGACCGATCGCCCCGGACCCGTACGAGCTGCTGCCGACCGTGTCGGCGTTCAACCTGGCCAGCGACGACGTGCGCAACGGCGAGCCGATGGACGCGCGCCACGCGCACGGCAGCGCCGGCGGCGAGAACATCTCCCCCCAGCTGGCCTGGTCGGACTTCCCCGCGGAGACGAAGAGCTTCGTGGTGACCTGCTTCGACCCGGACGCCCCGACCGGCAGCGGCTTCTGGCACTGGGTGCTGGTCGACGTGCCCGCCTCGGTGACCGAGCTGCCGACCGGGGTCCGCGAGGCCGACCTCGGCGGCCCGTTCAGCATCCGCAACGACTACGGCGACACCGGCTACGGCGGTGCCGCCCCGCCGCCCGGTGACCGCCCGCACCGGTACGTATTCGCGGTGCACGCGCTGGACGTGGAACGGCTCGACGTGGGCAGGGACGCCACCCCCGCGTACGTCGGCTTCAACCTGGCTTTCCACACCCTGGCCCGGGCGGTCATCCGCCCGACGTACCAGATCAAGGAGTGACCCCCGCGCGCTGATCTCCCTGATTCACGGAAATAGTGGCCTCACCGACCGGGGAGGCCACTATTTCCGTGCAACAGCGCGGCCCGCGGGCCGCGCGAGGAGTCAGGACGGGACGCGGGCCACGGCGAAGACGGACTGGCCGAAGGGCGGGCGGACGCGCTGCTCGACGGCCTTGGTGGTGGGCAGCACGAGGGTGTCGTACACCTTGACCATCGGGCCCTCCTTCGGCATCAGCCGGAAGACCTTGGTGGCCATGAAGTAGCCGATCAGGCCGAGCGCGTTGGCGTAGTGCATGGTCTCGACCTCGAGGCCCGCGTCGGTCATCGCGGCGGTCAGCGACGCCCGGGTGTACCGGCGGACGTGGCCGGTGGCGATGTCCGCCGGGCCCATCGCGAACTGGAACGCCGGGACGATGATGATCACCTTGCCACCGGGCCGGACCAGGTCGCGCATGCTGCGCAGCGCGCCGACGTGGTCCTCGATGTGCTCCAGCACGTTGTACGACACGGCCGCGCTGTGGTTGCCGCCCCCCGGGTGCGGCAGCAGCATCTGGCGCACCTCGACGGTCGGCTCGTCGGCCAGTCGCTCCTTGAGCAGCACGAGTCGGTCGGGGTCGGCCTCGGTGGCGGTGAACCGGGGGACGTGTCGCGACCACGCCAGCGCGTAGTCGCCCAGCCCGCTGCCGATCTCGATGGGGTCGTCACCGAGGTGGGGCAGCGCCAGCTCGACGAACCACCTGCGGTGGTTGACCGCGGTGGCCAGGCCCTCCAGGACCTCTGCCTGGACGCGCTGGTCCCCAGTGATTTCTGCCATGCGTCGATTCCTCAGGGTGTGGCTGGACCAGCGCCGGGACCGAATTCGGCGTCATCCGCGCCAGGTGCAGGAAAACGGGGGAGCACCGTGGGGGCCGAATTGCGGTCGGGGGTGGCACGTGATCGGCGGTCGGCGAACCCGGGAGATATTACGGCAGTGCACCGAAACATGTCACCTCGGCGACTTAGGGTGGCTACTCTCTGAATTGCCATGACTACTCCCGATTCGGGCTCCGGAGCCGAGCGTCCCGACGTCGAGCGCCCCGGTGCTGCGGGTCGCGGAGACGCCGGGGCCGGTGCCGCTTCCCGGGCGCTCGGGCGGGCGGGGTGGCGGTGGGACCTGGCCGCGGTGCTCAGCTTCGTGGCGCTCGCGTTTTGGGTGACCGCGCGGTTCTGGCTGCATCCGGGTGACGGGGTGCGGGACAACACGTCGGACCAGTCGCAGTTCGAATGGATGATGGCGCACGGTGCCCGAGTGGTGACGCAATGGTGCTATCCGTTCACCACCGGTCAGATGAATGTGCCGGACGGCGTAAATCTCATGGCGAACACGTCCGTATTATCCATTTCAATCCCGCTGGCACCGGTCACGGTGCTTTTCGGCCCGCACTGGTCGTTCCTCATCTTTCTCACCGGTGGAATGGCGGCCACCGCGACCGCCTGGTATTTCCTGCTCTCCCGGGTGGTCACCGGCTCCCGGGGGCCGGCCTGGCTGGGCGCGGCCTTCTGCGCGTACGGCCCGGCGATGGTCTCGCACGCGAACGCCCACCCCAACATCGTGTCCCAGTTCGTGGTCCCGCTGATCGTCTGGCGGACGCTGCGGCTGACCGAGCCCGGCCGCTGGCTGCGCAACGGGCTGCTGCTCGGCCTGCTGGTCGTCTGGCAGGCCTTCCTCAACCTCGAGATCCTGCTGATGACCGCGATCGGGCTGGCCGTGGTCGTCGGCGCGCTCGCCCTCGGCCGGCCCGCACTGCGCCGGGGCGCCCGGCCGTTCCTCGCCGGGCTGGGCGTCGCCGCCGCGCTCGCCGCCGTGCTGCTGGCGTACCCGATCTACGTGCAGCTGTTCGGGCCCGGCTCCTACCAGGGCCTGTCCCAGCTGATCCGCGGCTACCGGACGGACCTGGCGGCGTTCGTCGCGTTCTCCCGCGAGTCGCTGGCCGGCGACGCCCGGGCGGCCAAGCCGCTGGCCAAGAACGCCACCGAGGAGAACTCGTTCTTCGGCTGGCCGCTGGTGATCCTGGTCGCCGCGCTGGTCTGGTGGCTGCGGCGGGACGCGCTGGTCCGTGGCCTGGCCGTGCTCGGCCTGCTCTTCGCGGTGCTCTCGCTGGGCCGGGAGGTCCGGTTCGACGGCCGGGACACCGGTGTGCCCGCGCCCTGGGCACTGCTGGAGAAGTTGCCGTTGCTGCACTCGGTGGTGCCCACCCGGTGGTCGCTGGCGATCACCCCGATCGTCGGCGTGCTCCTCGCGCTCGGCGCGGAACGGGCCCGGCGCGTCGCCCGCCGCTATCCGGCCGCCCGGTCGTCGATCCGGTTCGCCGCCGTCACCGCGCTGGCCATGGCCCTGGTGCCGGACCTGCCCACCCCGCTGCCGGCGACCCGGCTGGAGCCCACGCCCGCCTTCGTCACCTCGGGGGCCTGGCGGCCGTACGTCTCGGGCGGCCGCAGCGTGGTGGCCCTGCCGCTGCCCGACACCGACTACGCCGAGCCGCTGCGTTGGGCCGCCCGGACCCGCACCGAGATGCCGATCGCCCGGGGCTACTTCCTCGCGCCGGACACCCGCCCCCGGGCGCCCGAGCCGCGGGTGGCGCTCTTCACCGCGCCGCCCCGGCCGACCAGCAGCCTCCTCAAGGGCGTCGCGCGCACCGGGCAGGTCCCGCCGATCACCCCCCAGGACCGGGCCGCGGCCGTCGACGACCTGCGCTACTGGCGGGCCGGGGTGGTGGTGCTCGCGCCGCAGCGCAACGCGGACGCGCTGCGCCGGGTGGCGACCGAGCTGACGGGAATCGCGCCGACACAGGCCGGCGGGGTGTGGATCTGGGACGTGCGGCCGCTGACCGGCTGACCGGACGTCAGCGGACGCAGCAGCCCTGGCAGACCTTCGGCCGGGGCAGGGTGAAGGCCAGACAGCAGGTGCGCCGCTGCACAGTCGGCTCGCCCGTCGAGCCCGGCACCAGCTCCACCAGGTCGGTCAGGTCGAGCGCGTCGAGCAGCGTGGTGATGGCGACCGTGGAGGAACCGGGCAGCACGTCCGCCGCGCGCAGGATGCCGTGCGCGATGCCGGAGGCCACCGAGCCGAGCAGCGTACGGGCGCCGACCCGGACCTCGGCCTGGATCGCCGCGATCACCGGGTCGAGGTGGGCGTCGCGCAGCGAGGCGCGCAGTGCCCGGAGCAGCTCCGTCTCGTCGGCGACGACGACGATCCCGGGCGCGCCGGTGAGCGCCAGCGGGTCGCCGGGCAGCACCGCCACCCGGGTGTCGCGGCGCAGGCCCATGGTGAGCAGCTGGCGGTGGTCCTCGAAGTGGATCAGCACGTCCGCCGGGTCGAGCAGTGGCACCCGCCGGGCGGACGCCCAGCCGAGCACCACCGGCAGGGCCGTCCAGTAGCTGTAGGACTTCCAGGCCAGCGCGGCGCAGGCGTGCGGGGTGCCGCCCCAGCGGCGGGTGGCCGCGCGGAGGAAGTCGGGCAGCCGGCTGCCGTCGACCAGCGCGGTCGCCGAGCTCCAGCCGGCCTCGTCGGCCACCACCAGGCCGGGTGCCAGCCCGGGCAGCTCGTCGGTGCCGAACATGGCCCGCAGGGTCGCGGTCACCGGGGCGAGCGCGGTCGCGAGGTCGTCCCTCGGCAGCACCGCTGTCACCTGGCCATCCCCTTCGTCGGCGCCCTGTCCTGAAGCTAAGGCTAGCCTAACCAGAGTTGCCGTCCCAGGGGAAGTCCCGCCGAGGGCGGATCGAGAGGCCCGGGTCACTCCACCGGCGTCGTCGGCGGCGGACCGGCCCGGGCTCCGCGTACTACCCGGGGGGTGACCGGGGAAACGCGCGCTGTCAAGACAGGTGTCGGCAAGGCGGCAGTTGGCTTCGGGCGATCCGGCGGAACGTGAAGACTTGTCCCCCCGGCCCCTGAGGAAACCGATGACCACCTCCCCGCTGGAGCGGGCCGCAGAGTCCTTCGCCGCCGAGCTCGCCCGGCACCGGACGGGACGGGGGCTCTCCAAGAAGCAGCTCGCCGCGCTGATGGGCTTCGACCCGTCGTACGTCAGCCACGTCGAGGGCCGCCGGCACCGACCCACCGAGGACTTCGCCCGCCGGGCCGAGGCGGTGCTGGACGCCGCCGGGGCCATCTGGCAGCGCTTCCGGGAGTACGACCAGATCCGCCAGGGCCGCGCCGCGCCCGGCCCCCGCGTACCGGCGCCCACCGGGCAGTGGCTGCCGCCCGGCACCGGCCTGCTGGTCGAGCGGGAGACCGCCGTGCTCACCCTGGTCGACGACGTCTACCGCTGCGTGGTGCGCCGGCAGCTGTGGAACGCCGGCACCGAGCCGGTCACCCGCTACCTCGTCCGGGTCGCCGTCGACCGCTGGCCGGACGACCCGGGCCGGTCCAACCGGCACCACCGGGAACATCCGCTCACCATCGCCGAGCTGCGGTTCCAGGCGTTCCGCGAGGACGGCGGCGACCGGGAGGCGATGCACTGGCGGGTCCGGCACGACCGGGACGCGTACAAGGAGATCTGGCTGCTGTTCGCCAACGACGGCGGCCCGTTCCCGCTGCACCCCGGCGAGCGGGCCGAGGTCGAGTACGCCTACCAGGTCGGGCCGGAGAAGTGGGGGCCCTGGTTCCAGCGGGCCGTCCGGCTGCCCACCCGACGGCTGGCGGTGCGGCTCGACCTGCCGGCCGCGCTCGAACCCCGGGTGTGGGGGGTGGAGACCTCGCTGTCGGCCGACGAGGGCCCGCTGCGTACGCCGGTCCGCCGGCACGACCGCGACGACCGGGCGGTCTTCGACTGGTCGACCGAGGCCCCGCCGCTGAACACCCGCTATCGCCTGCAGTGGCGGTTCCGCCGGGAGCCCGTCGAACAGCCCCGGCCGCCGGCCACCGACCCGCTGCGCGCCCTCGGGGTGCTGCCCGACGACCCCGCCCGGCCCGGCCGCCCCGCCCGGCCGCTCGACCTGCCGCGCGAGGCGCCCACCGCCCGGGAGGCGGCCGACCGGCTGACCGCGGTGCTCGACCGGGTCGACGAGCTGCGCCCGTTCCACGCCGGCCTCGGCCTCGCCGCGCCACAGCTCGGGCTCGACGTCGCCGCCGCCGTGATCCGGCCGGCCGACCGGTCCGCCCCGCCGGTGGTGCTGCTCAACCCGCGGATCGTCGACGCCAGCGTGGAGGTCGACGAGCAGTACGAGGGCTGCCTGTCGCTGGCCGGCCGGCGCGGGCTGGTGTCCCGGCCGCTGCGGATCGACGTGGAACACGCCCACTCCGACGGCAGCCGGGTCATCACCTCGTTCGCGTACGGGATGGCCCGGCTGGTCGCCCACGAGATCGACCACCTGGCGGGCCGGCGACTCACCGACCTGATGCCGCCCGGGGTGCCCCTGGTGCCGGTCGAGGAGTACCCGACCGGCTGACCGGAAGGGTCGCTCGCGGCGGGGAACCGGGTCGCGTGCCCCAGGGGGCAGGGGCACGCGACCCGGTCGGGGGGAGGAACGCTCTACAGGTTGCCGAACGTGTCGTAGCGGATGTGCGCCGGCGGGACCTCGTCCTCGGCCAGCGCCCGCAGGGTGGCCCGGACCATCGGCGCCGAGCCCGAGACGAAGCAGTCGTGCGTGGTCCACGGGCCATACCGGGTGACCACCTCGGAGACGTTCCCCTGCTCGCCGTCGAAGTCCGGGTCGTCGCTGCACGTCGGAGTGACCGACAGCCACGGGTGCGCGGCCACCAGCTCGGTCAGGCCGGCGAGCCCGTACAGGTCGTCGGCGTGCCGGGCGCCGTAGAAGACGTGCACCCAGCGGGTCCGGTTCCAGGTGGTCAGCTCCTCCACCAGCGCCTTGATCGGCGCCAGGCCCACCCCGCCGGCCACGCAGAGGATGTCCCGCTCCGAGTCGTGGTCCACCGTCATCGAGCCCATCGGCGCGGCCACCCGGATCAGGTCGCCCGGCCTGGTCCGCCGGACCAGCGCGCCGGACACCCAACCCGCTCCGGCGGGCGTACGGACGTGGAACTCCAGCACGTTGTCGTCGTTCGGGGCGTTCGCCACCGAGTACGTCCGCCACACCCGCGGGTGGTGTCGGGGCACCTCCAGGCTGACGTACTGGCCGGCCTTCCAGGGCAGCGGGTGCTGCAGCGCGCGGACGGTCAGCACGGCGGTGTGCGGCCCGTGCCGCTCGTGGGTGAGCACCTCCGCGTGCCAGTACGGTGGGTTCTCGTCCGCCTCCGCCCCGGCCAGCATGGTGGCGGTGATCGCCGCGTACGCGTCCCGCCAGGCCTGGTCGTACTCCAGGTTCCAGCCGTCCCCGGCGGTGCTGCGCAGCGCGTCCAGCAGCGCCACCCCCATGGTCGCGTAGTGCGCCCCCTCGACGTGGTACTTGCGGTGGTCCCGGCCCAGCGAGCGCAGGTACTCCCCGAAGCTCTCCGGGTCGTCGACGACCTGGGTGGCGGTGACGATCGCGTCCAGGATCCGGTCACCCTGCCCGGTCATCTGCACCGGGAACAGCTGCCGCAGGGCCGGGTCGAGGAGGAACAGCCGGGCGTAGAAGTGGCCGCTGAGCCGCTCCCGGTCCTCCTCGACCAGGGCCCAGCTCTCCTTCAGCAGGCGTGCGAGATCGTCCACGGGGTGCTCCTTCTCCAGGCGACGGATCGGGCCCCGATAGAATGTCCACGCAGCGTGCCCACCGGTCGCACAGACTGTGCGACCGTTCCCGTCGACCCGACCGGTGCGGCAGAGTGGTGCGGTGACCGTCGACGAGCTCACCCGCCCGGTGTCCCGCCGGGTCCTCGGCACCGAGACCCTGCTGGTGCTCGGCCTGTCGCTCGGCCGGTCGGCCGTGTACGCCGTGGTCTCGATCATCGCGAAGCTGACCGCCGAGGGGCCGCTGTCGAAGCAGACCGCCTCGCTGAACACCTCGCAGTCCGCCCGGCCCTGGCTGGACCTGACGTACCAGCTGCTCGGCATCGTGTTCGCACTGCTGCCGGTGCTGCTCGCCGTACACCTGCTGGCGCGGGACCCGGGTGATCCGGCCCGTACCCTCGGTGTCGACCTGCGCCGGCCCGGGTCGGACCTGGCCCGCGGCGCGGGCCTGGCGGCGCTGATCGGCCTGCCCGGCCTGGCCCTGTTCTGGGTCGCCGCCCAGCTCGGGGTGAACGCCACCCTGGTGCCGGCCGGCCTGCCCGACCTGTGGTGGGCGGTGCCGGTGCTGATCCTCGCCGCCGTGCAGAACGCGGTGCTGGAGGAGGTGATCGTGGTCGGCTACCTGGTCACCCGGCTGCGCCAGCTGCGCTGGCGGCTCGTCGCGATCATCGCGGCCAGCGCGCTGCTGCGCGGCTCGTACCACCTCTACCAGGGCTTCGGCGCGTTCGTCGGCAACGCCGTGATGGGCGTCGTGTTCAGCCTGTTCTACCTGCGCACCAAGCGGGTGATGCCGCTGATCGTGGCGCACACAGTGCTCGACGTGGTCGCCTTCGTCGGCTACTCGCTGCTGCCGAAGTCCTGGTTCAGCTGGCTCTGACGACGGGTCGGCGGGCCGGGACCGGCCGGTAGGCGGCGGTCGCCCGGGCCGCCAGCCGTTGCGCCGCCGCCGCGTCGCCGGCCGCCGTGGCCAGCACCGCGGCCCCGGGCAACAGCCGGGACGCCAGCCGCAGGATCGCCCACCCTCCGGCCTGCCCGGCCAGCGGCGCGGCGAGCCGGCGGGCCGCCTCCGGCCAGGGCCGGTCCGCCGGGCCGTCGGCCGCCCAGGCCAGGTCAAGTGCCGTGCGGGCGCTCGCCGCGTCCGGGTGCACCTGGGTGAGCACCAGCAGCTCCACCGCCCGGTCGGGATGCGTCGGGTCGACGTCGTACGCCGCGGCCAGGTGCAGCACCAGCGCCGCCTGCGTCCACAGCACCGCCGCCAGCTCGGCCACCGGCGCGAAGAGGCCGGCCACCGCCGCGGCGGCGCCGCCCGCGCCGGCCGCCCGCACGTACCGCCGGGTGGCCAGCCGGGCCACCCCGTCGGCGCCGGCATCCGGGTACGCCGTCCGCAGCCCGCGCGCCCACTCGGCCGCCCGCGGCCCGACCCCGGCGACGGCGGCCAGGGCGAGCAGCTCCGGCGCGAGGCCCGGGTGGGCCAGCAGCCGGGTCCGCAGCTCCACCAACCCCGGTTCCCGGGTACGCCCCGACGTGGCCCCGACCGCCGGCCCAGGCTCCTCGGGTGAGAGCTCCGGACGGCGTACGACGGCCGACTCCACGACCTCGGCCGACGGCGTGGCCGTCGCGGCGGGCGTGTTACGGGCGGCGGCCTTTCGGGGGGCGGCCTTTCGCGGAGCGGCCTTCAGCGGGGTGGCCCTGTCGTCGGAGGCCGGTGGCGTCACCTCCGCCGTCGCCGCTACTGGTGGCGGCGGTGGAAGGTCGCCAGCGGGTTTCCTCGTCGGCGCTGACTTCTTGGCCGGCACTGCCTTGGTCCGCGCCGCCTTGACCGGCGCCGCTCGCTTGGTCGGCGCTGCCGTGGCAGGTCCCTCCGCGGTCGGCGGCGCATTCTTCGCGGGCGTGGCCTTCCGGGCCGGTGCGGCACGGCGCGCCCTCGGCGTATCCCGTCCGGGCCCGGAATCGACGGCCGCACCGGTCTCGACGGGCTTGTCGGGGTCCGTCTGGTCGGCGGGGACGGTGCCGGCGTCCGGCGTACCGCTGGAGGCCGACCCGGTCGGGCGGCGGGGCGGGGTCTCGTCGTCGGCGGTGGGCGGCTGGAACAGCACCGCGGGGGCGGTCTTCGCCGATCGGGTCCGGCCGCCGGTCGCGGGATCGTCGGCGGGTGGTGCCGCCCTGCGCGGGGCCGGCGGCGGCGTGAAGGAGGCCCTGGGGGACCGGCCACGTGCCTGCTCGCGGGCGGCGCGACGGGGTGGATCGCTCGGCGGCTGCTCCTCCATGTCGATGAAGCGTAGTCGCGAACGTGACGCCGCACACGATGGCGACACGCGGCGCCCGAGCGGCCGGTGGTAGTCGCTTTGCCCCCGGTGGGGGCCGACCTGTATCCTCGTCCGCGGTGGTCCCCAGGGTCACCAGGGAGACTTCGCCTAGTCTGGTCTATGGCGCCGCACTGCTAATGCGGTTGGGGTTTTAAAGCCCCTCCCGGGTTCGAATCCCGGAGTCTCCGCGCGAAAGTCGGTCGTGTAGGCTGGCTGAGCACGAGCGCCCGTAGCTCAATGGATAGAGCATCTGACTACGGATCAGAAGGTTAGGGGTTCGAGTCCCTTCGGGCGCACAAGATCATGAGGGGCCTGGGCTGCGGAGACGCGGTTCGGGCCCTTTCTGCTGTCTGGCCTGCGTGGACGGTGGGTGTCACGTGGGTGCGACGTGGGTGCGGGCCCGAAAACGGCGTCGTCGCGGGTCGACCGGGTCGTGAACTGCGGCTTCACAGCCAGCTGGTACTTCGCCGGGGTCGGAGCACCTGTTTTCGGTTTCGTCGGCGCCGGGGTGCCGGTTCTGGGGCCGCGGTCGGGCCGGTTCTTGCGGGCGCTGGCTTTGATCTTCTTCCGGGTGCGGCGGGCGGCGTTGAGGACCAGTTGGGCGGTGGCGTCGGCGCAACGGCGCTGGATCTGCGGTAGGACGCTGGTGTAGGTGTCGGCGGTGACCACGATGCTGGAGTGCCCGAGGAGGTCCTGCAGCGTTCTGAGGTCGGCGCCGGCTTCGTGGGCCAGCGAGGCGGCGCCGTGGCGCAGGTCGTGCAGCCGTACCGGGGGCAACCCGGCCCGGCGGACGAGGATCCGGAACCGGGTAGTGGCGTAGTTCGGGTTGATCGGCTTGCCGTCTGAGCGGGTGAACACGTATCCGCTGTCGGTCCGCGGCGTGCCGTTCTCTGCCGCCTCCGCCTTGCGGTCTTGCTCGTGGCGGCGGTGCACGCGCAGGATCTGCACGCTGCGTTTGTCGAGGGCGACCGACCGCCGCCCGGCCGGGGTCTTCGGTTGGCCTTCGACGATCTGGTAGCCGGCGGTGGTGCGATTGCGTTCGATGGTCAGGATGCCACGGTCGAGATCGATGTCGTACCACCGCAGCCCGCACAGCTCGCCACGGCGCAGGCCGCGTAGCCCGGCGAGCCACCAGAGGGCGAACAGGGGGTCGTCGTTGACGGCGCTGAGGAACTCGGCGAGGTGGTCGGCGGTCCAGACCGCCACGGCCGGCCGGGCGCCAGTCTGTTCCCAGGACTCGACGCGGGCGTCGGTCCACACGGTGGCGTGGGGTTGCTGGTAGCCGGTGATCTCGATGTGTCGGGCCGGGTTGCAGTCGAGGATTCCTTCCTTGACGGCGAGGTTGAGGGCGGCGCGCAGGGTGGTGCGCAGGTGGTGCATCGCGGAGGCGGACTGCGGGCGGCCCTTGCTGTTTCTCGTCGCCGCGATCTTGGCGAACACGGTGCGCAGGAGCGGGGCGTCGAGGTCGCCCAGGCGGTAGCGGCCGAGCTGCGGGATGAGAACGGTGTCAACGTCGCGGGTGTAGTGGAAGCGGGTGGTGGGTCGGATCTTCGTGCGGTTGTCGAGCCAGTGTCGCAGCCACCGCTCGACCGTCCAGCCCTGTGCCGTCCGGTCCGCAGCGGTCGTGGTCAGCCATCCGTCGCGGGCACGGCGGGCGGCGACCTGCGAGGGGTAGCCGCCGCGACGGACCCGTTCTTTGCGGCCGATGAGGTTGGTCGCCGAGCAGTGGAAGTACCAGGTGCCGTGGCCACGTTCGCCCAGTCGGGGGCAGGACTGCTCCAATCGCCGCCGCTGGTCGTCGCGGCACCCGCACCGTTTGAAGATCACACCTGAGGCCGTCATGAGCGTCCCCTTCTGAAGGAGTCACCTGTTGCATCGACGTTGCCCGACCTACGGGTACGGGAACTTCTCTCGACGCTCGCCACCCGTGACTTCCGGACATCCGCACACTTGCCCAACGAGAACCATGCAACTCTCGTCGGCGGCCGAGGCTCAGGCAGTGGGTAGGGGCCAGTCTGGCCAGGTCGCTCCAGTTGGTGTCACGGGACACTCATGGGCGACGGTGACCGGACATGAGGTTCCTCTCCGCAAGATGCCGATACGTCGATCGCTGAGCGCCGCGGCCCGAATGGTCAGGGTCCTGGTAAAGACGATGTGTGGGGGCGGCGCGTTCTTGCTGCGGACGCAGGAGAACCGCCGTCGCTCTTGGCGGGCCGCCGCCTCCCGACCACGCCGTCGCACCCTGAACGCCGACCGGTGCAGGACCTTGCCACGCTAGTTGTCCGTTTCACCCGAGTTGCGCTGCCGCAAGATTTAACTGGAGTCCGGCGTTTGCCCATGGCTGCTAAATTCCAGATTTGTGGCAAACTTTGACACATGAACGGCCCCACTGAGCAGGAATTGCTGACCGCCGCGTTCGACCAGTTCACCGAGCTGATCACGGACGACGACATGAAGGTTAACCGCCGGGCCTTCGAGGACGGCGACGCAGGACACGACGCCATGTGGGAGATCCAGGCGGCGAACTACCACTGCACGCTCATCGTCCAGGCGTTCAGGCGCTTCATCCCGCGCGACGTTGACCGTGTGCTAGGCGGGAACCATCGGCTCATGCGCCGGGTCGTCCGAGAACCGATCATCGTCGTCGCGCCCTGGCTCAGCCCGCGTTCAAGGGAAGTGCTCCGCGAGCGGGACATCAACTACATCGACCTCACCGGCAATGTGCTAGTCCGGATCCCGCGGCCAGCGATTCACATCAGGCTCGATGGCGCTCAGCAGGATCCGAACCCGCCGGCGAAGCCGCCCGTCCGGCTCAAAGGTCCCGGCAGCAACGCTCTGGTGCGCGTGCTCACCGACTTCGCACCGCCGTATCGGCTCGTGGATCTCGCTGCGGCCAGTGGCCTCAGCAACGCGTACGTCTCGCGCACTCTGGCCGCACTCGTCGACGACCGCCTGGTCGAGCGCGACCCGGGCAGCAAGGCTGTCACCCGCGTCGACTGGCGAGAACTGCTGCGCGCCCGAGCGCAGCACTACAACCTGCTCAAGAGCAACCGTAGCCAGACCTATATCGCACGAACCGGCGTCCCATCGCTGCTGCGGAGGCTCAGCAACGATGACCAGGCCGTCATCACCGGCAGCTATGCCGCAAACGAGTACGTGCAGATTGCCGCCCCGACGCAGCTCGCCCTCTACGTCCCCGACATCGCCGCGACCGCCTCCCGGTTTGAGCTCATGCCCACACAGCAGGGCGCCAACGTCATCCTGCTCACCGCAGCCGACGCATCTCAACTGGCCCGTTCACGCATGGCCGAAGACGGTGCATTCCACGTTGGACTATCGCAGCTCGTCTTGGATTGCCTGGCGGGCAACGGCCGTCTCCCAGAGGAGGGCGAGGCACTACTGGACTGGATGTCGGGCGATCCCGCGGCCTGGCGCCAAGACCATCTGCCCAAGCCGGTGTAGCGTCGGTGGGTGACCGCGCCCGATCCCCTCGTGTACGTGGCTGCCCGCCGCGTCCTCCTCAACGCCCTGGACGCTCTTGGCGAGCACCGCGCCGCCGTTGTACTGGTGGGCGCGCAGGCGATCTACCTGCAGGCGGGCGAGGCGGACCTGGAGGTCAGCGTCGCCCCGTTCACCGCCGACGCTGACCTGAGCATCGATCCGGCCAGGCTCGGCCCCGACCCGCGCATCGCCGAAGCGATGACCGAAGCAGGCTTCACCCTCAAGGTGAAGACCGACAACGGCGGCATCGAACCGGGCACGTGGCTGGCACCCGCAAAGATCGAAAAAGAGACCGTGTTCGTCCCCGTCGACCTCCTCGTTCCCGAAGCGCTCGCACCCGGACGAGGCAAACGCGACGCCCGGCTGCCCGACCACGGAAAGAACGCCACCCGCTGGACGCCAGGACTCGAAGCGACCATCGTCGACAACACTCAGATGGCGGTCGGCAGCCTCGAACCAGACCTCGACACCCGGCAAGCCACGATCAGAGTGGCGGGCCCCGCAGCTCTTCTGGTCGCCAAGAGCCACAAGATCGCAGACCGGCTGACTGACGGCGACCGCGGTCGCGCGCATCGCGTCAAGCCCAAGGACTGCGCCGATGTCATCCGGCTGATGCGGGCTCCCACACCGCCGGACGCCGTCGGCATCCGTCTGGCCGAACTCGCCATGAACCCCATATGTGGCGCCAGCGTCGCCGCCGGCGTCGACCGCCTAGTCGCGCAGTTCGGCGGGCCAAGCAGCCCTGGCGTCGATCTCGCAGTCACGGCGCTGGCCGGAGCGCTTCCCGAGGAATTGCTGCGTGGGCTAGCCCCCATCTACGTTGAGACGATGCTCCGCGCCTATCGGCAGCGTTCTTAAGAATCTTGCTCCCAGGTATCGAGTAGTTGATCAAAGGATCCAGTGATCATTCGCGGGAGCCCCGGCAGCGGGAAGACCACGACCGCCCGCGAGGCACGCCGCCGCTTCGAACGCGGTGCGGCGCGGCACCTTCCCGTATAGGGAGGTGCCGCGTCGCGTCGCGATCGGTGAGTCTCAGTCCTTTAGCGCCTCGGGCATGACCGGTAGGACGTACTCCTCGGCAAGCTTCGCCAGGTGCAGTGGAAGGGGCCGCGCTAGCGGCGGGTAGTCGTCGTGGAAGCGGAGTTGGTGGGTGAGGGCCGCCCAGGACGCGGGCGAGTCCGGCTTGCCGTCCACGACGCCAGCGTCGGCCAGCACCTTCTCTGAGAGGCAGCCGAGGACGACGAGTTCGAGGTACTGGGGGTTCCGCCCGACCACAGACGGACCCTTTGGCCATGATGGGTGCGGGCCGAGCTTCATCAGCCCCTTGTGAACCTTTCCCGCGCTCGCCGGCTTGTCGGTGATGCTGACGAAGACCCGGTTCCCGGCCGCCGCGTCCTCCGCAGCCCAGAGTCCGCTGGCCAGGCCAGCCACCGCGTCGTCCGCCGCCGGCGCGTACCACTGGGGCGTCTCCTCCCGTCCCGCGCCGTCGCGGGTAAGGACGAAGCGGAGATCGGGACCATAGGCGGCCAGCCGTTGTGGTTCGTCGGCGGCGAAGCCGATCCTGTCGACGGTGAGTGAGGGGTTGCGGAGCCACCGCCAGGCGCTGCGGAGGTTGCCCGCGTTCGCCAGCAGTAGCGTCGGTCGGTGGCGAGCCTGGTAGAGGACGGAACGGATCTGCCGCTCGATGTCCTCGCGTTGTTCGTCCGGGGAGAGGGCCTGCGGCTTGGCGTGTTCGTCGCTCTCCGTGTCCCGAACTTCGACCGACTCCACCCGCTGAGCGAGTCGCAGCAGCAGCACGGGGTAAGGCACCCACTCCCGGCTTAAGTCGTCCCACCCGCAGACACGGTGGTGGTCGTCGTGCGGCCGGATCAGCAGCGCTACCAGCTTCTGCCCCGCCCGCCTGGTCGGCCCGTTGGCGCGTCGGCGCACTACCCACAGCGCCAGGTACTGGACGGCCTGCGGCACCCCGTCGCTGACTCGAGGGCTGGGGATGGTCGTCGCGCCGAGCTGCCGCAGGCCGTCCAGCCATGCGGCACGCGCCCGCATGCTGACGTCAGCCGTGGCGTCGGTCGGCACGGTGATGAACTGGCTGAGTCGGCCGGTGTCGGCAAGGCCCAAGCGGACCGCGAACTTGGGGTCAGAGTCCTGAGCGGTGAACCGCTGCTCCCCACCGATCTCGACGATGGCGAGCCCAGGTGGCCCGGACCGTTGGCGCAGCCGCGCCGCGACAGCGACCCGGCGCGCGCGAAGTGCCTCGTCGAAGGCGCCGGACCGCGTCACTCCCGCCCGCCGGGAGACGTCGAGTGGCGCCCCGAGCGCCCCGAGCTCAGCGGTACGCACGCACACCCGTAGGCCCTCAAACCGCCACTCCTGGTCCGGCTGAGTGCTGGCAACGTCGGTCGGAAAGCCTAGCAACTCGGCGAGTTCGGACAGGAGCGCGTGCCGGGTCTCCGGGAACTGCCAGAGGAGATCCACACCTAGGGGCTCGCCGGCGAGGCTTGTCTTCAGTGCCTCACGGCGGGCGGCGACGGCTTTCCGCACCGCCTCGGCGTGACCGGCCGGATTGGTCTTCGCGGCAGGCTTGGAGATCAGGGTGGGCTTGTTGGCCTCGCGGACCCTGTGCAGTTCGGGTGCCCGGCGGAACAGTGGCCGAAGCCCTTCCTCGACCCACCCGTCGATGAGTGACCGCTCGCCGGAGAGCAGCCCGGTCTCAACCCCGTGGGTCCCGTACCGGTTCTGGTGCACGATCCCAGCCGAGATCCCGCCCCGGCCTTTTATCCAGGTCGGGGCCTGCGCGACGACCTCGTCCGCCCTCGGATAGGTCCGGACGATGTCAAGGTCGGGCAGAAGACCTGCCACACTGTGGTCCCGCCAGTCGATGCGCCGCCGGTCCCGGCTCCACCCCACGCGGTTGGCGATCAGCCGAGACGTTCCCTTCTCGGTGAGGTCGGACCAGGGAAGGGGAACATCGAGGAGGACCCGAGCCGTCTGGTTGTGCGACAGATCCGTCCCGGAGGTCATCCACCGGCGAATCCCGGACGACACATGCACCCGGTACGTCGGCACGAACGGCACGGTCTGCACCGTGATGGTCAGGACGGCTGAGTAAAACCAGGTGCGACGGTTCGTCACGAATTCCTGCGGTGGCCACGACACCAATTCGGCCCCCTGCTCCCGGTCGACCACCCGGAACCACAGGTCGCGCCCGACGCCGGGTAGGCGCAGCGGGCGTGCCGCGAGCCGGGCCGCCAAGATCTCCGGCACCAGTGCGTATAACTGACGCGAGGGATCCGCCGTGCCTTCCGGCGAGGGCTGGACGGTGGTCAGGTCGACCTGCGCCACGTCCCACTCGGGGATGCTCTTGTGGGCCGTCTCCACGACGTCGGCCAGGCGCTGCTGGTGCTCATCGGGAATCGGAAAGCCTGTGACCCAGGAGGAGATCGCGGGCCGGATCACGTCGGCGGGTACCGGCTCGCGCGCGTAAATCCACGGTACTGTGGCGTCGCTTCCAGCACCGCGCCCGGTCGCCGTCACGCCCGGGGCAACCGCGCGGAACAGCCCGTTGAGTTGGCGCAACGGCAGTCCGACATGGTTCTGCCTGCGCTTCCAGCCGAGGCGATACACCTCTTCGAGGCCTGTGCGCCAGCGCTCGGCGAACCGGATGACGTTGTACTGCTCCAGCCAGGGGCCGGCCGCAGGATCGGGCTCGTAGGCGGTGGGGCGAATCAGCGTGTACACGTTTCGTTCTTCTCCTCAGTTGGCGGGAGGAACCGGTCAAGGGCGTCCCAGAGAGGCCGGTACAGCGACTGGACAATGTCCCGGTCGAGCGGTGAGACCTCGCTGTCCGAAAGGAAGTACGGCGCCAGCACCTCGGCGATGCTGTACAAGAGGCTGGTTTCGGCAGTGTCCGGCAGCTTTGTCCCATCCCACAGGTTCGGCATGAACGCGGCGTCGACGAAGACCACTCGGGCGTGCACGCCGCCGCGGACGAGACGGCCGATGACCTGCCAGATCAGTACGAGCATGTCCCAGGTGACCGCCGGCCGGTCCTCCTTGAGTCGGCTCCACGCCAGGGAACGACGTAGCACCCGGTACCACGTCTGCCTTGCCTGCCGGCGTACCTCCCGCGCTCCGGCGCTAAGCGTGGCGGCGCTGCGTACCCAGTCGTCGAACTCGCCGGAGTCGATTGACCTGATCATCCAGTCGTTGACGGCGTGGACCGCGAGGCCGATGTCGTCCGGACGCGGATTCGGCCGCGCGAGGAAGTAGACGGTGCCGATCGCGGCCTGGCCGTCGCTGTTAAGGATGTTGTGTCCCCGTTCGACGGCGAGCAACGGTGCGACGAGGACCTCCGCGGATGTGTTTCTCAGGGTGTCCACGTCGCCACGACGCAGAATCCCGGCGTGTTGGTCGTCGTCGTCGAAGGGATCCGTGGCGAACTCTTCATCGAAGTCGTCGGCCACCAGGCGCAGCACCCGGCCCCGCCACCGGTTTCCGAGCGTGTGCAGGGTGTCGGCGACGGCCCCGGCCTCGTCGTAACTGCCAACCAGGAGCAGCAGGTGACGGCGAGCCTCCGGTAGCCTCAGCAACTCCTTCTCCAGCATGCTGGCTTCCCCGTCTTGCGTCTCACCGAGCCGGAGCGCCATCTGAGTGAGAATCTGTGTTCGCGCCTCCGGTCTCGCGCCGGACACGCGGAGCTGCGGAGCGTCCTCCCCGAGCAGCTCAAGCCGGATCTCCGTGCCGGCCACCAGGGCCTCGAACTCTTCGGGGTCCGGCTTGAGGAGCACGCCGACCGGAAATCGGAGGTGGTAACGACTGGATTTCCCGGCCCAGCTACTGCCGGACATGAGGAGTACGTTCGTCGGCGGCCTGCCGTCGGCCAGTGGGATGTCGGGCATCGCGTGCAGCAGTTCCCGGCCAATGCCGTTGCACCGGAAGTACCGGAGCTCGCCGCTGCGGACACCGCCCGAGTCCGGGCCGTTCACCAGGAACTGGAAGCCGAGAACATTGCCCATGGGCGCTTCCGGAATGATCGGCCCGTAGGACAAGGGGCTGCGATACATCTCGTTGAAGCCGAGCTTCAGTGTCGCCTCAACGCGAGGCCACATGGCGTTCATCAGTGACAGCTTCGATTCCAGTGCGGCGAGCAGCAGCGTGAATTCGAAGCGGCGTGTCCATTCGGACAACCAGTCGTCCGGGCTCTGCGGCGGCTTCGCCCTCTTCCGGCGCGGCGCTTCAGACGCCTTCTCGAAAACGCACTGCTTGTCGGCGAGGAATGGCGGCAGGTTGAACAGATCGACCACGAACGCGACGAGCCGCAGGCGGGTGTGTTCCTGGTAGCTCGTGTGCAGCAGCTCGGTGACCAGGTCGACCAAGCCTCTGCGCAACTCCGGGCGCCGGTCCCCGAGGGGGTTGTCCCGGAACTCGTCGAGCCGTTGCTCAAGCTCCACGCGGTCCGGCTCGCCAGCCTCCGGGTAGCGTTCGTCGAGGAGTTGGAGCTGGAGTGTCCAGGCGTTGAAGTATCCGATCCGCACCCAGGTGCGTAGTGCGTGGTCACCAACCAGCATCGCGTACAGGCGATCCGTCGCTGCCGTGATCGTGTTGACGGCGGCGTTCCAGACCTCGACGTCGCGGTTCGAAAGTTGCAGACGCTCCCCGTCGGCCAGCTCACGGATCTTGTGAGCGTTGAGCTCGTCGAGCAGGGAACGGTCGCCTACTCCGGCGACCAGTTTCGTAGCCGGCGCGAACATCCGGTCCAGCTGCATCTGGACCCGGTCCGCCTCGTCCACGATGACGAGGTCACTGCGTCGGCAGGCTAACTCGAGGTAGTGCAGGTGCTCGGCGTTCTGCACGCGGGGTACCGCAGCGTCGATCAGGCTCGGCGGCGTGGCGACCCAGACGTGGGCGTCCACGAGTTCCCGGGCGCCATGGTGGCGGGGGCACCCCGACCAGTATGGGCAGGCATGCCTCTTTCCGGACCGGCCGCTCTCCTCTTCGCGTCGCTCTCGTCGGGACTGCCCCTGAAGCCGGGCGCACGGCGCGGCACCGTAGGGAAGTATGTCGTCATCCTCGGGGAGCAGCGCATTGATCGCACAGGACGTGCTCAGATAAGTGAAGCTCGGGTCGGTGTGACTCAGGATGTTCTGCTCTCCCCGGCTGGCCAGCCGGCGGTGCAGCCGCTGCGCGTGCCGTTCCCGACCAGACGCGCCGATGATCGGGGCGGCAGTGCGCCCCGCCGTCAGGTAGGTGTTGTAGAGGCTCACCAGCTTGAGCGACTCGGCCACGTCACCCACAACCACTGTGATGCAGAAACCGTGCCGGTTCACGAGGTACACGGTGATCACGTCGCGCAACGTGCTCTTTCCGGCACCGACAATGCCGAGCAGGTGCTGCACCCCGGCGACGGAGAACTCCTCGTCCGGCGCGAATGCTCCACCGGAACTGGTGAACAGGTGCGTACGCGACAGCCTGTCCACCCAGTTCTGGGACAGAACTTCGTCCATCTCCGCTGCGGTCTCCAGCAGGTCCCGCCAGCGCAGGCAGATCGGCGCGCCACCACCTGCCGGAAGAAGGTCGAGGTCGTGTGCTGTCGGAGCCGGCATGTTCCCCGTTCCGGACAGCCGGATGGTCACCGAGTGGCGGCCGACGGGGAACTCGGCCGGGCCGTCCCCCGCCACCGGCATTTCCGTGCGCCTGAACGGTGGCGCACACCTCAGTAGGAGGTCGTAGGTGTCCCAGCGGTCCGGCGCGAAGGCAGGCAGTCGCTCGGTCGTCGGGCGCGAGATGTCCGGCACGTCGTAGCCGCGTAGGGAGGGATCAATCTGGTCGTACGAGCGCAGTGCCTCCTCCCAGGCGGTCTTGCGGCGAAGTGTCCAGAGGCTATAGCGGGCAACGCGGAGCATCTGCTCACCCTGTTGATCTGCGACCAGCCCTCGGGCGTGGGCGAAGGGGTATCCGCTGAACAGCACCCAGGCGTCCGTGGCGGGGGATTCCGGGGCCAGGTGTTGCTGGAGACGAAGCCCCAGTTCCACCTCGCAGAGCCTGAGCAACTCTCTCGACCGCAGCTCGCCCGTCTGACGCAGTGCCTGGATGACCGGGGCGAACCCTTGCGCCGTGCTACGCATGCTGCGGTGCTCCTTCCGATGCGGCAGTTTGTGTGGTCACCACGACGTCGAGTTCCGGGGGCAGCGCGTCACGCACCGACTTCAGGAGTGCGGGGCGCGCCCGCGCCAGGTGATCGGGGATAACGGCCAGCAGATCGGAGCGTCCGCTCAGCTGGGCGGCCAGCAGCAGTGGCTCCACCCTGTCGAACACCTGCACGTTGCTCCGGCCAAGGACTGGCTCGCTGAGCTGGTACGCGCCGAGCTCGCCGGGAAGAAGCGTTCCAGTCACGCCGCGCTCCGAGAGCCATCGCATGACCGCTCGCTCCGTCCGCCCTGGCAGTGACAGAAACAGGCGCAGCGGGAAATCGAGCACCCGCACCTTGCCCTTCTTGTAATCCGGGCCCGGAGTTGGCCCCCGTTCGCAGATCTCGCCTTCGCACCAGGCGATGCGCCCGTGCTCCACCGTGGCGAGAAGACCGCACGTCGGGCAGGTGGTCAGTCCGCCGTGGGCGTAAGCCGATACCGGAGGTCGGTAAAGATCCTGTACGAGCTTCCAGATCTGGGGCTTCCAGGACGTGCCCCGTGTGTCGTCATTGGTGACGGCGACCCGGTCGATCAGGAAGTCCCGGCACTGCGTGAAGAGCGCCGGCGTGGAGGCGGCCTGCGCGAGCTCGTCCAGCTTGCGCACGACACTCTGTTCGGCGGAGTTGCCCGACCCGTATGCGGCGAGTTCCGCGCACGAGCGGGTCGGAAGGCGTCGCCGCAGATCGAGCAGGGTCACCTCGGCACTGAGGAACCCCGGCAGGGCGGAGGACGGCCAGCGGGCACCCAGGGGAGCAGTGCACCAGCCGATGAGTTCGGGGACGCTGGACGGTGGTGTGCGCCCCTCGCGCAGGCAGGCGAGCACGATCCGGTCCAGCACGCGCTGTATCGACGGTGGATAGGGAAGGTCCAGTGAGCCCCGCCGGGCGGCATCGCCCAGATCGATGAGGCCGCGGGCGAGCTGGGGCAGAATTGTAAGATTAGCGCGCCCGTGCAGGTCCGCATGGATCACCGCGCCCGTCCCGGCATGATCGGCCCCGTCCCGACGGGGGTGCCTGGGCCTGACGGGCACCAGCGGGCGACCTCGCACCGTGCGCACTGCGGGCCAGGGGACGGCAGGAACCGGTCGTCGGCGTGCCAGGCGCGGACGTGATCCGTGAGGGCACGGCTCGCGGCTGCGCGGACCTCGGCGGTGAACGGGTCGATGATGACCAAGTCCGGTCCGCCGGGACGCAGCGTCTCCAACTCGACCCGACCATGCCCGCCACCCAAACGTCCGGCACCGATCAGCGCTACGGCCAGGGCCAGCTGCGGGTATTCCACCAGCGGGTCGCGGTTCCGTCGGCGGTCGCTGCCGACGGTCTTCGTCTCACGCCACACCCAGGTGCCGTGCTCCTTGTAGAGCAGGTCGGGCTTCACGAGGACGACGAGGTCGGCATCGGCGTCGTCGAACACCAGGTCAGGTTCGACGCGTACGTCTGAGGCGTCGTGCACGTGCTGAAGCGGGCAGACCTCCGCGTGGTGCCGGATAAGCTTGCGGCCCAGTGCCAGATCCTCTTCCGACAGCCGACGGCCGACGTTCTCCCACGTGCGCGGCACGTCGGTGGTGCAAGGCGCGGTGGGCAGGGCGGCGTGCCGGCGTTCGAGGTACGCGTGCACCGCGCGGCCACGCTCGGCCGCCGGACCGTACTCGATGTCGGTGTCGATCGGCAGCCACTGGCGTCGCAGGTACTCCCGGGCCGGGCAGTCGCGGTACTGGCGGGCGTTGGTAGCCGACCAGGTGCGGCGCGGCCGGCTTCGATCCGCGATCCCCAGGAGGCCCGGTGCCCGGGGGAGCGCCGGGCAGCGGGGCGCGAGCGCGCAGCCGGCACAGGTGCCTCCGGGTCGGTACTCGACGTTGTCGACCAGCTCACCCAACGTGGCCTTTCCCTGGGCTCGGTAAAGCCTCAGAGCCGACTCGACGTTGTCGTCGAAAAGCGTCTCCACTGCGCCGTCGACAAGTGCGACCTGCAGGATGCGGACGCGTTCCGGAGGCGGGCCGGGTTCACCGGCGGCGACGACCAGGGCCGCCACGGATATCTCGGCAACCGTCCGCTTTGCGGCCCCCAGGCGATTCTTGATGAGGCGCAGCTCCCGCGTCCGCCCATCGGCTGAGGTGTAGCAGCGCCCCCATGCCGTGATCGCGTAATCGGTGGCACCGCGATCGTCGCGCCGTGACAGGTGCCGTCGGTACTCCCACTTCTGCAGCACCGGGACCATGGCGTCGTCCGTTTGGCCGAAGGCTCGCAGGTAGGTACGGACGGCGTGGGCCGTCCACGCGCGGACGCCCTCGTGAATGGGCCGGTTCCGCCCTGCGGCAATTCGCCGGTCCAGCTCCCGGAACGCCTCGTCGACGTCGACTCCCTCGCCCTCGACCATGTCGAGGATCGCCATGAACGGTCCCTGGGCGAAGCTCTCCAGTGCCTCGACCTTGCGCCTCGCCGAACCGGCGGCTGACCGGACTCGGCGTGCCGCCATGGCATCATGGGCGGGACATCGGTGGGCACTCGAGGCCAACATGCCCAGCGATACTTTGATGCCGGCGGTCGCGGCGGTCGGGATTCCCGACATCTGCACGTGACTCATGTCGTTCTCATTCCTCACAGGGGTGTCAGTGCTTCGGGGTGGCGTTGTCATCGACGACCGGTTCCGCGTCGTCCGTCTGGCGGGCGAGGGTGCTTCGGCCGAGGTCTATCGGGCTTGGGACATGGAAAGCGAGCGAGAGGTGGCAATTAAGCTCCAGCCGCCCCGCGGGTTCGAGTCAACCGCCACCTTCGCGCGGGGTGGCGAACTGATCGTCGACGAGGGCGGCCTCGGCGATACGTTGCGTGGCATTCCAGGGGTGCCGGCCCACATCCGACGCGGGTCGCATGGGGAGAGGGCCTACCTGGCGATGGATTTCGTCGACGGAATCCTGCTGCGCGAGCTGATCGAGCGGAGTCGACCGCTCTACACGGAGACCGTTGTCTCGGTGCTCGCGCAGCTCTGCGAGATCCTTTCCGAGGTTCACGGCCGGGGGATCGTGCACCACGACATAAAGCCCGACAACATCATGGTCGGCCACGACGGACGGATCTGGCTGTTCGACTTCGGCATCGTCTCGACCTGTGAGGACGAGGAGTACACCGGTTGTGGCACGCCGGGCTACGCCGCGCCGGAGCAGTATCACCGGCAGCACCACCAGCCCCAGGTCGATGTCTACAGTCTCGGCGCAATGCTGTTCGAAATGAGCGCGTTGCGGTTGCCCTACCAGGAACACAGCGGGCGGCCGGAGGAGCA
Source organism: Micromonospora sp. NPDC000089 (assembly GCF_042899365.1). Taxonomy (NCBI): domain Bacteria; kingdom Bacillati; phylum Actinomycetota; class Actinomycetes; order Micromonosporales; family Micromonosporaceae; genus Micromonospora; species Micromonospora sp. NPDC000089. Next base: position 62,757 of record NZ_JBIAZT010000016.1, read on the forward strand.
GACCGAACAGTTCCCGCCGGGCTCGTTGACCGGGATGCCGGCCGTGCTGCGGACGCTGGGCACGGCGATGGCCGCCTTCGATCCGGCAGACCGTCCCAAGTCGGTGTCCGACATCCTGGCCACGCTGCGGCCGTTGCTCCCCACTTCCGGCACCCCACCGCACCCGAAGGCGCCCCGGCCCGACCCCGCCGCCTGGTACCGCGTGCCGTCGGATACGCGCTGAGCGCCGTCCCAGCCTCATCGCGGCGACTCCGAGAGCGCGGCGAGCCGGGACTCTGCCTCGTCGGCGGCGACCGGGTCCAGTTCTCGAAGGAGGTCGACCGCCTCCCGAAGCGCGGTGCGGGCCTCCGGGACACGGTTCAACGTGTTCAGCACCTCGGACATCTCCAGAAGCGCCGTCGCCTCCCGGCGGGGATACGTCAACCAGGCGTACCGGTCGGCAGCCGACGCAAAGCTGTCCAGCGCGCTGTGTCCGTCCCGGCGGGCGGTGTGCACGCGCCCGAGATCCATGAAGGTGCTCGCCTGGCTGTTGACGTCGGCGGTCGTTAGGAAGAGCCGCAGTGCCTCCTGGCCGCGCCGCAGCGCGCCCTCGTGGTCACCGAGGTCGAACCGCACCGTGCCGAGTCCCCGGAGGGTGCCGGCTTCGCCCAGGACGTCGCCGAGCCGGCGATACGCAGACAGCGCCGACTCGAACAACTCAGTGGCCGTCTGCGGCTCGCCGCTCTCCCGATGCAGCAGTCCGAGCGAGTGCCGGCTGTGAGCGACGCTGAGCGGGTGGCCCGCTGCCTCACTGAGCGAGATCGCTCGCCGCAGGTCAGCCTTCGCGTGCTCCAGGTCGCCGAGCCCACGGCGGGAGCCGGCCAACATGCGGTACACCATGGCCTGGTCGGCAGGGCCGGCGACGCGGCCGGCAGCGACCGCCGCGTACGACAGGTAGCGCTCGGCGTCGGCATACCGGTGGGTGCGCCACTGGTAGGTCACCAGCGACATGCTCAACAGCCACGTGTACCGGTCCTCCTGCCGGGCATGGGCCCGTCTGATCGCCGCCGTGACGGTGGCATATTCCGCGTGCAGCCAAGCCATCGCCTCTCGCGAAGAGGCCGGCGCGACGACATCGATGTCGTCCGGACCGGCGATGGGCAGCCCGCGATCCGGGGCGAGCACCCGGTCGCAGGCCCAGGTGTTGCGCAGGAGGAAATCCGAGACCCGGCGGTCGACGCGGTCGTAGTCCTCCGGCCGCATCGCGGCGGTTCGGTCGGCGGCGAAGATCCGTACGAGGTCATGGAAGGCAAACCGGCCGACCGCCGGCTCATCCAGCAGGCTGGCCTCGATCAACTCGTCGATCGCCACGGCCGGCGTGTCTTCGGCGAGACAGCCGACTGCCCGACGGCTGATGGTGGGGCCGGGGTGGATCGCGAGCCGGGCGAAGAGCTCGGCCGCCGGTGCGCTGAGAGTGCCGTAGGAGCTGCTCAGGGCCGCCCGCACGTTCAGCTCGGCGGATCGGTGTCCGAGCGAGTCCAGGCGTGTCCCCTCTTCCCGCAGCGCCGCCGTGATCTCCTCGAGGGCCTCGGGGGGTCTCGAGCGGGCCTGGGCCGCGACGATCGAGAGTGCGAGCGGTAGCCCGCCGCACAGCGCGACGATCTCGCTGATGTGCTCGGCACCGGCCCGCATCCGCGCGGCACCGAGTTTGCTGGTCAGCAGGGCGACCGCGTCCTCGTGACCGAGCGGGCCGAGCCTGACCTCATGAGCGTGCTCGCGGACGATCATCTGCATGAGACGGTCCCGGCTCGTCACGACGGCTACCGACGAGCCGGTGCCGGGCAGCAGCGGCCGCACCTGATGGACGTCACGGGCGTTGTCGAGCAGCACGATGGTCTTGCGGCGCGCGAGCTCCGTGCGGTATTCCGTGCTCATCCCATCGACAGTTGGGGTGCGGGGCCGGACGCCGAGGTCGTTGAGGATCCGGGCCAGGAGCTGGGCCGGCTGCTCCGGAGACCCGTTGGCCGTGTAGCCGTTGAGATCCACGTAGAGCGTGCCGTCTGGGAAGTCGCCCTCCACCGAAGCCGCCCAGTGTTGCGCGAGCTGCGTCTTCCCGACGCCGGCCATCCCGGTGACCACAGCCAGCCCGGTGTTCGCCAGGGCATCCGCCAGCAACGCCTCCGACAAAGCGCTGAGCTCTGCCTGCCGTCCCGCAAGGGGTGCCCGGTGGGGCGGAAGCTGGCGCGGTACGCCAGGTTGCGCCGGCTTGGTGACGGAACGGCGGGTCAGCTGGTCGACGTACCTCTCCAGCTTGGCGTCCGGGGCACCGTGCAGTCTCGTCCACTCCTGGTATCGCTGGCGGACCCGCGACGGGCCGTCTGTGCTGGCAAGGAACCGTAGTTCGAGGCTGAGAAGCGGTTGATCCGCTGGCCACCGACGCAGTGCTGGCCGCAGCTCACGGTTGAAGCCCGACGTATCGACCTTCAACAGCTCATCGAGGAGGAGGAAGGTGGCGCGCAGGCGGCTCTGATCGAGGCGCTGCCTCTCGTCGCTCAGGTCCGCGCCAGTGATTTCGCCCAGGGGCTCGCCTCGCCATTCGGCGAGGGCGTCGCGCAAGGTGCCGATCCGGTCCGCGCCTTGCCGAAGTCGGGCCAGTTCGAGGTTGTCCTCGAATCGGAAGTAGTCAACAACAGTCCGGTCGACACGGAGGCTGCAATAGCGCCGCTCATTGCTGTCAGGCATGGCGTCCGGGAAGTAACTGCGCAGCTTTCGGCAGCACGAACGCACCCTGGTCGGATTGTAGTCGCCCTTTGGCCAGAGGCGGTCCGCGATGTACTCGTGCGATGCGCGTTGCCCGGGCGCGAGCAGAAGGGTTGCCAGGAGGGCGCGGACCTGCATGGACCTGATCTGAATGCGTCGGTCGCCCTCGAAGGCGTGAAAGTCTCCCAAGAGCTCGAACTGCATGTTTCCCTCCCACCGGTTCATTGTGAGCAGGGCACTCACGTCACTGCGCCAGGGAAGCTTCTCATCCCCTCTGGCTTACTGCTCACGCTGCGCTCACGCTCCGATTCGTCCGGGCCGGTCGCTGTGGCAGACTTTTGTCGGCAAAGATCACCACAAGCAGGGAACCCCGTCTGAGGGGATCCTTGGCGCAGTTGCTCATGTCGGAGGAGTGAATCTTGGAAAAGTCTGTGTGCGGTGCCGTTCGGCCCGGCGATCCTGTCCGCCCGATGTCGGGCGGCGGGCCGGGGCGTACCTATCCGCCGCGCAAGCGACGCGGAGCGAGCAAGCCGCCTATCGCTCCCAAGGCGCCGAAGCCCGGGACGCCGCGCAGTCTCGCGCGGCAACGGCGCTACCTCAGCCGGCGGTCCTGGCGGCAGGAGTAGCGAGCGGGGGAGGAGTGCCCTGAGACCAGCCTGGCGCCACTGCCAGCGAGGACATGTCTGAGCCACCCTTCGTCGACCTGGGTGGCTCGGTGCTCGGAGGGCCTCGTCGCGCCAAATATGGCTGTAGAAGGACGTGGCCCGCTGCCGGTGGTTACCAGCCGTGATGGTGCTCCGTTGGTGCTCGGATGTTCGGCGTATGACCAGCACGGTTGGAACTAAATCAGCCCACGCGGCCTGCGAGGCCGCTCCTCACATTGGAGGATGTCGCACTCTGCGGGTGGCATCGCCCTGACCAGCAGATACTAAGCCACTTGTTTCGGCGCGCAGCAGCACTCAGCGATACGCACGAAGTGGCGGTTACGCAGCGTAGGGAGCATCTGACGGGTTCGGCTACGGATCAGAAGGTTAGGGGTTCGAGTCCCTTCGGGCGCACAAGATCATGAGGGGCCTGATCTGCGGAGACGCAGGTCAGGCCCTTTTTGCTGTCCGGTCGGTGTAGATGGTGGGTGTCACGTGGGTGCGATGTGGGTGCAGTCCCCCCCCGGAGACGGCCTTCTCGCGGGTTTGTCGGGATGTGACCTGCGGCTTTGCGGCCTGCTTGCGCTTCGGTGAGCTCGGAGCACCTGTTCTCGGTTTCGTCGGCGCCGGGTTGCTGGCGTTGGGGCCGCTGTCGGGCCGGTTCTTGCGGGCGCTGGCTTGATCTTCTTGCGGGCGGCGGGCGGCGGGCGGCGGGCGGCAGGCGGCGGGCGCCCCGACTACGTCGACCGGCTGTGGAACCTGGTCAACTGGGCCGACGTGACCGCCCAGTTCGATGCCGCCCGCGCCACCAGACCGAAGACCTGATCCGGGTGACCACAGCCACCCACACCGCCACCGAACTGCTCCGACCTGCCGCCGGAGTCATCGCCGCCAAGTAGCGCGGTGACCTCGGCGGCGCCGAGGAACTCCTCGCCGCGTTCCCCACCGAGCAGGCCCGCACCCTCGGCTTCTACCTGCTCGCCGACCTGGCCGCTGCATCGCGGCCGCGGACCGGGGCAGCCCGTTGGCGTTGGCGGTCTGGTCGAAGGCGGTGCGCAGCAGCGGTGCGTCCGGGTCGGCGAGACGGTACGGGCCGAGGTACGGGGATCGGGAGACGCGGTCTTCAGCAGGATTTCAGGGTCGGCGGCCCATGCTCTCGTCAGAGTCCTTGCCGAAGGGGAAGAATTGTGTCTGTTGCCACTGACCGGCTGGTAGGTACGCGCGGCTGGTTGACCAAAGTCCCGGCGATTACCGTGACGTTCTGGGTCATCAAGGTGTTGTCGACGACGATCGGAGAGACGTTCGCGGACTACCTCGCCGTGAACGTCGGCCTGGGGCCTGCCGTCACCGACGCCGTCATGTTCGCGGCGCTCGTCGTCGCGCTTGTCATCCAGTTCCGGACCCGTGCCTACACGCCATGGATCTACTGGTTGTGTGTGGTGTTGGTGAGCATCGTCGGTACGCAGTTGACCGACTTCTTCACTGACACGCTGGCTGTGAGCCTGTATCTCAGTACCGCTGTTTTCGCAGTTGTCCTCGCGGTCGTGTTCGCTGTGTGGTATCGGCAGGAACATACTCTCGCGATCACTTCCATCGACACTCCGCGCCGCGAGGCGTTCTACTGGGGCGCGATCCTCACCACGTTCGCACTCGGCACCGCCGCTGGCGACCTCGCTACCGAAGCGCTCAGCCTGGGCTTCCGCAACGGGGTGCTGATTTTCGGGGCCCTGATTGCGGCGACGTGGGTCGCCTACCGGCTGGGCGCCGGACAGGTGCTGACGTTCTGGATCGCCTACGTGCTCACCCGCCCGCTCGGCGCCTCGCTCGGTGACCTGCTGACGCAGGACAAGGATTTCGGCGGTCTGGGGCTGGGCGCGAGCGTGACCAGTCTGCTTTTCATCGGCACGATCTTGGCCCTCGTCATCCGTGAACAGGTTCTGGTCAGTCGTCACGGTGTGGCTGTCAAGGGCGCGGGGCCGCGCGGCGGCCAGGGGCAGGACTACATCTGGGCCGGCGCGGCCGTCGTAGCTGTCGCGCTGGTCGGGTGGGCGTTGCGGCCGGCCGCGGACACGACGCCGACCGCCGAGTCTGCCCCCGTGACGACCGCGCAGCCCGGTAGCCGGGCCGGTGCCCCGGCAGCCCTCCCGCGGCAAGCTCATCCGACGACGAAGCTGGGCAACCTCGGTAAATTCGCGGTGATCGTCACGGACGTCAAGGAGAAGGTCGCCAGAAACGACCTGGCGGGCGGGAAGGCCCGGGCGAAGGATCTCGAGGTGGCGTGGGACGACGCCGAGGCGGGGCTCAAGCCGCGCGATTCCGCGAGATGGCACCAACTCGACGACCAGATCGATGCGGTCCTGACCGCTCTGAGGGCGTCGAATCCGGTGCAGGCCGACTGCGCCTCAGCGGTCGATGCCCTGATGACGACCCTGAACCAGTTCGACGGCGTCAGGTGATCGACCATCCGGGATCGCTCGTGCGAGGCGGCGGGCGGATGGGAAGTCCCCCGGGGCCATCAACCCGCAGGTGAGGACGATCCGGCGGCCAGTTGCAGGTCGGCGCTGGGGTGTCGCCCAGCGCCGACGGGTCGTTCAGTCGGTACCGGGTGCGCCGCTGGACACCGTCGCATCGGCGGTGGTCGCCGAGTGGCGGCGGGAGCGCAGGAGTTGGATGCCGATGGGCAGGACGGAGATGAGCACGATGGCGATGAGGATGAACTCGATGTTCGACTTGACGAAGCTGATCTGCCCGAGGAAGTAGCCGAGCACGGTGACACCGGTTCCCCACAGGACGCCGCCGAGGACGTTGTAGGTGAGGAAGGTGCGGTAGTGCATGCGGCTGACTCCGGCGATGATGGGGGTGAAGGTTCGCACGATCGGCACGAAGCGGGCCAGCACGATCGAGCGGGCGCCGTAGCGTGCGAAGAAGGCGTTGGCCTGTTGTACGTTCTCCTGTTTGAACAGCCGGGAGTTGGGGCGCCGGAACAGGCTCGGGCCGACGCGCTTGCCGAAAAGGTAGCCGACCTGGTCGCCGACGATGGCGGCGACGGCGACGAGCAGGCAGACCAGCCAGAGGGGCTGGTGCAGGTAGCGGCCGTCGGCGACGAGGAGTCCGGCGGTGAACAGCAGCGAGTCGCCGGGAAGGAAGAACCCGATGAGCAGCCCGGATTCGGCGAAGATGATCGCGAGGATTCCGATCAGCCCGAAGGTGGAGATCAGCCATTCCGGGTCGATGAAGCTGGGGCCCACGGCGAGCAGCGCTTGAGGCGTGGACATGGCGGGGACCTCCGGAGCGAGGGGGCGGGGGATCTCAGGCGGTGGGGTCGGAGTGGCGGCGGCTGAACAGGCGGTCGCATACGCGTCCACCGATGTCGACGGCGGTGACCGCCCCGGCGGCGACGAGCGCACCGGCGAGGATGTCGCCGGGGTAGTGCACTCCGGTCCAGACACGGGCAAAACCGATGATGGTGGCGAGCACGCTCAGCGCTACCCCCCACCGGCGGGACAGAAACGCCCCGACGGCGAAAGCCACCGCGAACGCCGCGGTGGCGTGGTCGCTGGGCAGCGACGCTCCGGCGGCGTGCGGGATCAACTGGTGCACGGGGTGGGTCTGGAACGGCCGTACCTCGGTGCTGAGCGCGGCGATGGCTTGCCCGACGGCGAAGGCCAGCCCGAGGGAGACGACGACGCGCACCAAGGCGGCGCGCCGGTGCCGCAGATGGGCCAGGACAGGTACGGCCGCCGTGGCAGCAAGGACGTAGATCAGCCACCTCGCCGACCATTCGAAGACGTCGTCGACGGGGTCGCTGCGACCGGCTACGGCGTTGACGATCTGGAACAGGTGATAGTTCATCGCTCCCCCGTGGCTGACGGGTTCCGGTTCATGCAGGCGCCCATCAGGCCAAGGGTGCCGCCAGCCACCTGAGAGGAGCCTGAAATCGCCGAAGCGGGGGTTCAGTGATCTTCGGAAGCGACGTGGTGGGGCAGCCGGATCCGGACGGTCATGCCCGGTCCGGGCAGCACCTGCACCTGGCCGCCGTGGGCCGTGACGACCTCGCGGGTGATGGCGAGGCCCAGGCCGCTGCCGCCTTCCGGGCGGGTGCGGCTGTCGTCGAGACGGACGAACCGGTCGAAGATGCGCTCACGGTCCGCTTCCGGGACGCCGGGTCCGTCGTCGGTGACCTCCACGCACCCCCACCCGTCGCGCACCGACACGCGCAGCGTCACCTGGCTACGGGCGTGACGGGCGGCGTTGTCAGCCAAGTTCCGCAGCGCGCGGCCGAGGTCGTGGGCGTCCCCGGCCACCCGTACCGGGGTGAGGTGGGCGCGGACGGTGAGGTCCGGGCGGTGCGCGGCGAGCCGGTCCCGTTCGGTGTAGGCCAGGTCGTCGAGGTCGACGTCGTCGTGGCGGCGGGTGGCACCGCGTTCGTCGATGCGTGCGAGCAGCAGCAGGTCCGCGACGAGATCGCCGAGCCGGCTGGTCTCCTGGCGCAGCAGATCGACCAGGTCGCGGTGGCCGTCGGGCGAGGGTGTCACGGCCAGGCGGTCGAGGCCGGCGCGCAGGGTGGCCAGGGGGCTGCGCAGTTCGTGGCTGGCGTCGGCGACGAACCGGCGCTGGCTCGCCGCGGCGGTCTCCAGCCGCTCCAGCATGCCGTTCATCGTCTCTGCGAGGGCCGCGACCTCATCTCGGGCGGTCGGTACGGGCACGCGGGCGTGCAGGTCCCGGGCGGTGATGCCGGAGACCCGGCGCCGGATGGCCTCGACCGGGCGCAGGGACCGTCCGACGAACCAGAACACCGCCGCGCCGACCACCAGCAGCATGGGCGCCAGCCCGGCGGCCAGGATCGCCGCGGCCGCCTCGGTGCTCTCGTTGACCGGCCGCAGTGACTGCGCGACCAGCACTGTGCGGGTGCCTGAGCTGGTGGCCACCCCTTCGGCGGCGATTCGGAAGGGGTCCTCGTCGGCGAACGGCAGCAGCCGCTGCTCGCGCAGCAGTTGACCGGGCCGGGGCCGTAGCGGGGACAGCGGCGCGGCGTCGCCGAGCGCGGCCGAGGCTGCCTCGACCCTTCCGGACGGGTCGAGGACCTGCACCAATGTCTGCTCTCCCGGGCTGGGCTTCAGCGTCTGGGCGAGTGCGTCCCGATCGCCGGCGGCGACCGCCGAGACCACCTCGGCCGCCCGTTGCCGCGCGGCGGCGTCCACGTTGCCGGCCAGATCCGCGCGAGCGAGGTAGACGAACGCCGCCGCGCCGACGGCGAAGGCCGCCGCCACGACCGTGGCGGCGGCCAGCGCCGAACGCAGCCGTACGCCCAGATGCCGGCGGATCCGCCCGATGGCCACGCTCAGCCGCCGTCGGCTGCCAGGCGGTAGCCCATGCCCCGCTCGGTCTGGATGGCCCGGCGCCCGAACGGCTGGTCGATCTTGCGGCGGAGGTAGCCGACGTACACCTCGACGATATTGGGGTCGCCGTCGAAGTGGGCGTCCCAGACGTTGTCGATGATCTGCCGTTTGGACACCACGTCACCACGGTGACGCATCAGGAACTCCAGCAGCGCGAACTCCCGCGCAGTGACCCGAACGGCCTGACCGGCCCGACTGACCTGCCGTCGCGCCGGATCCACGCTCAGGTCCCCGGCGGTCAGCACGACCGGCCGGGCGGGCGCCCCCCGGCGCACCAGAGCCCGCAGCCGAGCCACCAGCACCACGAACGAGAACGGCTTGACCAGGTAGTCGTCGGCCCCGAGGTTGAACGCGTCCGCCTGGTCGTACTCGCCGTCCTTCGCGGTCAACATCAACACCGGCGTCCACACGCCCTGTGACCGCAGTCGCCGGCACACCTCGTACCCGTTGAGACCGGGCAGCATGATGTCCAGCACGATCACGTCGTACGGGTTCTCGGTGGCCGCCCACAGCCCGTCGGTCCCCGTGTGGTGCACATCCACGGCGAAACCCTCGTCCGTCAGGCCGGCGCGCAGCACCTGCGCCAGGGCGGTCTCGTCCTCGACGACCAGCACCCGCACCCCTGCCCACCCCCTTCCGGAACATCGGCACCCGCACCTCGCATCACCCCGATCATCGCGCGGACGCGTGGGCGGACGGGTGAGCCAGGGCACCGGCGTGCCCTCGCACGGCCACCGCGACGGATCCGACCGGCACCAGGCGGACCAGAACGGCCGCAACCAGCACAATCGCACGGTACGCGGCCGTGGTCGGACGGCCGGAGTTCGTCACACACCCTGGCAGGTGAGGCGAGCCTTACCTTATGGTGAGCTGGTGCTGCTGAGACGTCCTGCTGTCGCACGAACCGGCACCGCGGTGTGTGCCGTGGAGCCGGGTCGGCTCGCAGACCTGCCACCGGGCAGTCGCGCCACGATCGTGGGACTGGCCGACGGGGCACCCCCTGCGACGGCCCGCCGGTTGGCGGACCTCGGGTTCACCGCCGGGACGCCGGTGCAGGTCGTCCGCCGCGCGCCCCTGCGGGATCCGGTGGTGTACCGGGTCAAGGACTACGACCTGTGCCTGCGCCGCGCGCAGGCCGCGCACGTGCTGATCCGGGACGCGCGGTGAGTGACTCGGGATGCCACGCTGAGGCCGCCCGTGGCGCCGTAGACACGGCATTGCCCCGCTTGGCCCTGGCGGGCAGCCCGAACGCCGGCAAGACGAGCATCTTCAACGCGCTGACCGGCCTGCACGCCAAGACGGGCAACTACCCCGGTGTGACGGTGTCCCGGTTCGTCGGCACCATGCAGGCGGGTGACCGCCGGTACCTGATCGAGGACCTGCCGGGCACCTACAGCCTCGACCCGATCAGCCCGGACGAGCAGATCATGGTCGACGTGCTCGACGGCCGCCTCGACGGCGAGGCACCGCCGGACGCGCTGCTGGTCGTGGTGGACGCCACCACGCTGCGCCGCTCGCTGCGGTTCGTCGCCCAGGTGCTGCGCCGCGGTCTGCCCACCTGCCTGGTGGTGACGTTCACCGACGAGATGACCGTACGGCAGGGCCAATTGGACCTGGCGGCGTTGCAGCAGGCGCTGGGCGTGCCGGTGGTGCGGGTGCTCGGCAACCGCGGGCAGGGCATCGACCAGCTCCGCGAGCAGATCGAGCGGTGGCCGACATGGTCGACACCGGCCATTCCGCCGCCGGACGACCCGGCCGAGGTGGACGCGTGGGCGGAGTCGGTGCTGAGCTTCGCCGGCTACCGCGCCCCGGGTCGGCACCGCGTCACCCAGCGCGTCGACGCGGTGTTGCTGCACCCGCTGTGGGGCACCATCGTGTTCCTCGCCGTGATGATGCTCTTCTTCCAGACCGTGTTCACCCTGGCCGCACCCCTGCAGGGCTACGTGGAGACGTTCTTCGGGTGGCTGTCCGGGCTGGTGGCCACCCACGTCGACAACCCGTGGCTGGCCGGGCTGCTGGGCGACGCGGTCATCGGCGGCATCGGCGCGGTGCTCGTGTTCGTGCCGCAGATCATGCTGCTGTTCCTGCTGATCTCCCTGCTCGAGGGCATCGGCTACATGTCCCGCGCCGCGTTCCTGATGGACCGGGTGATGGCCCGCGCCGGCCTGGAAGGCCGGGCCTTCGTGGCCCTGCTGTCGTCCTTCGCCTGCGCGATCCCGGGCATCATGGCTACCCGCACCCTGCCGTCGGCCAAGGACCGCCTGGCCACCATGATGGCGGCGCCGCTGATGACCTGCTCGGCGCGGCTGCCGGTGTACGTGCTGCTGATCGGCCTGCTCGTGGACCCGGCCGCCCGCTGGGGGCCGTTCGGAGCGCAGGGCCTGGTCATGTTCGGCATGTACCTGCTCGGCGCGGTCTCGGCCATGACCGCCGCCTGGGTGTTCAAGAAACTCGGCGACCGCACCGGCCCGCTCCTGCCGTTCTACATGGAGATGCCCCCGTACCGGATCCCCTCGGCCCGCTCGGTGCTGATCGCGGTCGGCGATTCGGCGAAGTCGTTCCTGCGCAAGTGCACCACCATCATCGCGGTCACCACCGTCAGCCTCTGGCTGCTGCTGAACCTCCCCCTGCACTCGACCGCCGACCTGCGCGCCCACGGCGTCGACCCAGGCAACGACACCGCGGTCTCCGCCTACGTGGCCGACCACAGTTACGCCGCCAGCCTGGGCCACCTCGTCGCGCCGGTCTTCGACCCGCTCGGCTTCGACTGGCGGATCAACATCGGCGTGCTGTCGGCACAGTCGGCGCGGGAGACATTCGTCGCCACCCTCGGTCAGGTCGCCGCCGCGGAGAACCCCGACGAGCCGTCGAAGGCGCTCAAGGCGATGACCTACACCGACGGACCGCACGCTGGGCAGCCGCTGTTCACCCCGCCGACCATCGCAGCGCTGCTGGTCTACTTCGCCTTCGCGTTGCAGTGCATGGCCACCGTCGGCATCATCCGCCGCGAAACCGGCGGCTGGAGATGGCCCCTGATCGCGTTCAGCTACCTGACCGCGCTGGCCTGGATCATGGCCTACCTGGCCAGGACGATCACGGCGCTGCTGACGGGATGAGGCCATGATTCCCATCCATCCCCAACCGGTCCCGGGTCACGCCGAGCAACTGCGCTGGATCACCCCCGCCGGGGTGCTGCCCTTCACCGGCACCGCCGCCACCCTGCCCGCCCCGCTCGCCGCCCTGCGCGACGACGGCACCCTCGCCCAGGTCCGCGTCGAACCCGCCGCGATCGTCACCACACTGCGTCCGGGTCGGCAGTGGTCCCGCGACGGCGCCCGGGTCCGCACGGCGCTACACGCTGCCCTCGCCGATCCGACCCACTGGACCCCGGCCGAGAACTGCGGCGAGCCGGACGACGGGCCGCTGCGTGACGCCGCCCAGGAGTTGCTCGACGGGCCCGTCGGCGACCTCGCCCGCTCCCACGGCGGCCACATCGAGCTCCTCGACGTGCGCGACGGCACCGTCACCGTCAAGCTCGCCGGCGCCTGCCACGGCTGCCCCGCCGCCCGACGCACGCTCCGTCAAGGGCTGGAGGACCAGCTACGCCGGAGCCACCCACAGTTGCGCGCCGTCACCGCTGACCCGGACCGCGGCTGACCCGGACCGAGCTGCTTCCCCTGGCGTCGCGATCAGACATCGCTGCCAGCCGTGATGGCGCTCCGCGGGTGCTCGGATGTTCGGCGCATGACCAGCACGTTCGGGACAGAACCAGCACAGCACGTCCTGCGCGGCCGATCGCCGTACCGCAGGATGTTGCTACCGCGCCGAGCCGCACAGCCGAGGCGCTTGCGCTGCTCGGCACGCTCGCCGCCAGCGGCAGGCGCGGTTCGGTCTCCGGCGGGAGGCAGCCGCTGGGAGCCCGCCACGGCTTCGGCAGCCAGGACGACGCCGTGGCGGACTGACCCGATGTCCAGCCGGGCAGTCACACCGCGGCCGGTACGTCGCCCGCGCTGCAGTAGGAGCCCGGGGTGTGTGACTCGTGCACGATCCGGAGTTCGGTCGGCGCGTCCCCGGACGACTCGGGGCGCAGGTGGTCGGGTACCTGCCAATCGAAGCCGGGCGTTCCGGGGTTTCGCCGGGCGAATTCGGCCAGGCCGAGCGGCACGAGCCGCAGGCGTCGTCGTACCCACTCGGCGTCCCACGGGCCCTCGTCGAGGATCTGCTCGGCCGCCCGGAACTCGTAGTACAGGGTTCGTCGCAGTCGGTTGCCGGTGACCGGCGCCGAGCCGTGCACCAACATGACGTCGTGCACCAGCACGTCGCCCGGCTCGAGCTCGACCGCCACGGCGCCGGGCAGGTCCCAGCCGTACGCGTCGGTGAGGGCGCAGATGTCCGCGGGTCGGCGTTGGCTGCCCGGCACCACTCGCAAGGCGCCCTCGTCGCGTCGGGAGTGATCCAGGTAGACATCGATGTTGAAGATGCGATGCCGGCGGGGGTGGACGGCGTCCTGGTGCCAGGCGATGGGCGCGCCGTCGCCCTCCTGCTTGAAGACCAGCGACTCGTACGTCGGCACGAACGCCGGGCCCGCCAGGCTCTCCGCGATGCCCAGCAGTGCTGGTGCGCCCAGGAGCTCGAGTGAGGCGCTGTTCGCCTTGTCGTGCAGGTAGTCGACGCGGAAAAGGGACGGTCCGGTGGGCCGCTCGGCGTACAGGTAGTCGGGGTTCCTCGGGCGGTCTCCTGCGGCGCCCTGTCCGTCGCCGATCCACTGGTCGGCGGCGGCCTGGAGGCGATCGAGCAGCGGGCCGTCGATGCGCCCGCGCAGGACCAGAAACCCGTTCTCGTCGAACTCGCGAATCTCGTCGTCGGTCAGGCGGACTGGCATGGAACTCTCCTCGGGGCTGCGGCGATAAGTCGCTGTGGGCCCAGCGTATGTTCGGGGCGAGGGCCGGTCTTCGCCCTGAATCACCTCCTCCTCCCGGATGTGCACATGACCCTTCCCCCCCACGACCAGGACATCGGCCTCGCCTGCTGGGAGGGCGAACCGGCGCTCATGAGCCGGGCGCACCGACATCAGGACCTTGAGATCAACATCGTGGTCGAGGGAGCCGTGGCGTACCTGTTCGGCGGCCGATACGTCGAGCTGGAGCGAGGCGCGACGGTCCTCTTCTGGGCGGCCATCCCGCACCAGCTCGTGACGGCGACAGCCGACGCGCGGGTCCGCTGGCTCAACCTGCCGCTGACGACGGTCTCTTCGTGGGGTCTCGCCCAGGCGGTGCTCGGCCCCTCCCTGCGTGGCTGGCCGGTCGTGGCCGTCGGCGGGGCGACGACGCACCAGTTCCCCCAATGGTCGGCGGAGGTGGCGGGGACCGACGGCGAGCTGCGAACCGCCGCCCTGCTGGAGATCGAGGCCTATCTCCGCCGCCTGCTGCACGGGTCCCGGCTCGATCCGCCGCCGGGCGTGCGTTCCAGCGACGAGAGCGCCCTCGATCAGGCCACGACGATGGCTCACTTCGTGGTCAATCACTTCGCCGAGCGCATCGGCATAGCCGACGTCGCCGCCGCCGTCCATCTCCATCCGCGCTATGCGATGCGGGTGTTCCGGAACGTCACCGGCGTCACGATCGGTCGCTATCTCGAACAGTGCCGGGTGGCCGAGGCGCAGCGCCTGCTCGTCACCACCGACGATCCCATCGCCACGGTGGCACATGCGGCCGGCTTCGGGTCGGTCAGTCGGCTCTACGCCAGCTTCACGGCGGGGTGCGGGCAGTCGCCCGGGGCATTCCGGAGCGCCCACCGCCGGGTCGGGCTCGACCACCCCTGACCAGCGTCGACTTCTGGCGACGTCGTGGTCAGGCCGAGTCGCGCCAGACGATCGGGGTGGGCAGCAGCTTGGGTGCGGGCCGCTCGCCGCGCAGTTGACGCAGGACCAGATCCGCCGCGTGGCGGCCGATCTCCCGGGCCGGCTGGTGGACTGTCGACAGGGGAGGTTGGGTGCGCAGCGCCCAGGAGCTGTCGTCGAAGCCCACGATCCCGACGTCGACCGGCACGCTGCGGCCCGAGTCGCGCAGCTGGGCGAGTGCTCCTGCCGCTACGGCGTCGGAGGCGGCGAACAGCCCGTCGATACGCGGTTCACGGAGCAGCAGTTCCCGCATGCCCCTGACGCCGGACATGTAGTCGTAGAGTGGCACCTCGACGACCAGGCGCGGGTCGAAGCGGTCGCCGAGAGCGTCCCGGAAGCCGGCGAGGCGGTCAGCGCCCGAGTCGCGGTCCAGGGCCGCTGCGATCATGGCGATGTGTCGCCGGCCCGTCGCCGCCAGGCGTTCGGTGATCATGCGAGCCGAGCCCGCGTTGTCGATGCCGACGAACGGGATGCTGCGGTGCAGGTCCGGCGGGTGCCCGACGAAGGCGGCCGGCAGGCCGAGCTGGGCTATCACCCGGGTGATCGGGTCGTGGGTCCGGGCGGAGACGATGATCGCGCCGTCGACGAAGCCCCCGCTGAGGTAGCGAGCCACCCGTTCGGTGTCCCGGGCGGAGTCGACGACCAGGTTGACCATCTGGTGGTCGGCCTCCGAGAGGATCTCGTTGGCACCCAGCATGATCGCGCCGATGTTGGGGTCGTCCAGCAGTAGTGAGTGTGGCTCGAGCGCCAGGAAGCCGACGGCCTGGGAACGGCGCATCACGAGGTTGCGGGCGGCGGTGTTCGGCACGTAGCCGACCTGGGCGATCGCGGCCTCGACCGCGGCGCGGGCCGGTGCGGAGACATAGCCACCGTTCAGCACCCGGTTGACCGTGCCTCGCGAGACTCCAGCCACCGCGGCGACGTCGTGGATCGTGGCGCGTCTGGGCTTGTCCGGCTGGGCCACGTTGGGAGTGTAGATCTGGTCTATTGACCTGGCCGGAGGGCCGTGCTTAATGTGGGCACGTTCACACATTCGACGTCGTGTCGTCATCGTCACGCAATGTGTGCACGAACACACATGCGTCTGGCAGTGAGGGAACTCGATGGAAGGCCTGGCCGGCATCAGCCTCGGTTGCGACTACAACTTCGAGCAGTGGCCACCCGACATCTGGGCCGAGGACGTCGCACTGATGCGTTCGGCGGGCGTCGACCTGGTGGCCGTGAACATCTTCGGCTGGTCCAGCATCGAGCCCCGACCCGGCGAGTACGACTTCCGCGGCCTCGACAGCATCGTTGCCCTGCTGCACGACAACGGCATCCGGGTCAACCTCGGCACCGGGACCTCGTCGCCGCCGCCGTGGCTCACCACCCGGCATCCGGAGATCCTGCCCGAGGCGGTCGACGGCAGTACCCGGTTCCCCGGCGGCCGCCAGGCCTGGTGTCCCAGCTCGCCGATCTATCGGGAGCACGCCCTCGCGCTGGTCGAACAGGTCGCTGTCCGTTACGGCGCGCATCCGGCCGTCGCGCTCTGGCACGTCTCCAACGAGCTGGGCTGCCACAACGCGCTCTGCTACGACGATGCCAGCGCCAGCGCGTTCCGGGCCTGGCTGCGCCGCCGCTACGGCAGCATCGAGGCGCTCAACGAGGCGTGGGGGACGTCGTTCTGGAGCCAGCGGTACAGCGACTTCGCCGAGATCCTGCCGCCGAAGCTGGCGCTGTCGCTGCGCAACCCCGGCCAGCTGTTGGACTTCCACCGGTTCAGCTCGGACGAGCTGCTGGACCACTACCGCGCCGAAGCGGCCGTGCTGCGCCGACACACCCGCGCGCCGATCACCACCAACTTCATGGTCACCGCGCACATCCGGGCGCTGGACTACTGGAGCTGGGCGCCCGAGATGGACGTCATCGCCAACGACCACTATCTCGATCACCGCCTGGGCGACCCGGACGCGGAGCTGTCCTTCGCCGCCGACCTGACCCGCGGCCTGGCCGGTGGAAGACCCTGGATCCTCATGGAACACTCCACCGGCGCGGTCAACTGGCAGCCGTACAACCTGGCCAAGGAGCCGGGCCAGCTGGTGCGCAACTCACTCACCCACGTGGCCCGCGGCGCCGACTCCGTCTGCTTCTTCCAGTGGCGCGCCTCGACGCAGGGCGCCGAGAAGTTCCACTCCGCGATGGTGCCGCACGCGGGCACCGACACCGCCACCTGGCGCCAGGTGCTCGACCTGTCCTCGACCCTGGGCGCGTTGGCCGAGGTCGCGGGCACGACGGTACGGGCCGACGTGGCGATCCTGTTCGACTGGCAGGCCTGGTGGGCCACCGACACCGAGGCCCGCCCCTCCAAGGACGTGCGCTACCTGGATCAGGTGCACGCCACGTACCGGGCGCTGCGCGGGCTCGGTCACACCACCGACGTGGTGGCGCCCGGCACCGACCTGAGCCGGTACGGCCTGGTGGTCGTTCCCTGCCTGCACCTGGTGTCGGACGAGGACGCGGCCGCGATCAACGGCTACGTGGCCGGCGGCGGGCACGCCGTCGTCACCTTCTACAGCGGCATCGTCGACGCCGCCGACAAGGTCCGGCGCGGCGGCTACCCGGGCGCCTTCCGGGAGATGCTCGGTGTGGTCACCGAGGAGTTCGTCCCGCTGTTGCCCGGCGATCGGGTCACCCTGACCGGGGGAGCGACGGCATCGCTCTGGACCGAGCGGCTGCGGGCCACCACCGCGGTGACCGTCGACAGCTACGCCGACGGGCCCCTGCCGGGCGTGCCGGCGGTCACCCGGAACAGCTACGGACAGGGCGCCTCGTGGTACGTGGCCACCGCGCTGGACGACGACGGCCTGCGGGACCTGCTGCGATCCGCCGGCCGGGCCGCCGGAGTCCGGGCGACCGGACCCGAGACCGACGGCTCGGTCGAGGTGGTCAGACGTACCGGGGACGGCCGCACGTACGTCTTCGTCATCAACCATGGCAGGCAGGACATCGAGCACCCGGTCACCGGCCGCGACCTGCTCACCGGGGAGGCCGTGCCCGGCCTGCTCAAGGTCGGGGCCGGAGCCGTACGCGTCGTCAGAGAGGAACCGGTCTCATGACCGTGACCGAAGCCAGGACAGCCGGAGCGGGCCCACCCACGATCGGGTCCCGCAATCCGCGCCGGTCCCGGCACACCCGCGCAGTGTTGTTCTTCGTGGCGCCCTTCGGGGTGCTGTTCATCCTCTTCTACCTGATCCCGATCGGGTACGCGGTGGTGCAGTCGCTCCACAAGCTCGAGCGCACCGGCACCTTCGGGCCGGCCCGCGAGGTGTTCGGCGGTCTCACCCAGTACGAACGGGTGTTCTCCGACGGTCCGTTCTGGGCGTCCGTCGGCCGAGTGCTCGCGTTCGGCGTCGTGCAGGTGCCGATCATGCTGGGCCTGGCCCTGTTGCTGGCGCTGCTGCTCGACTCCGGCCTGGTCAGGGGACGCTCCTTCTTCCGGCTCGCGTTCTTCGTCCCGTACGCGGTGCCCGGAGTGGTCGCCGCGATCATGTGGGGCTACCTGTACTCGCCGAACCTCTCCCCGTTCACCGCCCTCACCCGCAACATCGACTTCCTCAGCGCCGACCTCGTGCTCTGGGCCATGGCCAACGTCGTGACCTGGGTCTACGTCGGCTACAACATGCTGATCATCTACTCGGCGCTGCTGTCGATCCCCTCGGAGGTCTACGAGGCGGCCCGGATCGACGGCGCCGGGCCGTTCCGCACCGCCTGGTCGGTGAAGATCCCGCTGGTGATGCCGGCGATCGCGCTGACCGCAGTCTTCTCCATCATCGGCACGCTGCAACTGATCGCCGAACCGCAGGTGTTCCGCAGCTTCAGTTCGGCGGTGTCGAGCACCTACACGCCCAACCTCACCGTCTACTCCACCTCCTCGATCCCGAACTTCGATCTCGCAGCGGCTTTCTCCGTCGTCCTGGCCCTGGCGACCTTCGCGTTGTCCTTCACCTTCCTCAAGTTCAGCCAGCGGCGGAGTGAGCGATGAGCACCTCGGGAATCAAGGTCCGGGAGAGCCTGCTCTCCCGCACCGCGGCGATGATCGTCATGGGCGTCTGCACCGTCTACTTCCTGGTGCCGATCTGGTGGCTGTTCGTCGGTTCGTCCAAGAGCCGTGAGCAGATCACCGGCACCAACGCGCTCTGGTTCGCGGACTTCGACCTGGGCGCGAACATCCGTGAGCTGCTGGCCTACCGCGACGGTGTGTTCCTGCGCTGGATGCTCAACAGCCTGCTCTACACCGGGGGCGCCGCGCTGCTGGGCACGCTGCTCGCCGCGATGTGCGGTTACGCCATCGCCAAGTACCGGTTCCCCGGCCGCGAGGCGCTGTTCAACGTGATCCTGGGCGGGGTGCTCGTGCCGGCCAGCACGCTCGCCCTGCCGCTGTTCCTGCTGTTCAGCAAGGTCGATGCGACGAACACCTTCTGGTCGGTCTTCCTGCCCAGCGTGGTCAATCCGTTCGGGGTCTACCTGGCCCGCATCTACGCCGCCGCCAGCGTGCCCGAGGAGCTGCTCGAAGCGGCCCGGATCGACGGTTCCGGTGAAGTGCGCAGCTTCTTCACCGTGTCGATGCGGCTGATGCTTCCGGCGCTGGTGACGATCTTTCTCTTCCAGTTCGTGGCGGTCTGGAACAACTTCCTGTTGCCGCTGGTGATGCTCAGCAACGAGCGGCTCTTCCCGGTGACCCTCGGGCTGTACTCCTGGAACAGCCAGGTCTCCGGCATCCCCGAGCTGCGGAGTCTGGTGATCGTCGGCGCGCTGGTGTCGATCACACCCCTGGTGATCGCCTTTCTCTTCCTCCAACGCTTCTGGCGCAGTGGTCTCGGCGCCGGAGCGGTCAAGTGATTCGACCCGTTCCCGTCCATCGCAAAGGAAACGCCATGCGCGCACCTCTCAGATCGGTCAGTGTGCTGCTGACCTCTGCCTTGCTGCTGGCCGCCTGCTCCTCGGGAGACAGCGGCTCCGACGCGGGCACCGCCGCCGCCCCTTCGTGCCAGCCCTCGTCGGGCCCGGTGACCCTGACCTACACCTCGTGGATCCCGGACATCGAGAAGGTGGTCAAGGTCTGGAACGACAAGAACCCGAACATCCAGGTCAAGGTGCAGACCGGCCCGAGCGGCAACGCCGGCACCTACCAGAACTTCTTCAACCAGCTCAAGGCCGGCAACGCCCCGGACCTCGGCCAGATCGAGTACGACGCGATGCCCAGCTTCCGAGTTCAGGACGGCCTGACCGACCTCGGCGGCTGTGACATCGTGGCCAAGGCCAAGGACCAGTTCGTGGACTGGACCTGGAACCAGGTCAGCTTCGGCGAGCAGGGACACGTGTTCGGCGTGCCGCAGGACACCGGCCCGATGGCGATGTTCTACCGCGCGGATCTGTTCGAGAAGGCCGGCATCGCCGTGCCGACCACCTGGGACGAGTACGCCGCGGCGGCCGCGAAGATCAAGACGGCCGGCGGCTACATCACCAACTTCTCGCAGAGCGACATCAACCAGTTCGCCGGGCTCGCCTGGCAGGCCGGTGGCCACTGGTTCGCCAACGACGACAAGCAGTGGTCGGTGAGCTTGAACGACCCCAACACCAAGAAGGTCGCCGACTACTGGCAGGACCTGATCACCAAGAAGCAGGTCTCGACGGTGCCACCGTGGACCCCGGAGTGGGACAACGCCTACAACACGGACAAGGCCTGGACCTGGGTGTCGGCGGTGTGGGGCGCCAACTCGATCGCCTCCGGCGCACCCAAGACGGCCGGCAAGTGGAGGGTCGCTCCGATGCCACAGTGGACCGCCGGCGAGAAGAAGGCCGGCAACTGGGGCGGCTCGTCCACCGCGGTGTTCAAGAGCTCGAAGCACCCCTACGAGGCGGCCCAGTTCGCGCTGTGGCTCAACACCTCCGAGGAAGGGCTGAGCCAGCTCAACGAGAAGGCCAACCTGTACCCGGCCACCGTGGCCGGCGCCGCGCTGCCGGGGTTGAAGCGGGGCGTGGCGTTCTACGGCAACCAGAAGATCTACGACGTCTTCGCCCAGGCCTCGACCCAGGTCGCCCCCGACTTCACCTGGGGACCGACGATGACCGCCACCTACGCCAACGCCTCCGACGGCTTCAAGAACGCGGTCTCCGGCAGAGGCACCCTGAACGACGCCCTCGCGGCCGCACAAGCCTCGACGATCCAGACGCTCAAGTCACAGGCCATTCCGGTCAAGGAGTGACCTGGTGATCATCCAGCTACGGGCCGCGGGCACCAGCTTCGTGCTGGACGCCCGCGGCCCGGGGGCCCCCGTCGTCCTGCACTGGGGGCCCGACCTCGGCGCCCTCGGGGATGGTGACCTGGCCACGCTCGCCGACGCCGCGGGGCCCGCCGTCGCGCCCAGCTCGCTCGACGAGCCGCTGCGGCTGTCGATGCTCCCCACCCTCGACGAGGGCTGGAGCGGCCGACCGGCGATCGCCGGCTGGTGGCCGGACGACGGCACCCCGGTCTCCGGCTTCCGCCTGCTCGGCGTACGGCACGACGGGCCGGAGCGCGTGCTACTCGACCTCGCCGCCACCGACGGGCGGATCCAGGTCACCACCGAGGTCGAGCTCAGCGAGCACGGCGTGCTGCGGATCCGCCACCACCTGCGGCACACCGGTTCGGGCACCTTCCAGCTCTCCGGGCTCGACGTGCTGCTGCCGATGCCCCGGGAGGCGCGGGAGCTGCTCGACTTCAGTGGGCTGTGGGCGTACGAGCGGCAGCCGCAGCGCACGACCCTGCGGCACGGGGTATGGAGCCGCGAGACCCGGCACGGTCGGCCCGGCCACGACGACCCGTACCTGATGATGGCCGGCACCCCGGGCTTCGACTTCCGCGCCGGCCGGGTGTGGGCGACGCACCTGGCCTGGAGCGGCGACAAGCGGCTGTGGGCAGAACGGCACGCGTTGGGGTACGGCGCGCTGGGCGCCGGAGAACTGCTCGCACCGGGTGAGCTCAGCCTGCGGCTGGGGGAGCACTACACCACGCCCTGGACCGTAGCGGTCTTCTCCGACGCCGGCATCGACGGCCTGTCGGCGCGGCTGCACCCGTGGATCCGTTCCCGACGGCCACCCCGGGCGCCCCGCCCGGTCGTGCTCAACACCTGGGAGGCGGTCTATTTCGACCACGACCGGGACACCCTCGACCGGCTCGTCGACACGGCCGCCGAGGTCGGGGTCGAACGGTTCGTCCTCGACGACGGCTGGTTCAGCGGGCGCACCGACGACCGTCGAGCGCTCGGCGACTGGTACGTCGACGAACAGCGCTGGCCGAAGGGCCTGCACGCACTGATCGACCGGGTACACCAGCGGGGCATGGACTTCGGGCTGTGGGTCGAGCCCGAGATGGTCAGCCCCGACTCGGCACTCGCCCGGGACCACCCGGACTGGGTCCTGGGCGGGGTGGGCGGGCCGACCTGGCGGTATCAGCGGGTCCTCGACCTGGGCCAGCCTGGCGCGTACGCCCATGTGCTGGACCGGCTGACCGCACTGCTCACCGAGTACCCGATCGCGTTTCTGAAGTGGGACCACAACCGCGACCTGTTGCAGGCCGGGGCGGCACACCGGCAGACGAAGGCCCTGTACCGACTACTGGTGGAGCTCCGTACGGCCTTTCCCTCGCTCGAGATCGAGAGCTGCGCCTCCGGCGGCGCCCGGATCGACCTGGGAATCCTGGAGCTGGTGGATCGGGTGTGGACCTCCGACAACAACGATCCGCTGGAACGGCAGCGGATCCAACGCTGGACCGGCGTGCTGGTTCCGCCCGAGTTCCTCGGCGGCCATCTGGGCGCACCCACCGCGGAGCTCACCGGGCGGACGTCCGCACTCGGGTTCCGTTTCGTGACCGCGCTGTTCGGCAGCGCCGGCATCGAATGGGATCTCACCCGCGCGACCGCGGCGGAGCGCGCGGCGGTCGCCGACTGGGTGGCCGCGTACAAGCGGCTGCGCCCCCTGCTGCACGGCGGGGTGGTGGTGCGCTCAGGTGGCGACGGCGCAGCCCAGTTCGTCCATGGTGTGGTCGACGCCGACCGTCGTACCGGAATCTTCGCGCTCGTCGCCCTGCAGGCGGCGGACTCCGCGCTGCCCGATCCGATCCGTTTCGGCGGCCTCGACCCCGACCGGCACTACTCCGTACGCCCGCTGCCGGTCGGGCCGGCCGCCCGCGTGGTGCAGGACGCCGCGCCGGCCTGGTTGCGCTCCGGCAGCGTGACGATGTCCGGCCGGGTCCTGGCCGAGGTCGGCCTGCCCGCCCCGCTACTGACCCCGGAACAGGCGACACTGTTCTCCGTGGAGGCGCGATGACAAGAACGGACCCGGGGGCGCCGGTTGCGGCGTCCGGAAGCCGACCGACCGCCCCGGCCAGCGCCGTCGCAGCCACGGCCGGCGCGGTGACCGGGCTCGAGGTGCATCCGGTCATCGCCACGCCCTGACCCGGATGCGAGCCGGTGACGGCGCGGCCCTCCGGTCGGTGGGTTCTTCGGCCACCGACCGGAAGACCTCGACATCTAACGGCGTCGGGAGGAAACACTCACTGGGCGATCGCGGTCGCTTCCAGCTCGACGAGCACGTCGGGCTCGAAGAGATGGTCCACTCCGATCAGGGACGCCGGCGGAAGAGGCTGGGGCAGGCCGAGCTCCTCGACGACCGACTCGATCCCGGCCATGAACGGCCCGATCTTGTCGGGCGCCCAGTCGGTCACGTAGAAGGTCAACCGGACCACGTCCTCGAACGACGCGTCGGCTCCGGCGAGGGCCCGGCCGGTGTTGCGCAGCGCCTGCGCGACCTGCCCGGTCAGGTCGCCCGGCGCGACCGGCGTGCCGTCGCCCCGTCGGGCGATCTGACCGCTGACGTGGATGTGACGCGACCCGGTGGCCACCGCCACGTGCTCGTAGGGGGTGTGCGGCTGAAGGCCGGGGGGGCTGAAGCGGGTGACAGGCATCGTTTCTCCTCCAGGGGAACCAACTCGGTTTACCATTGATACCTAGTCGACGGAGGACACTTCAAGGAGACCTGGTTTCATGCCCGATACCACCACCCCCCGTGCCGGCGAACTGCGTATCGACGCGCCGCACCGCGAACTGCTCGACCAGGTGTTGGACAAGTGGTCGCTCAGCGTCCTCAACGAGCTCTGCGAGCGCCCGTGCCGGTTCAACGAGCTGCGCCGGGCGGTTCCAGCGGTGACCCAGAAGTCCCTCACGGCGACGCTGCGACGACTCGAGCGCAACGGGATCATCGAACGCCAGGTGGTGGCGACCCGCCCGGTCGCGGTGGAGTACCGGATCAGCCGGTTGGGAAAGACCCTGCGGGCCCCGGTCGACACCCTCCTCGAGTGGGCCGACACCCACCTGCCGCAGATCGAACACGCCCGCAAGGCGTTCGACGCGGGGGCCGAGTGACCAACCGCCCGCGGTGGCGGTGATCTCCTTCGTCGCGCTGCCCGGACCGGCCGGGGCACACTTGAGCCGTGGAACGTCACGAGTTCGGCGCCGCCGTACGCCAGTTGCGGGAGAGTACGGCTCCTGCGACTGTCGGGCTACCGATCGGCCGTCGGCGGGTGCAGGGGTTGCGGCGGGAGGAGCTGGGCGAGCTCGCGGGGATGTCCGCGGACTACGTACGCCGGCTGGAGCAGGGGCGCAGCCATCCGTCGGCCGGGGTGGTGAACGCCATCGCCCGCGCGCTACGGATCGGGCGGGCGGAGTACGAGCGGCTCTGCGCACTGGCCGGGTACGCCGCCGCGGACGGGCAGGTGCCGACCGAGATCGGTCCGGGCGCGCTGCGGCTGCTGGAGCGGTTCACCGACACCCCGATGTTCGTCTCCGACGCGGCGATGAACCTGGTCGCCGTGAACAGTGCGTTCCTGGCGCTGGGGCACTGGGAGCTCACCGGGGACCCGTGGGACTGGAACATCGCCTGGCGTACGTTCTGTGACCCGTTCGACGGGTTCAAGCAGTCCGTGGACGACGCGACCGATCACCAGGCGATCCTCGCCGCCCAGCTGAGGAGCGCGCAGTTGCGCTACCCCGCCGACCGGTCGCTCGCCGCGCTGGTGGACGAGATGCGGAGCCGGAGCCGCCTGTTCGACACCCTGTGGCGCGCGCCGAGACCGGTGGCGGCCTACGAGAGCAGCGCGGATTTCATTCATCCGGACGGCGCCTCCGTCACGCTGGTCGGCAGCATGCTGGCCATCCCGGGCGACGACCTGGCGGCGCTGATGCTCACCGCGGCGCCGGGCTCGGCCGACGCGGCGCGGCTCGCGGAGATCGTCGGTGTCGTCGAGGAGCCGGCCATCATCAAGGTGGGCCAGGCCGGCCCAGGCTGACCGCGCCGGATCCTGCGAAGTTGGGTGACGTCACGACGACACCCACCGGAAGCAGGTTCGGCAATGAAGGCAGTACGTTTCCACGAGTTCGGCGGTCCCGAGGTCCTGCGCTACGAGGACGTGGAGCGGCCCACCCCCGGCGCCGGTCAAGTTCGGATCCGGGTCGCCGCGACGTCGTTCAACGGTGTCGACGGCAACATCCGCGCGGGCTTCATGCAGGGCCCGATCCCGGTCGAGCTGCCGCACACCCCCGGCCTCGATGTCGCCGGCACGGTCGACGCGCTCGGTGCCGGAGTGGCCGACGTCGCGGTCGGCGACCAGGTCATCGGCTTCCTGCCGATGACGGCGGCCGGGGCGGCCGCGGAGTACGTGATCGCTCCGGCGGAGATCCTGACGGGGGCACCCAGGAACATCCCGTTGGCCGACGCGGCGGCGTTTCCGCTGGTGGGCCTGACCGCGTGGCAGGCGCTGTTCGACCACGGCAAGCTGACCGCCGGTCAGCGGGTGCTGATCAACGGCGCCGGCGGGGCGGTCGGCGGATACGCGGTGCAGCTGGCCAGGGAGGTCGGTGCCCGGGTGATCGCCACGGCCGGCCCCCGCAGCGCCGAGCGGGTCAGGAACGCCGGCGCCGACGAGGTGATCGACCACACCACCACCGACGTGACCGCGGCGGTGACCGAGCCGGTCGACCTGGTGCTGAACCTCGCACCGATCACCCCGGAACAGCTGGCCGCGCTGGTCACGCTGGTCCGCGACGGCGGCACCCTGGTCAACACCACCGTCTGGATGCCCGCCCCCTCCGACGAGGAGCGCGGCGTACGCGGCATCGACCTGTTCGTCCGCAGCGACGCCGACCAACTCGCCGACCTGGCCGCGCGGGTGAGCACCGGTGAGTTGCGCGTCGAGGTCGCCCAGCGGGTGGCGCTGGCCGACCTGCCCGCGCTGCACGCCCGGGCCGGCGCGGGTGAGCTGCCGGGCAAGACCGTC
This sequence comes from Micromonospora sp. NPDC000089, assembly GCF_042899365.1. Lineage (NCBI taxonomy): Bacteria > Bacillati > Actinomycetota > Actinomycetes > Micromonosporales > Micromonosporaceae > Micromonospora > Micromonospora sp. NPDC000089. The sequence continues at coordinate 88,788 of NZ_JBIAZT010000016.1, forward strand.
GTCCTCGCGCCCACCGCCTGACCCGTCCCCGGGCCCGCGTGGACCACCCTGGTCACCGTCGGTCGTCGCGGGAAACGGCTGCCCGCCCCGGGTTCGTGGCGGGCAGCCGGAGCGTGAAGACGTTGCCGCCGCCGCCGCGCGGTCGCACCGTCGCGGTCCCGCCGTGGCCGGCCGCGGTCTGCGCGACGATGGCCAACCCGAGGCCGGAGCCGGGCACGCTGCGCGAGGCGTCGAGGCGGTGGAACCGGCCGAAGATCCGTTCACGCTCCTCCGGCGGCACGCCCGGTGCCCGGTCCGCCACGGTCACCACGGCGTACCCGTCCGGGTCGACGCTCACACCGACCTCCACCAGCTGGTCGTCCGGGCCGAACTTCACCGCGTTGTCCAGCAGGTTGACCAACGCCCGCTCCAGCGCGCCGGCCCGACCCAGCACGCTCACCGGCCGGGCCGACAGCGCGATCCGCGCGTACGGGGTGCGCGCCCGGGCCCGGGCGACGGCGCCGCTCGCCACCTCGGCCAGGTCGAGTGGCGCCGCCGTCTCGTCCACCCCTGCCGAGCGGGCCAGCGCCACCACGTCACCCACCAGCTCGGACAACTCGACGCTCTGCCGGTCCAGGTCGCGCAGCAGTGCCGTACGGTCCTGCCCGCTGAGCCGCTCACCCGCGTGGATCAGCAGCTCCACGTTCGTCCGAAGACTCGCCATCGGCGTACGCAGCTCGTGCGCCGCGTCCTCGATCAGCTCCCGCTGAGCCCGCCGGGAGCGGCCCAGCGCGGCCAGCATCCGGTTGAACGCCTGGCCCAGCCGGGCGACCTCGTCGTCGCCGTCGACCGGGATCGGATGGGCCAGGTCCTGGGTGTCGGCGATCCGGGTGGCCGCGCCGGTGAGCCGGTGCACCGGGGCGAGGCCGGCGGTGGCCGTCAGCCGTCCGGCCAGTCCCGCCAGCATCGCCGCGCCCAGCACCAGGGCGAGCATCAGCGCCCCCACCTGTCGCAGCGTGGCGTCCCTGCCGGCCAGCGACCGGGCGAGTTGGATCGTGGCGCCGTCCGGGCCCCGGATCACGAGCACCCGGAAGCGGCCCTGCGGGCTGTTCAGCGTGTAGCGGGCGGACGACGACCGGCCGTCGGCCACCGCCTGCTCCCGCGCGCCGAACGGCAGTGGCGTGCTCCCGGGGGGCCCGGCGAACGTCCGGCCGTCGGGCTGGCGGCCCTGGATCCGCACCAGGTCGGGCCCGTCCAGGGGATTGGCGGGAATCCCGGGGATGGTGGCGGGGTCGATGCTGCCCGCCGGCCCCCGGGACAGGGCGGTCAGTTCCTGGTCGACCTGGCGCAGCAGGGTGTGCGAGAGGGCCGCGAAGGCCAGTGCGCAGACCAGCAGGGCGGTCGCGGTCACCGCCCCGGCGGTGATCAGGGTCAGTCGGGTCCGCAGCGAGCGGCGTCGTCGCCGGGTCACCGTGGTTCGCGCAGCACGAAGCCGACGCCCCAGACCGTGTGCACGAGCCGGGGTGCGCCGGCGGCCTCGAGCTTGCGCCGCAGGTAGCCGATGTACACGTCCAGGCTGTTGGAGCTGCGGTCCAGGTCGTAACCCCAGACGAGCTCGAAAAGCTGCTGCCGGGTGAGCACCTGCCCGGCGTGGTCGATCAGCGACTGCAGCAGGCTGAACTCGGTGCGGGTCAGCTCGACGGGAGTGCCGCCCCAGAACACCTGACGGGAGCGGCGATCCAGCCGCAGCGCGCCGAGGGTGGCCTCCTCCGGCTGCCCCTGGGACCCGGCGGTGCGCCGCAGCAGTGCCCGTACCCGGGCCAGCAGTTCCTGGAGCGCGAACGGCTTCGCCAGGTAGTCGTCGGCGCCGGCGTCCAGCCCGGCGACCCGGTCGCCGACGGCGTCCCGGGCGGTGAGCATCAGCATCGGGGTCCGGTTGCCGGCCGCGCGGAGCCGGCGACTTGCCTCCAGCCCGTTCATCCGGGGCATCATCACGTCCAGCACCACCAGGTCGGGGGCGTCGCTGGTCACCCGGGCCAGCGCGTCGACGCCGTCGCGGGCCAGCTCGACGGCGTACCCCTCGAAGCGCAGCGCCCGCTCCAGCGAGTCGCGTACGGCCTGGTCGTCGTCGGCCACCAGGACCCGGTAACGGGACGTCACGGGCTCCACCATAGGAACAGCCCCCGGGGTGCCGGCCAGCATTCTTAGACATTTCTTACCCCCGCCTGGGAGCTCTCTCAGAACCCGGTCCGAGGCTTGGCCCCATGCACGTGACGCCCTCGACCGGCCGACGGCCCCGGCAGATCGACCTCCTGGTGACGGCGCTGGACGTGGTGATCCCCGTCCACAACGAGGAGATCGACCTCGAGCCCTGCGTACGCCGGCTGCACCGGTACCTGACCGACAGCTTCCCGTACCCCTTCCGGATCACCATCGCCGACAACGCCAGCGTCGACGCCACCCCCGCCGTGGCCGCCCGGCTGGTCGCCGAACTACCCGGCGTCCGGGCGGTACGGCTGGAGCAGAAGGGCCGCGGCCGGGCTCTGCGGGCGGTCTGGGGGGAATCCGACGCGGCCGTGCTCGCCTACCTGGACGTGGATCTCTCCACCGATCTGGCGGGGCTGTTTCCGCTGGTCGCGCCGCTGCTGACCGGTCACTCGGACGTGGCGATCGGCACCCGGCTGGCGCGCGGCTCGCGGGTGGTTCGCGGCCCGAAACGGGAGTTCATCTCGCGCAGCTACAACCTCATCCTGCGCGGCACCCTCGGCGTCCGGTTCTCCGACGCCCAGTGTGGGTTCAAGGCGATCCGGGCGGACGTCGCGCGGCGGCTGCTGCCGCTGGTCGAGGACACCGGCTGGTTCTTCGACACCGAGCTGCTGGTGCTCGCCCAGCGGGCCGGGCTGCGCATCCACGAGGTGCCGGTGGACTGGGTCGACGACCCGGACAGCCGGGTCGACGTGATCCGCACCGCCCTGGACGACCTGCGCGGCATCGGGCGGTTGGCCCGGGCGCTCGCCACGGGCCGACTGCCGATCTCCGAACTGCGGCACGACCTGGGGCGGCAACCGCTCGCCCCGGGGGTGCCGGCCGGCCTGGGCCGGCAACTGGTCCGGTTCGCCGCGATCGGTGTCGCCTCGACGCTGGCGTACCTGCTGCTCTACGCGCTGCTGCGGACGGTCGTGCCGGCCCAGCCGGCGAACCTGGTGGCGCTGCTCGTCACCGCCGTCGGCAACACCGCGCTGAACCGCCGGGTCACCTTCGGCGTACGCGGCACCCGGGGCGCCGCCGGCCACCACGTGCAGGGCCTGCTCGTCTTCGCCCTCGGCCTGGCCCTGACCAGCGGCTCGCTGGCGCTGCTCGGGGCGATGGGCAGCGGCAGCACGCCGCGCCTGGTCGAGCTGGGGGTGCTGACCGCCGCCAACCTGGCGGCCACCGTGCTGCGCTTCCTGCTGTTCCGCTCCTGGGTCTTCCGGCCCACCCGATGACCGACCTCGATCCTCGACCTACGGGAGTTCCCACCATGGCAACGCCGATCGCCGCCCATCCCGCAGCCAGCCGGCCGCGCCGACTGCTGCACGGCCGGCCGGGCGACCCGGCCTGGGCCCGGCCCGCCCTGGTCGTCCTGCTGGCGGCGACCACCGCGCTCTACCTGTATAACCTGACCGGCCGCGGCTGGGCCAACACCTACTACGCGGGCGCGGTGCTCTCCGGTACGCAGGACTGGAAGGCCCTCTTCTTCGGCTCGGTGGACGCGGCGAACTTCATCACCGTCGACAAGCCGCCCGCGTCGCTGTGGCTGATGGCGTTGTCCGGGCGGCTGCTCGGGTTCAGCGAGTTCAGCATGCTGCTGCCGCAGGCACTGGCCGGGGTGGCCTCGGTCGCCCTGCTGTATTCGACGGTGCGTCGTTGGCACGGCCCGGCCGCCGGGCTGCTGGCCGGGGCGGCGCTGGCGGTGACCCCGGTGGCGGTGCTGATGTTCCGCTACAACAACCCGGACACGCTGCTGGTGCTGCTGCTCGTGCTCGCCGCGTACGCCACCACCCGCGCGGTCGAGCGCGGCGACGTCCGCTGGTTGATGCTCGCCGGCGGCGCCCTCGGGTTCGGCTTCCTGACCAAGATGCTCCAGGCGTTCCTGGTGTTGCCGGCACTGGCGCTGGTCTACCTGGTGGCGGCGCCGATCGGCGGGTGGCGGCGGGTCGGCCACCTGCTGGCCGCCGGCGGCGCACTGCTGATCGCGGCGGGCTGGTGGGTGGCCGCGGTCGAGCTGTGGCCGACGTCCCGACGACCGTACGTCGGCGGATCGACCGACAACAGCGTCCTCGGGCTGACCTTCGGCTACAACGGTTTCGGCCGCATCTTCGGCGGCGACGGCAACCCCGACGCGAGCGGCGCCCCGGGCGGCATGGCCCCGCCGGCCGGGCTGGACCTGCCCCCAGGGGTGGAACTACCGGGCGGGGGCATGGCCGGCTTCGGTGGCGGCACCGGTGTGACCCGGCTCTTCGACGACGCCATCGGCGGCCAGGTCTCCTGGCTGCTGCCGGCCGCGCTGATCGCGCTGCTGGTGGGTCTCGCGCTGACCCTGCGGGCACCGCGCACCGATCGCCTTCGTGCCTCGCTGCTGCTGTGGGGCGGCTGGCTGCTGGTCACCGGCGCGGTGTTCAGCTTCATGTCCGGCATCTTCCACGAGTACTACACGGTGGCGCTGGCACCGGCGATCGCCGCCCTGGTCGGGATCGGCGCTCGCGAGCTGTGGGCGCGGCGGGCCGGCCTGCCGGGTCGGTTGGGGCTGGTCGCCATGGTGGTGGCCACGGGGGCGTGGGGATTCGTGCTGCTGAACCGGACGCCCGAGTGGCATCCGGCGCTGCGGGTGGTGCTGGTCGTGGCGGCCGTCGTCGCTGCCGCGGCGCTGGTCGTCCCCGTTCGCCGGCTGACTCGGGTCGCCGCGATCGGTGTGGTTGCGGCGCTGGTCACCGGTCTGCTCGGCAGCGTCGCATACGCGTTGCCGACCACGTCGTCCAGCGCCGGCGGGCCGATCCCGAGCGCCGGGCCGGCGACCGACCGGGCCGGCGGCCTTCCCGGCGGGCTTCGGCTGCCGCCCGGGATGAACCTTCCGGCCGGCATGCCCGAGCTGCCCGGCGGCAACCCGGCCGGAATGCCGGGCATGGGCGGCGCCGTCGACGGCGAGGTCGCCCGCCTGCTGCGGGACACCGACACGACCTGGGCCGCGGCGACCGTGACCACCAGCGAGGCCGCCGCTCTGCAACTGGCCGCCGGACGGCCGGTGATGGGGATCGGCGGGTTCAGCGGCGGCGACCCGGTGCCCACCCTCGCCGCTTTCCAGCGGTACGTGGCCGACGGGAAGGTGCGCTGGTTCGTCGCGGCCCGCGGCATCGGTGGCGGACCCGGCGGCGGGAGTCCGTCCGGCGGCACCGCTCCCGCAGGCGCAGCCGTCCCCGGCGCCGGCCCGTTCACGGGCGGTGCCGGGCCGATGGGCGGCACCGGCACCGCGGCCGAGATCACCCGGTGGGTCCAGGACACCTTCAGCGCGACCACCCTCGGCGGACAGACCGTCTACGACCTGAGCAGGGAGAAGAACTGATGCGCAGCGCATGGCGACTGACGATTCCGGCTGTTCTCGTCCTCGGCCTCGCCGGTATCGCCGGCTGCGGCAGCGGTACCGGTGACACCGGGCACGGCAACGGCAGTTCCGGCGCCGGTTCGCCAGGCGATGCCTACCTGTCCTGCCTGTCAGAGCATGGAGTAGGCATGCCGGGGGCGCCGTCGGGCCTTCCCTCGGGCGTGCCGGCCCCGGGTGCCTCCGGCCTGCCGTCCGGGGCGCCCGGTGCCGGGATGCCGACGGCTGCGCCCGGCGGGATGCCGTCCGGCCTGCCCGGCGGGGAGTTGCCGAAGCCGCCCGGCGTCGACGACACCACCTGGCGGCAAGCCCAGCAGGCGTGCGCGTCCCTGCAGCCCACCGGCTTCCCGGCACCATCCGGGCAGTGACCCGGATCTCCCGGTTCCCGCGCTGCGGCGGGAGCAGGAGCCGTGGACCGCTGTAGGTGTAGCACCTCCCTTGGCGGGTGCTATCGCGAATTCACGCTGGTGTTGGTGTGGATGCGGATCTGGAGCGGTCAGGCCCTTGTTGGATGTTCAGCCTTGGTGGCGCGCCTTCTGCCGTCAGTTGGTGAAGTGGGTCTGGCTCAGGGTGAGGAGCCTCTGCTGAGTGGTGGGGTCGTGGGATACCGGCGGGGTGCTTGATTCCGCGTCGCGGTTGAAGTATCGGCCGGTGACACCTGAGAGACGAGGGTCGGTTGCGATGCGTGTCGTGCTGTTCGCTCCTTCGGTGGGGGTGAGCAGGCTTCGTCGGATCAGTGCGCGCACGGGGCGTAGCAGCGGGGGCACGAGGGTGTCGATGATGTCGGTGGCGACGATCCCGGGGTGCACGGCGTTGATGGTCACTCCGTCGGCGGCGAGGTTGCGGGCGAGTGCGTAGCCGGCGGTGACGGTCATGAGCTTGGCGCGTGCGTATGCCTCGAACGGCGTGAATCCCGCAGCGGGGTTGAGTTCCGCGAGGTTGTCGATGGCCGCCAGGTCGAGGGTTACGGAGCGAGGTCTGCCGGCGAGCTTGATCTGCCGGGTGTCGTTGAGCGTGTCGCTGGCGACGTTCACCACGCGGGCCCGGCCGTGTCGTAGCGGGACGTGCAGGAGGGTGGTGAGCCCGTAGGCGGCGAGGTAGTCGAGGGCGATGTGCATCTCGATGCCGTCTGCCGAGACGCGGTGTTCGGGGAAGTGGGCGCCCGCGTTGTTGACCAGAATGTGGATCTTGTGGTGACGGTCCAGGATGGTGTTCGCCGCGGTCACGACGTCCGCGCGCTGGGACAGGTCTGCGGCGATCACGTCGAGCCGGGTTGTCGCCCGCGAGTCGAGGTGTGCTCGCAGGGCGTCCGCGCGAGCGGGGTTTCTGGCAATGGCGACCACGTGCGCACCTGCGCGGATGAGGTCGGCGGCGATGATCTGGCCCATGCCACCGGTCGCGCCGGTGACGACGGCGACCTTGTCTGTGAGTTCGGGGATGTCGGCGTTCATCGGGCGATCCGCGGGTAGGCGCAGGGGTACTGCGGAGTCTCGGCCTCGTCGACCAGGAACGTGGCGAGATCGGCGCGTCCGACGGAACTCCACAGCCGCATGGGCAGGTCGGTGCCGGTGCGGTATTTTCCGGTCGCGTCGTGGTCTGACAGCTTCGGTGGCCGCACAATCGTCCAGGTCAGACCGGAGGCGGTGATGAGCGGCTCCATCGTCTCCTTGTCGCGCATCCGCTCGGCGACATTCGCCCACACCGCCAAGGAGTACAGCGAGCGGTCGTGCGTCTCCAGGACGCCATGGGCACTGACCGCGATCAGTCGGGTCACCCCGGTTGCCTTCATCGCTGTGACCGCAGAGCGGATGCCGTCGGTGCAGACCGTCGTCGGCCCCTTGTCCGCTCCGCCCAGAGTGCTGATCACCACGTGAGCTCCCGGCAGGGCGTGCATGAGGGCCGCGACGTCCGTGACGTCGGGCCAGGTCACTTCGACAAGGCCCGCCGCCGGTGGGATCGTTCCGGGCCGGCGGACCGGCGCGATCACGTCGTGCCCGCGTTGCAGCGCCGTGGACACCACCTGCCGTCCGCTGGCACCCGTCGCTCCGAGGACGACTATCGTCGTCTTCTGTGATGCAGACTGTCTCATAGATGAAGGATGCGCTCCCCGGCTTTTCGAGTCAAGTTGTCTCGTAAGATCGCCTCGTGGCCAGCGAAACAGACCCCCGATTCCTGCGAAGCCGGGAAGCGATCTTGAAGGCCGCCCGTCAGCTGCTGCTGGAGGGCGGCCCGGCCGTGGTGACGCACGTGCAGGTCGCCGGCCGCGCGGGAGTGGGACGCGCGACGGTCTATCGCCACTGGCCCAGAGCCGAACTTCTCCTCGTCGAGGCGATGGCCACCGTCCCGATGCCGTTCCTGGACAAGCCCACCGTTCCCACCCGGGCGTGGCTTCGACTGGAACTGACCGCGATCGCCCGACAACTCGATCTCGACGACGTGCGCGCCGTGTCCACAACTCTGGCCAACACCGCCCTATGGGACCAGAACATGGACGCCCGACGGGCGCAGTTCGCCGACATCCTCGCGGACCGTCTCGCGGCCGCCCTCGACGACGCCCAGGCGCGCGGCGAGATCACCCTCACGCTGGCCAGCCGGGACGCCGCCGCCATGGTCATCGGGCCGATCTACTACCGCAGCACGATCGAGCGCGCTCCGACCGATCCCCGCCTCATCGAAGCCGCCATCGCCGCCCTGGGCACCTGGTCCCCCGACCAGTGAGCACCCCACCCTTCGAGAAGAACAATCGTCGAGCGGGTGCGGGGCTTGCGGCGGGAGGAGCCCAGTGGGTCCGTCCAGCCGCACGCCGGGCTTCCTGTGGGCCGGGAACTTCGTCACGCAGGGCGGTGAGCCCGAATCGGTCGGCGGCGCTGGGGGAAAACCACCAGGCGGAGTCGGGTGGTTTCCGGCTTCTGGGCGACAGCGGCGCTGCCTAACGTCGATGTCGTGATCGAACTACGCGAGTTGACGAAACGCTACGGGGGCCGGACCGCCGTGGACGAGCTGAGCGTCCGGGTCCGGCCGGGGGTGGTGACCGGCTTCCTCGGCCCGAACGGATCCGGCAAGTCGACCACCATGCGGATGATCCTCGGACTGGACGCTCCCGATCATGGCGAGGCACTGATCGGCGGCGTCCGGTACGCGGACCTGAACTGGCCGTTGCGGACGGTCGGCGCGCTTCTCGACGCCGGCGCGTTCCACCCCGGCCGTAGCGGCCGGGCGCACCTGGCCGCGCTGGCGGCGAGCAACGACCTCCCGGCCCGCCGGGTCGAGCAGGTGCTACGCGTGGTCGGCCTGTCCGACGCGGCCACGCGTCGGGCCGGTACGTACTCGCTCGGCATGCGCCAGCGGCTCGGCGTCGCGGTGGCGCTGCTCGGTGACCCGGGTGTCCTCCTGCTGGACGAGCCGGTGAACGGGCTGGACCCGGAGGGCATCCGCTGGATCCGCGACCTGTTGCGCCGGCTCGCCGCCGAGGGCCGGACGGTGTTCGTGTCCAGCCACCTGATCACCGAGATGGCACTGACCGCGGACCGGCTGGTGGTCATCGGCCGGGGTCGGCTGCTGGCCGAGACCACCGTCGCCGAGCTGGCGGGCCGCCACGACACCCTGGAGGACGCGTTCTTCCGGCTCACCTCGCAGGCCGTCGACTACCGCGGAACGGAGGTCTCATGAACGGCTACGGATTCCGGCAGGTGGCCCGGATGGAGTGGATCAAGCTGCGCAGCGTCCGGTCGACGTGGTGGCTCACGTCCGCGACGGTGGTGGCGATGGGCGCGACCGGGGTCGGGGTGGGAGTCGGCTACCGGTCGCACACCCCGGTCGCCACCGCCGCCCAGATCCTGAACAACAGCCTCAGCGGGGCCATCCTGGCCCAACTCCTGCTCGGGGCGCTCGGCGCGCTGGTGGTGACCGGCGAGTACGGCACCGGGATGATCCGCTCGACGTTCGCCGCCGTACCGCGGCGGCGGACCGTCCTGGCGGCGAAGGCCGCGGTGTGCGCGGGCGCGGCGCTCGCCGTCGGCCTGGCCGGGAGCTTCGCCGGCTATCTGGGTGGGCAGCTCGCGATCGTCGGCACGGCGATCCCGACCGCTCCCCTCGGCGACCCCGCGAACCTGCGCGCGGTCCTGCTGACCGGTGTCTACCTGGCCGCCACCGCGCTGATCGGGGTCGGCATCGGGGCGGTGGTACGGCACTCTGGCGCCGCGATCGGCCTCTTGTTCGGGCTGGTCTTCGTGCCGCCGTTCGCGGTCGGGCTCTTCGGCGAGGACGGCATCGCGGTCGGCCGGTTCGTTCCCCTGTTGATGATGCTCAACTCGGTCACGGTGACCGCACCGATACCCGGGCTGTTCGCCGGCTGGATCAGCGCGCTGCTGATGTGCGGATACGCGGCGGTGGCGATCCTCTGCGGAGCCCTGCTGCTGCGCCACCGCGACGTGTGACCGACGACGCGTACCCGACGCCGATGCGTGACCGATGAGAATGGACCGATGACCGCGCTGCGCGCCCCGTTCACCACCGCGGCCCTGCGCCAGGCCGTGTTCTGCGTGGTCGGTGTGCTCAGCGCGGTCGCCGTCCTGGTGGTACCGGCGATCGTGCCCGGGCTGGGGGCCCTCTACCTCCGGCTGACCGGCGCCATGTCCCGGGACCCGGCGCCGACCGTCGCGCCGGTGTTCCTGGTGCTGTTCCCGCTCACCGTCGTGCTCCTGGTGGTGCTGGCCGCCCCGATTGGGCGGATGATGGGAGCCGTGCACCGTCGGCTCGCGGAGCGGCTGCTCGGCGCGCAGGTGGCCGCCCCGCCACCCCGACCGTCCCGGCGGATCGGCGCGCTGGTAGCCGACGGGCCGGGCTGGCGGGCCGTCGGGTACGGGCTGCTGAAGGTGCCGCTGGCCGTGCCGCAGGGCTACGGCGCGTTCTGCTACCTGTTCGGTCCGGTTAACCTCAGCTACCCGCTGTGGTGGCCGCTGTTCCGCAACCACCCGCCCGGCACCACCCTCGACCCGGTGCGGGCGCTGACCCCGTTCGGCGCGGTCGACGCGCGGACGTTCGCCGGCACCTTCGTCATCGCCGCTGCCGGTCTCGCCATGCTGCTGGCCGCGCCGTGGCTGATGCGCGCCGGCACGACCGCGGACCTGGCCGCGATGCGGTGGCTGCTCGGCCCGCGCCGGCTCGCCGAGCGGGTACGCGAACTGCAGGTCAGCCGGGCGCAGGCGATCGACGACGCGGCCACCATGATGCGCCGGCTGGAACGGGACCTGCACGACGGCGCCCAGGTCCGGCTGGCCACCCTGGCCATGCACCTCGGCATGGCGACCGAGAAGCTCGACGGCCCGGCACCGGATCTGGCGCAGGCCCGCGAACTGGTCGCGCTCGCCCACCAGGGTGCGAAGGCCGCCCTCACCGACCTGCGCGACCTGGTACGCGGGATCCACCCGCCGGTGCTGGACAACGGTCTCGGCGACGCGCTCGCGACGCTCGCCACGAGCAGCGCGGTCCCGGTCGCCGTGACCGTCGAGCTGCCCGACCGTCCGGCGCCCGCGATCGAGACCATCGCGTACTTCTGCGCCGCCGAGCTGCTCGCGAACGCGGCGAAGCACAGCCGGGCGACCAGGCTCGGGCTCAGCGTCCTCGGGTCCGGCGGCCGCCTGTCGCTGATCGTCACGGACGACGGCGCCGGCGGGGCGGACCCGGACGGCCCCGGCCTGACCGGCCTGGCTCGCCGGATCGCGGTGGTGGACGGTCGACTGCGCGTGCGCAGCCCAGCCGGCGGGCCGACCCGGGTCGAGATCGAGCTGCCCACACGGGTGTGAACGGAGGCGACGGCATGCGGGTGGTGATCGCGGAGGACGCCGCGATGATGCGTGAGGGGCTGGTCCGGCTGCTCACCGACCGTGGTTTCGAGGTGTGCGCCGCGGTGGGCGAGGCGGACATGTTGCGGTCCGCGGTCGCCACCTTCGCGCCGGACGTCGCCGTGGTCGACATCCGGATGCCGCCGACGCACACCGACGAGGGGCTGCGGGCGGCGATCGACATCCGACGCGACCATCCCGGGGTAGGGGTGCTGGTGTTCTCGCAGTACGTGGAGACCCGCTACGCGACCCGCCTGCTGGCCGACCGGCCCGGCGGCGTCGGTTACCTGCTCAAGGACCGGGTCGCCGACGTCGCCGACTTCGTGGCGGCGCTGACCCGGGTGGCGTCCGGCGGCACCGCGCTGGATCCGGAGGTGGTCGGCCACCTGATGCGGGCCGGGCGGGACACGCTCGGGCTGACGTCGCTGACCCCACGGGAGCGCGAGGTGCTCTCGTTGATGGCCGAGGGCCGGTCCAACGCGGGGATAGCCGCGGCGCTGGTGATCACCGCCGGCGTGGTGGAGAAGCACGTGGCGAACATCTTCGCCAAGCTCGGGCTGCCCGCCTCGGACGGCGACAACCGCCGGGTCCTGGCCGTCCTGCGCCACCTCGGCGGCTGACCACACGCGGCCCGGATGCACCGTCGCGCGTACTGGCCGGCCGGCAGCCGAGGTGGCTGCCGGCCGGCGGACGAGCTCTGGCCTCAGGGGACGAAGGTGACGTCCCGCAGGCGCGGCGACGGACCGTCCAGCAGGTGACCGTCCCGGCCTCGCAGCCACCGGTCGAAGAAGGCGGCGACCAGGGTCTCGTCGGTGCGGACGGCCCGGGCCGGATCGATGCTGCCGAGGGCCTCGGTGACGAAGCTGTCGGGCAGGCCGAGCTGCCGGGCGATCTGCGGGAGCAGCGGCACGGCGTCCTTGTAGGAGTTTTCACCCTTCGCGCCGGTGAGACGCAGATCGACGTGCCAGCCGGTGCTGTTGTCCCACAGCATCCGCCAGGACGGCGTCTGCTGGTGGTCGGTGAGCTGGTCGCCCGCGAACATGAACGGCCGGTCCAGGCCGCGCCGCGCCACCGGCCACAGCGCGACGGGATCCGGGATGATCGGCGACTCGATGCTGCCGCCCAGGTCGATCGCGGCCCTGATCCGGGAGTCGTCGCTCATCGCCTGGAGGGCGGTCAGCCCGCCCGCGGAGACGCCGAACATGCCGGTCCGGTCGAGATCCAGGGTGCCGGCGACGCCGCTGGGCAGCGGCCTGCCCTCCGCGTCCGGATTCGTGCCGTGGTCGAGCGCCGCCAGTTGGTCGAGCACGAAGCGGGTGTCCGCGACCCGGGTGTCGAACACCTTGGCCCCCACCCGCTGGAAGTCGTCGGGCTGCTGCGCCTGCCCGAACGCCTCCAGCAACCGGGTGCCGAGCACCCGGCCGTCCGGGAACTCCACCTCGGACGCGTCGTAGGTGTGGTCGATGGTCACCACCACGTACCCGCGGCTGGCCAGGTCCTGCACCGCGGTGGTGCCCCAGGTCCGCGGGTCGCCGGCACCGGGTGAGTACAGCACCACCGGGAACGGCCGCCCGCGCCGGGCCACCGGCGCGCCCCGGTGGCCGGCGGTCCGGGTCGCGGCGAAGTCCACCGCGCCCGCCGGTACGTGGTACAGGCTGGCCCCGACGCCGTCGGCGCTGCCGAAGTGGGCCGCCGCGCCGGGGAGCATGTGCGGCGCCCGCGGGAAGCGGCCCACGTCGGTGGCCGGGTACCAGAGGCTGACCATCAGCTCGCGCGGGGTCGGGGTGGACAGCCACGGGTCGGTGCGGGAGCGGTCGATCAGATGCAGGTCGACCGTGCCCACCGGATACCGCCCGGTCGGCGCCGGCAGGCTCAGCCGGGCCGGCCCGTGGGCGTCCGGCCGGGCCGGCGGTGCGGCGTCGCGGGAGGCGTACGAGGGTGCCGCGGACGCGACGGTGACGCAGCCGACGACCAGCGAAGCGATCAGGGCGGTACGCAAGCTCCGTGCCATGAGCGACTCCTGAGGAAGACCAGGGCCACCCCTGCGGCGGCCCTTCATCGACCTCACGCTATGAGCGCTACGTAGGTGGTAGAAGGCGGCTTTCCCCCACATCCGTGCCGGGGGCAACCCCCGGTTCTGCTGGTGTCGTCCACGTCGGCGGGGGCGGCGCTACGAACGACCAGCCGCGCCAGCGCGGATCATGACGCAAGGCCGGGCGGCCTGCTGTCACACGATGACGCTGCGGCCGCAGGCTCGGTCGTCCTGACCGGTGCGTCAGGCGTCCCGCTCGAAGATGAGCATGAGCTGCGTGGAGAAGCTCTTCCAGCCGTTCTCGGCGGACAGCGCATTGATCAGGGTCCAGCCCTCCTGGGCGTAGACATTCAGCACCTCCTCCATCTTCTCGGCGTCGTACTTGCCCAGAAAGAACCGGTCGCGTTCGGTCACGACCTTGTACACCTTCATGCGGAAGTCATCGTTTCGAAGAGCTGAGTCAGAATGCCGCCCGATGGCACCGGTGAAATGGCGATGCCGCTGCTCGGGCGGCCGGTTTCACCGGCCCTCGTTGTCGACCGGCGAGCAGGATCAGCATCGGGGGCTTCGGCGGGGCTCGTCCAACATCTGTTCGATCGGGTGCACCCGGACTCGGATGTGATGGGTCCCCCTGCCGGCTCGGACGCGACGCGGCTCAGTGGCCGCCGGGCTCGCCGTCGCTCCGCGGGTATTCCGGCACCTGGACCGCGTGGCGGGCGTGCAGCTCGTGTACCGCGGCACACACGGCATCCACGGTCGACGGTGTGACCGTCTCCGAACGCCACGCCACAAAGATCCGCCGCCAGGTAGGCGGTCGTCCCGGACGGATGACGAAACCGTCGCCGGCCGACGCCAACGGCGAGCACAGGGTCACCCCACGCCCCTGCTCCAACAGCTTCGACAGCTCCCAGGAGTCACCGCAGGCGACCACCCTGGGTGCGAAACCGGCGTCCTGGCACAGCTGCTCGGTGGCGCGGCGCAGGTACGAGCCGGTCGGTTGCACCAGCCAGTCGTCGCTGGCCAGCGCGGTGAGCGGTACGTGGTCGGCCTGCGCGTACGGGTGAGCCGCCGGTAGCGCCACCCACACCGGCTCGCGGATCAGCTCCCGGAACCGCAGCGGCTCCGGCGGAGCCAGCGGCAGCGCCGGAAAGTCGGCACCGACGCACAGGTCGAACCCACCGCTGGCGAGCTGCCGTACCGCGTCGTCGGTGTCGACGGTCCCGGCGCGTACCCGGAGGTTCCGATCCCGTTCCTGGACGATGCGGGCCAACTCGTGTGGCCACCAGGCGGTGCGGTAGCACGCCATGCGAAGCAGCAGCAGGCCCGCCTCCGCCCGTACGGCCTCCTCGGCCCCGCGAACGGCGGCGAGTACGACACGTGCCTGCCGGGCCAGCTCCTCGCCAGCGGCGGTGAGTTCCATACGCCGTCCACCGCGCCGGATGAGTTCGACGTCGAGATGCCGCTCGATACGTCGGATCTGTGTACTCAGGGCCGACTGTGCGATACCCAGGGATTTCGCGGCCCGAGTGAAGCTGTGCTCCTCGGTCAGGGTGAGAAAGTAGCGTAGATGGCGCATCTCCAGCTCCACATTGCGCACCCTACTGCCGTTTCTCGAAGATCACGTTTCGGCCGTCGGAGACCACCTCTCGCCTGCGAGAGCAGAAAACCAGGCACTGTCCGACGACTCGTATCAGTGACCACGATCAGGACGGCCCCGACATCAGGGGCCGTCCTGATCGAGCGGTGCCGGGGACGTCGTCCCGCACCCCGGCGCCACGACGACATTGGTGGACCTCTCACCGTCAGTTCGGCTCCGTCCCGGTGATCGGTCTGGTCACCCGGTGACGGTCGGGAGGAGCGCGGTCGCGACGTCCCGCGGGCGCTCCTCGTGCACGAACAGGCCGGCGCCCGGAATGGTCACCAGGTCGGCTCGCGGGAAGGTGTCGACCATCTGCTCGGCCCAGCCCAGCGGGAAGAACGGGTCACGGTCACCCCAGATCAGCCGGACGGGAACGTCGATGCGCGCGTGCAGGCCGGCGAGTTCGTGGACGAGCCGGGGCTCGAAGCTGCGCAGCACGCGCACCGCCGCCTGCCGTCGCGCCGGGATCTCGTGCAGCGGGCGGATGAAGAACTCGTCGAACTCGCCGTCGAGGAGCCGATGGTCGGCGAACGCGCCGCCGAGCACCAGCGGCTGCCGCCGGATCCATGGCGATCTGAGCGCCCAGCCCAGGCCCGCCGCGAAACCGGGTAGGCGTCCAGCAGCGAGGAAGGCGCGGAACCGTCGGTTCAGCCCGGCCGACTGTTCGGTGTTCAGCAGCGCCATGGCCCGTACCCGTGGGTCGGCGGCGAGCGCGTGGCGGGCGATCAGCCCGCCGCTGTCGTGCGCCACCACCGCCAGATCGGTCAGCCCGAGCAGGTCCGGCAGCGCACGGACGGTGCGGATGTGCTGGGCGATGCTGAGCGGGGTCGTGGCGTCGAACCGGCTGGACCCGGCACCGGGCAGGTCCACGAGGTGGCAGGTGACGTGCGCCGCCAGGTGGGGCAGCAACGTCCGGTAGGTCGCCCCGCTGACCGGCCAACCGTGGACGAAGAGCACGTCCGGGCCCTCGCCCACCCGTCGGTAGGCGACCTCGCCCGCCCCGACGTCGAGGAGGCGTTGCGGGGGTCGGCGGAACAGCTCTGCGGCCTCCGCCGCGGTCAGGGATGACATGACGACCTCCGAACGACGCGCTTTTGTAGTGGTCACTACAAAATAGCGTTGGTGCTCGGTATGATCAAGCCGTGGGCCACAAGTACTCCCGGGAGGAGATCCTCGAGGGGGCGCTCGACGCCGCCTTCGCCGAAGGGTTGAGCCGGCTCTCCTTCGGTCAGGTGGCCCGGCGTCTCGGCGCCAGCGACCGCGTCGTCGTCTACTACTTCCCGACCGTGGACGACCTGGCCACGAACGTCCTGCTGGCATTGGGTGGCCGGCTGCGTGAGACGCTCGCGCCCGCCTTCACCGCACCAGTACCCGACCACCGGGCGCTCGCGCGGGCCGCCTGGCCGGTGCTCAGTCGACCGGCCGCCGACCCCGTCTTCGCCCTGTTCCTCGAGGCCAACGGGCTGGCGGCCGGCGGCCGCGCCCCGTACCGGACGGTCGTGCCGCGCCTGGTCGAGGAGTGGATCGGGTGGGCCGAGGCACTGCTGACCGGTGATCCCGCCGATCGACGCGCCGAGGCGGAGGCCGCCATAGTGCTCGTCGACGGTCTCCTGCTGCTGCGTCAGCTCGCCGGGCCCGAGGCCGCGGACCGGGCGGCCGAGCGGATGGGTCTCACCGGCTAGACCACTGCGGAGCGTGGGTCGCCCTCAGCCGACGCGGGGCGGGGCCAGCCCGCCCAGGAGGGTGTCGACCAGCGCGTCCGCGTCGGCCTCCGACAGCGGACGCCGGGTCACCACGGCCCGCAACCACACCGGCCCGAGCAGCAGGTCGGCCAGGAGATGGTCGTCCACCGGGCCGGTCAGCTCGCCCCGGGCGCGGGCCCGGGCGGTCACCTCGGCGACGTGCGCGCAGTGCTGGCCGAGCACCTCGTCCGCGAGGCCAGCCAGCTCGGGATCGGCGCCGGTGTGCGCGAGCACGTCGGCGGCGAGCCGGCCGGGCCCCTCGCCGAGGAAGGACGCCTTCGACCGCACCAGGGCCACCAGGTCGCCGCGGAGCGAGCCGGTGTCCGGCACCGGCAGGTCCCGCGCGACGGCGTGCCGGAAGGTGGCCGCCACCAGCGCCGGCTTGGACGGCCACCAGCGGTAGAGAGTGGTCTTGTTGATCCCCGAGCGGCGGGCCACGCCCTCGACGGTCAGCCGGGCGTACCCCTCGTCGGCCAGCAGGCCGAGCACGGCGGCGTGGATGGCCGCCGCGCCGCGCGGGCCGCGACCGGACCGCGCGCCGCCGGCCGGCTCGGCGGCGCTCACCGACCAGTGCGGCGCAGCAGCCGCAGCGCCGCGGTCATCCGCCGGGTCCAGGCCGCGGTCGCCGCGCCCGGGCGGTGGTACGCCGGGGCGAGGGCGAGCCCGCGCTGCCGGGCGACGGTCTTGACCCGGGTGAACCGGAGCAGCCCCTCGTCGCCGTGCCGGCCGCCCAGCCCGGAGTCCTTCCAGCCGCCCATCGGCGCGTCGATGCTGCCCCAGACCGCCGAGTAGCCGTCGTTGACGTTCACGCTGCCGGCGTCGATCCGGGCGGCGACCGCCTCGCCCCGCGCGCCGGATCCGCTGAACACACTGGCGTTCAGCCCGTACACGGTGTCGTTGGCGAGGGCGACGGCCTCGTCGTCGGTGTGGAAGCGGTAGACGGCGACGACCGGGCCGAAGGTCTCCTCGGCGTACATCGTCATGTCGGGGGTGACGCCGGTGAGCACGGCCGGCTCGACCACGTACGGGCCGATGTCGGAGCGGTGCCGGCCGCCGGTGTGCAGGGTGGCGCCGTGACCGACGGCGTCCGCCAGGTGCGCGGTGACCGTGGCGAGCTGGCGCTCCGAGGCCAGCGAACCCAGGTCGGCTTCGAAGTCGCCGCCGACGCCCAGCCGCAGGGTGGCCGTCCGGGCCACGAACCGACGGAGGAACTCGTCGTGCAGCCGGTCGGCCACGTAGACCCGCTCGATCGAGACGCAGAGCTGCCCGGCGCTGGCGAAGCAGGCCCGGATCGCGCCCTCCACCGCCTGGTCCAGGTCGGCGTCGTCGAGCACCAGCAGCGGGTTCTTGCCGCCCAGCTCCAGCGACGCGGGGACCAGCCGGCGGGCGGCCTGCGCGGCGACCTCGCGACCGACCCGGGTGGAGCCGGTGAAGCAGACCAGGTCCGCGCGGGCGGTGATCTCGGGGCCGACCTCCGCACCCTCCCCGGCGACGACCTGCCAGAGCGCGGCGGGCAGGCCGGCCTCGACGGCGAGCGCGCGCAGCCACAGGGCGGTCAGCATGGTGGCCGGATCGGGCCGGTGCACCACCGCGTTGCCAGCCATCAGGGCCGGCAGCACCTCGGCGGCGGCCAGCGACAGCGGGTAGTTCCAGGGTGAGACGACGCCGACCACGCCCACCGGGGACCGCAGTTCACGGGTGCGGGTGAGCACCGGCAGCGCGCCGGAGCGTCGGCGCGGACGCAGCAGCCGGGCGGTGCGACGCGCGTAGTGGCGGGCGTTGATCGCCACGTCGAGGACCTCCTCGACGGCGTGCCGGCGGGCCTTGCCCGACTCCAGCTGGATCAGGTCCAGCCCCTCGGCCTGCCGGTCGAGGACCAGGTCGTGCAGGCGCAGCAGCACGGCCGCCCGGTGGGCGACCGGCAGCGCCGCCCAGGCCCGCTGGGCGTCGGCCGCGTCGGCGAACGCGGCCGCCACGTCGGCCGGGCCACTCGACGGTACGGCCGCGGTGGGCCGGCCGGTCAGCGGCGAGGTGGGGGTGAAGACGGGACCGGTCGCGCGTACCGCGTCGAGCCGGGCCGCCGCGGTGGGCGGCAGTGTCGGTGGCTGGCCCCCGGCCGCGGGGTTTGCCGCGGTGGCGTCGGTCTGGTCAGCGGGGTCACGGACGATGGTGGCGCCGGCCGAGCCGGAGCGGTGCGCGGTCATGCCGAACAGCCTAACGCAACGCGACGTTGCGTTGCATATGATGTGACGGGCGCCCTACGCGCAGGCGACGCAGCAGCGGGCGAACGGCCGGATGGCGAGTCGCTCCTCGGCGATCGGCTGCCGGCACCGTTCACACACCCCGTAGGTCGCCGCCTCCACCCGGCGCAGCGCGTCGTCCACGTCGGCGATCCGCGCCCGTGCGGCGCCCAGCAGCGCGATCAGCTGGGCACGTTCGAAGCCGATGGTGGCGCCCTCGGGGTCGTGCTCGTCGTCGGCGTTCGAGTCCCGGGATGCGGCGAACAGCGCCTCCAGGTCGCGGGCGAGCGTCGCCGCCTCGGCCTCCGCGTCCACCCGCAGCCGCAGCAGCTCTTCGCGGATCATCTCCCCAGCCTAGGCCGGGTCGGCGGCCAGGACGGCTGCGCTCACGAGGCGCAGAAGCAGGGGGCTGCGTCACAACAGCCGGCGCCGGTTCATCACCTGCAGGGCCAGGTAGCCCGGCGGAATCGGCAGCCAGAAGGTCGCGAGGCGGTAGATCAGCACGCCGGCGATGGCGGTGTCCAGCGGCACCCCGTAGAGCACCAGGCCGGACACGAGCGCGGCCTCGGTGGCGCCCAGCCCACCCGGGGTGGGCGCGGCGGTGGCCACTCCCTCACCGACGACGCTGACCAGCACCACCGGCGGCACGACCGCCAGGTCGAACGGCAGGCCGGCGGCGAGGAGCGCGACGTAGAGGCACAGCGCGTAGGTGAGAGTGAGCGCCTCGGAGGCGGCGACGAGCCGCCGAAGGCCTTTCTGGCGGGTCGACGCCCGTAAGGCGGCGACGACCTCGCCGGCCGCCGCGCGGCCCCGGCGCCGCAGGCCGGGCGCGGCGAGGGCGGCCGCCAGGAGCAGCACCGCGGCGATGACGGCCAGCAGAATCGGTAACGCCCTGGCCGCGTCGTGGGCGATGACCTGGGCGGGCTGCCTGGCGAAGGGCAGCAGCACCGGCAGGAGCACCACGACCGACACCACTCCGGCGGTACGGGCCACGGCGACGGCGGTGGCCGCCGCGGCGGTGCTGAGACCCTTCTGATGCAGGTAGCGCAGACTGAGCGCGGCGCCGCCGAGGCTGCCGGGTGCCAGCCGGTTGGCGAACGAGGCGGCCACCTGCACCAGGGTGGCCTCGCGCAGCGGAACCCGGTTGGCCGTGGCCAACCGCAGCACGACACCGCTGAGCAGGTAGGTGAGCGCTGAGCCGAGCAGGGTGGCCGCGAGCGCGATCGGGTTGGCGTGCAGCAGGAGCCGCGCCGCGACGCGCACCTCGCCGAGCTGCGCGAGCACCAGGTGCACGACCACGCCCAGGACCAGTAGTTCCGCGACGCCGCGGGGGCCGATCCGGACCACCTTGGCCGCGGGCAGCTCGCGGTGCGGGCAACGTCGCATGATCTCGGCGCGCAGGCGCGCCAGCATGTCGTGATCGGCGTGCACGGCGCCGCGGCCGGCGCGGGAGAGCACCGGCGGTTGCAGGAACGGTACGCAGTCCGCGACCGCCTCGGGCCCCAGGCACCGCACCGCCTCGGCGACCACGCCGGCGGGGTCGACCCGGGTGGACAGCGCGACCATCAGCTCGACGACGTCGCGGGCCAGCTGGTCGTCCCGGGCGTCGTCGATACCGAAGCCGAAGTCCACCAGGTACGCGCGATCCCCGCCGACGAGCACGTTCGCGGCGCGCAGATCGCGGTGCGCGATGCCGGCCCGGTGCAGCAGCGCCACCTGTTCCCAGGCGTCCCGCACGGCGGAGATCGGTAGCGGCCCCACCAGGTCCTGCAGCGCGACGGCGGCCACGAACTCCTGCACGAGGACCGCCTCGCCACCGGCCAGGACCGCGGTCGTCACCACGTCCGGCACCCGGGCCCCGGCACGTTGCGCCAGCAGGGTCAGGCAGACCTCGTGCTCGCTCTGTTGCCGGGCGCTCAGATACGGCGGTGCGTCGGCGACGTTGCGGTACCGCAGCCGCCGGTAGAGCTTGTAGGCCCAGTCGGCGTCGCGTTGCTGGCCGCCGGTGACCTTCACGAACAGCCGCCGCCCGTCGGTGGTGACCGCCTGCCACGGCTGCGACCCGCGGGCGTCGCCGCGAACCGGCTCCAGCCGGGCCACCTCGATCCCCCGGCGGCGCAACGCCAGCCGTAGGGCGGGCGCCGACCGTTGCGGACCGACCTCGCCGACCACGAGACGGGTCAGGCAGACCGCGAGCCAACCGACGAGGAACCCACCGACCACGTCGACCGGCAGGTGCGCACCGACGTGGATCCGCGCGACGGCGACCCCGCCGATCAGCACCCAGGCCGCGCGGCGCCACCGACCGCCGCCGGCCCGCGCCACGACGAGCGCCAGGGCGGTGGCGACCGCGACGTGCCCCGAGGGGTATCCGTACCGCCCGCTGACGGTGTCCCGCAACACCACGTCGGTGAGCAGCGCCGCCGGCCGCTGCCGGGCCACCGCGATCTTGACGACCAGCGCGAGCCAGTACGCGAGGTTGCCGGCCAGCAGCAGCCGCCACGCCGTACCGACCCTGCGGGCGATCACGGCCGCTGCCGTGGCGACGTACACCGCCGGGTAGGAGCCGGCCTGCATGAGCAGGAACAGCGGTGACGTCACGCCCGAGGGAAGGTGGTTGAGCAGGCCGAACAGGTCCTGCTCCCACCGCGCCGCGGGACGGTTCCGGGTGGCCACGCTCACCGCCACCAGCAGACCGGCCGAAGCGACCAGGTTGACCAGCAGCCCGGGCGACGGGCGATGAGTCCGCGTTACCACCGCTGCCCGGCCGCCCCCTCGTCCGCTCGGCTGCCTGCTGACCTCCCGAACCTACGCAGGCCGCTGCCGGGGGACGGGAGCTATGACCGCCGGTCGACCGTTCGGGTCGGCAATCAGCGTCCCGTCGGACGGGTGGCGGCGCGTGGGGTACGTACGGGTAGCCATCAGGGTCAAGACATGCGCCCTCCGGGTGGTCCACCGTCCGTGACCGGACGGGTGGCCACGAGCCGACCACTCCGCGGAGGCGTCATGTCTGTTCCCCTTTCCGCGGCCCGTTCGGCCGAGGTGTGTGAGCGGGCGGACGGCTGGGTACCGCAGCGGCCATGATTCCTGGGTCTTCCTCGACCGTCGATCCTGCCGACGCCTTCGTCGAGCTCGGCCGGATCAGGCTGGACGAGACCAACCTGGAGGGCATGTTGCAGCGGGTGGCCGAGCTGGCCAACCGGAGCATTCCCGGCGCCCGGGACGTGTCGGTGACCCTGATCCGGGGCCGTGCGGCCCGCACGGTGACCTCGACCGGGGAGCTCGCCCTCCGACTCGACGAGTGGCAGTACGAGCAGCAGCACGGCCCGTGCCTGGACGCCTCCGCCAGCGGTGACCACATCTCGGTGCCCGACATGGCCGCCGAGGAGCGCTGGCCGGTCTGGGCGCAGCGAGCCCGGGCCGCGGGGGTGGCCAGCTCGCTGTCGATCGGGCTGCCCATCCAGCAGTCGGTGGTGGGGGCGCTGAACATCTACGGCGACGTGCCGCACGCCTTCGACGCGGCGGCGGTCGCCGCCGCGGACGGCTTCGCGGCGTACGCGGCGGTGGCCCTGGCCAACGCCCACCTGTACGACAGCGCCGCCACCTTGGCGGGGCAGATGCAGGAGGCGATGCGCGGCCGGGCGGTGATCGAGCAGGCCAAGGGGATCATCATGGGGCAGCGGCGGTGCTCGCCGGACCAGGCGTTCACGCTGCTGTCCAAGATCTCCCAGGACTCCAACCGCAAGGTCCGCGACGTGGCCGCGGCCCTGGTGGCCAAGGCAGTCGGGGGTGCCTGACCCTGCCCGACGTGGGCACCCCGGGCAAGGAGATCTCCGATGTCCTCGGCCCTGCCCGACCCGTCGTCGCGCGACCTGACCGACGAGCTGCTCGTCCTCGCAGCGAGGCCGGCGAGGCCGTCGACCGGGCCCAGTACGCCGACGGCGCAGCCGGGATCTGATCCAGCGGGCGGTCGGTCTGCTGATGAACCTGGACCACGTCCCGGCCGGCCCGGCCCACCAGCGGCTGGTCGACGCCACCGAACCGGGCCGGCCGCTGACCGGTACGGCCACCAGGATCCTGCGCCGGCACGCGGAACCCGCCGGGCAGTGACCGCCGCCGGGCGCTGACGGCGGCGTCGCCCGGAACGGAGACCCGGGTCACGGCAGAATTTCTCGAGAACGCCGGGGCGAGGATGTCGAGACCGGCCGGCCGGCTCCGTCCCAGGTTCAGCCGCGGCCACCGGGCCGCGCCGACCGAGGAGACAGCGTGAAGTACCTGTTGCTCAAGCACTACCGGGGTGCCCCCGAGGCGGTCAACGACGTGCCGATGGACCAGTGGACGCCGCAGGAGGTCGAGGACCACATCCGGTACATGAACGACTTCGCCGCCCGGCTGGAGGGCACCGGCGAGTACGTCGACGGCCAGGCGCTCTCGCCCGAGGGCACCTTCGTCCGGTACGACGGCGAGGGCCGCCCGCCGGTGACCGACGGGCCCTTCGCCGAGACCAAGGACCTGATCGCCGGCTGGATGATCATCGACGTCGACTCGTACGACCGCGCGCTCGAGCTCGCCGGCGAGCTGTCGGCCGCCCCCGGAGCGGGTGGAAAGCCGATCCACGAGTGGCTCGAGGTGCGGCCCTTCCTGACCGCCCAACCGACCGTCACCGAGTGACCGCACCCATCGGGCGGATCAGGCGATGGACGAACTGCTGCTGCGGGAGCTGACGCCCGCGGTGATCGGCGTCCTCGTCCGTCGCGGGGTGGACTTCGCGACGGCCGAGGACGCCGTGCAGGAGGCGCTGGTCCAGGCCGCGTCGAGCTGGCCGGACGGCCCGCCCGCTGACCCGTTGGGGTGGCTGGTCACGGTGGCTTGGCGCAAGTTCCTCGACGCACACCGCTCCGACACGGCGCGGCGGGACCGGGAGCTGCGGGCGTCCGCCGAGCCACCGCCCGGCCCCGCCGCCACGACGGACGACACCTTGCGGCTGTTCTTCCTGTGCGCCCACCCGTCGCTGACCCGGGCGGCTGCGGTGGCCCTCACACTGCGCGCGGTCGGTGGCCTGACCACCCGGCAGATCGCCCGCGCCTACCTGGTGCCGGAGGCGACCATGGCGCAGCGGATCAGCCGGGCCAAGCGCACCCTCCGCGACGTGCGCTTCGACGAGCCGGGTGACCTGGGGACCGTGCTGCGGGTGCTCTACCTGGTGTTCAACGAGGGGTACACCGGCGACGTCGACCTGGCGGCCGAGGCGATCCGGCTCACCCGGCAGCTGGCGTCGTCGACCGACGACGAGGAGACCGCGGGGCTGCTCGCGTTGATGCTGCTGCACCACGCCAGGAGGCCGGCCCGGACCAGGCCCGACGGCAGCCTGGTGCCGCTGGCCGAGCAGGACCGCTCCCGCTGGGACACCGCCCTGATCACCGAGGGGATCGCCGTCCTGCAGGCGGCGCTGGCCCGCGACCGGCTCGGCGAGTTCCAGGCCCAGGCGGCCGTCGCGGCCCTGCACGCCGACGCGCCGCGCGCCGAGGAGACCGACTGGGTGCAGATCGTCAGCTGGTACGACGAGCTGCTCCGGATCACCGCCAGCCCGGTGGTACGCCTCAACCGGGCCGTCGCGATCGGCGAGGCCGACGGCCCGGCGGCCGGCCTGGCGGCGCTGGCCGCCGTGGATCCCGCGCTGCCCCGGCGCGCCGCCGCCGCGGCCTACCTGCACGAGAAGGCGGGCGACCTGCGCACCGCGGCCCGGTTGTACGCCGACGCCGCCCGGGCCGCGCCCAACCTCGCCGAGCGGCACCACCTCGCCCGGCAGGCGGCCCGGATCACCCAGGCGCTCCCCGGTTGAGCCCGTCGGCCGACCAGGGCCATGCTCGGGTGCCGCGGCATGAGGTCAGCGATGTTGGTCAGCAGCGGTGCCTGACCGACGCGGCGATCCGGCCTCTACTGTCCAGATGAGCAGGTGAGGGTCGGATCTCGACCCACCTGGTGTGGTCACAAGGCGGCCTGCGCTGGACAGGATCGGGCGGTCACCCGGACTAAGGAGAGCGATGACAGGGATGACTACGGTCACGACCGCCCGCAGCCGATGGCGATTGACATTTGCTGGATTGACTGCTTGCGTACTCGCCACCGCGGCCCTGGTGGTGCCGGCGACACCGGCGAGCGCGGTGACAGCCACCGTCCAGAAGGACCTCGGCAAGGTCTGCACCACCGCCACCGGCATCGTCGAGATGCGCGCCGAGTACGACGTGGTACGTGAACCTTACGAGGCTTACCAGCGGCTCAGGCAGGTGTGGGTACGCAGCACCGACAAGAGCGCCAGCAAGGTGTCCTGGACCACCACGGCCGCGGTGAACAGTTACCCCGAGTTCTCAGTTGGATCGTCGCCGGACACGGCGAACGACGGTCTCTTCCGGGTCCTCTACCCAGAGTGGTGGTCGGGCACCGACTTCGGCGTGCTTGCCGGTTACAAATGGTTCAAGGACTCGGAAGGTACATGGGGGGACTGGCGGACCGTCAAGATCAACGCAGACTTCAACCACGACGGAAAGTACGACTGCACGGTGGATATCTCCGACGGGGCCAGGAGCGCGAGCGGCTTCCCGAAGAGCGAAAGCCGTACGCAGGCCAACCCGGTCCAGTGCACTTCGGCCGTTGGTGGCACCTGTACGCGAACCCATGAGGCATGGGAGAGCAACAGCCCGGATGCGTCGTTGGGTAGTCAGGGCGCCCGTCAGGTGACGACCGTGCGGTATGCACCCCTCCTCGCCGGCGGGCTTCCCCCGCCCAACAGGCCCGACATCCGGATTGATTCGCAAAGCGCGGTGTTCGATGTCTCCGGTGCGCGGTACCAGAGGATGCGGTTGAACGAGACGTTCAAGGCGCTGGACACGTTTGGTGTCACCCTGCAGGTGGGCTGGGGACCGGTGAGCGGCACGGTCGAGCAAGGCGATACCACTGCCAGCTCCGAAGTGAGGCTGGCCATGACCCGCGCGTACCCGGTGCCCACCAACCAGATGACGCGTTACTCCACCATCTCATTGGCGCACGGAATTCGGGTAGCGAGAATCGAACACGTCAGTAACAGCACGATCGAATACGCCTCGACCAACACCACGTACCGGTTGAGCAGCACGTTGGATGTCAACTCCCGCAATTGACCGGTCGCCCGCTTCGCTGGCCGGGGCCCGGGCAGCTGCTGCCCCGTCCCCGGCCAGTCGCCGGGTGCCCGAAAGGAGACCACCATGCTTGGAAGCCGTGGCTTCCTCGCAGTGATCGTTGGTCTGCTGCTTGCCGGGACGGTCGGGTGCGCACCGGCGCCGCCGCCCTCCGACCCAGTAGCGTTGACGACCAACTGGCGGGAGCAGGCGGCGCAGCGAGTCGAAGACCTCACCTACCCGGGGCGATTCCATCCGCAGGTTACCGGCCCGATTGATCCAGACCCGACCCTGTACGCCGATGCGGTGCGGCTGCTGGCCACCGCAGGGATACTTCCGGCGGCCGGGCGAGACCGGGCGACCACGCTGATGGTCGCTTGGTGGCCCGCGACGGACGCGGACGGTATCCGCTGGCTCGCACTGGTCCGGGCGCTGGGCGTGCTCGGCACCCTGGACCGGTTGCCCGCCGCCCGCCTCGGCCCTGCCCTGCGCTGGGTGCGAACGATGCTTACGGCACCGCCGGGGCGTCCCGAGGACGCCCGCCGGGTGATGGTCGCCGGCCGGCTGGCCGCCGCGCTCCACGATGCGGCACCGGATGATCCGGACCTGGCCGACCTGCCGGACCTGGTGCGGCGGGCCGCCATCCGGCTCCCGTGCGCGTCGGCCAGGACGCTGCCGGCGAGCACAACGGCCGCCGCGATGGCCGCGGCCGCCGGCCAGGTCTGCCGGGTACCCACGGCGGCGGCCGTCGCGGCCCGGCGCCGGCTGGCGGAGACCGGCACGGGTTTCCAGCCGGGGAACCGGGTCGCCTGGGCAGCCGACCTGTCTCCGCTGGCCGCCGTCGGCGTGGTGGACTCCAATGCCTTCCTGGACGGAGCGGCCGACATCCTCGCGATGCTCGGCGGCCCGGAACACCGGCGGGGTGGCCTACTAGGTCAGTCGGCAGTGGTGATCGTCGCTGATGCCATCACCGGCGCAGGTGGCCGGTACCTCCTGCCTCCGGTGCAGGTGGACAACCTGGAGCGGGTCGTACGGTCCGAATCCCGGCTCCCGGACGCCGTGGCCGACGGGGATCCCCTGGACACAGCCCTCGCCGTCGATCTCCTGCGCCGGCTCGGCCGGTCAGCGCCAGGGCCGGTCAGCTGGGACGCCCCACTCGACCTGGGAACCCGGGCTGTGCTGGCACTGGCCCTTGACCACCGTCAACTCCCCACCGCTGAGGCGGTGGCCCGGGCCCTCGTCGAACAGCCGGCCGACGCCATCCCGGTGGGTTACCTCACGGCGGCGCATCCCGGGCTCTGCCTGCCACGGGTGTCCGACCTTCGGGCCGATTACGCCACCACGCCCGATCTGCGCACCTGGACGAGCGATCGGCTCTTCGAGGCCGCGATCCTGGTGAGCACCACCGCTGGGTGCGGTGGTGCCGACCAGCAGGCCCTGACCGGGACTCTGACCGGCGCGCTCGACCGGCTGCAGCAGGCGCCGATGACCGGGCCGACATCGGCGGCATCCCCGGCGCCTGTCCCGCTCGTCGAGAACTGGTATCTCGCCGAGGCCGGGTGCCTGCTTGGCCAACCGACCCGTTATCTGCTGAAGGTTGCCGACCTGCGGCGGAGCGTCCAACGTGAGGTCGGTTCGGAGCGGATCCGCTCCGAGGTCACCGTCCGACAGTTGTACGCCGCCGTGCGCCTGGCCGAACTTCGCGCCGACCCGGGCAGCTGCGCGAACACCTGGTGGGCCGCTGGCCTCCGGCGTTGACGTCCCGATCGACGTGGAGCGCGAGCGGACGTTCGGTCCTTGCCGCCCACCGGGAGGAGTACGACAAGGACGTGGACGGTGACGCCTACCCGGGTCGGGAGACGTCGGTCAGGCAACCCTCGGCGTCGACCATGGACGAGATGGACCGGTAGATCCGGGCCGCCCCCGGCCGGTCGCCGTCCAGGTAACGCTGGGCCGCCTCCCGCCACGGGCTGTCTGCGGCGGCGGCCAGAACGCTCCGGCCCATCCCGCAGGCGGCGAGTGCGCGCGGCAGCTCGACGCCCAACCCGGCGGGGAGGAAACCACCGTCGAGCGAGGCCAGCCCCTCTTCGATCAGGCCGGTCGCCTGGTCCCGCTCACCGCGGCGGACGGCCAGGCTCGCGGCGAGCAACGGCCGGCTGACGGAGATGCTCCTGGTGGTTGCCTCACCCGCCGACCGGAGTAACCGTTCGATCACCCGAGAGGCCCCGCGCTGATCGCCGCGCAACAGCCGGAGTCGGGCGTGCAGGCACAGGACGTCGTCCTGGAGGAAGTGGGAAGAGTCGTCGGCCAACCAGCGGTCGACCCGTGCCGAAGCGCCTTCGGTGTCGCCGCACCACAGCGCGCGCCAGGCGCGGCTCGCGTCCAGGTATCGGAGGTCCAGCCGTGATCCGCGGGGCCGGGCCACCGCGAGGGCGCGGTCGAGCGCGTCACCGAAACCGCGCAGGTCACCCAACGCCATCGCGGCATCCATCACATTCACCCAGGTCGGTACCGGCACCCAACCCATGCTCCGCTCGTGGCCGGCGACGGCGGCGCGGAGGTCGTCCGCCGCGCCCCCGTCGCCAAGGCTGAGCCGGGCGATCGCCCGGTTGCCGTGCAGGCGGGCCCGGCACTGCTCCGGCAGCGCCTGCGCGTCCGGTGCGAGTCGCCGACCGGCGATCCGCGCCGCCTCGACGGGCTGACCGGTGACGGCGAGCAACCCCACGAGGGACGCCGTGAGGGCCGGCACCACCTCGGCTGAGGTGCGCGCCATGGCCGCCCGGGCCCGGTGCAGCGCGGCGACACTGGCGGGGCGGTCCCGCCGGCACCAGGCGATGTTGGCGTGCAGGATCTCCGCCCCCGCGATCCCGGCGTGGTCGAGCCGATCGGTGAAGAGTCGGAGCGCCTCGGTCGCCTCGTCGGCGCCCGTTCCGGTGTCCTTCATCCGCGCGTGGCCGAGCCGCAGCAGCAGCGACGGGCGCCGGGGGTCGCTGCCGGACATGCCCCGCAGGATCAGGCCCAGGCACTCGGCGACCTGCCCGTGGCCACCCATCCGTTCGGCGAAGTCGGCGGCCCGCAGCAGGGTTCCGGACGCCTCCCGCCCCACCTCCGGGCCGGCCGTGCGCTCGGTGACGGCCACCCGCTCGCGGGCGGGGCCGATCAGCGCCGGGTCGTGGCGCAGGACCGCCTGGTGCAGGGCCTGGATCGACGGCCCGGGCTCCAGCCCGAGGGTGTCGACCGTCCAGGACCGGTACGCGCGGAACGCGTTGGTCGCGGCCAACTGGCGTCCGGCCCGGTAGAGGCAGGTGATGAGGAGCTCGTGTAGGCGTTCCCGCTCCGGGAACCGGGTTACCGCCGCTCTCAGCCCCGAGACCAGCTCGGCGTCCCTTCCGATGGTGAGTTCTGCCGCGAACATCGCCTCCAGCCCGTGCCACCGTTCCTCGATGAGCGCGCGCACCTCGGGCCAGTCCCGGGTGTGCCGATCCGCAGATCCGAAGGGCTCACCGTGCCAGCCGGCATCGGCGTGCCGCAGGTGGGCCAGTCCCGCTCCGGTGTGGCCCGCTGAGAGCAGGCGCAGCCCGTCCCGGAGCTGCTGGCGGAAGGTCGCCACGTCGACCTGGAGGTGGTGGCCGGCGAGGGCGTAGCCGTCCCCGGCGGTGTGGATCCAGGCGGACGAACCGTCGACCTCAGCCAGGGCCCGCCTCAGGCGGTGCACCTGCACCTGAACGGCGGTCCGGGCCCGACGCGGCGGCTCGGGCCAGAGCGCGTCCACGATTCGCTGCACCGGTACGGGCTCGGGGCTGTGCAGGGCAAGCAGGCCGAACAGCAGCCGGCGGCTCTCACCGGTGAGCGGCACCGACCGACCACCCCCGACGGCACGTACGTCGCCGAGCACCCGGGCGTGCCGGTCGGCGGCCACGGGCGGGAAGGCGTCTCCACCCCGCACGGATTGATCCTCTCCGGACGTTGCCCGGCCCGCAACCGCCACCGTCGTCAGCTGCCGGCTTTCGTCGGGCTTTCACGTCGCTCGGCTCTCTTCTCCGGCACCTGGCGGGTGGTCGAGACTGTGAGTGGCCGGTGACACCCGGGTATCCCGACGTTCGCGTATGAAGGAGCCGCCGTGCCCCCCACCGACCTGGTCAGTCGTGCCCTGCTACGCAGACTCGTGCCACGGGTGGACGAGGCCAACGCCGCCATCGGCGCCGCGATCCAACAGAGCCGGTGGACGTTCGCCGCGGTACCCGCCGAGTTTCGTACCGCCACCCTGGACGCGACCCGCGCGATGCTGGTGCACCAACTCACGCTCGCCGCCGACGGGGCGCCCTGGACGCCGGGCGACCTCGACATGGTCGCCCGCCAGTACGACATGAGTGCCCGGTTGGGCATCCCGATAAAGATCGTCGACCAGAGCGTCCGGACGTCGGTCAGCGCCAGCCTGCGTACGTTCTGGGCGTGTGCCGGGGACGACGCGACCGAGGACATGCTGGCCCTGACCTCCTGGGTCCATCGGAACTTCGAGTCCGTCCGGCGGACCGGGGCCGAGGCGTACTGCCGGCGGCTGGCGCAGGACGGCGACCGGGCGACGGCGCGGACGTTGCTCGCCGAGGCACTGATCTGCGGCAGGGATCCCCGGCCGTTGGCCGTGCCGGCCCGGTTCACCCTGCCGCCCGCCTTCGGCGTCGCCGTGATCCTGCCGGGCGGCGGGCGCGGTGATCCGGGAGAGCCGGGGATTCTGTCGCTGGCGACGCCCGACGGGGACGTGCTGCTCGTATCGGCACGCGGGGCGGACCCGGACGAACGCGTCCGGGTCGGCGCGCTGGTCGAGGCGTTCGTAGCCGGCTGGATCGGACCGGGCGCCGGCGCCCGCATCGGCATGGCCTGGGCCGTCGGCCCCGCTGAGGTGCCGCGCGCCCGGCAGGAGGCGACCCGGGTGGCGCGGCTGGCGGGTGCGGCGGGTCGGCCCGGACGGGTGCACCACAGCGGTGACGTCCTGGTCGAGGCGGCCCTCGCCCGGGACCCGGACGGGCTCGACCAACTCGCGGCCGCGCTCGACCCGCTCGATCGCCATCCCCATCTGCTCACCACCCTGGAGACGTTCGTGGCCGCCGACTTCGACCGGACCCGGTCGGCCGGCGCGCTCTTCCTGCACCGCCGGACCCTCCAGCTGCGGCTGAGTCGGATTGCCGAGCTCACCGGTCATTCGCCCACCTCGGCCCGCGGCATCCTGACCCTGCACGCCGCGCTGTCCGCCCGACGGCTACGCGACGTGGCCGAGCCCGTCGACCCGGCGGCACCCCGCTGACCCGCTGGGTCCGGGGCGCCGTCTCGCCCCCGCCGGGTGCGGCCGCGCTCGGCGGCCGCACCCGATCAGTCCCCTACCGGGCGTACGCGGTGAGGGAGTCGATCTGCAGGGTGGCCGGGCCGGTGGTGCCGCCCGGGTAGAGGGACAGCTGGGTGGCCGAGCTCAGGTCCAGCGGGCCGGGCGTCGCCCACGGCGGCGGGGCGAAGTCGCTGTACGGGATCTCCAGCACCCGCGCCTCGGTCCCGGTGAACGTCACCGTCTTCTCCCAGTAGTAGCCGGCGGAGACGAACTGGATGGTGAGCTGCTGCCCGTCCGCCCCCGGCTTGACCCACATCCGCAGCCCGGTGGTGCCCCGCCAGTCCTGCGGCGTGGGCAGGTTGTGGATGACCCCGGCGTATCCGCTGGAGCCGAGGGCGTAGCTGAGCAGCATGCTGTGTCCGCTGCCCTCCCCGGCCGGGGCCAGGGTCGGCGCGATCGGGTCGCCGCCCACGTTGCGCGAGTAGGCGGCCGCCAGCGCGGCGTCCGACGGGTACGTGTCGAAGTCGTCGATCACCACGCCGGGCAGGTCGGCCCGGGTGACGAACGATCCGGTCGCCGTGGTCGAGCCGTACCCGTTGGTGGCGGTGATCCGCACGTACAGGGTGGCCGCGGCCGGCCAGGCCGTGGTCGGGGTGAACCCGGGCGTGCGCAGGCCGGACACCGACACCAGCGGCGCGCTGAAGTCGGCGTGCTCGGACACCGTCAGGGTGTAGTACGCCGCACCGGGCGCGGCGGACCAGTCCAGCGCCGCCAGCCGGCTCACGTCGGTGGAGCCGGGAGCCGGTGCGGTCAGCGCGAAGGCGCCCGGCGCGGCGTCCGCGACCGAGTCCGACGCGGCGGTCAGCGCCACCGACGCGACGCCGAAGCGCGCGTTGCGCGGCCAGACCACCCGCAGCCCGTCCACCCCGGACAGTCCGGAGACGGTGAGCGTGTACCGGCCGTGGCCGGCTCGGTCGAGCCGGGGCCGCACCGCGCGCCAGCCGGTCGTACCGTCGGCGGAGACCTCGACCACGGCAGCGGGGCGACCGGTCGACGCGACCGTGATGGTCGCGGCGGTGATGCCGTCCCGCCGGTAGCGCAGCTCGCCCGGCTGGCCGCGTTCCGGCGCCACCAGCACGCCGGCACCGGACGGGGTACGCCGCAGCGAGTCGCTGTGGCCGGCGGCGACGAACCAGTCCTCCAGCGGGTCGACCAGCTGGTCGTGCCGCGGGTCGGTGCCGACCGGCGCGGAGATCGCGCGGGCGGCGCCGCCGGCGTCGACGGCCACCACCCGGTAGCTGACCGGGCCGGCCGGGGTGGTCAGGTCGAACCAGGGGGTGTCGTTGTCGCTCAGCGGCGACGCCCCGCTGACCGTGACCCAGGTGCCGCCCGGGGAGCGTCGCTGCACCAGGTAACCGGCGGCGCCGGCGGTGCCGCGCCAGCGCAGGGTGTTGATGCCGAAGGTGGCGTCGACCGCGGTCAGCAGCGGCCGGTCGCCGGTCACCGGCCGGACCGGCCGGCCGGACATCCGCGCGGCGAACCGGGTGAGCGCGCCGACAACCTCCCGCATGGCCGGGGTGTCGCCGGGGTAGTGCACGGTGAAGCCGTCGCCGTGCGGCACGAAACCGTGGTGGTCGTGGTGCGGGAACAGCGACCAGAACAGCGCGCCGCTGACGTCCGGGTTCGCCGCCACCTGGTTGAGCAGCTCGTCGGTGGCCTGCCCGGAGCCGTACTCGCCGGCGATGTAGACCTTGCCGGCCGCGGTCGCCGCGGCGGCGTCGGCGGCGATCCGCTCGGCGGTCGGCGGGTAGTAGTGAGAGTCGCTGATGTCGACGTGCGGCGAGGCGAGAACGGCGGGATCGGTGCCGCCCTGGCTGCCGGCCGCGACCAGCTGCCGGGGAGCCAGGCCCTCGACGTAGCCGGCGGTGTCGTCGACCCAGTCGGCGGTCATCCCGTTGAGCTCGTTGCCGAGCTCCCAGGCCATGATCGTCGGGTCGTCGGTGTAGCGCAGCCCGGTGTAGCGGTTGCGGTGGTTGAGCAGCTGCGCGATGTACTGCTTGAACGCCGCGCGCGCCTTCGGGTCGGTGTAGAACAGCGCGCCGTCGTTGTCGGTGCTCAGCCCCAGCCAGCGCAGGAAGTCGTACCGGCCGCCGTGGTAGTACTGCCAGTTGTCGGTGAGCGGGATGATCAGCTTGATCCCGAGCCGGCCGGCCTCGGCGACCGCGTAGTCGATGCTGTCGAACGCGGCCGGGTTGAACTGGCCGAGCGTGGGTTCGAGCGACTTCGGGTGGCCGGTGGACACGCCGAGGGTGTGCGCCCGGATCACCGTGGAACCCATCGCCTTGGCGGTGGTCAGCCCGTCCCGGATCCGGAAGTAGGCGGGGTGGTCGACGGCCGGCGGGTCGGTCGGCTCGAGCCCGCCGACGTTCTCGTCCAGGCCGAGCCAGTACTCGTTGGGGCCGGCGAACCGGAACGGCTTGCCGGCGAGGGTCAGCCGGGTGCCGTCGCGGACCACGAACGCCGAGTCGCCCGGCCGGTGGCCGGCCGCGACCGGCCGTCCCTCCGCCGCCGCGACCGCCGGTACGCCGGGAACGGCGATCGCCGCCACCGTCGCGACGGTGGCGGCGACGCTCGTCCAGCGTCTGCGCAGTGTCATCAGGGAACCTCCCGCGGATGCGCCGCCGGGGCCGGCGGCAGCCTGATCGGTGCCGGCAACACGCCGAGCCTGGCCGTCGCCGCAGCGGTTCCACTGAAACGGTTTATTACATCGACGTCAAGCGTTGAACCTTCGCGTTATTCGAGCCCAGCCGACGTCCATCGTGGTTTTCCCTGCTCAGGGTGCCCATGACGTCGCCTGCTGCGATCGATATGACCGGATGGTGGGACGCGGTTCAGTCGATGAGGGGCGGTCGACTGAACCGCTTCACTCAGCGGTCGGCCGGGTCGAGCACGGTCCGGAGTGCGGCCAGGGCCAGCTCCGGAGTCTCCATCTGGGGCAGGTGCCCGGTCCGGGGCAGCAGCTCGAACCGGGCCGTGGGGACGGCCTCGGCGTAGGCGCGCCCGTAGTCCTGGTCGACGACCTCGTCGCTCTCGCCCCAGAGCACCAGCACCGGCAGGGTCAGGGCGCCGAGCCGCGGGCGCAGACCGGGGTCGCTCATCCCACCCCCGGCGTACGCGGCCAGGGCCGCCCGGTTGCCGGCCGCGACGGCCTGCGCCGCGGGCGGCAGGCCGGCCGGGTCGAACCGGAACGCCGTCGGGTCGTGGAAGCTGCGGTCGAAGACCTCGTCCATGGTCAGGTTGAAGAAGTCGGCGACCGGGTGCCCGGGGACGTCGATGCCGACCGCGTCGATCAGCACCAGCCGGCCGATCCGGGGCGAGCCGAGCAGCGCCAGCTCGGCGGCGACCCAGCCGCCGACCGAGTTGCCGACCAGCGTGACGTCCCGCAGGTCGAGCTGGTCGAGCAGCGCGGCGTACAGCCGGGCCAGGTCGCCGACCGAGGACACCGTCTCCGGGCGGGGCGTGCCGCCGAATCCGGGGTGGATCGGGGCGACCACCCGTACGCCGGGTTCGTCGGCGAGCAGCGCGACGAGCGCCTCCATCGACTGCGGGCCGGCCCCGCCGTGCAGCAGCAGGACGGGGCGCCCGTCCGGAGAACCGGTCTCGATGAGGTCCACCGGGCCGGTCCCGTCCAGCAGGACGGTGTGTCTGGTCGTCGTCACCACGGGCTCCTAGAGGGTTCGGTTCGAGCGATGCGAGGCAACCCTATGGCGGCGCCGCACCCGTCCACCGCGGGCGATCGAGCGGTTCGCGTGCGGGCGTTTCCTCCCGGCGGCGCCCCCGGCCGGGCCCGGCTACGGTGAGCGGCATGGCGATGCATGCCCGCGTGGTTGCCGACGACTTCCCGCGTACCGTGCGGTTCTACGCCGGTCTGCTGGGCGCCGACCCGGAGCGGCTGGTGCCCGAGTTCGAGTACGCCAGCTTCGACCAGGGCGGTGAGACGGTGCTGGCCATCCTCGGCCGGCGGGCCGCCGAGGCCGCCGTGCCGGTCGGCACCGGCGGCGGGGTGATGCTGGTCCTGCCGGTGTCCGACGTGGACGAGCTGGTCGCCGGCCAGCCGGCGGACGCGGTGGTCGCCGCGCCCGCCGACCGGCCCGGCTGGGGCGTCCGCTCGGCCTACCTGCGTGACCCGGAGGGCAACCTGGTCGAGGTGCAGACCTGGCAGGCCGGGGGCTGACCGCTCACCCCCGACCGGTCACGGCGGCTCGGGCGGCCCGGCGGCGGACCTGCTGGTACGTCCCGGTCAGCCCCATCGCCCGGCGGACCTCCACCAGCGTGCGGCGGACCTCGTCGCGGGTCCGTTCGGTGCCCTCGACGATCAGCCGGTCCACCAGCCCCGGTTCGGCCTCGATCGCGGCCCGGCGCTCCCGGATCGGGTCGAGGAACCGGTTGAGCGCGTCCGCCAGCGCGGCCTTGACCTCGACGTCGCCGACGCGGCCGGCCCGGTAGCGCGCCGCGAACCCGTCGACCTGGTCCCGGTCCGGGTTGAACACCCGGTGGTACGCGAAGACCGGGTTGCCCTCGACGGTCCCCGGCACGTTGGCGCGGACCCGGTTCGGGTCGGTGTACATCGCCATCACCTTGCGCCGGACGGTGGCCGGATCGTCGGAGAGCGCGATCGCGTTGCCCCTGCTCTTGCTCATCTTGCCCTGGCCGTCCGTGCCAACCAGGACCGGCGTGTCCGAGACGACGGTCTCCGGCACCGGGAAGACCTCGCCGTAGAGGTGGTTGAAGCGACGGGCGATCTCCCGGGTCACCTCGACGTGCGCCGCGTTGTCCTTCCCGACCGGCACCACCTGCCCGCGTACGCAGAGAATGTCGGCGGCCTGCAGCACGGGGTAGCCGAGCAGCCCGTACGGCATCTCCGTCCGGCCGGCGTCCCGGGCCATCTCGCGCAGCGACGGGACCCGTTCCAGCCGCGGCACGGTCACCAGGTTCTGGAACAGGGTGTTCAGGTCACCGACTTCGGGGATGGCCGACTGCAGGTAGAACGTCGCCCGAGCCGGGTCCACGCCGCAGGCCAGGATGTCGGTGACCATCTCCCGCGCGTTACCGGCCGCCTGGGCGATGTCGTCCCGGCTGTTGCGGGTAGTCAGCATGTGCAGGTCGGCGATGATGAAGTAGCTGTCGTACCGCTGGTGCAGCGCCACCCGGTTGGCGATGCTGCCGACGTAGTGGCCGAGGTGCAGCCGCCCGGTCGGGCGGTCCCCGGTGAGCATCCGTGCTGAGGACATGGTGGTAGGCCTTTCGTGCCGTGGGTTGAGGCGGGACGCGCACGCGCGCGATCGACCCGGGGCGAGGGCGCCCGTCAGGGTCGGTGGAAGCAGCTCGTCAGAGTGCGAGCCGCCATCGCGCGCCGGCGCGGAACCGCAGCCCACCGGCACGGAGAACGTCGAGGGTCCGCTCCCGGCCGTCACCGGAGCGGATCGGGGACGGCACGAGGCCACGCGGGAGGCTGGCGGGAGCCTCCGGTGCGGGCAGTACCGGCCGGACCATGGCTCCCACCGTAGTGCTCCGTGGCCGCTCGTGGGGGGCCGCTGGTGGTCCGGGGGTCGCTTCGTCGCGGCGCTGGCATACTCGCCCACCATGGTGTTGTCGCGTGGTTGGTCGTTGTTCCTGGTCGGGGTGGGCGTCTGGACCTGGGTGATCTGGCCCCGGTTCGCGCTGGCGATCTGGAACGACCCGCGCGCCTGGGCGACCGGCGTCGTCGGAGAGGGATCGCCGACGGCGTTCCTCTGGGTGCACGCGCTGCTTATCGCCGCGTCGCTGGCTGTCGGGACCGTCGTCGGGGTGCTCGGCGTGCGTGGCTGGTTGGCGCTGCGCCGGCGCGGGCGCTCGGGCGGCGATGGCATGTGACGCGGGACGCGTCGCGCGGATTTGACGATCAATCGCGCGGACGCGTAACTTTCTCTCTGCCAGCGCGGAACGGGGCAAACGGGACGAAAATCCTGGGCGTACCGCTCCTAACTGGTACGGACCGGCGGGCTCAGCCCGGTGGGCCGGTCCGGGCGGGGCTCGCCGGAAACGCCGCGAGGCGGATTTGGACGAGCGGAACCGACCGGGTAACGTAACCGAGCGGCAGGAAGCCGGGCGAGCATGCGGGAGACCGCGAGCGGCCGGTCTGCCAAATCCGATGATCAACCGCAGCGGTACGCCGCTGTGCGCGGTCGCGGGTGCCAAGTCGTACGAACCGCTACACACCGGGATACACCGGTTGACACGGCGAAGACGGTGAGGTAACGTAGTAAAAGTGCTCGGCGCGAGAGCGGCGGGTGTAGCGGACGAAATGCCCCGGGTCGGGGCCTCACGGTGTGGGGTTTCGGGCGGTGTGTGGTTGTTCTTTGAGAACTCAACAGGGTGCTTGATAAGCCAGTGCCAATTGTTTTATACCC
>NZ_JBIAZT010000017.1:0-62573 GCF_042899365.1 Micromonospora sp. NPDC000089
CCGGGGGGCCCCCCCCGCGCCGGCCCCCCGCCCCCCCCGCCCCCCCGCCCCCCGGCCCCCCCCCCCCCCCCCGGGCGCCGGCGGCGGGGGCCCCCCCCGGGCCCCCCCCCCCCCCCCCGGCGGCCCCGGCGCGCCTGGTGGCCAATCGGCGCGCCGACTGAGAGCCTTTCTCACATGCTTCGCTCCGACGTCCCGGTCCTGTCACGCGCGCCCGGCCGGCCCGCCCTGCCCAGCGCCCCGGTCGACTTCACCGAGGCGTGGCTGCGTAACCGGAGGCTGTCGGAGCACACCCGCGACGCGTACCGGCGGGACGTCGCCGGCTGGCTGGCCTGGTGCGACGGCCTGCGGTTGGACCCGCTGGCCGCGAACTTCCTCGACGTCAACGCGTACGCCCGGCACCTGGAGTCCACGGTGGGCGCCCGCAGCGGCCGGCCGCTCACCCCCGCCACGGTGGCCCGCAAGCTTTCCGCCCTGTCCAGCTGGTACGAGTTCCTGGTCAAGCTGCGGGCCGTCGACGCGAACCCGGTCTCCGGCGCGGACCGGCCCCGCATCGACCGCGACCACTCGGCGACGGTCGGGCTCACCCCGGAGGAGGTGGACCGGCTGCTGGCCGCGGCGGAGGCCGACACCGGCCCGACCGCCGCCCGCAACCGGGCCGCCGTCGCCCTCCTCGCCGACCTGGGCCTGCGCGTCGGTGAGCTGGTCTCGCTCGACCTCGACGACCTCGGCGCCGAGCGGGGGCACCGCAGCGTCCGGTTCGTCGGCAAGGGCGGCAAGCCCCGCCGCCGCGCGCTCACCCCCGGCACCGCGTACGCAGTGGACGCGTACCTCGCCGACCGGGCCGCCGCCCAGGGCGTCGGGGTGGACGCGCTGACCGGGCCGCTGCTGGTCACCACCACCGGCGGGCGGCTCGACCGGCACTCGGTGTTCCGGCTGGTCCGCCGGTTGGCGCTGGCCGCCGGCATTCCCGCCGCGGCGAAGCTGTCCCCGCACTCGCTGCGGCACGCCTTCGCCACCACCGCCCGCGCCGAGGGGGTGCCGCTGGAGGACGTGCAGGACGCGATGGGGCACGCCGACCCGCGCACCACCCGCCGGTACGACCGGGACCGGCACAACCTCGACCGCGACCCGGCGTACGTGATCTGGGCGGCCCGGGCCCGTCGGCGCGGCTGACGGCTGTCGGTGCCCGCCGCTACGGTGGCCGGCGTGCGACACGGACTGGAGATCTGCTGCGGCGGCCCCGGGATGACCGCGGCCTTGCTGGTCGAGCTCGGCGAGCTCGCCGAGCGGTCCGGCTGGGACGGGGTGTTCTTCGAGGACTACCTGATCCACTACGACGGCGACGACCCACCGACCTACGACCCGTGGCTGCTGCTGGCGACCATCGCGGCGCGGACTGACCGGGTCATGCTCGGCACCACGGTGACCGGCCTGCCCCGGCGTCGGCCGGCGAAGCTGGCCCGGGAGGCACTCACCCTCGACCACCTGTCGGCCGGGCGGGCACGCGTCGCCGTCGGCGTCGGTGACCCCGGCGACCGGGGGATGGCCGCGTTCGGCGAACAGACCGACCTGAAGACCCGGGCGGCGATGCTCGACGAGGGCCTGGACGTGCTGGTCGGCCTGCTCTCCGGCGAGCGGGTGGCGCACGTCGGTGCCCACTACCGCGCCGACGGGGTGGCGCTGCGGCCCGCGCCGGTGCAGTCGCCCCGGGTGCCGGTGTGGGTGGGCGGGAGCACCCAGGCGAAGGCGGTGCTGCGCCGGGCCGCCCGGGCCGACGGCATCGTGCCGTACAAGCTCACCGACACCACCGACTGGGCCGACCTCACCCCGGACGAGGTGCACGACCTGGTGGTGGCGCTGCCGGCGACCCGGGCCGACGGTGAGCCGTTCGACGTGGCGGTCGGCGGCCGGCGGCGCCGCGCCGACGAGCGCGCCGAGCGGGCCCACCTGGCCGCTGTGGCGCAGGCAGGGGCCACCTGGTGGTTGGAGTTCGTCAAGGCCGGCGACCCGGCGGCGATGCGCGCCGCGGTGGCCCGCGGCCCACTGCGCTGACCCCGGTCGACCCGCCGGCGCGACGGACACGGAGGCGCGCCGTGGCCGACAGCCTGCCGACGCCGCCCGGGGTCGGTGAGGCGTTGAGGCCGGCCGGGGTCAGCGGCGGGTCGGGGCCGACCAGGAGGTCGGGGACCACAGCGCCACCCGGCCGCCGGGCGCCCGGCAGACCAGGCCGGCCGGCACCGCCCGGCAGCCGGTGGCGCCGGCCGGCAGCACCCCGCCGACGCGTACCCCGGACCGGTCGGCCACCGCGACGAGCCGCCGGTCGCCGTCGGCGGCGGGCCGCAGCAGCAGCGCCGGGCCCGGGTGGTCGGGCCGGGCGGGCGGGACGGCCCGCCACATCCCACCGGCCGGCCACGTCCACGCAGGCGCGCCGGTGCCGGGCAGCAGCGCCCGCCGGCCCTGCTGGTCGTGCACGCAGACCAGCCCGTCGCAGCCGGACACGGTCACCTCGCCGGCGCCGACCGGCGCCTGCCAGCGGCGGGTCAGCCCGGGCAGGTCGTACCCGGCGACGACCGGCCCGCCGGGCGTCGGGTGGCGCAGCACCAGCCGGCCGCCGATCACCTGCGGGTTGTCCGGCGCGTAGTCGGCGGGTGGGAGCCGCCCCTGCGCCACCGGCGCGCCGTCGCGCAGGTCATGCAGCCGCACCACCCCGCTGTCGTGCACCACCAGCAGCCGCCCGGTGCCCGGTGGTAGCTGCACCACGGCCGTCGACGGGATCGGCATGGTCCAGCGGTTGCGCCCGTCGGCGAGGTCGACGCCGCGGACGGCGCCCTCGACCCGCCGGCCCGGGTCCAGCACGCTGCGCGACTCGGTGACCCCGACCGCGCCGCCGTCGGACGCGTGCACCCGGTCGGCGCGCCGCCAGCGGGCGTCGCCGGTGCGCGCGGAGCGGGCGGTGGTGGTCAGCACCCGGCCCAGCGCGTCCCGCTCGCCGATCAGCAGCAGGTCACCGGCGGCCTCGGCGACCCAGCCGCCGGCCGGGGCGACCCGGTGACGCCACCGGGGCGGCCCGTCGGGCGCGGTGACGTCGTACGCGGACATGGTCGGCGGCGCGGTGGCCGGGTCCACGACCAGCAGCGTCGCGTCGGTGACCAGCAGGCTGCCCCCGGGCGGCACCGGCGGCCCGGCGACGGTCGCCGGTACGGCGGGCGGGGCGGAGCCGGCGAGCAGCGCGCAGGCCAGCAGCACGCTCAGCAGCCGCACCCACCCGCCCGGCGCCCGGTGGGGCGGCGGGCGGCGTCGGGGCTGGGGCTCGTCCCGGGTGTCGCCCAGCTCGATCAGCGGCTCGGTCATCGCGCCGGTGGGTCAGCCGAGCAGGTCGAGGTGGTGGTGCGCGTCGACGGCGACGTCCTCGTGCCGCAGCCACCGCCGCGCCCACAGCCGGGCGGCCAGCTCGGCCTGGTCGTCGCCCCACGCGGCGTGCTCGACCAGCAGCGCCGCCGCGAGCGCGTACGCCATCCGCAGCGCCAGCCCGCGGGCGCCGGCCAGCACCGCGCCGGTTCCGGGGTCGGCGGTGACCTCGGCGAGCGCGTCCCGCAGCTGCCCGGTGACCTCGGCCAGGGTGTCGGCGAGCGCCGGGGACAGCGGCCGGGCCAGGTCGGTGGCGGCGGCCAGGCGGCGCAGCAGCGGCCGGCCGGCGTCCTCCCGGGCCACCGCGCGCAGCACGTCCAGGGCCAGCACGTTGGTGGTGCCCTCCCAGATCGGCAGCACCTGGGCGTCGCGCAGCAGCCGCGGCACCCCGGTGTCCTCCACGTAGCCGGCGCCGCCGAACGCCTCCACGTACTCGGCGGCCGAGGACACCGCGAGCCGCCCGGTGGCCAGCTTGGCCAGCGGCGCGACGATCCGCAGCTCAGCCACCGCGTCCGGGTCGGCACCCACCTCGACCCGGCCGAGCAGCGCGAACGCGTGCCCGGCCAGAGCGAACGCGCCGGCCGCGTCGACCGCCAGGGCGCCCAGGGTGGCCCGGTGCAGCGGGTGGTCGGCGAGCGCCCCGCCGGCGACGTGCCGGGCCCCCGCGTACGCCCGGGCGTACGCGAGGCCGCGGCGCATCCCGGACGCCGCGGCGGACGCGTTGTGCACCCGGGTCACCACCACCAGGGTCATCGCCCGCGCCAGACCGGGCACGGCGGGGTCGCCCAGCGGCAGCGCGTACGCGTCGCGCAGCCCGATCTCGGCGGTGGGCAGCGCTCGGGTGCCGAGCTTGTCCTTGAGCCGGTGCACGGTCACCCCGGGGGCGGGGGAGTCGGCGGCGGCGCTCGCCCCGGCCAGCGGTGAGTCGGCTGCGTAGCGGGGCACCAGGAACGGGGCGAGCACCCGGCTGCCCCGGCCGGCGCCGTCGGGCCGGGCCAGCGCCACCGCGATCGGCGCGTCGGCGGCGGAGCAGAACCACTTCTCCCCGGTCAGTCGCCACGACCCGTCGGCGGCGGGCCGGCCGGTGGTGGTGGAGCGGGACAGGTCGGAGCCGCCGGTCGACTCGGTCATCCACTGGCCGCTGACCACCGCGGTGTCCGGGTCGACGCTGGTGAGCCGGGGCAGCCAGGCGTCCCGCACGCCCGGGTCGACCTCGGGCAGGCTGAGCAGGGCGGCGGCGCCGTCGGCCATCGCCACCGGGCAGGAGAAGGTGGCCGACTCCGGGCCGTACAGGTGCAGCAGGGCGTGCTGCACGACCCGCGCGGCGGCCCCCCAGGTGCCGCGCGCGTCGGGCAGGTAGGGCAGCGCGACCACCGCGTGCCGGGCGGCGGCGGCCCGCTGGGCCCGCCAGCCGGCGGAGGTGTCGATCCGGTCGACCCGGGCGCCCCAGCCGTCGTAGC
The DNA here is from genome assembly GCF_042899365.1 of Micromonospora sp. NPDC000089. Taxonomy (NCBI): domain Bacteria; kingdom Bacillati; phylum Actinomycetota; class Actinomycetes; order Micromonosporales; family Micromonosporaceae; genus Micromonospora; species Micromonospora sp. NPDC000089. The sequence continues at coordinate 4,869 of NZ_JBIAZT010000017.1, forward strand.
GGAGCAGGGTGGGCGGGTGCGCCTCGGCGTCGGCGTGCGCGGCGCGCAGCGGCCCGGTCACGTCGGCGGCCAGGTCGGCCAGCCGCCCCTTGGCGGCGGCGTGCCCGTCCGGCCCGAGCTGCCGGTCCAGCCAGGAGCGCAGCAGCGGGTCGGCGGTGTACGGGTCGTCCAGGGTCGGTACCGGCTGCACGTAGCGGCTCATCGCTGCTCCTCGGGGGGGCTCTGTGCGCCGACGGTAGACGATGCCGGGCCGGCCGCGACAGGGGGCGATGTTCCTGCGCGTTGGTCGGTGCGGCGCTTACCGTCGGGGGTGATGGGTGGGGACGGGGGGTGGCGCCGGCCGGCCCGGCGTGGCCGGCCGGTGCGGACCGGCCTGCTGCTCGGTGGGCTGGGGATGATCATGTGCCTGGTGGGGGTGGCCGGGTTGGGCGTGTACAACGCGCAGGTGATCACCCAGGCCAGCGGGCCGGTGCGGGAGACCGCCGACGGGTTCTTCCGGGAGCTGTCCGCCGGGGAGGTGGATCAGGCGTACGAGCGGTTGTGCGCGCAGGCCCGCAGCCGGTGGAGCCAGGTCGGCTTCGCCGGGTGGGTGCGCACCCCGCCGGTGGTCAGCGGCTACGAGATCGTGGACGTGTCGGTGCGCACGAAGGCCGGCCGGCCCAACGGTGAGGTGGTCGTGCGGGTCACCCGCGACGGCGGGGCCAGCGAGCAGCGCACCCTGCCGGTGGTGCGGGAGAAGGGCGGCTGGCGGGTCTGCGGCGACCCGTTCTGACCCGGGCCGGCGCGTTCAGCCGCGGGGGCCGAGGTCGCCGGAGCGGTAGTGCCGGCGGCAGAGCACCTGGTAGCGCACGTCGGCGGTGTCGGCGGTGTCGCCGATGACGACCTGCGCGCCCTCGCGGACCACCCGGCCGTCGACGACCCGGGCGTTGAGCAGGCCCTCCCGGCCGCACCAGCAGAGCACCTCGATCTGGATCCGGGCCACTTCGTCGGCGAGCTCGAACAGCCGCTGCGCGGCCGGGAACAGGCAGGACCGGAAGTCGGTGGCCAGGCCGAACGCGTACACGTCGACGTCGTAGTGGTCGACCAGCTCGGCCATCTGCTCGACGTGCTCCACGTTGTAGAACGACGCCTCGTCGCAGATCAGGTAGTCGACGCGGACCCCCTCGGCCCAGGTGTCGCGCACCAGCGTCCGCAGGTCGAGTGCGTCGGTGACCTCGACGGCGGTGTGCGCCAGGCCGATCCGGCTGGTGACCTGCGGGCCGAGCGACCGGTCGATGCGGGTGGTGACCAGGCCGCGGCGGCCCTGCCGGGCGTGGTTGTAGTTCATCTGCAGGGCCATGGTGGATTTGCCGCAGTCCATCGGCCCCCAGAAGAACTTCAGCGCGGCGGCGTGCAGCGGCCGCCCGTCGACGCCGCGGGCGGCGGCGCAGCCGACCCCGCCCTCGTGCGGGCCCGGGAGCGGGCGGGCCAGGCAGGTGGGGGTGGCAGCGTCGTCGTCGGTCACGTCGGGGCAGCCTAGTCCATCGAGGCGCCCCGATCGGCCGGGTCAGAGCACCCGGGGCGGGGTGTTGCCGGCGGCAACGATCGCGCGGCGGATCGGCACGGCGGCCAGCAGCGCGAACCCGACCACGAAGAAGATCAGCAGGGAGACCAGGCCCACCCGGTAGGAGGCGGTGAGCTGGAACACCAGGCCGAAGGCGAGCGGCCCCAGCCAGCTGGTGCCCTTGTCGCTGATCTCGTAGAAGCCGTAGTACTCGCCCTCCCGGCCGGCGGGGATGAGCTGGCTGAACAGCGACCGGCTCAGCGCCTGGCTGCCGCCCAGCACCAGGCCGATCGCCCCGCCGAGGATCATGAACGGCAGCGGCGCCTCGGCGGGCAGCCGGAACGCGGCGAGGATCACCCCGGTCCACAGCACCAGCGACAGCAGCACCGTCTTCCAGGCGCCGATCCGCCGGGCCAGCGCGCCGAGCGCCAGCGCGCCGCCGAAGGCGAGGAACTGCACCAGCAGGATCGTCACGATCAGGGTGCTCTGCCCGAGCCGCAGCTCCTCGGTGCCGTACTGGCTGGCCAGGGTGATGACGGTCTGGATGCCGTCGTTGTAGACCAGGAAGGCGAGCAGGAAGAACAGCGTCAGCGGGTACGCCCGGATCTCCCGCAGGGTCCGGCCGAGTTGCCGGAACCCGTCGGTGAGCACGTTCCCGCCGCCGGCCAGCGCCACGGTGGAGGGGTGTTCCCGCAGCCAGCGCAGCGGTACCAGGGTGAACACCGCCCACCACACGCCGGCGGACACGATGGACCAGCGGGCCAGGTCGAGGGTGCGTTGCGGGTTGCCGTCCTCGCTGAGCAGGGTGACCGCGACCAGGTTCAGCGCCAGCAGCAGGCCGCCGCCGAGGTAGCCGATGGCCCAGCCGCGGCTGGACACGGCGTCCCGCTCGTCGGGGCCGGCCAGTTGCGGCAGGAACGAGTTGTAGACGACGATCGCCGCGCCGAAGCTGATGTTCGCGACCAGGAACAGCGCCCCGCCGAGCAGGTACCGCTCGCCGGTGACGAAGGCGAACGCGACGGTGGCGGCGGCGCCGGTGAACGCGGCGGCGGCCAGCAGCCGCTTCTTGTGCGCCGACCGGTCGGCGACCGCGCCGACCACCGGCAGCACGAAGACGGTGAGGAACACCGACAGGGAGATCAGGTACGGGTAGAACGAGCCGGCGGCGACCCGTACGCCCAGCGGGCGCACGTACCCGTCGCAGGTGTCGGCGCCGAGCTGGCAGCCGGCGGCGAGTTCGGTGACGGTGGTGAGGAACGGGCCGAGGAAGACCGTGATCACGGTGGTCTGGAACGCCGAGTTGGCCCAGTCGTAGAGGTACCAGCCGGTGCGTTCCCGGCGGGTGCTGGTCGGCGCGTCGGCGGTGGTGGGGGTGACCGTGTCGGCCATCGCGGTCCTCGGTGGGCTCAGGCGGCCCAGTGGCCGCGGCTGCGGTAGACGTCGCGCAGCACGCCGACGTGATCGGTCATGATGCCATCCACACCGAGGTCGAGTAAGTCGTGCATCTGGTCGGGTTCGTCGATCGTCCAGACATGCACCTGCAGGCCGAGGCGGTGGCAGTAGTCCAGGAACCGGCGGTCCACCACGGGCACCCGACCGTAGTGCGGCGGGACCTGCGCGGCGACCACCGACTCCGGCAGCCGCATCGGCCGGCCGTGCAGGGAGGCCAGCCGCAGCCGGGCCACCCCGCGCATGCCGAGGCTGGTGGCGACCCGCCCCTCGGTGAGGGTCCGCATCCTGCTGAGCCGGGCGTCGCTGAACGAGGCGAGCAGCACCCGGTCGGCGGCGCCGGCGCGGGTCACCGTCCGCACGGTCGGCGCGACGCCTCCGTCGGCCTTGACGTCGATGTTGAATCGGACCTGCGGCCAGGCCTCCAGGATCTCGTCGAGCCGGGGTACGACGGCGGCGCCGCCGACCCGCACCGAGGCGAGGTCGGCCCAGCGTAGGTCGGCGATCCGGCCGCGTTCGCCGGTGACCCGGTGCAGGGTGCTGTCGTGGAACACCACGGCCACCCCGTCGGCGGTGCCGTGCACGTCGGTCTCCACGTACCGGTAGCCGAGGCCGACCGCCCGGGCGAACGCCTCGGCGGTGTTCTCGTCGCCGTCGGCGGCCCCGCCGCGGTGCGCGAAGGCCAGCGGGGCGGGGCCGTCGAGGTAGGCGTATCGGGTCGGCACGCCGGGCAGTATGCCGGCCGGTGGTGACCGGCGGGTGACCGGCGGGCGATCTGCGCCCGTCCGGTGGTCGTCGCCGCTCGGGCCGGCCCCAGCCTCGGGTCAGCTCAGCCAGCCGCCGGTGAGCCGGGTGACGGCGCTGCCGTCGAGGTCGGCGAGTTTCACGCCGACGAACTGCCGCGCGGAGTCGGAGGTCTGCAGCCGCGGCGGCGGGGTGGGCCCGGTGACGGCGGTGACCACGGTCGCGGCGGCGTCGGCGGAGGACTGGGCGGCGGCGAACGCGCCGGCACTGCGTTCCAGGTACGCCCGCATGGCCGGCCCGTACGCCCCGGCCCGCTCGACGGCGGTGTCCCGGTCGATCCGGACGTTGGCGACGAACTCGCTGGCCACCGCGCCGGGCTCGACCAGGGTGACGGTCACCCCGACGGTCGCGGCGAGCGGCGTGAGCGACTCCATGAACCCCTCGACGGCGAACTTCGCCGCGCAGTACGCCTCGTTGAACGGCTGCCCGACCACCCCGCCGACGCTGCTGACGGTGACCAGTCGGCCCCCGGCGGCCCGCAGGTGCGGCAGGGCGGCGCGGCTGACCTGCAGCACCCCGAAGAAGTTGACCTCCATGACGGCGCGGATGTCGTCGAGGGTCTCCTGTTCCAGGGTGCCGACGTGCCCGGCGCCGGCGTTGTTGACCACCGCGTCGAGCCGCCCGTACGCCTCGACGACTCCGCCAACGCAGTCGGCGACCTGGCCGGCGTCGGTGACGTCGAGCCGGCGTACGTCGATCAGGTCGCCGACCCCGGCGGCGTCGGCGGCCTCGCGTAGGGTGCCCGCCCGGCCCGGGTCGCGCATGGTGGCCACGGTCCGCCAGCCGGCCTGGGCGCAGCCCAGGGCGATCTCCAACCCGATGCCGGTGGACGTGCCGGTGATCAGTACGGTCTGCTCGCTCATGCCGCGACGGTCTCACATCCGGCCGGTCGGGGCGGCGGCAACCCGTCAGTCCGGCCGGTGCCGGTGGTGCTGCCGGCTGGTGTCGACCGGCCGGCCGGGGTCGACGTGCCGGGGCCGGTCGGGTTCGTCGGCGCGCAGCGGCGCCAGGGTGTCGGTGATCGCGTCGGTGATCCGGTCGGTGCCGCGCCGGGCGGCGCCGGGGGCGTGCCGGTCGAGGTCGTGCAGGTCCAGCGGGGGACCGAAGCGGACCCGGACCACCGGCCGGCGGCGGATCGCCCGGGCGACGCCGCGCAGCAGTCCCTGGGGCGCCCGGTAGGGGAGCACCTCGTGGGAGCCCCACTGGGCGACCGGCACGATCGGGGCGCCGCAGGCGATGGCGAGCCGGGCGGCGCCGGTCTTGCCGCGCTCGGGCCACAGGCCGGGGTCGAGCCCGATGCGGCCCTCGGGGTAGACCAGCACCACCGAGCCGGCGGTGACCGCGGCGGCGGCGTCGTCGAGGGCCCGGTGCACGGCGGCGGTGCCGCGGTCGACGCGCAGGTGCCCGGCGCGGCGCATCAGCGACCCCAGCACGGGGGCGCGGAACAGACCACCGGTGGCCATGAACCGGGGCGCGACGCCGCGGGCCCGGCAGGCGGCGGCGAGCACCACCGGGTCGAACGGGCTGATGTGGTTGGCGGCCAGGATCAGCGGCCCGCCGCGCAGGTGCGCCGGCACGTCGCCGCTGACCTCCAGCCGGGCGAGCGCGCCGACGAGCAGCCGGGCGAGGGCCTGGGCGGCCCGCCAGAGCGTCGGCGGTCGCCATCCGGTGGTGTCCATCAGTGCTAGATCGTGCCACGCCGGCCGCTCGGCGCGCGGTCCCGCGCCGGGGCCCGCGGGGGTGATCAGGGTCATTGGTCCCGAGCCGGTTCGGGCCCGGAGACCCTGCCGCAATCTCTACGACGAGCAGTAGTATTTACTACGTCCCGTAGTACCAATGGTTGGGGGTTTCAGGTGGACGCGTTGGACGTCGCCCGCTGGCAGTTCGGTGTCACCACCGTCTACCACTTCCTGTTCGTGCCGCTGACCATCGGCCTGTCCGTGCTGGTCGCCATCCTGCAGACCCGCTGGCACCGCACCGGCGACGAGAAGTACCTGAAACTCACCAAGTTCTACGGCAAGCTCTTCCTGATCAACTTCGCGATGGGCGTGGTCACCGGCATCGTGCAGGAGTTCCAGTTCGGCATGAACTGGTCCGACTACTCCCGCTTCGTCGGTGACATCTTCGGCGCGCCGCTGGCCATCGAGGCCCTGGTCGCGTTCTTCCTGGAGTCGACCTTCATCGGGCTGTGGATCTTCGGCTGGGACCGGCTGCCCAAGAAGCTGCACCTGGCCAGCATCTGGGCCGCCGCGATCGGCAGCAACCTGTCCGCGTACTTCATCCTCGCCGCGAACTCGTTCATGCAGAACCCGGTCGGCTTCCGGATCAACCCCGACACCGGTCGCGCCGAACTGACCGACTTCGTCGCCGTGCTCACCAACAAGGTCGCCCTGATCACCTTCCCGCACACCCTCGCCGGGTCGTTCCTGGTCGCCGGCGCACTGGTCACCACCGTCGGCCTGTGGCACGTCATGCGCCGCCCCGCCGGCCCGGACACCCCGGCCTACCGGACCGCCACCCGGTTCGGCGCCTGGGTGGTGCTCGTCGCCTCCACGCTCGTGCTGATCACCGGCGACATCCAGGGCAAGATCATGACCCAGGTGCAGCCGATGAAGATGGCCGCCGCCGAAGGCCTCTACACCACCGAGAGCCCCGCCTCGTTCTCCGTGCTCACCGTCGGCAGCCTCGACGGCAGCCGCGAGGTCTTCGCCATCAAGATCCCCTACCTGCTGTCGTACCTGGGCACCGGCGACCCGAACGGCACCGTGCACGGCATCAACGACCTGCAGGCCCAGTACGCCAGCCAGTACGGCCCCGGCAGCTACACCCCGATCATCCCGGTCACCTACTGGAGCTTCCGCTTCATGATCGCCTTCGGGCTGGCCGCCGCCGCGATCGCCCTGCTGGTGCTCTGGAGCCAGCGCAAGGGCCGCACCCCCACCAACCGGTGGTTGCTGCGCGCCGGCCTCGCCATGCCGGTGCTGCCGCTGCTGGCCAACTCCTTCGGCTGGATCTTCACCGAGATGGGCCGCCAGCCCTGGATCGTCTTCGGCGAGATGCTCACCCGCAACGGCGTCTCCCGCAGCGTCTCCCTCGCCGAGGTGCTCACCTCGTTCACCGCGTTCACCCTCATCTACGCCACCCTCGCCGTCATCGAGGTCAAACTGCTGCTGCGCTACGCCCGCGCCGGCGTACCCGACGTCACCACCGACACCACGCCCACCGACGACAGCGACGACGCCGAGCGTCCGCTCGCCTTCGCCTACTGACCCCGGAGCCTCCCGTGGAACTGACCACCATCTGGTTTCTGCTCGTGGCCGTGCTGTTCACCGGCTACTTCATCCTCGAAGGCTTCGACTTCGGCGTCGGCATGCTGCTGCCCGTCCTCGGCCGCGACGACCGGGAACGCCGCGTCCTGATCAACACCATCGGCCCGGTCTGGGACGGCAACGAGGTCTGGCTGATCACCGCCGGCGGCGCCATGTTCGCCGCCTTCCCCGAGTGGTACGCCACCCTCTTCTCCGGCTTCTACCTGCCGCTGCTGCTCATCCTGCTCGCCCTGATCGCCCGCGGCGTCGCCTTCGAATACCGCCACAAGCGCCCCGAGGCCGCCTGGAAGCGCCGCTGGGACGCCGCCATCTTCTTCGGCTCGCTGCTGCCGGCGTTCCTCTGGGGCGTCGCCTTCGCCAACATCCTGCGCGGCGTGCCCCTGGACGCCGACCACGAGTACGTCGGCGGCCTGCTCGACCTGCTGCACCCGTACGCCCTGCTCGGCGGCCTGACCACCCTCGCTCTCTTCCTCACCCACGGCGCGGTGTTCATCGCCCTGAAGACCACCGGCGACATCCGTGAGCGCGCCGGCGCCCTGGCCGTCAAGCTCGGCGTCGGCACCGCCGTGGTGGCGGTGGCCTTCCTGACCTGGACGCTCACCATCCGCTCCAGCGCCGCCGCCGTCGTGCTCGCCGTCGGCGCCGCCCTCGCCCTGGTCGCCGGCCTGGCCGCCGCCCGGGTACGCCGGGAGGGCTGGGCGTTCACCGGCACCGCCGTGGCCATCGCGCTGGCCGTGGCGACCCTGTTCGCGGCGCTGTTCCCCAACGTCATGCCCTCGACCCTGGACGCCGCCGGCACGCTCACCGCCACCAACGCCGCGTCCACCCCGTACACCCTGAAGATCATGACCTGGGTGGCCGTGGTGTTCACCCCGATCGTGCTCGCCTACCAAGGTTGGACCTACTGGGTGTTCCGCCGCCGAATCGGGGTACAGAACATCCCGCAGCACTGATTGACGCGCATGAGGGGCGCGAGGGGAAGCGGGGCCGGTGCGAGGGGGTCGCACCGGCCCCGCTGGGCGTCCGCGGCAGATCACCTCAGCGGGCCTCGCGCAGCTCCGCCAGGCGCGCCTCGATCTCCGCCAACTCCGCGCGCAACTTGTCCGCCTGCTGCTCCGCCTCCGCCCGCTCCGCCGACAGGATCTGCTCCACCGCCTCCTGCACCCCCGGCACGTCCACCAACGCCACCATCCGCAACGCCTCCGCCGGCTTCACCACATACGGCTTCGCCAACGCCTTCGCACCCTGCTGCGCCGCCACCGTCCACTCACCGTCCGCGTACGCCAGGGTCACCGTCAACCCCGCCGGACCCTTCGGCTTCACCGCCTTCACCGCCCGCCGCGCCGCCGGCTTCGCCTCCGCCTGCTGCTCCACCCTCGGCTCCTCCCGACGCGGCGCCGGCACCCGCGGCGTGTCCAACACGAACTCCGGCTCCGCCGGCGCGGCCGGCGCGGCCGGCGCGGCCGGCTCCTCGGCCACCGGCTCCGGCGCCGGCTTACGACCCGCGCCCCGCGGCGCCACCGCCACGTCGGCGGGGGAGAACGGCAACTCGTCCCGACCGAACCGCACCACCACGAACTCGTCCGACACCTCCGGATCGGTCAGCCCCACCACCTGACCCACCTGCCCGGCCACCTGACCCGCCGAGGCGGTGAACACCACCCGGGGCTTACGACCCGCCGCCAGCGCCTCCCGGATGCTCCGCACCTCGTCAGTGGACAAACCCTGGCCCGCCATCACAGCCCTCTTCCGTCGTACACCTGTTTGATTCCTGCCTTGATACCAGGCCGCCACCGCCGACGGAAGATCAACCCCCGAGGATCCGCAACGCCTGATCCGCGTGACCGTTCATGTCCAACTCGCTGTGCACCACCCCGAGCACCCGCCGATCCGAACCGATCACGAACGTCATCCGCCGCATGCTCAACGGCCCCAACGGCAACCGCCGCCGCACCCCGAACGCCTCCGCCACCGACCCGTCGGAGTCCGACAACAACGGAAAGTCGAACCCGTGCCGGCGCGAGAACTCCGCCTGCTTCGCCACCGGATCCCGACTGATCCCCACCCGAGACGCACCCACCGCCGCGAACTCCGCCGCCAGATCCCGGAAATGACAACTCTCCGCCGTACACCCCCGGGTCATCGCCGCCGGATAGAAGAACACCACCACCGGCCCCGCCGCCACCAACTCCGACAGCCGCCGCGGCGCACCCGTCTCATCCGGCAACACGAAATCCTCGACCAGGTCACCCACGCTCACGCCCACCACGCACCTCCACCACCCGACCGCGAACCCGACGCGCGGAGCCTAGGCGATCACCCCCACACCGCCGCCACCTCCTCCACCGCCGACCCCGCCTGCGCGAACCCCGCCCGAGCCGCCCCCGCCCGCCGCGCCGGATCCAACACGTTCCGACCAATCGCCGCCCGCGCCGCCCGATCCGGCGACACCACCACCACCCGCGCACCCCACCGCCGCAACGCCGCCACCTGCGCCGACAACCGCGGCATCGACCCGAACGACGCCGTCGTCGGCGCCAACACCACCACCGACCCCGCACCCCGCGCCAGATCCGCGTTCACCGCCGACCGCACCCCACCATCCACATACCGGCGGTCACCGATCGTCACCGGCGGCCACACCCCCGGCACCGCGCAACTCGCCCCCACCGCATCCACCAACGACACCCCACTACCGGCGTCGAACACCACGAACCCACCCGACACCGCATCCACCGCCGTCACCAGCAACCGCCGCGCCGGCCACTGGTGCACCGGCAACCGCGCCTCGATCACCGCCCGCCGCGACGCCTCCGACGGCGTACCCGCCGCCAACGCCATCGCCCCCACCCGGGCCCGCGCCCGCACCGCGTCCCGCCCCCGACCACCCGCCCACACCAACCGCGCCACCGCCGCCACCCCGAACCGCGCCGCCAGCTCACCGTCCGCCGGCGCCAACTGCCGCTCGTACGACTCCGCCACCGGCCGTCCCGAACACAACTGCGCACCCACCACCGAACCCGCCGACGTGCCCACCACCAGCTCCGCTTCCGCCAGCACCACCCCCCGCTCCGCCAGCCCCGCCACCACCCCCCACTCCCAGGCCACCCCGGTCACCCCGCCGCCACCCAGCACCAACGCCCGTACCATCGCCGACCACCCTTCGCACACCCCGACCCGTCCCCGAGACGGTAACGTCGGCAGCCACCACAACGGGGGGAGTGGACCATTGAAACCGGTCACCGTCATCACCGGCGGCAGCCGCGGCATCGGCGCCGCCACCGCCCGCCGGCTCGCCGCCGCCGGCCACCACATCGCCATCGCCTACCGACGCGACCACACCGCCGCCGCCCGCGTCCTCGACGACCTCCGCGAACACGGCAACCAGGCCGTCGCCGTACCCGCCGACACCACCGACCCCGACCAGGTCCAGCACCTCTTCGACACCGCCGCCGAGCTCGGCCCGCTCACCGCACTGGTCAACAACGCCGGCGTCACCAGCCTCATCGGCCCCTTCACCGACCTGCGCGCCGACGACCTGCGCCGGGTCGTCGACGTCAACCTCATCGGGTACGTCCTCTGCGCCCAACAGGCCGCCCGCCGCCTCGACCGCGGCGGCGCCATCGTCAACATCTCCTCCGCCGCCGCCACCCTGGGCAGCCCGGGGGAGTACATCCACTACGCCGCCGTCAAGGCCGCCACCGACACCCTCACCATCGGCCTCGCCAAGGAGCTCGCCCCCCGCGGCATCCGGGTCAACGCCGTCGCCCCCGGCATCATCCGCACCGACATCCACGCCGACTCCGGCGTACCCGACCGCGCCGACACCGCCGTCGGCCGCATCCCACTCGGCCGCGCCGGCGAACCCGACGAGGTCGCCGGCGCCGTCGCCTGGCTGCTCGGCCCCGACGCCACCTACACCACCGGCGCCGTGCTGCGCGTCGCCGGCGGCCTGTAGACAGCACGGCGGCCCGGAGCCGATCCGCTCCGGGCCGCCGTGGCCGTCCGCCTCAGCTGGTGAACAGCTTCGCCGCCGTGATCAGCGTCTGCACCACCCCGTACCCCAACAGCACCGCCACGACCAGCCACGAGATCCACAGCCGGGCCGTCTGCCCCACCTGCCTGCCCTCGTTCACCGCGCACCCCTCTCCGCCGCAACCGGCTCCGCACCCGCACCGTCCCGGCCCGCCGCCGGCTCGTGGAAACGCTCCGGCACCGGCCGGACCAGCAGGTTCGCCACGAACCCGACCGCCAGCACCCCGACCATCGTGAACAACGCCGGCCGGTACGCCGACGCCGTCAACGTCCCCGGCTTACCCTGCGCGTCCAGGAACGCGTTCACGATCAACGGCCCCGCCACCCCGGCCGCCGACCACGCCGTCAGCAGCCGCCCGTGGATCGCACCCACCTGGTACGTCCCGAACAGGTCCCGCAGGTACGCCGGCGCGGTGGCGAACCCGCCGCCGTAGAACGACAGGATCACGCACGCCAACAGCACGAACAGCGCCGTCGCGGTCTGCCCGAACAGCGCCAGCAGCGCGTACAGCACCATGCCCACACCCAGGTACACCAGGTAGATCGGCTTGCGGCCGATCAGGTCCGAGGTGGACGACCACACGAACCGGCCCGCCATGTTGAACAGCGACAGCAGCCCCACGAAACCGCCCGCCGCGGCCACCGTGACCGCGGACGTGCCGTTGTCCCGGAAGAAGTCCTGGATCATCGGGCTGGCCTGCTCCAGGATGCCGATCCCGGCGGTCACGTTGCAGAACAGCACCACCCACAGCAGCCAGAACGACCGGGTCTTCACCGCGTTCGCCGCCGACACGTTCGCCGTGGTCACCATCGGCTTGGCCGCCACCCGCGCCGGGTCGAACCCGGCCGGCCGCCAGTCCGGCGCCGGCACCCGCACGTTGAACACTCCGAACATCATGATCAGGAAGTAGCCGACGCCCAGCGTCACGAACAGCCACACCAGCGCCGACCCGGAGGCCGTCGACCCCGCGTTCGACGGGTCGTACCCGGAGTCGAAGTACGACAGCAGCTGCCGGGACAGGGGAGAGGCCACCATCGCGCCGCCACCGAAGCCCATGATCGCCAGGCCGGTCGCCAGGCCCGGCCGGTCCGGGAACCACTTGATCAACGTGGAGACGGGGGAGATGTACCCGATCCCCAGGCCGATCCCGCCGAGCAGCCCGTAGCCCAGGTACAGCAGCCACAACTGCTTCGTCGCGATGCCCGCCGCGCCCACCAGGAAGCCGGCGGCCCAGAAGCACGCCGAGACGAACATCGCCTTGCGCGGCCCGTTCGCCTCCACCCAGGTGCCGGCGACCGCCGCGGACAACCCCAGCATCACGATCGCGATGCTGAAGATCACCCCGATCGCCGTCTGGCTGGCGTCGAAGTGCGCGATCAGCGAGTTCTTGTAGACGCTGGTCGCGTAGACCTGACCGATGCACAGGTGGATGGCCAGGGCCGCCGGCGGGATGAGCCAGCGGCGGTAACCGGGCGGCGCGACGGTGCGCTGCCGATCGAGCGCGGAAAGCATGGGCTGCTTCCTCTCCGGGATACCGAGAAACGTTCCGGTCTCTCTGCCCACCCACAAGGGCACCGGTAAACCCGACCGCGCCGGACGGTCGATCCGCTGAGCCGAACGGTCGTCCGCCGCGCCGATTCGATAATGCACATTATGTCAAGTAAGCGCTGAGAGGGGCTCCCCGACGGGCGCGGTCAGGCGTCGTACGCCAGGCGGGCGTGCAGGTGCGTGTCGTGCCAGCCGTCCGCGTGCCGGCCCTCGGCGCGCTTGGTTCCCTCCACGGCGAAACCAGCCCGGCTGGCCACCCGACAGGAGGCGGCGTTACGCGTCGAGTGGTTCAGCTCCACCCGGTGCAACCGCGCCGGTCCGAAGCACCACGCGGTCAACGTGGACAGCGCCCGCGCGGCCACCCGTCGTCCGCGCGCCTGGGGCAGCACCCAGTACGACACCTCGGTGAGCCCTTCGACGAGGTCGAGCCGGCGCAGGCCGATCTGGCCGGCGACGATCCCCTCCCGCAGCACCGCCCAGCCGGCGCCGGTCTCGGTGCGCCACCGGTGCGGCCAGCCGGCGATCCAGGCGTCTGCCTCGTCGTCGGTCATGGACCGGCAGTGCCAGCGCTGGATGGCCGGGTCGGCGTACGCGGCCACCACGGCGGCCCGGTCGGCCGGTCGCCACGGGCGCAGGGTGATCTCGTCGCCGGTCAGTTCGGGTTGGTCGAGGGCGGCCAGTGCGCCGGGTGACACGGCGGGTGCGGCGAGCATCGGCATGCGGGGAACGGTAGTGCGCGCCGGAGCCTCCGCTCCCCTGGCTCGCCATGGCCGGGAACGCGAGAATCATGCATAATATCCCTTATGCATGATAAACAGGACGAATCGGTAGGGCGGTTGATCGAGGAGTTCCTGACCGCTCGCGCCACCCGCAAGCCCTCCCCCCACACCCTCGCCGCCTACCGTCGGGATCTGACCACCGTGGCAGCCCTGGCCGCGACGGAGGGCGACGCCACTCCCCTCCCCCTCGATCAACTTCCGGTCGCCGCACTCTCCCCCCGGGTGATGCGCGCGGCGTTCGCGCGCTTCGCCGCTCCCCGCGCCGCGGCGTCCGTCCACCGTGCCTGGTCCACCTGGAACAGCCTCTTCACGTTCCTGGTCGCCGAGGGTGTCGTAGCGGGGAATCCGATGCCGGCGGTGGGGCGGCCCCGCACGCCGCTCCCCCGCCCGAAGCCACTGCGGGGCGAGGGCACGCCGGAGGAGTTGCTGGCGGCGGTGGCGCGCGCGGAGGGCCGGCAGCGCGACCCGTGGCCGGAGCGGGACCTGGCGGTGTTGGCGCTGGCGTTGTGCGCGGGGCTGCGCCTGTCGGAGCTGCTGGCGTTGCGGGTGTCGTCGGTGGCGGGCCGCGACGGTGAGCGCCGGGTGGACGTGGCGGGCAAGGGTGGGCGGCCCCGCACGGTGCCGATCGAGGCGGGTGTTGACCGGGTGTTGACCGGTTACCTGGACACTCGGCGGTTCCGGTTCGGCGCACGCAGCGTGCGCCCGGATGGGCCGATGCTGGTGGATCGGCAGGGTGAACCACTGCGCAGGGGTGGCCTGCAGTATCTGGTGGAGTCGTGTTACAGGCGGGCGGGCATCGGGGACCGGGTGCCGCGGGGGGCGCGCTTGCACGCGTTACGGCACACGTTCGCCACGCGGCTGGCCGAGGACGGGGCGAGCGCGGCGGAGATCATGCGGTTGTTGGGGCACGCGTCGTTGGCGTCGTCGCAGACGTACATCGAGGTGACGGCGGGTCAGCAGCGGGCGGCGGCGGCGGCGAACCGCACGAACCGAGCGTTGTCGGGGTTGCCCATGCGTTAGAGGGCTCGCCGGTCGGCCAGGCCGAGCTGGTCGGCGACGTACGCCAGGTGATGTGAGGTTCCCCAGGCGATCCAGTGGGTGGCGGTGCCGGCCCCGGCGTGGCCGGCAGCACGCAAGACGATCTGCTCGTCACCCCAGGAGAAATGTCGTCCGGCGGTCGGCCAGTGGTTCGCGGACACGATCGCCTGGCAGATGTCGTAGACCCCGGTGTTGCCGTTGCCGTCGCGCGTCGCGCGGTAGGTCCACCAAGCCTCGCGGTCGGTGTAGCGGATGTTCGGTGCCGGTCCCCGGCTGCCGGAGCTCATCCGGGGATGAGTGACGCCGTAGTCGGCGAACGGGATGCCGTGATCCTGAAGCCGCTGCCAAAGGTTGAAGTCGCGTCGGCGGAGCGGGGTGGCGATGTGGGCTGGCACGTGGGAGACGTTGGGGGGCATGGCTCCCGCAGCGACGACGACTGTCTTCCAGGGGTGGCGTCGGGCCCACGCGAGGTGTTTGCGGGCCAGGGGTTCGGCGCTCGTGAGGTCCTGGTCGGAGCGGACCTCGGCAAGGTCGAGGATGAGGATGCAGTCTTCGGGGCGCATGTCGGTGGCGCACAGGACGTGACTCAGTCGTGCGGCTATCTCGGCCGCGTCCAGTTGCGCGTCGTCGCCGGTGAGCCGCACGACGCCGCCGTGCGGGGCGGCGGCGTCTCGGACATCCGCCAGCTGTGCGGGGGTGTCGTGCAGGTGGGCGACGGGCAGCGCGGGGATGCCCCACTGGTGCAGGTCGCCGGCGATGTCCTGGAGCGGTCGGCGGTTGCCGGTGGTCGGCTCCGGCAGGTGGCGTACGTCGACGGCGATGACCATGTCGCGCGGGATGGTCTCCTGCGCGTACTGGCTGAAGACGTAGGCATCCTTGATCGAACCGCGGTCGGACGGTGGCACGTCGAAGATCGGGAGGATGTGCGGTGCCAGTTCATCGGGGACGTGGCTGATGGCCTGAAGTTCGGCTCTGCGGCCCTTGAGGATCGGATAGTAGCCCGCCATGGCATCGCCCCACACGATTCGACGACAGTCACTTGTATCGATGTTCCACGTTCTGTTTTCGATCGACAACCCTGCGTGCCCGAAGCGGGTGGACGGTTATTGCCGCGCTGGCAGGATCGGTTCGGTACGGGTGGGTGTGGCGCGGGCGGTGGCGGTCGGCTGGGTGCAGGAGTGGAACGCGCGCGGAACGTCGGTGCAGGGCACGCCGTTCAGCGGGTCGACGGTGGATGCCGGACGACGCGGAGCTGCCGGCGTCGTCGGACGTGGACGTGCCGCTGGGGCCCGGCTTCCCCGCGGCGAAATTAGGCGGGGGCGTCTGTTGCCGGATGTGGACGAGTCGTGTGCCGAGGTGGCGGGGCCGATCAGGCCGCGGGTCGGTGGGGTGGTTCCGACGACGGTGGCGATGTTGTTCCGAGACGCGGTGCGGCGGCGCGACGGCTGACGGCTTGGGTCAGCCGAGGTCGACGACGAGGGGGCGGTGGTCGGAGATGGTGGAGCGGGGGGTGGTCACGGCGGTGACCGGGGGCAGTCGGTCGATGCCGTGCCGGTCGGCGAGGACGTGGTCGAGCTGCACCCGGGGTGCCGCGGCCGGGTAGGTGGGGCGGCGGCCCAGCGGGTGCCAGCCGGACAGCAGGCGGGCGGGGCCGGCGGGCAGGTTGAGGTCGCCGAGCAGGATGCGGGGCGCGGGCAGGGTGCGCAGGGCGCGGACGGCGCGGCGTAGTTGCAGGGCGTTCCAGCCGGGCACGAAGGACAGGTGGGTGGCGGCGACGGTGAGCGGGCCGTGTGGGGTGTCGAGGACGGCGGCGAGCACGACGCGGGGTTCGTCGCGGAGCAGGACGACGCCGCCGCCGGTGCCGGGGATGTAGATGGGTGACCGGACGGGGGCGGGGCTCAGCCGGGTGACCTGCCAGGAGCGGACGGGGTGGCGGCTGATCAGGCCGATGCCGTAGCAGGGTTCGCCGTGGCCGTCGTCGTCGTGGGTGAGGGGGCGGAACTGTTCGCCGGGGGTGCCGACGACGGCGGCGGCGAAGTGGTGTTCGGGGGCGTCGAGGGCGCGGGCGGCGATGGCGGTGAGGTCGAGGTTGCCGCTGCGGGTCTGGTCGCGATCGACTTCCTGGAGGGCGAGGACGTCGGCGTCGAGGTCGCGGACGGCGGCGGTGAGTCGGTCGGGGTCGACGAGCCCGTCGGTGAGGGAGCGGCCGTGCAGCAGGTTGAAGGTCGCCAGGCGCACTCCTGCACCCTACGTGGGCCGTGGCACTGTTGCCCGATGGTGAAGGTGCTGCTGTGTTCGGTGCTGGTGTTCGTGGCGTTGGGGTCGGTGGGGTTGTGGTTGCGGCGTCATCGAGGTCGGTGAGGTGCGGCGGTGAGGTGGCCCACAGGGGGCGGCGGTGTGTGGGGGCGGGTGGGAAGAATGGCCGCCCATGGATGCCCTGTCGCTGACGACCCTGCTCACGGCGGCCGCGTTGGCCGGTTGGGTGGACGCGGTGGTCGGTGGTGGCGGGTTGTTGTTGTTGCCGGCGTTGTTGGTGGCGGCGCCGGGGGTGCCGGTGGCGACGGCGTTGGGCACGAACAAGCTGGCGGCGATCGCGGGTACGTCGACGGCGGCGGTGACGTACGCCCGGCGGACGAAGCTGGACTGGCCGGTGGCGGGGTCGTCGGCGGCGTTGGCGGTGTGTTGCGCGGGGGTGGGCGCGGCGTTGGCGGGTGCGGTGCCGGCGGGGGCGTACCGGCCGGTGGTGCTGGTGGTGTTGGTGTCGGTGGCGTTGTTCGTGGTGTTCCGGCCGCGGCTGGGGTTGGTGGCGCGACCGCGGCGGCGCACCCGGGTGCGGGTGGTGGCGGCGGTGGCGGTGGCCGGGGTGGGGATCGCCCTGTATGACGGGTTGATCGGTCCGGGTACCGGCACGTTCCTGGTGGTGGCGTTCACCGCGTTGGTGGGGGCGGAATTCGTGCACGGGTCGGCGATGGCGAAGGTGGTCAACGCGGGGACGAACCTGGGTGCGCTGGTGGTGTTCGCGGCGACCGGGCACGTGTGGTGGTTGTTGGGTGCGGCGATGGCGGTGTGCAACGTGGCCGGGTCGGTGCTGGGGGCGCGGATGGCGTTGCGGCGGGGTGCCGGGTTCGTGCGGGTGGTGCTGTTGGTGGTGGTGGCGGCGTTGGTGGCGAAGCTGGGGTTCGATCAGGTGCGGGCCGGCTGAGCGGGGTCGCCCAGCCGGCGCTCGGGTGGCGTCAGGCGTACCGGACCACGGTGTCGTGGTCGAGGCGGGGCAGCCGGGGGAACCAGGCGTCCGGGCCGGGATGGCCGATGTTGACCAGCAGCAGGGACTTCCAGCCGGTGTTGGCGAAGAACTCCTTGTCGACGCCGGCGGCGTCGAAGCCGCCCATCGGTCCGGCGGCGAGGCCGGCGGCGCGGACGCCGAGCAGGAAGTAGCCGATCTGCAGGGTGGCGTTGAACTGGGCGACGTGTTCGCGGCCGGCGGGGTCGCCGTGGAACTGGTCGCGCATGCCGGGGCGGATCGGGAAGACGGTGTCCATGTGCTCGTGGAAGTCGGTGTCGGCGGCGAGCACGGCGACGACGGGGGCGGTGGCGGTCTTGGCCTGGTTGCCCTCGGCGACGTGGGTGAGCAGCCGGTCGCGGCCGGCGCCGGGGCGGACGAACAGCACCCGCAGGGGCTGGATGTTCATCATGGTGGGCGGGTACTTGACCAGGTCGAAGATGGCGCGCAGCTGGTCGTCGCCGACGGGGGTGTCGGTGAAGGTGTTGGCGGTGCGGGCGTCGGTGAACAGCTGGGCCTGGGCTTCGGGGCTCAGGGTGATCAGGTGTTCGGGCAGGACGTCGGTCATCGGGGTTCCTCTGCTCGGTTGCCGATTGTTGCTGCGGCAAAGGTAGCAGCTAGTTTTTTCGAAGTGGCTCAGGAGCGGCGTATCCTTGGCCACATGACGGCCGACCCCCGACTCGGTGGCGAGCCCCGGACGTGCCAGCGCGGCATCACCCGGGCGTTCGCCTTTCTCGGCAAGCGGTGGAACGGCGTCCTGCTGGGCACCCTGGCCGACGGGCCGGCCGGTTTCGCGGAGCTGACCCGGGCGCTGCCCGGGATCAGCGAGTCGGTGCTGTCCGACCGGCTCGGCGAGCTGGCCCGGGTCGGCCTGGTCAGCCGCACCGTGCGGGAGGGCCCGCCGCTGGGGGTCAGCTACCAGCTCACCGACAGCGGCGCCGCGCTGGTGCCGGCGCTGGAGGCGCTCGCCGGCTGGGCCGAGGAGCACCTGCCCGGCGAGCCGGGCGGGGGCTGCTGACCGGTGCCGCCCCGCGCCGAGCACGACCGGGACGCCCTGGCCGCGCTGCTGCGCCGCGACCCGGTGCTGCACGCCTACCAGCTGGGCGACCTGGACGACTTCTTCTGGCCGTACACCTCGTGGTTCCGCCGGGACGACCAGGTGGCGCTGCTGTACCACGCGGTGACGCCGCCGGTGCTGCTGGCCTTCGCCAACCCCGCCGACACGCCGGGGTTGGCGGCCCTGCTGGCCGACCTGGCGCCGATGCTGCCGACCCGGGTGTACGCGCACCTGTCCCCCGGCCTGCTGCCGGTGCTGACCCGCTGGTACGACGTGGCGCCCGGCGGTGGCGCGCACCACCGGATGGCGCTGACCGACCCGGACCGGCTGGCGGCGGTCGCCCCGGCCGGGGAGGTGCTCGACCGGGCCGACCTGCCGGCCCTGCGTGCCCTCTACGCCGTCGCGTACCCGGGCAACTGGTTCGACCCGCGGATGCTCGACACCGGCCGGTATGTGGGCATCCGCGACGGCGGCGAGCTGGTGTCGGTGGCCGGGGTGCACGTGTGGTCCCCCACCTACCGGGTGGCCGCGCTGGGCAACGTCACCACCCATCCGCGAGTGCGCGGCCGGGGGCACGCCTCGGCCGCGGTCGCCGCGCTGTGCGCCCGGCTGCGCCCGCACGTCGACCACGTCACGCTCAACGTCAAGGCCGACAACACCGCCGCTGTACGCGTCTACGAGCGGCTCGGTTTCCGCCGGGTGGCCGAGTTCGGCGAGCACCTGCTGACCGCGACCCGGCCGGCCCGACCCTGACCGGGTCGGGGCGGAGTCAGCGGCGGCGGGTGGGTGAGTCGAAGCGGCCGGCGCGGATCTCCCGCAGCGCCCGCCGCCGGGTGTCCCCGGTGAGGGTGTCGACGTAGAGCCGGCCGGCGAGGTGGTCGGTCTCGTGCTGCAGGGCCCGGGCCAGGAACCCGCTGCCGGCGATGGTCAGCGGCTCGCCGTGCCGGTCGAAGCCGCGCGCGGTGGCGTGCATCGCCCGTGGGGTCGGGAAGTGCAGGCCGGGGATGGACAGGCAGCCCTCGTCGTCGCCCTGGAGCTCCTCGGACAGCTCGAGGGTGGGGTTGACCAGGTGGCCGCGGTGGCCGTCGGCGTCGTAGACGAACACCCGGGCGGCGACGCCGATCTGCGGGGCGGCCACCCCGGCCCGGCCGGGGGCGCCCAGCAGCGTGTCCATCAGGTCGTCGACGAGTTTCCGCAGTTCGGCGTCGAAGCTGGTCACCGGGTCGCAGGCGGTGCGCAGGACGGGGTCACCGATGATCCGGATCGGGCGTACGGTCATGGACGCCAAGGCTATCCGTCCGTTACCCCAGCGGTGTGCCGGACCCCGCCCGGGTCGGCGAGCAGGGCGCGCAGCGGGGCGGCCTTCGCGGCCGCCTCGGCGACCTCGGCGGCTGGGTCGCTGTCCCAGGTGATGCCGCCGCCGGCCCACACGTGCAGCCGGTCGGCGTCCGCCGCCGCGGTGCGGATGGTCAACCCCAGGTCGACCCGGCCCGCGGTGACCCACCCGAAGCCGCCCATGCTCGCGCCCCGACCGACCGGCTCCAGGGCGGCGATCCGGTCCAGGGCGGCGCGCTTGGGCGCCCCGGTGACCGACCCGCCGGGGCAGACGGCGCGCAGCAGGTCGGCCAGGCCGCACCCGGCGGCCAGGGCGGCGGAGACGGTCGACTCGGCCTGCCACAGGTCGCACCAGCGGCGCACCGTGAACAGCTCGTCCACCCGCACCGACCCGGTGCGGGCCACCCGGGCCAGGTCGTTGCGCTCCAGGTCGACGATCATCACGTGTTCGGCGCGTTCCTTGGCCGAGGCGAGCAGGCCCCGCCGCCCGGCGGGGGTGGCCGGGCGGGTGCCCTTGATCGGGCGGGTGACGGCCCGGCCGGCGGTGACCTCGATCAGGGTCTCCGGCGACGCGCACCCCAGCGCCCAGCCCGCCCCGTGCAGGGTGCCGCCGTAGCGGGCGCCGGGCAGCGCGCCGAGCCGGGCGAGCGCCGGGCGGGGGTCGCCGGTGTACGGGGCGGCCGCGTGCCCGACCACGTTGACCTGGTACACGTCGCCGCGGCCGATCGCGGCGCGGACCGCCTGGACGGCGTCGGCGTGCGCGCGGGGCGTCCAGCTGTCCCGCCAGGGGCCCAGCCGCCAGCCGCCGTTGCTCGGCGGCGGTGGGTCGGGGAGGTGCGGGCGGGCGTGGTCGTAGACGACGACGGCCACGTCGGGCAGGGCCGGGATCGGGGTGGGCGGGCCGGGGTGGGCGCCGGCCATCGCCGTGCCGGCCGCGGCGGAGACGAACAGGGCCGCCCCGCACGGGCCGTCGGGGTGGTGGCCGCCCGGCCGGGCCAGGTCCGCGAGATCGAGCCCGTGCTCGGCGAGGTACGCCTGGATCAGCGCGGCCGGGTCGCCGCCGTCGGTGACCCGCCATTCCCACCGGTCCCGCTCGACCAGCACGCTGCGGCACGACGTGGGGACTCCCGGTACGTCGACCAGGGGGTGTGGGAGCGTTTCCAGGCCGTCCGGTCCGAACCTGCTCATCCGTTCAGCGGATTTCGGGTGAACAAGACGGATGCCTGCTCGATCCGGTGCGCCTGGGCTTGGTACTGTGCGTCACTGGTCATGTGAACCATGACACAGTGCCCCCACAGTCCGGAGAACCCGATGTGTCAGCACCAACCCACCTGCCCCTCCGCCGAGGCGACCGACCGGGAAGCCGCCCGGGTCATCGCCTGCTTCCGTGAACAGGGCTGGAGCCTGCTCTGCAATGGTGTCATCGTCTTCGAGGACACCGGCGAGCTGCTCCCCGACGGCAGCACCATCGCCCCGCACCGCGGCCCCGCCCGACACGCCCTCGTAGCCTGACCGGTCACGGTCGGTGACAACGACTGGTCACCCGGCCTCAGGCTAGTACCCCCGCCGGCGTCGCCGCCGGCCAGGTCGGCCAACCGGGGCGGCGTCGACGCCGCCCCGGCCGGCGATCCTCACTGCTCCTGGAACGCCTCGGGCGACGGGCACGAGCAGACCAGGTTCCGGTCGCCGTACGCGCCGTCCACCCGCCGCACCGGCGGCCAGTACTTCCCCGCCCGGTCCACCCCGCCCGGGTACGCCCCGACCGACCGCGGGTACGGGTGCGGCCACTCGTCGCCGGCCACCATCGCCGCGGTGTGCGGCGCGTTGGCGAGCGGGTTGTCCCCCGCCGGCCACTGTCCGGCCCCCACCTTGTCGATCTCCGCCCGGATCGCGATCATCGCCTCGCAGAACCGGTCCAGCTCGGCCAGGTCCTCGCTCTCGGTGGGCTCCACCATCAGCGTCCCCGCCACCGGGAACGACATCGTCGGGGCGTGGAAGCCGTAGTCGATCAGCCGCTTCGCCACGTCGTCCACGCTCACCCCGGTCGCCTTCGTCAGCGGCCGCAGGTCCAGGATGCACTCGTGCGCCACCAGGCCCTTGTTGCCGGCGTACAGCACCGGGAAGTGGTCGCGCAGCCGCGTCGCCACGTAGTTCGCCGCGAGCACCGCCACCCCGGTCGCCCGGGCCAACCCGTCCGCGCCCATCATCCGCAGGTACGCCCACGGGATCGGCAGGATGCCCGCCGACCCGTACCGGGCCGCGGAGATCGCCGGCCGGCCGTCGTCGTGCGCGCCCAGCGGGTCGCCGGGCAGGAACGGCGCCAGATGCGCCCGCACCGCCACCGGGCCCACCCCCGGGCCGCCGCCGCCGTGCGGAATGCAGAACGTCTTGTGCAGGTTCAGGTGCGACACGTCCGCCCCGAACTGGCCCGGCTTGGCGAACCCGACCAGCGCGTTGAGGTTCGCGCCGTCCACGTACACCTGGCCGCCCGCGTCGTGGACCTTCGCGCACAGCGACGCGATGCCCGTCTCGTACACCCCGTGGGTCGACGGGTACGTCACCATGATCGCGGCGAGCGTGTCCCGGTGCTTGTCGATCTTCGCGTCCAGGTCGACCAGGTCGACGTTGCCGTCGGCGTCGCAGCCGACCACCACCACCCGCATCCCGGCCATCACCGCCGACGCGGCGTTCGTGCCGTGCGCCGAGGACGGGATCAGGCACACGTCCCGGTGCCCCTCACCGCGGTCGCGGTGGTACGAGCGGATCGCCAGCAGGCCGGCCAGCTCACCCTGCGAACCGGCGTTCGGCTGCACGCTGACCGCGTCGTACCCGGTCACCTCGGCCAGCCACCCCTCCAGCTGACCGATCAGCTCCCGGTACCCGGCGGTCTGCTCCGCCGGCGCGAACGGGTGCAGGTGCGCGAACTGCGGCCAGGTCACCGGCTCCATCTCGGTGGTCGCGTTGAGCTTCATCGTGCACGAGCCCAGCGGGATCATGCCCCGGTCCAGGGCGTAGTCGAAGTCCGCGAGCCGCCGCAGGTAGCGCAGCATCGCCGTCTCCGAATGGTGGGTGCGGAACACCGGGTGGGTGAGGAAGTCCGACTCCCGGGCCAGGTCCGCCGGCAGGGCGACGTCCCCGTCGCCGTCGACACCGGCCACCCCGAACGCCGCCCACACCGCGGCCAGGTGCGCCCCGGTGGTCGTCTCGTCGCAGGAGATCCCGACCCGGTCGGCGTCGACCAGCCGCAGGTTCACGTTCCGCGCCGCGGCGGCCGCGACCACCTCGGCCGCCCGGCCCGGCACCGTCGCGGTGACCGTGTCGAAGAACGCCACGTCCGCGACGGCCACCTGACCGGCGCGCAGGCCGGCGGCGAGCCGCGCCGCCGCCGCGTGGGTACGCCGGGCGATCTCCCGCAGCCCGTCCGGGCCGTGGTAGACCGCGTACATGCCGGCCATCACCGCCAGCAGCACCTGCGCGGTGCAGATGTTGCTGGTCGCCTTCTCCCGCCGGATGTGCTGCTCCCGGGTCTGCAACGCCAGGCGGTACGCCGGGTCACCCACGGCGTCCTTCGACACCCCGACCAGCCGGCCGGGCAGCATCCGCTCCAGGCCCGAACGCACCGCCAGGTAGCCGGCGTGCGGCCCACCGAAGCCCATCGGCACCCCGAACCGTTGGGTGGTGCCGGCGGCGATGTCCGCGCCGATCTCCCCCGGCGGGCGCAGCAGGGTCAGCGCCAGCAGGTCCGCGGCGACGGTCACCAGCGCCCCGGCGGCGTGCGCCGCGGCGACCAGCGGCGCGTGGTCGCGGACCGCCCCGGACGCCCCCGGGTACTGCAGGTGCAGGCCGAAGAACTCCGCCGGCAACTCCTCGACGGTCAGGTCCAGCACCCGCACCTCGATGCCGAGCGGCTCCGCCCGGCTGGCGATCACCGCGACGGTCTGCGGCAGCGCGTCCGCGTCCACCACGTACACCGGGCTCTTGCTCTTCGACGCGCGGCGGGCCAGGGTCATCGCCTCCGCCGCGGCGGTGCCCTCGTCGAGCATCGACGCGTTCGCGGTGGCCAGCCCCGTCAGGTCGGTGACCATGGTCTGGAAGTTCAGCAGCGCCTCCAACCGGCCCTGGCTGATCTCCGGCTGGTACGGCGTGTACGCGGTGTACCAGGCCGGGTTCTCCAGCACGTTGCGGCGGATCACCCCGGGGGTGTGCGTGCCGTGGTACCCCAGGCCGATCATCGACACGGCGACGGTGTTGCGGGCGGCCAGCGCCCGCAGCTCGTCCAGCGCCTGCCGCTCGGTCGCCGGCGCCGGCAGGTCCAGGGCGCCGTGCCAGCGGATCACCTCGGGGATCGCCGCGTCCATCAGCTCGTCGACCGAGCCGTAGCCGACGGCCTCCAGCATCCGGCGCTCGTCGGCGGGACCCGGACCGATGTGCCGGTCGGCGAACTGCTCTGCGGTCATGGCGGCGCTCCTTGCGGGGTGGGGCGAGGTCGACACGTCGGCCTCCCCCTGAGTCACGCCCGCGGCGCTCCACAGTGCCTGCCCACACGGTCCTTCTGCCTGAGAGGTTCCGGGGAGGAAGCTGCCCCTTCGGCGCCGCCCGGCTGGGCGGTCTCTCCCGCGTGGGTGGTACGGCAGTGCCAACGCTACCAGCGTCGGCGGTCGCCGCGGATGTACCCCGTCAGCGGCCCGGCGGCGCCACACCCGCCGGCACCGCGCCCGGCCCGGCCGGACCGGCGTCGGGCGCGCACACCCGGTCGGCCAGCGCCGGCAGCAACCGGCCCAGCGGCGCGTCCACCGTCAGCCGCGCGTACCCGTCACCGCGGGTCGGCCCCTGGTTCGCGATCACCACCGGCACGCCCGCCTTCGCCGCCCGCAGCACGAACCGCCGGCCCGACATCACCGTCAGCGACGAGCCCAGGACCAGCAGCAGCCGCGCCCCGTCGACCATGCCGAAGCAGCGCGCCACCCGCTGTGGCGGCACCGTCTCGCCGAAGAACACCACGTCCGGCTTGAGCATGCCGGTGCCGCAGAACCCGCAGTCCACCACCCGGAACCCGGCCGCCTGGGCGTCGTCGAGCTCCACGTCGCCGTCCGGGTTCACCGCCCCGGCCGCCGCGTGGAAACCCGGGTTCGCCTCCCGCAGCCGCCGGTCCACCTCCTCCCGGGAGGTGTGGTTGCCGCAGTCCAGGCAGACCACCTCGTCGAGCCGGCCGTGCAGCTCCACCACCCCGGCGCTGCCCGCCGCGGTGTGCAGGCCGTCCACGTTCTGGGTGATCACCCCGTCGACCAGGCCGGCCGCGGCCAACCGGGCCACCGCCCGGTGCCCGTCGTTCGGCGCCGCCCGGGCGATCATCCGCCACCCCAGGTGACTGCGCGCCCAGTACCGCCGGCGGGCCACCGGGTCCCGGGTGAACGTCTGGTACGTCATCGGGCTGTGCCGGCGCGCCGCCCCGCTCGGGCCCCGGTAGTCGGGAATGCCCGACTCGGTGGACAACCCCGCACCGCTCAGCACCACGACCCCGCCGCCGCCCACCAGGGCGGCCAGCGCGTCGAGAGTCTCCGTCACCCGTCCATGCTGCCTCAGCGATCGCCCGACGGCGACCCACCCACCGTGACGCCCGTCGCCGCCCCCGGTGCCGGGGGCGGGGGCTAGGTTGGCAGGTATGCGCGTCGTCATCGCCGGAGGACACGGCAAGATCGCCCAACTGGTCGAACGGGAACTCGCCGGCCGCGGCGACAACGCCGTCGGCCTGGTCCGCAACCCCGACCACACCGCCACCCTGCGCGCCCTCGGCGCACACCCGGCGCTGGTCGACCTGGAACACGCCGGCGTCGACGAGGTCGCCGGGCACCTGGTCGGCGCCGACGCGGTGATCTTCGCCGCCGGCGCCGGCCCCGGCAGCGACGCCGCCCGCAAGGACACCGTCGACCGGGCCGCCGCGGTGCTGCTCGCCGACGCCGCCCAGGCCGCCGGCGTCCGCCGCTACCTGCTGGTCTCCTCGATGGGCGTCGGCGACGCGCCCGCCGCCGACACCGGCGACGTGTGGGCGGCGTACCTGCGGGCCAAGAAGGCCGCCGAGGACGACCTGCGCGGCCGGGACCTCGACTGGACGGTGCTGCGCCCCGGCCAGCTCACCGAC
Organism: Micromonospora sp. NPDC000089; assembly: GCF_042899365.1. NCBI lineage: Bacteria > Bacillati > Actinomycetota > Actinomycetes > Micromonosporales > Micromonosporaceae > Micromonospora > Micromonospora sp. NPDC000089. Next base: position 31,206 of record NZ_JBIAZT010000017.1, read on the forward strand.
GACCCACCCACCGGACGCGTCCACCTCGCCGACACCGCACCCCGCGAGGCGGTCACCCGCACCGACGTCGCCCGGGTCCTCGTCGCGCTGCTGCACCACCCCGGCACCGCCGGGCGGACCCTGGAGCTGGTCGGCGGCAACACCCCCATCGCGGACGCCGTCGCCGCCGTGAGCTAACCGCCCAGCACCGCCCGCAGCGGCGCGCCCGCCGCGCCGACCGCCGCCGCCTCGGCGCGCAGCTGCTCCCCCTGCGCCGTCAGGAACGCCTGGCAGCGGGCCAGCTGCTGCTGCGCCGCCGCGACCGCAGCCAACGCCGCCGCGTGCCGCTCCTCCAACTCCTGCACCCGCCGCTGCAGCTCCGGCGCCGGCCGGCCCTGCTGACCCGGCCCGTTCACCGCCCCGGCCCGCCGGTGCGCCTCGGCGAGGATCTCGTCGGCCTGCCGGCGCGCGTCCGCGATGATCTCCGCGCCCTCCGCGCTGGCCTCCCCGATCGTCCGGTTCGCCTCGTCCTGGGCGCGCATCGCCAGCTCCACCACCATCGGGTCCGGGCCCTGCGGCGCCGTGCTCGGCAACGTGCCGTGCCGCAGCATCTCCACCTGAGCGACCAGACCCTGATGCTCCCGCCGCTGCCGCTCCATCTCGTTGACCAGCAGGGCGATCCGGTCGTCCGCCGAGCGGATCACCGAGGTGACCTCGTCCGCCGACAGCCAGTGACTGCCCCGGAACCGCCGCGCCTCCAACCCGGCCAGCTGACGGGCAATCTCACCCTGCGGTGGGGCGGCGGCGATCGGGGTCATCGGGAAGCGGTCGGTGTGGTCGATGCTCATCGGGCACCTGTCCAGCTCAGGTCGCGCGGGGCAGCGGCGCCGGCCTCGGCGAGGGGCGGGTAGAGAGAATGATCGTAACTCTCGGTCAGGATCCGCTCGGGCTGCACACCCGAGCGCAGCAGGATGGTCATCGTCTCCCGGGTCATCTCCGGGCTGCCGCAGATCAACACCTCGGTGTCCGTCCACGGCCCCAACCGCACCGCCGTGTCACCCGCCCGGCCGATCGCGCCCTGCCAACCCCACCCGGTCTCCACCGTCGGGACGTACCGCAACCACCCCGTGTTGCCCTGCTGCCACGCCGCCGCCGGCGGCATCGACGCCAACTGCGCCAGCGCCGTGTCGTCGTACAGGTCCTCCGGGGTGCGCCCGCCCACCACCAGGGTGGTCCGCCGGCCCACACCCTGCTGCAACGCCTCCACCACCGCGCGCAGCGGCGCCAGCCCCGTGCCGCCGGCGATCAGCAGCAACGGCGACTGCGGCGACCGGTCGTACGACGACAGCGCGGTGCCCGTCGGATGCCCCAACAACAGCCGGTCCCCACCGCGCAGCCGGCGCACCAGATGGGTGGAGAACCGGCCGGTCGCCCGCACGTGGAACTCGATCGTCCCGTCCGCGCGCGGCGCGTTCGCCGGCGACAGGTAACGCCAGGTGCGCAACTGCGGCACCTGCACCGGCAACGACTGCCCGGGCAGGTAGTTGCACAGGTAGTTCGGGCGGACGGTGAACACCGCGATGTCGGAGCGGCGGCGCTCGCAGCCCAGCACCTCCGCCTCCCAGTACGGCGGTGAGGTCAGCTCCGCCTCCGCCGCGCCGGCCAGCATCAACGACACCACCGCGTCGTACGCCGCCGACCACTCCGCCCGCAACGCCGGCGTCCACTGCGGACCGAGGAACCGCTCCAGGGTGCTCAGCAACGCCTGACCCACCCAGGTGTAGTGCTGCTGCCCCAGCATCACCAGGTTGCCCCGCTGGTCCTCACCGTGGAAACGGCGGTGGTCGGCGCCCAACCGCTGCGCGAACATGCTCAACGTCGCCGGGTCGTCCAGGCTGGTGATGATGTGCCCGAGCGCCTTGAGCAGCTTGTCCTCCTGGTACTGCATATTGGTCGGGAACATCGACCGCGCCTCCGGCGCCACCACGAACAGGGTGGCGTAGAAGTACTTGGCCGCCTCCGGACCCGCCGCGGAGAACTGGCTCCAACTTCGGCGCAGCGCAGCGTTGTCCATCGTCAGTCCTCCTGCGCGCGGGCGATGTCGTGCCGCTCCCGCAAAGTCAGTTCCACCACGCCGGCCGGGTCGTAGGCGCGGTCAGTCTGCCAGAGATTCGGATTCGGCACCCGGGTGTCGTAGTAGCGGTGGTGCACCGCGTGCAACGCCGCCCACCCCACGCTGCCGTTCAACCACGACCAGTCGCCGTGCACCGGCCGACCCACCCGCTCCTCCTGCGCGCAGAACTTCATGAACAGGTCCGACTCGGTGTGCGGATCCGACACCCGCACACCCGCCTGCTTGAACGAGTGCAGCACCGCCTGGTTGATCACCAGCGCGGCGTGCTCCCGCCACAGGGTGTCCTCCCGGGACGTGTCCACCCCCAACGCCGTCGCCACCACCCGCAGCTGGTCGTATCGCTCCCGGTCACCCATGTTCCGGGTGCCGATCTCGTCGCTCAGATAATGCCCGTTGAACGGGGCGCAGCTGTAATCCACCCCACCCACCCGCATCCGCATGTTGCTGATCACCGGCAACGCGTGCCAGCGCAGCATCAGATCGGCGAACCACGGGTAGCTCGGGTGGGTCAACGCCACCTCCCGCACCAGCTCCCGCGGCACGTCCACCACCGTCGGATCCTCACCGGCCGTCTCGATCACCCACGGCAGCAGGTCGAACCGGCCCGGCACCGGCGGCGGACGCCACCCCAGCCCCTTCGCCGCCTCCGTCATCCCCACCTGCGCCGGGTCACCCAGCACCGTGCCGTCGTCGAGCCGGTGCCCGCAGTAGCGCACCAACTGGTCGTTCCAGATCCGCGCCCGCGGACCCACCCCCGGCCGGTCCGGCGCGAACACCGTGATCACCGACTGGATCCGGCCCCCGTTGTCACCGGCCGCCAGGTGCGCCGACAACTCCCGGGCGATCCCCTCGACCGTCGTCACGTGCCGCCGGTCCCGGACCTTCAACCCCGCCCACCGGATCCGACCCACGCACCGCGCCGACTGCCGCCAGGCCACCTTCGCCCCGTACGTCAACTCCTCGCGGGTGTGCCGGTACGACCCGGTCAGCGCGATCTCCTCGCGCACCTGCGCCAACCGGTCGGCCAACCCCGGCAGGTTACGCTCCCGGTGGTACAGCTCCAGGAACTCCTCCGCCTCGACCGCGACGTCGGCGGCGGCGACCGTCTCGGTCAGCGACTCGGGACCGGTGGTCACGCCGGTGACCGGGCACCCTGCTGCCGGACGGTCCGCGGCGACGCTGCCGACCCGTGCCGAGCGCCGGCCGACGGAATGGTCAATGTGCACTCTGGCTCGTTCCCTATCCCCGGTCAGGCTCCGGCGCGACCCTCGCGCCGACCCCGCCGACCAAGGCCGGTCACCCACCGGTGGTCACTGACAGTAACCGACCGGTGGCCGAGCCATGATCGCCTGGGACAGAATTCCTGGGAACAGGGGAACTGTCAACTACCCGACTATGTCCCCGGAGGTACACAGCCGACACTCCGGTGAAACACCCATGAACACCACGACGCCGCGGACCAGACAGCCCGCGGCGCCCACTGCTCGAAACGCCCTCAGCCCGCCCGACGACGCGCCCGCCGAGCCGCCAACTCGTCACCCACCACCTCGGACACCGGCCCCACCGGCTCGGTGCCGGCCGCCGCCGCCGGCTCCGCCGGCAGATGCGACAACGAACCCTGGATCTCCTTGAACGCCCCACCGATCGCGATGCCGAACACACCCTGGCCACCCTGCAACAGGTCGACCACCTCCTCCGGCGACCGGCACTCGTACACCGTCGTGCCATCCGAGATCAGCGTGATCCCCGCCAGGTCGTCCACCCCACGCGACCGCAACGCCTCGATCGCCCGCCGGATGTTCTGCAGGGACACCCCCGCGTCCAACAACCGCTTGACGACCTTCAACACCACCAGGTCGCGGAACGAGTACAACCGGGACGTCCCCGAACCCGACGCGTCCCGCACACTCGGCACCACCAACGCCGTACGCGCCCAGTAGTCCAACTGCCGGTAACTGATCCCCACCGCGTGGCACGCCGTCACACCGCGGTAACCCACCGAACCATCACCGTCGGGCGCCTCCGGCGGCGGCACCGCACCCGGCCCGCCACGCTCCACACCCGGTTCAGGATCCCGCGGCTCGTGCATCCCGACAACCTCCCCGTCAGTGCGGTGACGCGTCGTTCCGCCAACGCGCACCCCTCGACACGGCAACCCTATCCCCGTACACGGGAGTTACCGCGGAGAAACCGTCGCGACACGCCGCCCCGCGGCGCCACCCACGACACACCACACCGGAACGTCACCCACCGTGACCTGGCGGGCCACCGAGGTCAGCCGGCGAAATCCTCCGGACGCACCTGGTCCAGGAACTCGCGGAACTTCTCCACCTCGTCCTCCTGCTCGTCGGGAATCACGATCCCCGCCTCGCTCAGGACCTGCTCCGCACAACGAATCGGCGCACCCACCCGCAACGCCAACGCGATCGAATCGCTCGGCCGGGCCGACACCCGCACCCCGTCACCGATCAACAGATCGGCGTAGAAGACGTTCTCCTTGAGCTCGGTGATCTCCACCGCCCGCAACGGCGCCTTCAACGCCGACAACACGTCCCGCAACAGATCATGCGTCAACGGCCGGGCCGGCTTCACGCCCTGCTGCTCGTAGGCGATCGCCGTGGCCTCCACCGCCCCGATCCAGATCGGCAGGTAACGGTCCCCCTCGACCTCCCTGAGCAGGACGATCGGCTGGTTGCTGGGCAGCTCCACCCGAACTCCGACCACGCTCAGCTCGCGCACCGCCGCCTCCGTGTCGTCGTCACCTACGCACCGCGCCCTCACCTTGCACGGTACACGGACCGCGACACGGCCGTCCCGACCGCACCAGCACCACGCCCGCGCCGGCAAGGGGTTACCCCGGCAAGCCTACGGCACGCTTCCCGAGGAAGATCCGTCCGCACGGCCACCCTCACCGGCCCAACGTCGACCGCAACCCCACCCGCACCAACGCCGCGTGCAACTGCTGCGACAACGCCACCAACTCCCGCGCCGTCTCCGCCGCCCGCGCCCGCGCCCCCGGATCACTCTGCCGCGCCAACGGCGCCACCAACTGCGCGAACAGGCCGACCTCACGATCCGCCGCCGACCGGTACGCCCGCAGATGCCGCGGCTCCAACCCGTACGCCGCCAACCCCGCCACCGCCCGCGCGATGATCAACGCGTCCGCGTCGTACCAACCCGGCGGATCCGACACCAGCACACCCAGCCGCTCCAACTCCCCCAACGTCGAGGAGTCGATGCCGCTGCGCGCCACCAACTCGGCCCGCCCGAGCCGCACCTGCGACGACTCGGGCTCCTCCGCCGACCGGCCCGGCACCTCACCACCCGGACCCACCGCCACCAACGTCGGCCGCGGCCGCTCCGGCGCATCGGCACCGGAATCCCACTCCGCCAACTGGTCACGGATCACCCGCAACGGCAGATACTGGTCCCGCTGCGCCGTCAACACGAACCGCAGCCGAGCCACATCGTCCCAGCTGTACTTCCGGTAACCCGCCGCCGTCCGCTGCGGCTCCACCAGCCCCTCGGCCTCCAGGAACCGCAGCTTCGAGATCGTCACGTCCGGGAACTCCACCCGCAACTGACCCAGCACCTCGCCGATGCTCATCAGCGGGTGGGACCGGGCCGCACCGGGCGGCATCGAGGCCGCAGGCTCGTTCACCCCCGGCCGGCCTCCTCCTCCGGGCGCGGACCGGCGATGAACACCACCCGGAACTTGCCGATCTGCACCTCGTCGCCATTGCTCAGCGTGGCCGCCTCGACCCGCTCCCGGTTCACGTACGTGCCGTTCAGGCTGCCCACGTCCCGCACCGTGAACGTCCCACCGTCCCGGTGGAACTCCGCGTGCCGCCGCGACACCGTCACGTCGTCGAGGAAGATGTCACTGTCCGGGTGCCGGCCACTCGTCGTCACATCGTGGTCCAACAGGAACCGGGCGCCCGCGTTCGGACCCCGCCGGACCACCAGCAGCGCCATCCCCGGCGGCAACGAGCCGGACATCCGGCTCGGCACCACGTCGGTGTCCGGCCCCTCCAGCACTTCGTCCAACGAACCGAGATTGAGCGTCGAAGTGACGTCGAGCGGGGGGAACTCGTCGCCTGGGCGCGTCATGGGACCACCTCACGGATCAGTTCGGTCAGCGTCGGGGTAATGGCGGGTCTGGCCGCCGGGACGAAACACACCCGGCGGCTGGCTCCCCGTGCCCGCAAAGGCAACTTACACAACGCTCAACACTTGGGTTCTCGGTCGACTGGGCGAGCCTAGCCAGCGCCGAAATGCAGGGCAACCGGACGCGCGCGAAACATCACCCGCGCCCGGACAGGCACACTCAGCTCTCGGTGAGCTCGCGGTACGCGTCCGCCGTCAACAGGCCGTCCACCGCCGCCGGATCATCCGGCGTGATCTCCAACAACCAACCCGCACCGTACGGATCCGAATTGATCACCTCAGGAGTGTCCGACAACGCCTCGTTGCGAGCCGAGACCCTCCCGCTCAACGGCGCGTAGATCTCCGACACGCTCTTGGTCGACTCGATCTCACCCAACGGCTCGCCCGCGGCCACCACCGCGCCCTCGTCGGGCAACTGGACGAACACGATGTCACCCAACGCGTCCTGCGCGAAGTGCGTGATACCGACCCGGACGGCGCCGGAGGCGCCCACCACCCACTCGTGCTCGGCGGTGTACCGCAGATCCTCAGGAATCACCAGACGCGTCCTTCATCCCATCCTTGCACCGGGCGGCAACCCGGCGCGGCCGCGCCGGTCAGGAGACCGGACGGGCGTGTTCCAGCTTCATCGGACCGTGCAGCGCCGACACCTCGGCAACCTCACGATCCTCGGGGAGCACGTTACCGCCATCACCCCGCACCACCGCGATCACCCCGCCCGGAATGCTCAACGCCGTCCGCATCGTCTCCGGATCACCGATCACCGTGATCGTGAACGGACCCCGCATCGCCCGCCCGTCCACCTGCAACGCCCCGTTCTGCCCGTCCAGGAAGTACGTCGAGGCGATGATCCGCACCGGCGCCCCGTCCGCGCCGGCGATCTGCATCGCCTCCGCGCCCGCGCCCCGCAACTCCTCCACCGCGTCCAGGATCCGGTCCGCCCGCAACCCCTTCGGGCCCGGCTCGAACCGCACCGTCAACCCCGGCCCCTTCGCCGGCAGCGTCCCCGCCAGGATGCCCAGCTCGTCCGCCCGCCGGGTGGCCTCCTCCAACGCCGCCTGCCGACCCTGCTCCCCCGAGCGCAACTGCCGCTGGCTCTCCTCCAACCCGGCGATGTCCTGCTGCAGCCGCTTCTCCCGGGAATCCAGATCCGAGAAGATCCGGACCAGGTCCTCCTGCCGGGTCGCCGCCAACGTCGGATCCGTCGAGGTCGTCTTCAACTGCACCACCAGGGTGAACCCCAGCAGGGCCAGCAACACCGCGATCATCACCCCGGCCGAACTGACCCGCCGGGCCGGCCGCCGCCCGTCGCCCACCGGATCGCCGGCCGTCGGCTCCGCCAAGGCCACCGTCGGCTCCGCCAGCGCCGCCGTCGGCTCGTCCGACGGATGCTGCCCGCTCAGCCGGGACAGGTTCACCGTCGCCCCGTCGTCGGCCCGGGCCGACTCCTCGCCCGCCGGCTCCTCCGGCGACGCCAGCGGACTCAACTCGTCCGGATCCGGCGCGTCCGGCCGCGGATCCGGCTCACCCGCCGGCCCCGGAGGCCGAACCGGTTCCGCCGGCGCCGGCCACCCGGTGCCCGTCTCCCGATGCTCGTCGCTCATCGCCACAAACCTACGCCCGGAACAGGTGCCGGCGAATCGCCGCCACGTTGCCGAAGATCCGCACCCCGAGCACCACCACCACGCCGGTGGACAACTGCCCGCCCACCCCCAACTGGTCACCCAGGTACACGATCAGACCCGCCACCAGCACGTTCGAGATGAACGACACCACGAACTGCTTGTCGTCGAAGATCCGGTCCAGCTTCGCCCGCACCCCACCGAACACCGCGTCCAACGCGGCCACCACCGCGATGGGCAGGTACGGCTGCAACGCCGACGGCACCGTGGGATCGAGATAGATCCCCAGAACCACACCGGCGAGCAGCGCCAGCACCGCGATCATCGGACACCTCCGGAGGGGCGGGGAGACGTACCCGGACCGGACGGCCCGGGACTGGCGCGACGGTCGGACACCAACCCCGACGGCGACGGTGACCCGGGCGGCGACGGACTCGGACTGACCGACGGCTGGGCGTAGCGTAGCCGCGGCTCCGGAGCCGCCGGCAGGGTGAGGTCATCGGCCGCGCGGAACCTGAACGACAACCCGGTCGACTTCGCCACCCACCGCATCAGGGCCGCCGACCGGCTGGCGTCGTAGTCGTCCCGCATCGAATCCGGCCCGATCGCCACCACCTGGTACGGGCTCGTCACCGGCCGGAAGTCGACCAGGATCGCCGCCCCCGCCGACCGGATCGTCGACGTGGCCGTCAACCGCTGACCGTTGATCGCCACCGCCTCCGCGCCCGCCGCCCACAGGTCGTTCGCCACCTTCTGCAGGTCCGAGTAGCCGACCGTGTCCGGGCCCACGTCCGGCTTGTCGACCACCGCGCCGTCGTCCTTGGGCGGCGCGTCCGCCAACTCCACCACCACGCCGTCCCCGCGCACCCGGCCCAGGCCCGTGCCCGCCTCCAGATTGCGCAACCGGGCCGCCTCGGAACCGCTCAACGCCGCGTCCCGCTGCCGGCTGACCTGCTCCCGTAGCGCGTCGGCGCGCGCGCTCAGCCCATCGGTGTCCGCCTCGCGCTGCTTGATCTGCGAGATCAGCTCCGCGCGCGCCTGGTTGCGGCTCGGCTCCTCCGCCACCGTCTCCCGGTACGCCACCGCGAACAGGAAACCCACCGCCACGACCACCGCGGTGGCCACCACCCGGGCGGAACCGCCCCGCCAACCGGCCGGCGGCGGCACGGCCCGACGCCGGGCCGCCGCGTCGGCGTACCCGGGATCGAGCGGGTTGCGGAACAGCTCGGTGAGAAAGTCCGGGGCGTACGACCTGGTGGCCCGGTTCTCCCCGCCCTGGGCGGCCGTCATGCCGTCACTCCTGCGGAACGCTCGCGTACGGCCCGGACCAGCCGGGTGGTCTGCACCACGTACATCGCGCCGGCCACCCAGTACAGCACCAACCCCCACCAGGCCAGTCCCCAGCCGATCGCGCCGGCCACCGTGGCCGCGCCCGGCGACGCGGCGGCCAGCAGCAGGATCGGGAACGCGGCGAGCAGCAGGAAGGTGGCGGACTTGCCGACGTAGTGCACCGGCGGCGGGCCGTACCCGTGCCGGCGCAGCACCACCAGCGACCCGGCCAGCAGCAGCTCCCGGGCCAGCAGCGCGGCGGTGAACTCCCACGGCACCACCTCGCGGGCGGTGAAGGCGAGCAGCGTGGCGAGGATGTAGAGCCGGTCGGCGAACGGGTCCAGCAGCTCGCCCAGCCGACTGACCTGGCCCAGGCGGCGGGCGATCCAGCCGTCGACCCAGTCGGTGGTGCCGCCGACGGCCAGCACCACCACCGCCGCGACGTCCGCCTTCAGCACCAGGAACAGCCAGAGGAACAGCGGTACGCCCAGCAGCCGGACGAAGCTGATCACGTTCGGCAGCGTCCAGACACGATCCCGCGCGGTCGAACCCCGTGGCTGCTCCGAGCGAGCCGGGCGACGCGACACCGAACCTCCCTCCGCAGCACGATCCGGGCGCCGGTCGGGCGCCACGGTGGCGTGCGTGTTACCTGGGCCGGCCGGGCCGGCGTGATCCCGGGCCGGGACCTCCCCCTGACGCGGCCCGGGGACGTCGCGGTCCCGGGCCGGTGCGTTGCGCAGCCACTATATCGGGCTCACGTCCGGTCTTCGGTTTCCCGTGTTCGTCGTGGGCCTGGTGGTTCGGTGTGTGCCGGGTCACCACCGCTAAAGCATCCTAGGATACTAGTGGGAGCGGGAAGCGGCGATCGGGTCAGGCGGTGCGGGCGGAGGCGTCGCCGCGCGGCGCCGGGGCCGCCGCCTCGACGGCCTGACCGAAGGCGCCCAGCGCCAGCAGGAGCTCGTGCTGTTGGCGCTGGGGCATCCGGTCCAGCACCGCCTGCACGGCCCGGTGCCGGCGCTGGGTCAGCTCCCCCAGCAGCGCCTCGGCCGCCGCGGTCGGCACCAGCCGCACCTCCCGGCGGTCCCGCGGGTCGACCACCCGCCGCAGCAGACCCGTCGCCTCCAGCCGGTCGCACAGCCGGCTCGCCGAGGACGGCACCACGTCCAGCAGCTCGGCCAGCCGGTTCACGTTCGTCTCCGGCCGCTGGCTGATCAACGCCAGCACCCGCAGCTGGGTCGGCGGAACGGAGACCTGGTGCCGGGAGGTCGCCGACTCGAGCACGCCGACGAGCGCCTCGGCCGCGGTCGCGATCGCCGCCGCGAGGTTCGGAGGTCGCTCCACCCGGTGTCCTCCGCCGTCGTCGCGCTGTCGATCCGGTGCGCCGTCCACCTACCGGTCCCGACCGCTGATCCCGCGCCAGTCCAGGCAGACGACGACAGCGTCGTCGCGCAGATCGGTGTCGGCGTGATAGGCGAACAGCTCTCGCATCACCGTACCAACCGCCTCGGTCGCCGGCTGCAGCCGCGTGGACCGCATCGACCGGGCCATCGCCCGCTGCCCGTACGCCTCCCGGCCACCGGGCTGCGCGGCGTGCACGCCGTCGGTCACCACGAACAGCCGGTCCCCCGGCGCCAGGTCGAACTCCTGCACGGCGTACCGGGTCTCGGGGAACATGCCCAACGGCAGCTGCTGTTCCAGCTCGATCCTGCTCACCGTGCCGCCGCGCAGCCGCAGCACCCGCGGCGAACCGGCGTCCACCGCGCGTACCCGGCCGGTGCCGGTGTCCACGGCGAGCAGCAGCGTGGCCACGTGCCGCTCGCCGCGGTGGGTGTAGAAGATGGTGTCCGAGGCCAGCTCCGCCTGCTCCACCAGGCCGCCGCCGGAGCGGCGGGCGTTGCGCATCGCGTTCACCGTCAGCGCGGTGAGCATCGCCGCGGCGAGGCCGGTGCCGGCGCCGTTGAGCACGGTGAGGGTGAGCCGGTCACCGTCCACCGACCAGTCGAAGTGGTCACCGCCGACGGTGTAGGCCGGCTCGAGCTGGCCGGCGAGCAGGAACGCGTCGTGGTCGACGCTGCGCCCGGGCAGCAGGTCCCACTGCAGCTCCGCGGCCATGCTCAACCGCTCCCGGCGCCGCGCCCGACGGTAGCGGTCGGTCTCCCGGTCGGCCGCCCGTAGCGCGGTGGCCAGCTCCCCGGCGATCTCCTCCAGCCGGCCCAGCACGGCGTCGTCCGGGCTGCCGGCCAGCTCGACCAGGAACACGCCCAGCCGCTCCCCCCAGCTGGTCAGCGGCGTCCAGACCCGGCAGGCGCCGTCGTCCCGGGCGTCCAGCACCGGCCGCTGACTGCTGAAGCAGCGCTGCGCGGGCCCCTGCAGGCCCAGCTGACCGCCGTGGTCGGCGTCCGCCAGCTGAGGGTCGAGCACCGGCCAGAGGCCGCTGATCCGGTAGTCGGCGAGGAACGCGTCGACCCGGGACGCGGCCACGGTGGACCGGACGATCCGGTCGGCGGCCTCGATCAGCTGGTCCGGCGGGGCGTCGCGCAGCGCGCGCATGGCCGCTGCGGGCGCGTCCGGCATGGTGGTCCTTCCGAGAGATTCTCTTGCTACAGAGCAAGCATCATACGAAGGGCCCCGGCGGCCGGCGCACCGGCCGTCAGTCCGCCGGTCGCACCGCCAGTCCGCCGTAGAAAGCGTCCGGCACCGCCGCCGGGGAGACCGCCGGCCGCCAGTGCGCCACCGGCACCACGCCGTCCGAGGTCGGCGCCCACCGGCCGAGCAGGGCGCCGAAGGATGCCGGCGGGCGCATCCGGAACGCCGGCCCCATCATCGCCAGCGCCCGAGGGTAGCCGGCCAGCTCCTCCGTGTCGAAGTCGAACGCCAGCATGCTGCCGGGCGCCACCGCGCGGTACAGCTCGTCCAGGGTGCGGGTCACCGTCGCGTCGTTGAGGAACGCGGCCAAGCCGAGGAACACCACCCCCACCGGCCGGCGCCCCCAACCCGGCACGAACCGGTGCAGCTGGGCGCGGTCGACGGTGCCCAGGTCGGCGGCGTCGCCGTAGCCGTAGCCGGCCCGCTCGTCGCCGGAGAGGATCTGCTGCCCCAGCCGGACGGTGACCGGGTCCACGTCGGTGTAGAGCACGGTGGCCCCGGTGGCCACCTCGTGCACGTTGCCCCGGGTGGGCAGGCCCGCGCCGAACACCAGGAAGCCGTCGATCCCGGCCTCGGTCATCGCGCCGACCGCCCGGCCGAGGAACGCCCGCAGCTCCCGGAAGATCGCCGCGCACGGCCCGTACGCCTCCTCGAACGCCCGTGCCGCCGCCACGTCCACCGGAGAGTGGTGCGTGCCCCCCAACCAGAAATCGATCATGCGAGCGGTGCTCGGCTCCGCCGGCTCGGCCATCGACGACGCTCCCTCCCTGCGGTTGGCCGCCAGCGTAGCCACCGCCGCCGGGCTGCCGGTATCGCCCCGGCGACACCCCGCCGCCCGGAATACTCGCCGGCAGGAGGTGGGCTCGGCGAGCCCGAGGAGCTGGCCGGGGTTGCCAGCCCCGCAGTGGCGAGCGGAAGGTGACACAGGTGAACTCGGCGAACGGCGCGGCCGTGGTGGTGGGCGTGGACGGCTCGGAGCCGGCGCTGCGCGCCGTCCGGACGGCCGCCGCGGAGGCGGCCGCCCGACACCGCGCGCTGCGGGTGGTGCACGCGTTCATCTGGCCGCTGCTGCACACCCCGGTCGACCCGCTCGCCGGCGAGCCGCCCGGTGGTGGGCTGCGCGCGCAGGCGGAGAAGCTGGTCCGGGAGGCGGTCACCGAGGCCGAGCGGGCCACCCCGGGCCTGCGGGTGAGCGGGGAGATCATCGACGGCGAGGCCTCGGCCGTGCTGCTCGGCGAGGCGCCGACCGCGACGATGATCGTGCTCGGCGACCGCGGGCTGGGCGGGTTCACCGCGCTGGTCGTCGGCTCGGTCGCCGTCCAGGTCGCCACGCACGCCGACTGCCCGGTGCTGGTGGCCCGCGGCGCCGACCACCCGGGCGGGCCGGTGGTGGTCGGGGTGGACGGCTCCGCCGCGTCCCGCGCCGCGGTCGAGTTCGCGGTCGAGCACGCCGACGTGCACGGGGTCGCGCTGCGGGCGGTGCACGCCTACACCCATCCCACGTCCGCCGGCCCCGGCGACATGCAACCGCTGGTGCACGAGGAGTCGCAGCTGCGCGGCGAGGAGGACCGGGTGCTCGTCGAGTCGCTGGCCGGCCTCACCGAGCGGCACCCGGACGTGTCGATCGCCCGCGAGCTGGCCCGGGAACGGCCGGTCGGCGCGCTCACCGCCGCGTCCCGGTCGGCGCGCCTGGTGGTGGTCGGCGGCCGCGGCCACGGCGAGCTGACCGGGCTGCTGCTCGGCTCGGTCAGCCACGGCGTGCTGCACCACGCTCAGTGCCCGGTGGCCGTCGTGCGCACCCCCGACTGAGCGTGCGGTTGGCTCGTCCCCTGGCGGGTAGACGGCGCACAACAGCGACCGAGGAGGCGACATGCCAGGACCACGGCCGGGAAGCAACGCGTACGACAAGGAACGCGCGCGGCTGCGCGACCTGATCGAGCAGTCCGGGCGGGCGGCCGACCAGGAGGCGAACCAGGTCGCCAACCGGATCCTGCAGGAGGATCGCGGACAGCGCGGCGTGGTACGCGGCGAGCGGACGTACGGCCCGAAGGGTGAGCGCGAACTGGGCGACCCGAAGTGAGAGCGGCCGGCCTGGTCGACGGCGCGATCGCCGGTGCGGTCGGCAGCGCCGCGTTGAACGTGGTGAGCTACCTGGACATGGTGGTCCGGGCCCGGCCGGCGAGCAGCACCCCGGAGGAGAGCGCCCGTCGGCTGGCCGGGGTGGCGCACGTGGACCTGGGGTCCGAGGACCGGGCGGCCAACCGCCGCTCGGGCCTCGGCCCGCTGCTCGGCTACGGCATCGGGGTGGGCGCCGGCGCCGCGTTCGGCCTGCTCGCCGGCGACCGGCGCTGGCCGGTGCCGGTGGCCGCGGTGCTGCTCGGAGGGGGCGTGATGGCCACCTCCGACGGCTCGCTCACCGTGCTCGGGGTCTCCGACCCGCGGACCTGGCGACGCGCCGACTGGCTGGCCGACGTCGTCCCGCACCTGGCGTACGGCGTGGCGGCCGCGGCCACCTGGAACCGGCTGCGGCCGCCCCACCGTCGGGGTGGTTAGCCCCGGTCGGAGCTGCGGTCGTCGGCGGTGTCGCCGCCCGGCCCGTACGGCGAGGCCTGTCCCTTGGGGACGGGCCGGCCCTGGTCGCCGGTCGAGTGACCGCGGTTGGCCGGATGGCCGGACACCCCGGGGCCCTTGCTGTCCTGGCTGGTGGCGCCCTTGTCGTTGCGCCGGAACTCCTCCTGCTGCGGTTGCACCACGGCGGTCTCCTCCCGCTCGTCGGGGCCCGGCGTACGCCGTCCCCTCATCGGCGGTGGGTTACCCGCGCGGGTGCTCCGCATTCGAGCGCCGCCGGACGGGCTGATCCGCGCCACGACGGGTACTCCCCCGGGATGGGGAACGACCGACAGGTGGCCAGGGTCCTGCTGGACCGGCAGGGACGCACGTACGCCGAGGAGGCCGGCATCCGACTGACCGACCGGCCCGGGCCGCTCTACCAGCTGCTGGTGCTCACCACACTGCTGAGCACCCGGATCCGGGCCCAGGTCGCGGTGGCCGCCGCGCGGGAGCTGTTCGCCGCCGGCTGGCGTACCCCGCAGGCGATGGAGGCGGCGGGCTGGCAGGAGCGCGTGGACGCGCTGGGCCGTGGCCACTACCGGCGGTACGACGAACGGACCGCCACCATGCTCGGCACCGGCGCCCGGCTCTGCCTGGACCGGTGGCACGGGGACCTGCGGCGGCTGCACCGCGAGGCGGACGACGACCCGGCCGGGCTGCGCCGGCGGCTGACCGAGTTCCCCGGGATCGGCCCCACCGGGGCGGACATCTTCCTCCGCGAGGCGCAGGCGGTCTGGCCCGACGTGCGCCCGTACGCCGACCGGCGGGCGCTGGCCGGGGCGAAGCGGCTCGGCCTGCCGGCGAACCCGCGCGGCCTGGCCGGCCTGGTGAGCGAGGCGGACTTCGGGCGGTTGGCCTCGGCGCTGGTGCGGGTGGCGCTCGGCGAGGAATCCGCGGGCGAGGTGAACCGGACCGCGGCGGCGGCCCGGTGAGCCGTCACTTCGCCGCCTTGTCCCCCGGTCTGGTCAGGTACCACACCAGCAGCGACGCGGCCACGGCCAGCAGCACCACCCCGCCGGAGAGCCCCTGGCCCTGCTCAGTGGCGCCGCGCCCGGTCACCCCGAAGTAGATCACCGCGAGCCCGGCCAGCACCGCCAGGAATGTCCGTATGCCACGATCTCTCACCCCCCGCACGGTAGGGGTGGGCCCCCGCCGCGCACCGGCGCTTGCGGTGGAATTCCCCCGTCCGGGGGTCAGCCGAGCGCGGAGCCGCGCAGCCGGACCCGGCGGATCGCCCGGTCGGCCACCGTCACCACCTCCACGTCGAGCCCGGGCAGCCGGACGGTCTCCCCCGGCCCGGTGGGCAGCCGACCTAGCCGGGTCAGCACCAGCCCCGCCACGGTGGTGTAGTCGCGGCTGAGCGGGAAGGTCAACCGCACCCCCACGTCCGGCAGGTCGTGCAGCGGGAAGTCGCCGGGCAGCAGCAGGGCGCCGTCGGGCTCCCGCACCACCCCGGTCACGTCGCGGTCGGTCTCGTCGTACAGCTCGCCGACCACCTCCTCGAGCAGGTCCTCCATGGTGACCAGGCCGTCGATGCCGCCGTACTCGTCGACCACCAGGGCCAGCTGCTCGTGGCGCTGGCGCAGCTGGCGGATGGCGTCGGCCACCGGCAGGGTGCCGGGCAGCAGCACCGGCTCCCTGGCGCGTCCGCCGACCGTGGCGCCGTCGGCGTCGACCAGGTCCCGGATGTGCACCGTGCCGCGGACGTCGTCCAGCCCGCCCGGGCCGACGACGGGGGCCCGGGAGCGACCGGTCCGGGCCATGATCCGCATCGCCTCCGCCGCGGTCAGCGCGGCCGGCAGCGCGGTCACGTCCCGCCGGGCCACCAGGATCTCCCGCAGCGTGCGACCGGCGATGTCGAACGCCCCGGTCAGGATCTCCCGCTGCTGCGCGGAGATCCCGCGGTGACCCACCAGCAGCTCACGCAGCTCCTCCTCGGTGACCTCCTCCCGGCTGGCCCGCGGATCCCCGCCGGCCAGCCGCACCAGCAGGTCGGTGACCCGGCTGAGCAGCCACACCGCCGGGCGGGACAGCCGGGCGGCCAGGTCCAGCGGCGTGGCGCTGAGCAGCGCCCAGCGTTCCGCCCGCTGCATGGCCAGCCGCTTCGGGGCGAGTTCGCCCACCACCAGGGTGACGAAGGTCAGCGCGATCGTCACCAGCAGCACCGCGGCCGGGTGGGCCGCGCCGCCGAGGAAGCGCAGCGGGCGCACCAGCGGCTCGGCCAGCGACACGGCGGCCGCCGCCGAGGCGAGGAAACCCGCCAGCGTGATGCCGAGCTGGACGGTGGCCAGGTAGCGGTTCGGTTCCCGGGCGAGCCGGACCAGCCGCGCACCGGTCCGGCCGGTCCGCCCCAACCGGCGCAGCTGCCCCTCGCGCAGCGTCACCATGGCCATCTCGCTGCCGGACAGCGCGGCGTTGACCAGCACCAGTACGCCCACCACGGCGAGCTGACCGACCATCGCACCCCCTGCCGACCACTCAACCGCAGCCCGGCCGCCCACGGGGCCGGTCAGTCGTTTTCCAGGTCGTCCAGCGAGATCGCGTGGGTCATCAGCCAGCGGGCCAGCGCCGCCATGCCGAACAGCCACAGCGGCGCCGACTCGGTGGGCCCGTTCGTGGCGAAGATGGCGAACCGCAGGTCGGGCGCCCGGTACGCCTCGATCCGCCACTGGTGGTTCCGGTCCCGCCAGACCGCCGAAGGGTCCATGGCGTCACGGTAGGCGACCCGACGCCGCCCGCCGGCCCGATCGGCGCAGGCGACCGCGCTCAGGCCGGTGGGGTCACGACCTCGCGGGCGTCGTCCGGCAGCCGGCGGGTGGCGCCCCGCCGGTCGAGCAGCTCCAGCAGCGGCACCGCCACCCGGCGGGTGGTGTCCAGCGCCCGGCGGGCGGCGCTGAGCGTGAACGGCTGCGGCAGCCCGGCCAGCACCCGCACCGCGTCGTCGACCGCGTTCGGCAGCAGCACCACGTTCTCGGCGAGCCGGACCAGCGCGCCGGCCCGTACCGCCGCGCCGATCTCCCGCGGGCCCAGCCCGAGGCCGGCCAGCCGCTCCGCCTCCGGGGCGCGGAACTGGTGGGCGGCGTACTCGGCGCGGACCCGGTCGACCGCCCGGGCCACCGGTTCGGGCAGGCCGCCGGCGCCGGCGGTCAGCACCCGGCCGGCGCGCAGCGCCAGCGGCGGGCCGGCCAGCGCCTCGACCAGCGCCCGGTCGGGCAGGCCCAGCCGGTGCCGCAGCACCTCCACCGGCACGCCGGGCTCCAGCGGGTGCTCCCGGGCGTACCGGGTGGTCTCCTCGACCAGCCGGGCGCGCAGCCGCCGCCAGTGGTCGGGGTCGGCGAGCCAGTCCCCGGCCACCGGCGCGACCGTGCCGGGCACGCCCATCCGGGCCAGGGCGCCGGCCCGGACCAGCTGCCGGCGGCGCAGCTCGCCGGCCAGATCGGGCCGCCCGTCCAGGTCGGCCAGCAGCGCGGCGCGGGCGGCCGCGGCGCCCCGGCGGCGCAGCGGCGGCGGGTCCACGTCGAGCACGGTCAGGCCGCCGGCCACGTGCCGCCGGCCCGGGTCGCGCAGCAGCGCCCGGTCGCCGAGCAGCAACGGTAGCGGCCGGTCCAGCCGCAGCCGGACGGTGTCCGGGCCGAGCGGCCGGACCCGGGCGGTCACCGCGGCCGAGCCGACGTGCAGGGTGAGGGTGGCCGGCAGGTCGCCCGCCGGATCCCCGGCCAGCCGGGCGTCCAGCAGGTCGGTGCGGTGGAAGCGGCCGGGGCTGAGCAGCGCGTCGCCGCGGGCCAGCCGGTCCTTCGGCACGCCGCGCAGGTTCACCGCCACCCGGGCGAGCGCGTCCACCCGGTCGTGGGCGGCGCCGAGCGACTGCAGGCCGCGGACCCGGACCGGCTCGCCGGTGCCGGCCAGCTCCAGCTCGGCGCCGACCGCGAGCCGTCCGGCGCCGAGGGTGCCGGTGACCACCGTGCCGCTGCCCCGGATGGTGAAGGACCGGTCCACCCAGAGCCGCACCGGCTCGTCGATCGGCGCCGGCGGCAGGCCGGCCACCAGCCGGCCCAGGGCGGCGCGCAGCTGCGGCAGGCCGGCGCCGGTGACCGCGCTGACCGCGACCGCCTCGACGTCGCCGAGCGACGTCTCGACGATCCGGTCCCGGGCGTCGGCCAGCACCGACGCCGGGTCGGCCAGGTCCGCGCGGGTCACCACCAGCAGGCCGTACGACACCCCCAGCGCGTGCAGCGCGGCCAGGTGCTCGGCGGTCTGCGGCATCCAGCCCTCGTCAGCGGCGACGACGAGCAGCGCGGCCGGCACCGGGCCGATGCCGGCGAGCATGTTCGGCACGAACCGCTCGTGGCCGGGCACGTCGACGAAGGCGACGGTCCCGCCGGCGGGCAGCGTCGTCCAGGCGAACCCCAGGTCGATGGTCATCCCCCGGCGGCGCTCCTCCGCCCACCGGTCGGGTTCCATCCCGGTCAGCGCGCGGACCAGGGTGGACTTGCCGTGGTCCACGTGCCCGGCGGTGGCGACGACGTGCATCTCAGCCGGCCACCCGCAGCACCGCGTCGCGCAGGGTGGCGTCCGCGGTGGCCGGCACGCAGCGCAGGTCCAGCAGCAGCCGGCCGCGCAGCACCCGGCCGAGCACCGGCGGGTGGCCCAGCCGCAGCGGCTCGGCGTACCGCTCGGGCAGGCTCAGCGCCCACGAGTCCAGCTCGACGCCGGGTGCGCCGCCACCGCCGACCACCGCCGCGCTGGGCACCACCTCGGCCTTGCGGCCCTCGGCGCCGAGCGCGTCGCGCAGCCGTTCCACCCGCTCCCGCAGCACCACCGGGTCGGCGTGCAGCGCCGCCCGGGTGGGATTGTCCGGGCCGTGCAGGGTGGCGGCGAGCGCGGCCAGGGTCAGCTTGTCCACCCGCAGCGCCCGGGCCAGCGGGTGCCGGCGCAGCCGCTCGACCACGGCGGCGTCGCCGAGCAGCAGGCCGGCCTGCGGCCCGCCGAGGAGCTTGTCGCCGCTGGCGGTGACCAGGGTGGCCCCGGCGCGCAGGGTGCTGGCCGCGTCCGGCTCGTCGGGCAGCGCCCGGTCCGGCGCGAGCAGCCCGGAGCCGATGTCGGCGACCACCGGCACCCCGAGGCCGGCCAGCTCCCGCACCGGCACGGACGAGGTGAAGCCGGTGATCGCGAAGTTCGACGGGTGCACCTTGAGCACGAAGCCGGTCCGCGGCCCGACCGCCGCCGCGTAGTCCGCCAGCGTGGTGCGGTTGGTGGCGCCCACCTCGCGCAGCCGCGCGCCGGTGCTCTCCAGCAGGTCGGGCAGGCGGAAACCGTCACCGATCTCGACCAGCTCGCCGCGGCTCACCACGATCTCCCGGTCGGCCGCCAGCGCGGTGGCGGCCAGCACCAGGGCGGCCGCGCCGTTGTTCACCACGTGCACCGCGGCGGCGTCCGGCACCGCGGCGGCCAGCGTGTCCATGGCGTCCCGGCCGCGTCGCGCCCGCCGGCCGGTACGCAGGTCCAGCTCCACGTCGGTGTTGCCGGCCGCCGCCACCACCGCGTCCACGGCGGCCGGTGACAGCGGGGCGCGCCCGAGGTTGGTGTGCAGCACCACGCCGGTCGCGTTCAGCACGGATCGGGGCGCCGGGGCGGGCAGCGCGGCGAGCGCGGCGTCGCGTACCCCCTCGGGGGCGATCTCACCCCGGCGGGCCCGGTCCTGCGCCGCGACGACGGCGGCCTTGACCCGGTCCCGGCCGAGCGTGACCGTCGCGGCGGCGAGCCGCGGGTCGGCGAGCAGGGTGTCCGTCCGCGGCACCCGCCGGCGCGGGTCGGCGTCACCCATGCGCGTCATCTCCCCGGGAATGCGTGGCGGAGACGGACGGGAATCGAACCCGCCTGGCCCGGATCCCGGACCACACCGGTTTTGAAGACCGGGAGGGGCACCAGCCGCCTGAACGCCTCCGCGAAGGAGTCAATCACAGGCCGGTGGGAGCCGCGCGGCGAGGTGTCAGCCCTCGCCGGCCTCCCGGCGGCGGACCCGCTCGCGCTGCGGCACCACCGTGTACCTCGGGTCCTTCGCCGAGGCGACCCCGCCGTAGAAGATGCCGAACCGGGTGGCCACCGACGCGGCGAGCAACGCAGCGCCGGAGAGCCCGGAGAGGGTCCGGCTACGCCGGCCGGCCAGCGCCCCGACCACGCCCGCGGCGGTCAGCGCCCGGCCGGCGCGCAGCAGCCGCCCGGGACCGCCCGTGCGGTACGGCTCGCTGAGCAGCCCGAGCCGGGTCTCCACCGAGTGCGAGCCCCACAGCTCCAGCGCGGCCCCGGCCACCGCCATCCGCCGGGCCGGGCCCGCCTGCCCGGTCGGCGCGGCGAGCAGGCCCACTCCGGCACCGCTGGCCAGCGCGCTGCCCGCGAAGATGGTCGGCAGTTCCGGGTACGCCTCGTGCCACGACGGCACCGCCGTGCCGGCCAACAGCACCCCGGTGTACGTGGCCAGCGCCGGCGCGGTGGCCGCGGCGGCCAGCCCGGCGGCGTGCCCGACCGGGGGCAGCAGTCGGCGGCCCAGCCCGAGCAGCCCGTGCTCGGGCAGCCAGGGTGCCGCCTCGGCGACCGCGGCGATGCCGGCGGCCGGGCCGAACGCGCTGAGGATCCAGGTGCCCACCGACATCGGCGAGGTCGGCTTCGCCACCCGCAGCATGTGGTGGAAGCGCGCCGGCCGGCCCAGGTCCTTGATCAGGAAGAACGCGCTGGCGGTCACCGCGCCGAGCGCGGTGACCCGGCCGGCCCGCCGCAGCGCCGGCCGGCCGGTGAGCTGCCCGCCGGCGGCCAGCAGCGACGACCCGGCGGCCAGGCCGCCGGTGAACAGGTACGCGGCGATGTCCCACTGCCACACCGGCGCCTTGAGGATCGGCCGGCCGTAGTACGAGGTGAAGGTGGCCTCGGGGACCCGCAGCTCCTCGCCGCCGCCGCGCCGGCCCCGCTTACCGCCCCGGCGGCGGTCCACCGGCGGGACGTCCCGCGGTGGGTGCGGGGCGAGGTCGGCCCCGGCCGCGTCGGAGTCGGTCCGGGCGACGGCCGCCGGACCGGCGCCGGCGTTCGGCGGTGAACCGGCGTGCTGACGCGAGCCCGCGTCCGACCCCGGGCCGCCGCCACCGGGGTGCCCACCGCCGGTCACCTTGGCGCCATGGCCGAGCTGCGCCGACGCCCGGCCCGGGCCGGCGATCCGATCCGGGCCGTCCTCGGCGAGGCGGTCGCGGAAACGGCGGAACAGGGCGCCGACCGGGGCGCGGTCCGGACTCACGAGGAACCTCCGACGAACGCGGCGACGGCGGCCGCCGTCATGGCCAGGGCGGCCAACCCGGCCCGCCGCCACATCCGCGGCAGGTCCCGCGTGGTGACCACCGGGTCCGGGGGCAGGCCGTACACCTCCGGCTCGTCGAGCAGAAGGAAGAACGCGCCGTCGCCGCCCACCCCGTCGGTGGGGTCGTTGCCGTAGAGCCGGGCCTCCGGGACGCCCCGCTCGTGCAGGGTGGCGACCCGCTGCGCGGCCCGCTCCCGCAGCTCGTCCAGCGGCCCGAACTGGATGGACTCAGTGGGGCAGGCCTGCGCGCAGGCGGGCGTCATGCCGGCGCCGAGTCGGTCGTAGCAGAGCGTGCACTTCCACGCCCGGCCGTCGTCCTTACGCTGGTCGATCACCCCGTACGGGCAGGCCGAGATGCAGTAGCCGCAGCCGTTGCAGATGTCCTCCTGCACCACCACCGTGCCGAACTCGGTGCGGAACAGCGAGCCGGTCGGGCAGACGTCCAGGCAGGCCGCGTGGGTGCAGTGCTTGCAGACGTCCGACATCATCAGCCAGCGGAAGTCGGTGCGCTGCTCGGCGCCGGTGCCCCGGCCCGGCGGCTGCGCGCCGGGCATCCCGAGGAACTGCCGGCCGCCCGCCGGGGCGGCGGTCGCGCGGTCGCCGGCGGTGGCGAGGCCGGGCGCGGAACCGTTCTGCAGGGCGCCCAGCACGTCGGCCGGGGCGTCCGCGCCGCGGGTCATCCGGGCGGCGGCGTCGGCCGCGCCAGGGGCTACGCCCGGGTTGGTGCCGCTGGAGCCGCCGGTGCCGGCCGCCACCGCCGCCGACGCCGCGCTCACCGAGCCGCCCGTCGGGGTGCCCGCAAACGGCGGGGTACGGTGCCCCGCCGGCACCGGCTGCTCGATGAACGCCACGTGCCGCCACGAGTTCGCGGTCAACGCGCCGGTGTTGTCGTACGACATGCCGAGCAGGTCGAAGCCGGCGTCCGGGACGCCGTTCCACTCCTTGCAGGCGACCTCGCAGGCCTTGCAGCCGATGCAGACGCTGGTGTCGGTGAAGAAGCCCACCCGGGGGGTCGCCTCGACCCAGCCCGCGTCCGGGGCCGGGTCGAGCGGGCCGTAGAGGCTGTTGGCGTCAGGCATCGTCGCCGTTCTCTCTCGGCCCGTCGTTGCCGGGCCGGTGATGGTTCGACCCGTCGTCGCCGGACCCGCCGGGCCGCCGGGCCGGGTCGGTCACCGCCGCGGGCGGTTGGCCCGCAACGATGCCGGCCCGGCGCTGGTAGTCCGCGACGAGGTCACGCAGCGCCGGGCCGGTGGGGCGCCGGCCGGGGCGTACGTCGCAGGTGCCGATCTTGCTCTCCTGGATCAGCACGTTCGGGTCCAGGGTGATGCCGAACAGGTCGTTCGCCGAGTCGCCGGTGACCAGGCCCTCGAAACCGAAGTGGTACGGCAACCACAGCTGGTGGATCACCCGGCCGTCCACGCGCAGCGGGGTGAGCCGGTCGGTCACCAGGACCTTCGCCTCGATCACCGCGCGCCCGCTGATCAGGTGCGCCCAGCCCAGGTGGGCCAGCCCGGTCTCGGCCGCCAACTCCGGCGACACCTCCACGAACATCTCCGGCTGCAGCTCCGCCAGCGGCCGCACCGTCCGGCTCATCCCGCCCGCGGTGTGGTGCTCGGTGAGCCGGCTGACCGTGAACACGTACGGGAAGACCTGGCTGTGCTCCTGCGGCGGGCTGGGGTTCACCGAGTTCACCGGGTGGGCGTACACCTTGCGGGTCGGGTTCGACTGCTGCCCGTAGAGCGGGTTGCGCATCGGCGACTCGGCCGGCTCGTAGTGCGTCGGCAGCGGGCCGTCGAGCACCCCGCTGGGCGCGTACAGCCAGCCCTTGCCGTCGCCCTGCATGACGAACGGGTCGTCCCCGGCCAGCGCCGCCGGGCCGGACGCGCCCTCCGGCGGCTGGTACGTCGGCGGTTTGGTCTTCTCGAAGTCCGGCACGTCGTGACCGGTCCACTCGCCGGCGTCGGCGTCCCACCAGACGTAGCGCTTGCGCTCGCTCCACGGCCGGCCCTGCGGGTCGGCGGAGGCGCGGTTGTAGAGGGTGCGCCGGTTCGCCGGCCAGGCCCAGCCCCACTCGGCCGCCACCCAGTCCTGCTCGTGCCGGGACTTGCGGCGGGCCGCCTGGTTGACCCCGTCGGCGTACACCCCGGTGTAGATCCAGCAGCCGACGGCGGTGGAGCCGTCGTCCTTCGCCTCGGCGAACGTGGCCAGCGGGCGGCCGGTCGTCACGTCGTACCCGTTGATCTCGCGCAGCACCGCCTCGGCGCTCGGCTCCTCGTGCGGGCCGTGGGTGGGGTAGTCCCAGGCCAGGTCGAGCAGGGCGCGGTCGCGGGGCTTGTCGGAGTCGGCCAGCTTCTCCCGCAGCCGGCGGCCGAGGTGGTAGAAGAACCACAGCTCGGAGCGGGCGTCGTTCGGCGGGTCGAGGGCCTTCTCCCGCCACTGCAGCAGCCGCTGCGTCTGGGTGAAGGTGCCCTCCTTCTCCACGTGCGAGGCGGCGGGCAGGAAGAACACCTCGGTGCGGCACTGCTCCGGGGTGATCTCGCCGGTGGCGACCTCCGGGCCGTTCTTCCAGAACGTCGCGCTCTCGATCATGAACAGGTCGCGGACCACCAGCCAGTCCAGGTTGGCCATGCCCAGCCGTTGGGCGCGCCCGTGCGCGGAGCCGACGGCCGGGTTCTGGCCGAGCAGGAAGTACCCCTTGACCTTGCCGTCGATCATGTTCAGCACCTGCTGGTAGGTGCCGTGGTCGCCGGTCATCCGGGGCAGCCAGTCGTAGCCGAAGTCGTTCTCCGGCGTCGCCGCGTCTCCCCAGTACGCCTTGAGCAGGCTGGCCGCGTACGCCCGGGAGTTGCCCCAGAAGCCCTTCTGCCCGGGGTGGCGGATGCTGTCCACCCACTCGTCGAAGGTCGGGTGGTCGGCGTGGTGCGGCATCGGCAGGTAGCCGGGCAGCAGGTTGAACAGGGTCGGGATGTCCGTCGAGCCCTGGATGCTGGCGTGCCCGCGCAGCGCCAGCACGCCACCGCCGGGGCGGCCCATGTTGCCCAGCAGCAGCTGGATGATCGCGCCGGTGCGGATGTACTGCACGCCGACCGAGTGCTGGGTCCAGCCGACCGAGTAGATCAGGCAGCCGGTGCGCTCCCGGCCGGAGTTCTCCGTCCAGGCGCGGGCCAGCTCCAGGAACTTCTCCCGAGGAATGCCGCAGACCCGTTCCACCATCTCCGGGGTGTAGCGGGCGAAGTGCCGCTTGAGGATCTGGTAGACGCAGCGCGGGTGCTGCAGCGTCTCGTCCCGCTGGGTCTTGCCGTGCACCTGGGCGCCGTGCGACTCGTGCCGCAGGCCGGCCGCGGTGTCCCGCTCCTTGGCGGTGTGCCCGCTGCCGGAGTCGCCCTCGTGCCCCTCGTACTGCCAGCTGTCCTGCACGTAGCTGCCGGTCTCCGGGTCGAAACCGGAGAAGAAGCCGTCGCCGTCCTCGGTGTCGGCGAACCGCTCGCTGACGATCGTCGCCGCGTTCGTGTACGCCAGCACGTACTCCCGGAAGTCGAGCTCGTTGTCCAGGATGTAGCGCACCACGCCGCCCAGCAGCGCGATGTCCGTGCCCGCGCGGATCGGCAGGTACGTGTCGGCCAGCGCGCTGGTCCGGGTGAACCGGGGGTCGACGTGGAAGACCTTCGCGCCGCGGCGCTTGGCCTCCATCACCCACTGGAAGCCCACCGGATGGGCCTCGGCCATGTTCGAGCCCTGGATGACGATGACGTCAGCGTTGGCGACGTCCTGCTGGAAGTCCGTCGCACCACCGCGACCGAAGCTGGCCCCCAGACCGGGGACGGTGGCGGAGTGTCAAATCCGGGCCTGGTTCTCGATCTGGAGTGCCCCCATCGCCGTGAACAGCTTCTTGATGAGGTAGTTCTCCTCGTTGTCCAGCGTCGCCCCGCCCAGGCTGGAGATGCCCAGGGTGCGGTTGAGCGGCCGGCCCTCGTCGTCGACGTCCTCCCAGGTCTCCTCGCGCGCGGCGAGGATCCGGTCGGCGATCATGTCGACCGCGACGTCGAGCTCCAGGTCCTCCCAGTCGGTGGCGTACGGCCGGCGGTAGCGGACCGTGGTCTGCCGGAGCGGGCTGGTCACCAGGCTCTTGCTGGCCGAGCCCTTCGGGCAGAGCCGGCCGCGGGAGATCGGGCTGTCCGGGTCGCCCTCGATCTGGCTGACCCGGCCGTCCTTGACGAAGACCCGCTGACCGCAGCCGACCGCGCAGTACGGGCACACCGACCGGGCCACGCTGTCCGCGGTCTCGGTGCGCGCGGTGAGCTGCGCCGAGCGCCCGGACTGGGCCGCTGCGCCGCGGCCCAGCGGATCGGTGCCGGTGAGCTGCCGGTAGACCGGCCAGCCTTCGATGAAGGTACGCAGACCCATCCCGGATGCACCTCCTCACCACGCCCGCGGAAGCCGACCCCCCGAATCTAGGACAGCCGACCCCGGGGCGCGACCGGAGCGGACGATCTTTTTCCGGCCCGGAACGCAGTGCCGCCCCCGACCCATTCGGATCGGGGGCGGCACCAGGTGTCGGTGTGCAGGTCGCCTCTCGGCGAGTGGCGCGACGCGGCTCCAGCCGAACGGTATTCCGCGACGGCAATTTAGGTGAGGCCCGGGGACACTGGATCACACCGACACCCGTACCAACACCCTACCCCGCTCCGCCCTTCCCCATCCCCCAGTGACCGCCACCACTCAGGGCCAGGCGCGAACCGGGTGGTTGCCGGAGGCCACCGCGGACCTCCGTGCGGACGACGCTGGCCGGCGCCCCGTGTGGGGGCCGGCCAGCGTCGGTTCTTATCGGGGTCAGCTGTTCCAGTGCTGGGCGACGAGGTCGGCGGCCTGCTGCTCCCACTGGGCGTAGGCGTCCGGGTACGCCGACACCTGCACCGTCTGCGCAGCCTCGGTCAGCGGCATGTCCTGCCACCCGTCGACCTGCTTCAGGCCCTTCTGGAACGCCATCGTGGAGTAGACCGTGTCGGTGATCTGCTCCGGGGTGCCCCAACCCGAGCTCGGGCGCTGCTGGAACAGGCCCAGCGAGTCGTGGTCGTTGCGGTCACCCAGATGACCCAGGTTCTCCAGCTTCGACTCCTGCAGGGCGGTGGCGATCGAGATCACCGCGGCCCGCTCGTCCAGACCCGACTTCTTCGTGGCGGCGATGATCGCCTTGGCGTTGGCGGTCTGCTCGTCGTTCAAGGGGATGCGGGACTGCGCACCCTGCACACCGTGCGGGATCAGCTTGCCCTTGTCCACACCCGGCTTGTTGTCGGCCTGCACGGTCACCGCGACCGGCTTGGCGTGCGACGCGGGGGCGGCGTCGGCGTGCATGGCCGGACCGGCGAACACGCCACCGGCGAAAGCCAGACCAGCGATACCCAGAACACTCTTCCGCAGCATGGTGGTAGCCATCAGAAATCAGCTCCTCGGGGGTTGGCGCCCACACCCGGCGGGGGCCGGACACAGACGCAAGCACCACGACGGGGCGCTCTCTCAATCAGGGGAAAGTCTTGGGGTTCGGCGGCTGCACGAACGCGGGGGGGTCGCGGCGCCGGACCAGGTGTAACGACCGCCGGCCCACCATCATTCCCGGGGCCCGCCACCCACCGGCCAGGCCGGGCGGGGTGCTGCTGCGGTCATCCAGGTGATGTAACGACCCCGGCCGGCCCACCATTCCACCGCCAGAGTGCCACCCGTCACGCGACACCACCGGACACCACCACCCAGACGACGCGCCACCCACCGCCGGCCCGAACCGGGGACCAGACATCCGGGCACAGACCTCCACGACCGAAGCTGCGAGACCCTCCTACCCGGTGTTCGCGGCACCCCGCGGCCGGACATCCGACCCGACCCGCCACCGCTGCCCCAGCCCGACGCCTCCCCCGAGACGCTACGGAGCTGATGACGTAAACGAATCGGACCCGGACGGCCACACCCTCACCGGACGGGCCTACGAAACCGGACCTGCGAACAAGCAGCCCAGCAACCGGGCGGACCGGGCGAGCCTCCTCCGCCGGACACTACGAACTTGATGACGCAAGCGGGATCAGTTACGACCGCTCCGGACGGGCCGGTGCCAGAAAACCGCCTCGCCCGGTGCCGTTCCTCCGCTGCCACCGCGATCCGGCGCCCGTGATTCGTTCACGTCATCAAGTTCGTAGCGGGTGCGGGACGGTATCCGACGCGGGGCGGCGGGGCCCCAGCCGGCCCCGACGCCCAGCTCGCGTGGCCCGGGACGGTGAAGGTCGACGGTGGGTGCGGCGCGCCTGGCGAAGGGTTGGGAGGCTGCCCGCGTACCCGGGAAACTGCCGGCGGGGGCGGGCGGACCGGGCCGTGGTGGGCGCGGCCGGCGGTCGGACGGCCCGGCGGGTACGGCGGAGGGTTTACCCTGACACCATGCAGGCCACCATGCCGACCGCCCACCTGGCCCGCCCGGGGCGTCCCGCGGTGGTGGCCCGCACCCTCGCGGAGCTCGCCGGGCCGACCCGCGGAATGGTGGAGTTGCCGGTCCGGTTGATGTGGAGCACCGAGCGCACCTTCGACCTGGCCGACCCGGACCAGCTGCTCTGGATGTACGAGAACGTGCTGCGCGAGACCACCCGCGCAGAGGACCTACGGCACCTGATCGACGGCCGGACACTGCGGCGGGTGTGGCCGCGACTCAACCTGCCGCGCGGCGTGCGGCAGGCGTGGGAGAGCCGGCACCGGGGTCTGCGCGCGGCGTGACCCACCCGCACGACTTCTACCGCGAGGTGGCCCGGGTGGCTCTCACCGCGGCCGGACCGCACCGGTTCGTGCTCGGCGGTGGGGTGGCCTGGGCCGCGCACGGGCTGGTCACCCGACCCACCGAGGACGTCGACCTGTTCGCCGACGTGGAGGGCGCCGCCGCGGCGGCCGCCACCGGGGTGCGGGCGGCGCTGGAGGGCGCCGGGTACGTGGTCGCCGACGCCGACCCGGACAGCGAGCTGGGCGAGCTGTTCGAGGGCTTCGACCGGGACCTGAAGGACTTCGTGGTGGCCCGGGACGGCCGGCAGATCCGGCTCAGCCTGGCCCGGCTGGATCGGCACCGCTCCCCCGTGGTGATGGACCTCGGCCCGGTGATGGACGTGCGCGACCTGGTGGCCAACAAGACAGCCGCCCTGGTCAACCGGCGCGAGGTACGCGACTACATCGACGTGGCGTCGGCGCTGGACCAATACCCCGTCGCGGAGCTGCTGCGGCTCGCCGGGCAGGCCGACCCGGCGCTGGACCCGGACGACGTGCGGGCCGCCGGCCGCTACCTGGACCGGCTGCCGGACCGGCGGTTCGCCCGGTACGGGCTGGACGCCGCGCAGGTGGCCGCGCTGCGCCGCCGGCTCGCCGACTGGCCGCGCTGAGGCCAGCCTCGGTGCTGATGCCGCTGCTCGGAGCCGGGGCGTCGACTGCTGCTGGCCCTCGCGCCCCCCGCCGCCGACCCGGAAACGACCGCGGGCCGGCGCGCCGGATGGCCGTGGTGTTACACCCGGGTGGCGAAATGCGGCGGTGGGATGAAACACCTCGGGCGGTGCTGGCGAAACGGACGGCGGCGTCGTTATGGTGCCCAGCGGCGCGCCCCCGAGGCGCCCGTCCACCCCCATGGAAAGGCACCTCATGACCTCCTCCTCCGGCGCCTCGCGCCGCCAGGTGCTGGCCGTGGCCGCCGCCGCGGCGACCGCCCCCCTGATCGCCGGCACCCCCGCACGGGCGGCCGAGTCGAAGGGCCCGAAGACCTGGGACCTGACCATCCTGGGCACCTCGGACACCCACGGCAACGTCTACAACTGGGACTACTACTCCGACAAGGAGTACGACGACAGCAAGCACAACGACGTCGGCGTCGCCAAGCTGGCCACCCTGGTCAACCAGATCCGGGCCGAGCGCGCCGGCAAGGCCACCCTCGTGCTGGACGCCGGTGACACGATCCAGGGCACCCCGCTGGCCACGTACTACGCCAAGCAGGAGCCGATCACCGTCACCGGTGAGACGCACCCGATGGCCAACGCCATGAACATCCTGAAGTACGACGCGGTGACCCTGGGCAACCACGAGTTCAACTACGGCCTGCCGCTGCTGGCGAAGTGGATCTCGCAGCTGGGCTTCCCGGCGCTCGCCGCGAACGCGGTCAACGAGGCCACCGGCAAGCCGGCCTACCAGCCGTACGTGATCAAGGAGGTCCGGCTCGGCGGCCACGGCGGGCCGAAGCTGCGGGTCGGCATCCTCGGCCTGACCAACCCCGGCGTGGCCATCTGGGACAAGGGCAACGTCGAGGGCAAGCTGGTCTTCCCCGGCATGGTGGAGACCGCCGCCAAGTGGGTGCCGATCATGCGCCGGCGCGGCGCCGACCTGGTCATCATCTCCGCGCACGGCGGAGACAGCGGCACCTCCAGCTACGGCCCGGAGCTGCCGAACGAGAACCCGGTGACGATGATCGCCGAGCAGGTGCCCGGCATCGACGCCATCCTCTTCGGCCACGCGCACAACGAGGTGGTGGAGCGGTTCGTCACCAACACCGCCACCGGCGTGCAGGTGCTCACCGCCGAGCCGTCGAAGTGGGGCCAGCGGCTGACCCGGATGGACTTCACCGTGCGCAAGGCCCACGGCCGCTGGCAGGTCGTCAGCAAGCACGCCACCATGCTGAACACCAACACCGTGGTCGAGGACCCGGCGGTGCTCGCGGCCGTCCGCGGCCAGCACACCAAGACCGTCGACTACGTCAACAAGGTCGTCGCGCAGTCCAGCGTGGAGCTGTCCGCCGCCGAGTCGCGGTACAAGGACACCCCGATCCTGGACTTCATCAACCACGTGCAGACCGAGGTCGTCACCAAGGCGCTGGCCGGTGGCGCGTACGCCGGGCTGCCGGTGCTGTCGATCGCCGCGCCGTTCAGTCGCACCGCGGTCTTCCCGCAGGGCGACGTGCGGATCCGCGACGTGGCCGGCCTGTACGTCTTCGACAACACCCTGGAGGCGGTCGTGCTGAGCGGCGCCGAGGTGAAGGCGTACCTGGAGTACTCGGCGAAGTACTTCGTCACGCTGCCGGTCGGCGCGACCGTCGACCCGGCCACCATCAGCGACCCGGCGGTGCCGGACTACAACTACGACGTGATCTCGGGCGTCGAGTACGACATCGACATCTCCAAGCCGGTCGGCCAGCGGATCACCCGCCTGGTGCTACCCGGCACCGACACCCCGGTGCCGGCCGACGCGCAGTTCGTCGTCGCGGTGAACAACTACCGGCGCAGCGGCGGCGGCAACTTCCCCGGCATCGTCAAGACCCAGGTCTACAACGCGCAGCAGGAGATCCGCCAGCTGCTGATCGACTGGGCGCAGGCGAAGGGGACGATCGACCCGGCCGACTTCTTCGTGCCGAACTGGAAGCTGGTCCGCGCGGGCGTGCCGGTCTTCTGAGCCGACGAGTCGAGGGGGTCCCCGGTTACCCCGGGTCCCCACCACCCCCAAACGAGCACGGGGTTGATTGCCGGAAACCCCCCCCGGGCCCC
>NZ_JBIAZT010000017.1:62583-126405 GCF_042899365.1 Micromonospora sp. NPDC000089
GGCCCCCCCCCCCGCGCCGTCGTGCTGTGCCCACATGGCTGGGGGGGGCGGGGGGGGGGGGGGGGGGGGGGGGCGCGCGGGGGGGGGGGGCCCGGCCCCCCCCGGGCCCCCCCCCCACCACTCTCAGAGCAGGGTGTAGATGCCGTAACCCACGGCGAGGGCGCAGATCGCGAAGCAGAGCACCGCGACCGCCCGACCGGCGACCGGCGCGGCCCCCGTCGGACCCTCGGCGGTGGAGAGGGCGCGGATGCCGACCGCGTACAGGGCCACCACGCCGGCGCCGAGCAGCAGGCCGACCACCAGCACCAGTCCCAGGTCCGCCCAGGCGATGTCCACCATCACACAGCTCCTTTCGATGACCGGGCGGCGGCTCAGGCCGCGACCGGGACGGAGGTACGGTCCGACTCGGCCGGCCGGTCGTCGTCGTTGACGTTGTCGGCGTGCACGGCGTCGCGCCGGCTCGCGGCGTACATGGCGGCGGCGGCGATCAGCGCGACCACCGCGACCGCCACCACGCCCGCGGTGCCGGTCAGCGCCACCCGGCCGGCCAGCGCGCCGACCAGGCCGGCGGCCGGCAGGGTGATCAGCCAGGCAACCGCCAGCCGGCCGGCCATCCCCCAGCGCACCTCGGCCAACCGGCGGCCCATGCCCGCGCCGAGCACCGCGCCGGAGGTCACCTGGGTGGTCGACAGCGGGAAGCCCAGGTGCGACGAGGCCAGGATCGTGCTGGCCGCGCTCGCCTCGGCGGCGAAGCCCTGCTGCGGCTCCACCCGGGTCAGCCGGTGGCCGACGGTCCGGATGATCCGCCAGCCGCCCAGGTAGGTGCCGGCCGCGATGGACAGACCGGCGGCGCCGATCACCCACAGCGGCGGCCGGGAGCCGGCCGGCAGCGACCCGGCCGCGATGAGGGTCAGCGTGATCACGCCCATCGTCTTCTGCGCGTCGTTGGCGCCGTGCGCCAGCGACACCAGGGACGCGGAGATGGTCTGCCCGTGCCGGAAGCCGGACCGCACGTGCCCCTCGTTCGCCCGGCGGGTGATGACGTACACCAGGTAGGTGCCGATCAGGGCGACCAGGCCGGCGATGAACGGCGAGACCACCGCCGGCACCACCACCTTGGAGATCACCGACCCGAACTTGACCGCGTCCGCGCCGGCGGCCACCCAGGTGGCGCCGATCAGACCGCCGAAGAGCGCGTGCGAGGAGCTGGACGGCAGGCCGAGCAGCCAGGTGGCGAGGTTCCACAGGATGGCGCCGACCAGGCCGCCGAAGATGATGGCCGGGGTGACGACCTTGTCGTCGACCAGGCCGCCGGAGATCGTCTTCGCCACCTCCACGGAGAGGAAGGCGCCGACCAGGTTGAGCACCGCGGAGATGGCCACGGCGACCCGTGGCCGGAGGGCGCCGGTGGCGATGGAGGTGGCCATCGCGTTGGCGGTGTCGTGGAATCCGTTGGTGAAGTCGAAGGCGAGGGCCGTGACGATCACGACCACGACGATGAGGTCCATGCTGCCTCCCGGACGGGGTGTCGCCCGGGGCAGTTCTCCGGGGCACCCGACCGGGAACCGTCATCGATGTGACGGCCGGGTGAACCCTGCCCGGCTTCCCGTCAACCGGCCGCGCCGGCGCGCAGGTTCCACTCGTCCGGGCCGCCGGCCGGCTCCGGGCGGTCCCGGCGCGGTTCGGTCTCGGTCAGCTCCGTACGGTCCTCGGGGCGTACCGGCGGCGGCAACTCGCCGAAGCGCACGTGGCGCAGGAACGCGTACTCCTCGTCGCTGAACGGCTCGGCCATGCCCTCATGGTGCGCCCGTCCGTCCACCGCCGCATCAACCTCCCGGGCAGGGGTATGCGCCCCCGGAAGACCGGCGACGGGTGGAGGACGAGATGCGCGCGGTACGGATGACCAGACCCGGAGTGTTGGAGCAGGTCGAGGTGCCGGTGCCGACGGCCGGACCGGGCGAGGTGCTGCTCGCCGTCGGTGCGGTCGGCGCCTGCCACTCCGACCTGCACGTCCTGCACGCCCCGCCGGGCCTGTTCCCCACCCCGATGACGCTGGGCCACGAGATCGCCGGGACCGTGGACTCGGTCGGCGCGGGCGTCACCGGCTGGTCCGCCGGTGACCGGGCCGCGGTGTACGGGATCATCGGCTGCGGCACCTGCCGCGGCTGCCTGCGCGGGCTGGAGAACCAGTGCCGGCGCATCCCGCCGGGCGGCATCGGGCTCAGCCGCGACGGCGGTCTGGCCGAGTACGTGGCGGTGCCCGCCTCCCGGCTGCTGCACGTCGGGAACCTCGACCTCACCCAGGCCGCGCCGCTGACCGACGCCGGGCTCACCCCGTACCACGCGGTCGAGCTGGCCCGCCCGGCGCTGCGGCCGGGCACCACCTGCGTGGTGATCGGCATCGGCGGGCTGGGGCACATGGCGGTGCAGATCCTGGCCGCCACCACCGCCGTCCGGATCGTCGCGGTGGACAGCAGCACCGCCGCGCTGGACCTGGCCACCCGGGTCGGGGCGCACCACGTGGTGCCGGCGGGACCGGACGCGGTGGAGAAGATCCGCGAGCTCGTCGGGCCGGCCCCGGACGGCGCCGACGTCGTCATCGACTGCGTGGGCGTGGACCCCACCCTCACCACCGCCCGGTCCGTCGTGGCCACCGGCGGCCAGCTGCTGCTGGTCGGCCTGGGTGGCGGCACCCTGCCGGTGCGGCCGGTCGCCGACGAGCCGCCGACCATCCCGCTGGAGACCAGCGTGACCGTCCCGTTCTGGGGCACCCGGGCGGAGTTGCAGGAGGTGATCGCGCTGGCCCGGGCGGGCCTGCTCACCGCCGACGTGCAGACCTTCCCGCTCGAGCGGGCGCCCGAGGCGTACGACCTGCTGCGCCGGGGCGAGATCCACGGTCGGGCGGTCGTCGTGCCGTGACCCGGCGGCCGCTGTCGCGCCGTGCCGGGCGCGGTCAGCGCCGCTCGCGGGCCGGCAGCCGGTCCAGCACGGCCAACGCCGCGCGGACCGGGGCCCGGTTCAGGGTGTGGTCGAAGCTGGCCCGCCCGTGGCAGAACCGGACGAACATCCGCCAGCCCGCCGGCGTCGCCACCAGCGCGTGGAAGACCTCCGGCCGGCGCTCGAACACCTCCAGCAGGCGGAACCCGGCACGCATCTCCGGCACGAGCCGGTCGCGGACGTCCCGCTCGTAGCGGGCCGGGTCGCCGGCGGCCACCGCCTCGCCGGCCAGCGTGCCGGAGCGCAGCGCGAAGCTGATCCCCTCCCGGCTCCACGGCTCCAGCAGGCCGGCCGCGTCGCCGGCCACCAGCACCCGGCCCCGGCGCAGCGGCGAGTCGTCGGCCCGGCACCGGGTCAGGTGACCGGAGTCGTGCTCCGGCGCGACGTCGCCGAGACCCAGCCGGTCGACGAAGCGGCGCAGGTACTCCCGGGTCCGCTCGCCCTCGCCCCGGCCCGCGATCACCCCGACGGTCAGCACGTCACCCTTCGGGAAGACCCAGCCGTACGAGCCGGGGACCGGCCCCCAGTCCAGCAGCAGCCGACCGCGCCAGCGCTCGGCCACCTCGGGCGGCACCGGCAGCTCCCGCTCCAGCCCCAGGTCGACCTGGCGGAACCGGACACCCACGTGCCGAGCGGTCACCCCGGAGGAACCGTCCGCGCCGAGCACCGTACGGGCCCGTACCGTCTCGCCGTCGGCCAGTCGTACCCGTACCTCGTCGGCGTCCTGCTCCAGGCCGCGGACGGTGACCCCCTCGCGGACCTCGGCTCCGGCGGCGACCGCGGCGCCGCGCAGCCGGTCGTCGAACTCGGCCCGCCGGACCATGGTCACCAGCGGTACGCCGTGCCGGCGGGTCAGCGCGCGCCGGCCGTTCCAGGTGAACGTCACCTCGTCGACCCGGTCGTGCGCCGGCACCTCGATCCGCCCGGCCACCGCGCTCAGCGAGGTGCCGATCAGGCCACCCCCGCAGGTCTTGTAGCGCGGATGGGTCGACCGCTCCACCACCAGCGTGCGTACGCCGCCGGCGGCGGCGACCCGGGCGGCGGCCAGGCCGGCGGGGCCGGCGCCGACGACGACGAGATCCCAGATGATCACCAGCCAAGGGTAGGGCACCCGCTGCCCGCCGGCCGGGTCAGCACCGCCCGTCCGAGTGAGCATTCTCGGTCACCGGGTGGGTATGCCGCGGTACCCGGACCGCCCGCCGCACGGGCGGCGGTCCACGGCAGGGAGGTCACGATGCAACGGGTACGTCTGTCGGAGGCCGAGGTACGGGTGTACGAGGCGGTGTCGACGCTGGAGACCCGCGGCCAGGTGCCCTACCCGGACACCATCGCCCAGGAGGCGGGGATGCCGATCGAGGAGGTGCACGAGCCGCTGCACCTGCTCACCGAGAAGGACCTGCTGCACCGCGAGGACTCACCGATGGCCGGGCTCGACTTCGGCCCGCGGTGGTGCGCCCGCCAGATGGCGTGACCGCCGGTTTGCCCCACCGGGCCGGGGGTAGCGGTCGGGCATGCATGATCGCGTGTCCACCGGCCACCGCGCCGACGATCGGGGCCCGGTGAACGCCGGGCCCGAGGCAGACGACCGCCGACGATGGCAGGCGCTGGGCGTCGGGCTGGTCGCGGCGTTCATGACCCTGCTGGACGTCAGCATCGTCAACGTCGCCGTGCCCTCCATTGAGCGGGCGCTGCACGCCAGCCCCAGCGACCTGCAGTGGGTGCTCTCCGGGTACGCGCTGACCTTCGGTCTGGTGCTGGTCTCCGCCGGGCGGTTCGGCGACGCCCGCGGCCGGCGTACCGCCTTCGTGGTGGGCGTCGCCCTGTTCACCCTGACCAGCGCGCTCGCCGGCCTGGCGCCCTCCCCCCGGTGGCTGATCGCCGCCCGGTTGCTGCAGGGCATCGCCGCCGGCATCGTCAACCCCCAGGTGACCGGCCTCATCCAGCAGCTGTTCCGGGGCGCCGAGCGGGGCCGCGCGTTCGGGCTGCTCGGCGCGACCATCGGCATCTCCACCGCGGTGGGACCGCTGCTGGGTGGGCTGCTGATCCATCTCGGCGGCGAGCAGCACGGCTGGCGATGGGTGTTCTTCGTCAACGTGCCGGTCGGCGTGGTCGCCGTGCTGCTCGGCTGGCGGCTGCTGCCGTCCCGCCCGACCGGGCAACCGGACCGGCACAAGCTCGACCCGGTGGGTGTGCTGCTGCTCGGCCTCGGGGTGGTGCTCCTGCTGCTGCCGCTGGTGCAGCGCGAGCAGTGGCACAGCCCGTGGAAGTGGGCGTTGGTGCCGGCCGGACTGGTGGCGCTCGCCGCCTTCGGCTGGTGGGAGCACCGATACGCACGCCACCAGACCCCGCTGTTCGACCTGCGGCTGTTCGGATTGCGCTCGTACAGTCTGGGGGCGCTGATCGCGCTGGTCTACTTCGGCGGGTTCACCGCGATCTTCTTCATCTTCACGCTCTACCTGCAGAACGGCCTGGGCTACAGCGCCCTGGTGGCCGGCCTGGCGATCACCCCGTTCGCCCTCGGCTCGGCGCTGGCCTCCGCGCTCGGCGGCCGGGTGGTCAACCGGTTCGGCCGACCGCTGGTCGGAATCGGTCTGCTCGTCGTGGTGCTCGGCCTCGGCGCGGTGATCTTCGTGCTGCGCGGCTCGCCGTCGGGCTCGGTGCCGTGGCTGACCGCCGTGCCGCTGCTGCTCGCCGGGCTGGGCAGCGGCCTGGTCATCGCGCCCAACCAGACGCTCACCCTCTCCGAGGTGCCGGTACACCAGGCCGGCAGCGCAGCCGGGATGCTGCAGACCGGCCAGCGGATCGGCTCGGCGGCCGGTATCGCGGGGGTGGGTTCGGTGTTCTTCTCCGCACTGACCAGCAGCCGTGGGGACTGGTCGACCGCCTTCCGGCACTCGTTGCTGCTCGCCACCGGGATCATCGCGCTCGCCCTGGTGGCGGCCCTGGTCGACGTGGTGTGGAGCCACCGCCACGACTCCGCCACGTCGGACTGAAGACGCCGCTGGCCGGCACCCCGGGTTAGGGGTGCCGGCCAGCGTTTGGTTCGTGGGTCGTCGTGCCGGTGGTCAGCTGTTCCAGTGCTGGGCCACGAGGTCGGCGGCCTGCTGCTCCCACTGGGCGTAGGCGTCCGGGTACGCCGACACCTGCACCGTCTGCGCGGCGTCGGTCAGCGGCATGTCGGCCCAGCCGTCGACCTGCTTCAGGCCCTTCTGGAACGCCATGGTGGAGTAGATCGGATCGGTGATCTGCTCCGGGGTGCCCCAACCACTGGACGGGCGCTGCTGGAACAGGCCCAGCGAGTCGTGGTCGTTGCGGTCACCCAGATGACCCAGGTTCTCCAGCTTCGACTCCTGCAGGGCGGTGGCGATCGAGATCACCGCGGCCCGCTCGTCCAGACCCGACTTCTTCGTGGCGGCGATGATCGCCTTGGCGTTGGCGGTCTGCTCGTCGTTCAAGGGGATGCGGGACTGCGCACCCTGCACACCGTGCGGGATCAGCTTGCCCTTGTCCACACCCGGCTTGTCGGCCTGCACCGCGACGGCGACCGGCTTGACGCCGGTGGCGGGGGCGGCGTCGGCGTGCATGGCCGGACCGGCGAACACGCCACCGGCGAAGGCCAGACCAGCGATACCCAGAACACTCTTACGCAGCATGGTGGTAGCCATCAGAAATCAGCTCCTCGGGGGTTGGCCCACACCACCAGGGGGACGGTGGCACGAGCAAGCACCACGACGGGGCGCTCTCAATCAGGGGATCCGTGCGCGCCACAACCGGCGGCGCATGCACGGGGGAAAGTCTTGAGGGGTTCGGCGGCTGCACGACCGGAAGGGGGTCGCGGCGCCGGACCAGGTGTAACGACCGCCGGCCCACCATCATTCCCGGGG
The DNA here is from genome assembly GCF_042899365.1 of Micromonospora sp. NPDC000089. Lineage (NCBI taxonomy): Bacteria > Bacillati > Actinomycetota > Actinomycetes > Micromonosporales > Micromonosporaceae > Micromonospora > Micromonospora sp. NPDC000089. The sequence continues at coordinate 69,465 of NZ_JBIAZT010000017.1, forward strand.
CCCGCCACCCACCGGCCAGGCCGGGCGGGGTGCTGCTGCGGTCATCCAGGTGATGTAACGACCCCGGCCGGCCCACCATTCCACCGCCAGAGTGCCACCCGTCACGGGACACCACCCGACACCACCACCCAGACGACGCGCCACCCACCGCCGGCCCGAACCGGGAACCGGACATCCGGATACAGACCCCCGTCGACCGCGGCAGCGGGATGCCCGTACGCGGGAGTTCGCCGAGCGCCGACGAACCGGACGTCCGGGCACGGACCGCCGTCGAGCGCGGCGGGCGGCATCCCCGTACCCGGGAGTTCGCCGCCACCCGCCCGCACATTGGGCCGGAGCACCCCGTCACCGCGGCGGCCACGCCAGGTGCCTCCCCCGGACGCTACGGACCTGATGACGTAAACGAATCGGACTCGGACGGACGCGCCCTCACCGGAGGACGCCACAAAACCGGACATGCACGCGATACCTCGCTGACAGCGCGGGCGGGCGAAGGCACCTCCATCAGACGCTTATGACCTGAACGGATCGGTTCCCGGCCGGCACGGGACGGCGGGGCCGGGCAGCCGGCTCGACACTTTCCACCGGCGCGGCTCGTCCGTGGCTACCGGATCTGGCGACGGTGATTCGTTTACGTCATCAGCTTCAAAGGGTCCACAGGAGGGACCCTGCCTGCCCCCGATCCGGCGGGAGCGACTCGTTCACATCATCAAGTCCGTAGCGTCCGTCGGAGGGAGCCGGCCCGGCGGCGCGACGCCGCGTCGACGCCGACCGGGCGCAGCCCACCGGGGGGTGGGTGCGACGCCGACGGCGGCCCCGGCGACCCACGTGACGGCCCGGCACCGCGACGACACCTCCGACCGGGCGGCGACGGCCGGATGGCGGACGCCGGCTGGTGGACGACGGGGCGCACAGCGGGCGGCTAACCACAGTGGAAGCATCGGCGAACTCTCGTCCCGGAGGCAGCGCCCGGCTGCAACCACCCGGTAGACACATGGACCATGACGAACACCATCGACCGTCGTACCCTCCTGCGCCTCGCCGGTGCGTCCGCCGGCACGGCCGTCATCGCCGGGGCCACCCTGGCCGGCGGTGCGCCCGCCGTCGCGGCGGGCGGCGCATTCCTGCACGGTGTCGCCTCCGGCGACCCGCTGCCGGACGGCATCCTGCTCTGGACCCGGGTCACCCCCACCCCGGAGGCGCTGCCCGGCTCCGGGGTGGGGCCGGACGTGGACGTGCGCTGGCAGGTTGCCGCCGACCCGGACTTCGCCACCGTGGCCGCACAGGGCTCCGTGCCGACCGGGCCGGGCCGCGACCACACGGTGAAGGTCGCGGTCTCCGGGCTGGCGCCGGCCACCACGTACTGGTACCGGTTCGGGTACGGCGACGGCTGGTCGGCGACCGGGCGGACGATGACCGCCCCGCCGGTGGACGCGGCGATCGACCGGCTGCGGATGGGTGTGGTCTCCTGCGCCAACTGGGAGGCGGGGTACTTCTCGGCGTACCGGCGGCTGGCCGACCGGGGCGACCTTAACCTCGTCGTGCACCTGGGCGACTACGTGTACGAGTACGGCACCGGCGAGTTCGACGCCGGCGGCACCGTGGTGCGGCCCGTCAAGCCCGCGCACGAGGTGCTGACCCTGGCGGACTACCGGATCCGGCACGCGCTCTACAAGACCGACCCGGACCTGCAGGCGCTGCACGCCGCGGTGCCGTGGGTGATCACCTGGGACGACCACGAGGTGGCCAACGACGCCTGGTCGGGCGGCGCGGAGAACCACACCCCGGGCACCGAGGGCGCCTGGGCGGACCGGGTCGCGGCGGCGCGGCGGGCGTACCAGGAGTGGATGCCGGTGCGGCTGGGTGAGGACGGGGCGATCTACCGTCGCTTCCGGTACGGGCAGCTGGCCGAGCTGTCCATGCTGGACCTGCGGTCGTACCGGTCGCAGCAGGCCTCGGGGACCGCGGTGGACGACCCGGCCCGCACCATCACCGGGGACGCGCAGATGACCTGGCTCAAGGCCGGCCTGTCAAAGTCGACCGCGCGCTGGAAGCTGGTCGGCAACCCGGTCATGATGGCCCGGGTGGACGTCGGGTCGCTGCCGGCCTGGCTGCTCGGCCCGCTGGGCACCCTGCTCGGCGTACCGCAGAACGGCGCGGTGCTCAACGCCGACCAGTGGGACGGCTACAACGCCGACCGCAACGAGCTGGTGAACCACCTGCTCGCCACCGGCACCCGGGACGTCGTGTTCCTCACCGGCGACATCCACACCTCGTGGGCCAACGAGGTGACCACGAAGTCGACCGGGCTGTTCTCACCCGCCGCGGCGGAGTTCGTGGTGCCGTCGGTGACCAGCGACAACGTCAACGACTTCCTGCACCTGCCGGCCGGCAACCCGCTGAGCGCGCTCGGCGCCGGCCTGATCCGCTCGACCAACCCGCACGTCAAGTGGACCGAGCTGGACGGTCACGGGTACGGCGTATTCGAGGTGACGCCGCAGCGCTGCCGGATGGACTGGTACCACCTGGCCGACCGGACCCGGCCGGGCAGCGCCAGCCGCTGGGTGGCCGGCTGGTCGGTGGGCGCCGGCTCCGCGAAGCTGCGCCGGGAGAGCGCCCCGGCGGCCTGAGCACGGGTACGACGCGACCGGCCGGTCCCCGCGACGGGGACCGGCCGGTCGGTCGGACGGGAGGTCACCAGAGCTGCTGGACGATGTCCGCCGCCTGCTCCTCCCACTGCGCGTACGCGTACGGGTATGCCGAGTACTGCACGGTCTGCGCCGCGGTGGTCAGCGGCAGGTCCTGCCAGCCGTGCACGTTCTTCAGCGCGTCGAAGAACGCCCGGGAGGCGTACTTCGGGTCGGTGATCTCCTCGGGCGTGCCCCAACCGGACGACGGACGCTGCTGGAACAGCCCCTGCGAGTCGTGGTCGTTGTACGCGCCCAGGTGACCCAGGTTGTACAGCTTGGACTCCTGCAGCGAGGTGGCGATGCCGATCACCGCGCCCCGCTCCCCCACGCCGGTCCGCTTGGCCTCGGCGATGATCGCCTTGGCGTTGGCCCGCTGCTCGTCGTCGAGCGGGACCCGGGACTGTGCGCCCTCCACGCCGTGCGGGATCAGCTTGTCCCGGCTCGGCTTGTCGGCGGTCAGCACGCCGGTCCGGCCGCCCGTGGTCTGGGCGGACTCCACCGTCGTACCCTGCCGGGCCTTGCCGGTGGCCAGCTCGATCGCGGCCACCGCGCCGGCGTGCGGTCCGCTGGTGACGGGGGCGGCCACCGCGGCCGGGCCGAACGCCAGGCCGCCCAGCGCGGCCACGCCCAGGGCGGCGCGGCGGTCGCGGGTGATGTCCAGTACGCGGCCCTTCGCGGCGCTCAGCGCGGCGCGACGGCCCTCGGTGGTGCTCAGTGCGGCCCGGCGGTTCTTCGCGATGGCCGGGAGCCATCGAGTGAAGTCGTGCTTCACGATGGTTGCCCTTTCGATCGTGTCGACGCGCTCCGGAATGAGCGCCCCTCGGGGGAACTGCCTCGACCGGCGGGTTTGACCGCCGGCGCTCGGGGGACACAACCAGCTTCGCGTGTCGGTCATTCCGGAAATGTTCGGGCCGGGCGACGGCTGCGAGCCGGGTCACCCGGCCAGCCGTGCACCGCACCCGAAACGGGGCGCGCGGCATCCACAGGTGGGTTTCGGGTCGATGCCGGGCAGCCGGATGGGGCAGAGCCCGGTCAGGGCGCGAACGCGGGCGCGGCGGAGCACCAGGGCAGCGGGCGAGCCGTGCCGAGTCTCAGTGGCCGCGGGCCAGCCACTGCGGCAGGTACGGCGCCTCGGCGCCGATCGTGGTGCTGTCACCGTGCCCGGTGTGCACCACCGTCTCCGCCGGCAGGGTGAGCAACCGGGTGCGGATCGACTCCACGATGGTGCCGAAGTCGCTGTACGACCGCCCGGTCGCGCCCGGGCCGCCGGCAAACAGGGTGTCGCCGGTGAAGACGGCGCCCAGCGCCGGCGCGAAGAAGCTGCACGCGCCGGGGCTGTGACCGGGGGTGTGCAGCACCCGCAGCGTGGTGCCGGCGACGTCGATCTCCTGCCCGTCGGTCAGCTCGCCGTCGGGCGCCACATCCGGGTGCACCAGGTCCCACAGCACCCGGTCGGCGGGGTGCAGCAGCACCGGCGCGCCGGTGGCCCGGGCCAGCTCGGGCGCCACCCGTACGTGGTCGTCGTGGGCGTGGGTGGCCAGCACGGCGACCACCCGGCGGTCGCCGACGGCGCGCAGCACGGCCGCGACGTCGTGCGGGGCGTCGATCACCACGCACTCGGTGTCGTCGCCGACCACCCAGACGTTGTTGTCCACGTCGAAGGTCTGCCCGTCGAGCGAGAAGGTGCCGGAGGTGACCGCGTGGTCGATCCGGGTCGTCACGGGAAGACCACCACCGAGCGCAGTACGTCGCCGTGGTGCATCCGGGTGAACGCCTCCTCCACCTGCTCCAGGGCGATCTCCTCGGTGACGAAGGCGTCCAGGTCGAGGCGGCCCTGCCGGTAGAGCTCGGTCAGCATCGGGAAGTCGCGGCTGGGCAGGCAGTCGCCGTACCAGCTGGACTTGAGCGCGCCGCCGCGACCGAACACGTCCAGCAGCGGCAGCCCGTCCAGGGTCATCTCCGGGGTCGGCACGCCGACCAGCACGACGGTGCCGGCCAGGTCGCGGGCGTAGAACGCCTGCTTCCAGGTCTCCGGCCGGCCGACCGCGTCGATCACCACGTCGGCGCCGAAGCCGCCGGTGACCGCCCGGATCGCCTCAACCGCGTCCTGCTCGGAGGCGTTGACGGTGTGGGTGGCGCCGAACTTCCGCGCCCAGTCGAGCTTGCGGGAGTCGGTGTCCACCGCGATGATCGTGGTCGCCCCGGCCAGGGTGGCGCCGGCGACCGCCGCGTCCCCGACCCCGCCGCAGCCGATCACCGCGACCGAGTCGCCCCGGGTCACGTTGCCGGTGTTCATCGCCGCGCCGAGACCGGCCATCACCCCGCAGCCGAGCAGGCCCACCGCCGCCGGTCGCGCGGACGGGTCGACCTTGGTGCACTGGCCGGCGTGCACCAGGGTCTTCTCGGCGAACGCGCCGATGCCCAGGGCGGGCGCCAGCTCGGTGCCGTCGGTGAGGGTCATCCGCTGGGCGGCGTTGTGGGTGGCGAAGCAGTACCAGGGCCGGCCACGGCGGCAGGCCCGGCACTGCCCGCACACCGCCCGCCAGTTGAGCACCACGAAGTCGCCGGGCGCCACGTCGGTGACGCCGTCGCCCACCTGCTCCACCACACCGGCGGCCTCGTGCCCGAGCAGGAACGGGTAGTCGTCGTTGATGCCACCCTCGCGGTAGTGCAGGTCGGTGTGGCACACCCCGCAGGACCGCACCCGGACCACGGCCTCACCCGGCCCCGGGTCGGGCACCACGATGGTGGTGACCTCCACGGGTGCGCCCTTGCGTCGCGAGATGACTCCCCGGACCTGCTGGCTCACGCTCTCCTCCTGACCGCGGTGCGAACACGTCCACGAGAACCTACCGCCGATCGCCCCGGCCGGCCCGGCTCAACCCCGAACGGCACCGACCGGTACGGCGGCCGGCTCTCCCGCCGGGCGGCGACCGCCAAGGCGGCCATCGCCCAGACCAGGCCGGCACCGCGGCGGGAGGCGGTCGGCACACGACACGCCCGCGGGGCGACAATGCGCGTGCACCGTCGACTCGGCACAATTGACTGATGTCTCCCCACCGGTGGCTGCTCGCCGACCAACTCGGACCGCACTTCCTGGACGACGAAGACCAATCGGTGCTGCTGATCGAGGCGGCCGAGCTGTTCCGGCGCCGGCCGCTGCACCGGCAGAAGGCCCACCTGATCCTCAGCGCGCTGCGACACCGCGCCGCCGAGCTCGGCGACCGGGCCACCGTGCTGCGCACCGGCACCTTCCGGGAGGCGCTGGCCGAGGTGCCCGGCCCGGTGGAGGTCTGCCACCCCACCACCCGGTCCGCGCTGCGCCTGGCCCGCTCGATCGACCGGGTGACCGTGCTGCCGCCCCGGGGCTTCGTCACCGACATGGCCGACTTCGCCGCCTGGGCGGACGGCGGCCGACGCGGGCAGCTGCGGCTGGCCGACTTCTACCGGCACGCCCGCCGCCACCACGTGCTGGTAGGGCCGGCCTCGGCCGGGCGACCCCGGGCCGCGGTCCGGTCCCGCCCGCTGGAGGCGCCCCCGCCGCCGCCGATCGTGGAGGACGAGATCGACGCGCGGGTCCGCGCCGACCTGGACCGCTGGGAGCGCGACGGGGTGCGGTTCGTCGGCCGGGACGCGCCGCGCGGCTACCCCGCCACGCACGCGGAGGCGCAGGCCCGGCTGGACCACTTCCTGGCCCACCGGCTGCCGGAGTACGGCCGGTTCGGGGACGTGATGAGCGCCGACGACCCGCTGCTCGCACACGGGCTGCTGTCGTCCTCGTTCAATCTCGGGCTGCTGCACCCGGAGCCGGCGATCCGCCGGGCGGAGGCGGCCGGGCGGGACGGCGCCGCCCCACCGTCCGCGGTGGAGGCGTTCGTCCGCGGGCTGCTCGGCTGGCGGGAGTTCCTCTGGCAGCTGTACTGGTACTTCGAGCCGCGCTTCCGGGGCGCCAACTGGCTGGCCGCGACCGAGCCGCTGCCGGACTGGTTCGTCGAGCTGGACGCCGACGCGGTGGAGGCGCGCTGCCTGTCCGACGTGCTCGCCGGGGTACGCGACCGGGCCTGGGCGCACCACGCCCAGCGGCTGCTGGTGCTCGGCAATTACGCGCTGCAGCGCGGGTGGCGCCCGACCGAGCTGGCGGACTGGTTCCAACGGTCCTTCGTGGACGGCACTCACTGGGTGATGAACACGACGGTGATCGGGATGAGTCAGTACGCCGACCTGGCCCGGGTGGACACCCGCCCGTACGCCGTGGACGGCCGGTACGTCGACGAGCTCAGCGACTACTGCTCCGGCTGCCGGTACCAGCCGGAGCGGGCGCTGGGCGATCTGGCCTGCCCGTACACCGGGGGCTTCGAGGCGTTCCTGCACCGCAACCGGGAGAAGCTGGCCGCCGACCCGCGGCTCGCCGCCGAGCTGGCCGCCCGGGACGACCCGCAGCGCCGGGACGAGGTGCTGGCCCAGGAGGAGAAGCGCGGCAGCACCCCGCCCTGACGCCGGGGCGCCGGGGCGGGGTGCGCGCCGCTCAGCCGGTACGCAGCCGGACGGGTCGGTCGCCGGCCTCGGCGAGGAAGTCCACCAGCAGCTCGTGGAACTCCTCGCGGCGCTCGATCTGCGGCATGTGCCCGCAGTCGGGGAACAGGTGGGTGCGGGCCCGGGGCAGCCGCTGCCGGGCGGCGTCCAGGTGCGCGGCGGGCAGGATCAGGTCCCGCTCGCCCCAGACCACCAGGGTCGGGATGTCGTGCCTGGCCACCTCGGTGAGCAGCTCGTCGCGCCACGGCGCCCGGATGCCGCGGAAGGTGCCCAGGTCGCGGACGAGATCCCGGACCACCCGCCCGGCGTACGGCTGGCGGGCCGTCTCCAGGGCGTCCGCGATCCGCTCGTCGGTGGCGTACGCCGGGTCGTGGAAGATGGCCCGCTCCACCCGGCGGGCGGTCGAGTGCCGGGGACGCAGCAGCAGCCCGGCCAGCGGGCGCACCGCCAGCAGCCGCAGGAAGATGCTCACCTCCGGCCCGAAGCCGGCGCTGTCGACCAGGGTCAGGCTGGCCACCCGGCCCGGTTCGGTGGCGGCGAACCGCATCGCCACCGCGCCGCCGAGGGAGTTGCCGACCAGGTGCGCCGGCCGGCGCACGCCGACCGCGTCGAGGTAGTGGCCGAGGAACCGACCCAGCGCGGGCAGGGTGGCCGGGCCGGCGGCGGGCAGCGAACCGCCGTGCCCGGGCAGGTCCACGCTGTGCACCCGGAACCGCTGGGCGAGCAGCTCGTGCTGGTCGGTGAAGTCGCGCAGCGTACGGCCGATGCCGTGCAGCAGCACCACCGGCGGCCCGTCGCCGTCGATCCGGTGCCGGACCCGGCGGCCGTCGACCGTGACGTGCCGCGGCCCGGGCGGCGTCGCGGCGCTCACGCGGTGCTGGCTGGGCATGCGCTCGTTGCCCTCGCTTCGCTCGGTGCGCTCGCTCATGCGGCGTCCGCCGCGGTGGCGTCGGTGAGGACCGGCCGGGCGGTCGCGGTGTCGGCCGCCCCGACCGGCCGGGCGGTCGCGGCCCGGGCCGGACCGGCCGCGCCGGCGTTGAGCCCGAACGCCAGCACCCGGTGGTACGACGCCGGAGCGACCCGGGCCAGCAGGTCGGGCAACTTCGCCGACCAGCCGATCAGCACCCGGCCGCGGCGCCGCCGCACGCCGCGCAGGATCACCTCGGCGGCCCGCGCGGGCGGGATGGACAGCAGCCGCTCGAACTGGCGCAGCCCGGTCTGGTACTCCTCGGCGGCCACGCCGCTGCCGACCCGCGCGTCGCGGGCGATCCGGGTGGCGATACCGCCCGGGTGCACCGACGTCACGCCGATCCCGTCGTCGGCCAGTTCGTGGCGCAGCGCCTCGGTGAAGCCGCGCACGGCGAACTTGCTGGTCGAGTAGGCGGCCTGGCCGGCCGGGGCGATCAGCCCGAAGAGGCTGGAGACGTTCACCAGGTGGGCGCCCGGCTCGGCCTTGAGCGCCGGCAGCAGCGCGTGGGTCAGCTGCACCACGGCGTGCAGGTTGATCTCCAGCAGCCAGTTGAACTCGTCCAGGTTGACCTGGTCGAAGCGGCCGCCGAGGGCGACCCCGGCGTTGTTCACCAGCAGCCGGATCCGTGGGTGCGCGGCCAGCACCTCGGTGGCCACCCGGGCGGTGGCCGCCCGGTCGCCGAGGTCGACCACGTGGGTGTCCACCCGCAGGTCGGGGTGGTCGGCGCGGACGGCGGCGGCCACCGTGTCGAGCCGGGCGTCGTCCCGGTCGAGCAGGACCAGGTTGCTGCCGCGGGCGGCGAGGCCGTGCGCGACGGCCTCCCCTATTCCGCTGGCGGCGCCGGTGACCACTGCGGTCCCGGCGCGGAAGTCGAACGGTCGCACGCGGCCTCCTTGCTGCGCGGGTGGTGCCAGGGTGGTGGTGCGGTGGTGGATCGTCAGCCGACCGGGGCGTCCTCGGTGCGGGCGTCCCGGGTGGACGGTGCCGACGTCGCCCGGGAGAACCGGACGCCTTCGTCGGTGAGCCGGCCGTGCCGCATCAGCACGACGTCGCGAGCGTAGTTCTGGTACAGCCGCCACGGGGCCCGCGCGCCCTGCTTGGGCAGCGCGTCGACGCTGCGCAGCACGTACCCGGACTTCAGGTCGATGATCGGCTCCAGATCGCCGTCGGTGGGCGCGAGCGGGGTGACGATCTGCTGGCCGGTGGCGTCCAGGTGCCGCAGCAGCCGGCAGACGTAGGTGGCGACCAGGTCGGCCTTCAACGTCCAGGAGGCGTTGGTGTAGCCGATGGTCATGGCGAAGTTCGGCACCCCGGAGAGCATCATGCCCTTGTACGCGACCGTCCCGCCCAGGTCGACGTCGACGCCGTCCACGGCGATGGTCATCCCGCCGAAGGCGAGCAGGTTCAGCCCGGTGGCGGTGACGACCACGTCGGCCGGCAACTCCTCGCCGGAGCCGAGCCGGATGCCGGTCTCAGTGAAGGTGTCGACGGTGTCGGTGACCACCGAGGCGCGGCCGGCCTTCACCGCGTCGAACAGGTCGCCGTCGGGCACCACGCAGAGCCGCTGGTCCCACGGGTCGTAGCGGGGCGAGAAGTGCCGGTCCACGTCGTACCCGACCGGCAGCCGGCCCTTGGCGGCCCGGCGCAGCAGCCCCTTGACCACCTTCGGGGCGCGCCGGCTGAGCTGGAAGTTGGCGGTGCCGAGCAGCACGTTCTTCCAGCGCACCACCGGGTAGACGACCTTCTCCGGCAGCCGGCGGCGCAGCGCGTCGGCGAGCGCGTCGCGCGAGGGCAGCGAGATGACGTACGTCGGCGAGCGTTGCAGCATGGTGACGTGGGCGGCCCGCTCGGCCATCGCCGGCACCAGGGTCACCGCGGTGGCGCCGCTGCCGATCACCACCACCCGCTTGCCGGTGTGGTCCAGGTCCTCGGGCCAGTGCTGCGGGTGCACCAGCGTGCCGGCGTACCGGTCGACACCCGGGAACTGCGGCGTGTAGCCGGAGTCGTAGCGGTAGTAGCCGGAGCAGGTGAACAGGAACGCGCAGGTGAGCGTGGTCTCCTCGGCGGTGTCGTCGCGCCGGGCGGTCACCGTCCACCGGGCGGTCGCGCTGTCCCACTCGGCGCGGACCACCCGGTGGTGGAAGCGGATGTGCTCGTCGACCCCGTACTCCCGGGCGGTTGCCCGGACGTACTCACGGATCGACTCGCCGTCGGCGATCGCCTTCGGGTTGGTCCACGGCTTGAACGAGTAGCCCAGGGTGTACATGTCCGAGTCGGAGCGGATGCCCGGGTAGCGGAACAGGTCCCAGGTGCCGCCGATCGCGCCGCGAGCCTCGAGGACCGCGTACGTCTTGTCGGGGCAGTTGCGGCGCAGGTGCACGGCCGCGCCGACGCCGGACAGGCCGGCCCCGACGATGAGCACGTCCACGTGATCGGAGGCCATGGCATCTCCCGGATCGAGGCAGAGGATCGGACACTATCCACCACCGTCGACGTCCGTCAACACCCTGTCGAGACCGGTCGACACCGCGTCGAGCCGGTGTAACATCCACGGCCATGACGACCGCCCGCACGCCGGCCGGGACGGGGCGTGGCCGGCGGGCCAGGCGCTCCGCCGGCGACGAGCGTGAGCTGGCCATCCTCGGCACCGCCGAGCGGCTGCTCGCCGAGCGCGCCTTCGCCGAGATCTCCATCGACGACCTGGCCCGGGGGGCCGGCATCTCCCGGCCCTCGTTCTACTTCTACTTCCCGTCCAAGGACGCGGTGCTGCTCACCCTGCTCGACCGGGTCACCGAGGAGGCCGACGCCGCCGCCGGCGACGCGCTCGACCGGCTGGCCGAGGATCCGCGCGCCCGCTGGCGCGAGCTGATCGACCGGTTCCACGCCACCTTCGGCGGCCACCGCGCGGTGGTGCTGGCCTGCGCCCAGGTCCGGGGCGCCAATCCGGAGGTACGCCGGCTCTGGGCCAACGTGCTGGAGCGCTGGGTGCAGGCGGTCGAGGCGGCGATCGAGGGTGAGCGGATCCGCGGCGCGGCCCCGGCCGGAGTGCCCGCCCGGGACCTCGCCATCGCGTTGAACTCCATGAACGAACGGGTCTGGTACGCCACCTTCGCGGGCGACGGTCCCGCGGTCGCCGAGCGGGACGTGGTGGACGTGCTGCTCGAGGTCTGGCTGACCGCGATCTACCGCAGCACCGCGCCCCCGGTCAGCCCGTCCGCGTGAAGTCCATCGTCCAGTTCGTCTCCCAGGTGCGCTCGCCGTCGGTGGAGAACGCCTGTTCCCAGCGGCAGGCGCGATCGGTGACGCCGGAGCAGACGAACCGGCAGCGGACCGGCTGGCCGTCGTCGGTGTCGTCGCCGAAGAAGGTGCCCACCCCGTCGGTGAACCGGCCGACCATCGGCGGCACCTCCAGCACTCCGCGCCGGCTGTTCATCCAGTAGATCGACCACTCCTGCCGGGCCGGGTCGAGGATGCGCACGAGCCAGGCGCCGGCTCACCACGTCCCACCTGCCGACGAAGAAGTCGAAGTCGCCGCTCACCGGCCCACCGGCCCTTCCGGCCGGAGGTCGGCCAGGTAGCCGTCCAGGTCGGGCCGGTCGGGGGCGAGGACGTGCCGGATCCAGGCTGACCGCTCGTGCTCGAACACCCCGAGCTCCCAGACGCAGCCCACGCCGGGCCGGTCCAGCGGCACGAACCGCGTCGGGTCGTCGTCCGGGCAGCCGATCGCCGGCTGCCCGGCGACCGCGGTCCGGCACTCCACCACGTTGTCGAAGAACCAGGTGTACGCCAGCAGGTAGGCGCCGGTGTCCGCGCCACGGTGCAACACCACCCAGCCGGCCGGCGGGGTGCCGTCGTCCGCGGTCGGCACCAGGGTGGGCAGGACTGCTTCGGCGGCCCGCTCCACCTCCGGGGTGAGCGGCTGGTCGGGCTGGTCGATCCGGTAGCGCTTGAGCCGGCGGCCGGCGACCTCGGTCGCACCGGCCACCCGCAGCTGCTTGTCGTGAAAGGGCATGCCGGGACGGTAGGACGACTCCCCTGACAGCTACTGTCAGTGGAATGCGCGCCGGTCGCCTGCTGTCCCTGTTGCTGCTGCTGCAGACCCACGGCCGGCTGACGGCCGAGCAGCTCGCCGCGCGGCTGGAGGTCTCCACCCGCACCGTCTACCGGGACGTCGAGTCGCTGCACGCCGCCGGCATCCCGCTGTACGGCGAGGCCGGGCACGCCGGTGGCTACCGGCTGGTGGACGGCTGGCGTACCCGGTTGACCGGGCTGACCACCGAGGAGGCCGAGCGACTGTTCCTCACCGGGCTGCCCGGGCCGGCGGCCGAGCTGGGCTACGGGGCCGTGGTGGCCGCCCTGCAGCTGAAGCTGGACGCGGCGCTGCCACCGCAGCTGCGGGACCGGGCGGACGCGTTACGGCAACGGTTCCACCTGGACGCCCCCCACTGGTACTCCGACGGGGACGCCTCGCCGTACCTGGCGCCCACCGCCGAGGCGGTCTGGCGGCAGCACCGGGTGCGGGTCCGCTACCGCAGCTGGCGGGGCGAGTCGAGCACCGTGCTGGCCCCGTACGGCCTGGTGCTCAAGGGTGGCCGCTGGTACGTGGTGGCCGACGCCGGGCGCGGCCCGGCCAGCTACCGGGTCAACCAGATCCTGGCGCTGACCACCCTGGCGGAGACGTTCGACCGACCGACCGACTTCGACCTGGCCGGCTGGTGGCGCGTCCATGTCGCCGACTTCCGGGCCCGACTGCACCGCGACGAGGCCACCATCCGGCTCTCCCCGCAGGGCTGGGACCGCCTGCGGGAGGTGGCCAGCGACCTGGTCGTGGCGGCGGCGCGGGACAGCGCCGGCCCGCCGGACGGCCACGGCTGGGTGACCGCCGTGGTGCCGATCGAGTCGCTCACCCACGCCCACGGCGACCTGCTACGACTGGGCGCCCAGGTCGAGGTCCTGGCGCCCGCGCGACTGCGGGCGATGCTGGCCGAGACGGCCGCCGGCCTGGCCGCGCTGTACTCCCCCGACCCGCCGGACTGACGGGCGCACGGCGCCCTCGGTGCCGACCGCCGCCGCGCCGTCACGGCCGGCGGTGGCGTCACACCCCGGAGATCGCCCGCCGGTTGATGAACCAGTAGTGCACCGCGAAGGAAACCACCGCGGCCGCCACCCCCGCCACGATCGCCGGCGCCGGGCCGATGACGAGCCCGAGCAGCAGTGCCACCCCGGCCCCGATCAGCAGGGCGTTCACCGCCCCGATCATCGCCCCGGTGGTGAGCAGCAACTGCCACTTGCCGGGACGGACGCCGACCGCCCGCCACGCCGAACGGGCCACGTCCTCGTCGGCGACCGCATCGACGAAGAAGTCGTGCCCGGCGCCGAACTCCCGGTGGTAGTACCCGCGGATCCGCTGCACCCGCTGCAACGCCAACGAGTTCTCCACCATGGTGTCCACCAGCCGCAGGAAGGTCAGCAGGCCGGTGATGATCAGGGTGGGCAGCACCGCACCCAGGTACGGCCGGATCAGCTGCGCGCTGCTGGAGACGAACCCGAGCCCGACCAGGGCCGCCGACAGCAGAGTCAGGAACACCGTGGCCCGGCCCACCGACTCGGCGATGGTCGCGCCCCGGGACGTCTGCAGCACGAAGTGCTCGGTGGTCAGCGCGGTCAGCAGGGCCTGCTTCCGCTCGCTGTCGTCCATCCTCCGCGACCCCCGGCTGCCTCGACTGAGCCCACCATACGAAGCGGCCGGCGCCCGGCGGGCCGGAATCAGACAGCCGCCCCGGGCACCCGCCCCGGTCGCCCGACGGGGTGACGGACAATGGCCAGCGTGGGTCCGGCCGAGCCGGGCCCGGCGAACCACCCGATCGGCAGGAGACCACCCACCGTGCCCGAAACGCCCCCGACCGGCACCCCGCTGCGCGCCGACTGCGCCCGCTGCGTGGGGCTGTGCTGCGTCGCCCCGGCCTTCGCCGCCTCCGCCGACTTCGCCCTCGACAAGCCGGCCGGCCGGCCCTGCCCGAACCTGCGCGCCGACTCCCACTGCGGCATCCACGACCGGCTGCGGGAGCGGGGCTTTCCCGGCTGCACGGTCTTCGACTGCTTCGGCGCCGGCCAGCAGGTCACCCAGGGCACCTTCGGCGGGCGGGACTGGCGGGACGACCCAGCCACCGCCACGGCGATGTTCGCCGCCTTCACCGTCATGCGACCGCTGCACGAACTGCTCTGGTACCTCACCGAGGCCGCCGCCCTCACTCCCGCCGGTGACCTGCGTGACCGCCTGCACACCGCCCTCGACGACACCCGGCGACTCACCGCCGGCACCGCCGAGCAGCTGGGCGCGGTCGACGTGGACGCGCACCGCGGCCGGGTCAACCCGCTGCTGTCCGCCGCCAGCGAGCTGGCCCGGGCCGGCACCGACGGCCCCGACCGGCGGGGCGCCGCGCTGATCGGCGCGGACCTGCGGGGCGTACGCCTGGTCGGAGCCAACCTGCGCGGCGCGGTGCTGGTCGGCGCGGACCTGCGCGGCGCGGACCTGCGGCTGGCCGACGTCACCGGGGCGGACCTGCGCGGGACGGACCTGCGCGGGGCGGACCTGTCCCGGACGCTGTTCCTGCACCAGTCCCAGCTCGACGCGGCCCGCGGCGACCGGCGCACCGAGCTGCCCCCGGCGCTGCGCCACCCCGGGCACTGGCCCGGCCTCACCCTGACCCCGGTGCAGCGCGCCGCCCCGGCCCGACGGGCGCGGGGCTGGCGGCGCTGACCGATGAGGGTTTGCCGGCCGGCCAGGCGGGCAGACAAGCAGGCATGACCGATGAACGACCCACCGACCGGGCCAGCACCGACGAGCCGGACGGCGTGCCGGCGTACGAGGCGTCCCTGCGCCCGCCGGGCGACTCCCTGCGCACCGCCGAAACTGGCGACGACCTCGCCGAGGACGAGCCGATCGAGGACCGCCTGTCCGCCCGCGAGACCAGCCGCGCCGGCTACGACGTGAACGCGGTCTCCGGCGCCGCCGACCCCTCCCAGGACGAGGCGGACAACCCGCCCACCGAATGACCGACCACAGCCGGGCCCGGCCGACGTCGTGCGGCCGGGCCCGACGCGTCAGCGGCCGCCCACCGCCGCCGCCCGCGCCTCGGTCATCCCCCGGTTGGCCAACCCGTCGGCCCGTTCGTTCTCCGGGTGCCCGTTGTGCCCCTTCACCCAGTGCCAGGACACCTCGTGCCGGGCGCAGGCCGCCTCCAGCCGCTGCCACAGGTCGGCGTTCTTCACCGGCTGCCGCGCGGAGGTCAGCCAGCCGTTGCGCTTCCAGGACGCCAGCCAGCTGGTGATGCCGTTGCGCACGTACGTGCTGTCGGTGTGCAGCCGCACGGTGACCGGCCGGGTCAGGCTCTCCAGCGCCTCGATCGCGGCGGTCAGCTCCATCCGGTTGTTCGTGGTCGGGGTGGCCTCCCCGCCGCAGATCTCCCGCTCCCGGTCGCCGTACCGCAGCACCGCCCCCCAGCCACCCGGGCCGGGGTTGCCGCTGCACGCCCCGTCGGTCCAGATCTCCACGGCCCTGCCGGCCTGCCCCTGCGTCATGCCGCAGAACCTACCGGGCCGTACGGCCACCGCCCGGAGCGGCGCGGCGGACGCGGGTCAGCCGCGCGGCGGGGACAGCCGGGCGCGCAGCCGGCCGACGGCGTCGCCGACCACCGCCGACGTCATCGGCAGCAGCGGACTGGACCGCATCACCGCCAGGTCCTCCGCCGGGCTGGTCGCGCCGTCCAGGAAGCGCAGCACCCGGGACGCGGGATTACGGTCGAACAGCCGCTCGAAGAACTCCGGGCCACCCACCGCGCCGGAGTCCAGCGCCCGCAACGCCACCGCGTCCATCCAGCGGTGTCGCCCCGGGTACGCCGGCCGGGGCACCGGCGGACGGCCGGCGACCAGCGCGGCGGCCACCTGGTCCGCCTGCCGGTGCATGGCCGAGAAGGTGAACCCGGTCGACGGTCGGGTCGCCCCGCCGGCCGTGCCGAGCCGGACCACCCGCGCCGACGGGCGGGCCTCGAACGGCGCGTCGGTCATCGGGATCACCCCGTCCTCCACCTCCCGAACCGTCAGCGCGGCCAGGTCCAGGCCGAGCAGGTCGGCGTAGCCGCGCAGCCCCGCGTCGTACCCGGCGTCGGTGAGCAGCTCCGGGGAGAACTCGGTGTACTCCACCAGGGCGTACCGGTCGCTGACCGGCAGCACGTACCCGAAGGAGACCCCCCGGGCCGGCTGCGGGGTGCGGAAGTCCATCAGCACCGCGCGGGCCGGATCGAACACCGGGGTGGCCGACTCCAGCCACCAGCCACGGAAGTGCTGCAACCAGCTCGTCCGCCCCGGGCGGCGCGGCGGACGGGGGCGGGAGTCCAGCACCCAACCGGCGCGCAGCAGCGCCTGCCCGTCGGCGTCCCGCACGGTGACCGCCGTGCCGTCGTCGTCCAGCGCGCCGACCGCCGCGTCGAGCCGGGTGACGCCCAGCCGCTCCTCCGCCTCGGCGGCCCGCTGGTAGACCGGCGCGGAGCGCAGCATGGCGTACCGCAGCGGGGCCAGGTCCAGCAGCCGCCGGCAGCCGGGGGTGGTCACCTCCACCGTCGACCAGCCCGCGCTCAGCAGCGGGTCCAGGTCGCCGCCCGGCGTACCCCAGAAGGCCCAGGTGCGGTCCTGGCCGCGCTTGCGCACCGGGTCGACCACGGCGATCCGCAACCGGCGCAGGTCATGCCGGTCCAGGGCGGCCAGCAGCAGGGAACCCGCGCCGCCGCCCCCGACGAGGGCCAGGTCGACGTCGAGCGGTCCGCCGGTGGTCACGGAGAGCACGCTGCCACATCGACTTCCCCGAGCTTCTGCGAGGGCGGCGGCTTCCTCCGGTCGGGCCCGGGCGTAGGTTCGGTGTCGGCAACGCGGGACGGACACCGAGGCGGAGGACATCATGGCAAGGTCGGCGGCACTGCGGGTCGGACTGCTCGGGTACGGGGTGGCCGGCCGGGTGTTCCACGCCCCGCTGATCGCCGCCACCCCCGGCCTGCGACTGCACGCCGTGGTCACCGCCGACCCGGAGCGCCGCGAACAGGTCCGCCGCGAGCACCCCGACGCCCGGCTGGTCGACGATCCGGACCTGCTGTGGAAGGCGCCGGACGCGCTCGACCTGGTGGTGGTGGCCAGCCCCAACCGGTGGCACGTGCCGAACGCGCTCGCCGCGGTCCGCGCCGGGCTGCCGGTGGTGGTGGACAAGCCGCTCGCGCCGACCGCCGCGGACGGGCGCGCCCTGCTGGCCGAGGCCGACCGGCTCGGCGTACCGGTGACGGTGTTCCAGAACCGGCGCTGGGACGGGGACTTCCTGACCGCCCGCGCGCTCATCGAGCGGGGCGAGCTGGGCCGGGTGCACCGCTTCGAGTCCCGGTTCGAGCGGTGGCGGCCGGCGATCAAGCCGGGCTGGCGGGAGAGCGGCGGCGTAGAGGACGCCGGCGGCGCCCTCTACGACCTGGGCGCGCACCTGGTCGACCAGGCGGTGCAGCTGTTCGGGCCGGTGCGCAGCCTCTACGCCGAGGTGGACCGGCGGCGGCCGGGCGCGCAGGTCGACGACGACGCGTTCGTGGCCCTCACCCACACCGGCGGCGTCCGCTCCCACCTGTGGATGGGCGCGCTCGCCGCCCAGCTCGGGCCCCGGCTGCGGATCCTCGGCGACCGGGCCGCCTACACCACGTACGGGCTGGACCCGCAGGAGGCGGCGCTGCGCGACGGCGGCCGGCCCGACGCGCCGGGCTTCGGCGAGGTCACCCCGGACCGGTACGGCCAGCTCGGCGTGGACGGTGCGCTGCGCCCGGTGCCCACCGAGGCCGGCCGCTACCGGGACTTCTACGCCCAGCTCGCGGCCGCGCTGCGCGACGGTGGGCCGCTGCCGGTGGACCCGCGGGACGCGGTGGACACGGTGGCGCTGATCGAGCTGGCCCACCGGGCCGCCGCCACCGGCGAGGTGCTGGACGTCCCCCGGGGCTGAGCCGTCTCACGCCCCGGGGCGGAGCCGGTAGACCACCTGCCGGCGCAGCGGCCCGACCGGGGCGTCCAGCTCGTCGAAGTCGTCGGCCGGGTCGGTGGTCATGCCGAGCCGGCGCATCACCGCCTGGGAGCGCAGATTGGTCGCCGTGGTGATGGCCACGATCTCGGGCAGGCCGACGGTGTCGAAGCCGTGGCGCAGCGCCGCCCGGGCGGCCTCCGTGGCGTAGCCGTGTCCCCAGGCCGCGCGGGCCAGCCGCCAGCCCACCTCCACGCCGGTTACCGGCACCTCCTCGTCCACGTCGTCGAGGCCGGTGAAGCCGATGAACGCGCCGGTGTCGCGTAGCTCGACCGCCCAGAAGCCGTACCCCTTGCGGTCGAGGTCGTCCTGGAAGGACAGCATCGACGCCGCCGACTGCTGGTAGGTCAGCACCGGGCCGAGGAACTCCCGCACCGCCGGGTCGGCGTTCATCGCCGCCCAGGCCGGCAGGTCGGACTCCCGCCAGTCGCGCAGGGTCAGCCGGTCGGTGCGCAGCTCGGTCATCGGGCGAGCGTAGTGACGGCTGTTTCCCCGGCGCACATCGTTTTTTGGCGGCGGTTGGCATCGCGGCGTGCCTCACCACCCGTATGGCATCCTAGGAGGCTAGCTGCCTCGGTCCGGTGCCCGCCGACCCCCGTCGACCGGCGGGCACCGGACCCGGCTCAGGCCGCCCGAGCGGTGCGCCGCAGCGCCGGCACGACCACCGCCGTGGCCAGGTGCAGGGCCACCAGCGTCGCCGTCGCCGCCGCGCCGACGCCCCGGGTCAGCGGGCCGAGCAGCGACACCACCAGCACCACCAGCGCGATACGGGTCCAGACCGCCCGGGCCCGGCGGGTCAGCCGCTCCAGCAGGGCCAGCAGCGCCCAACCGGCCAGACCGGCGAGCGCGGCGGTCAGCCCCACCGCGACCGGGCCGACCTGCTGCTGCGCCCCGCCGGCGCGGACGGTCAGGTCCACCCCGGCCAGCGGGACGGCCACGACCCAGACCAGGAGGGCGGCCACCGTCGCGGCCAGCACCGCCAGCGCACGCTGCCGACGACGGGCGGTCGCCCGGGTGGATTCGATGGAGAGGGTGTTCATCGTCGCGACCTCCGCGGGCGGGCCGCCGCCGGTGCGGCGGCACTGGAGGGACGGTAGGTCCGCGCGGGCGCCGGTCGGATCGGGCCGTGGACGGGTTCCCGGGTACGACCGGCGGACCAGTCCCCCGCCCGATCTCCGTCGCGCGGCCGATGAGGAGTCGCCGGTGCCCGGCCTAGCATCCGGGTGTGTGCCTCTCCGGATTCCGTACCCGCCTGCTCGCCGACGGCGCGATCGCCGGCGTGATCCTCACGGTCGCGCTGGTGGCGCTGCTCGCGTCGGCCCGCGGCCCGGTCGCGACGGCCGTCGGGGTGGCGCTGGCCGTGGCACAGGCCGGCTGTCCGTTCTGGATCGCCCGCCGACCGGAGTACGCCCTGGCGGTGGCCGTGGCGGCCGGGGTCGGCCTGGAGGCGATCTGCCCGCAGCTGGGCTGGTTGGGGCTGGTGGCGGTGCCGCTGAGCTACTACGCGCGGCTGCGCCCGCCGCGGGTCTCCGTACCCGTGCTGGCGTTGCTGGTCGCGCCGACCCCGTGGAAGCTGGTCACCGGCGGCTGGCGGGACCTGCTGCTCGCGGTGACCGGGGTGAGCCTCGGCTGGGCGCTCGGCGAGCTGCAGCGCGGCGCCGTCCAGCGGCGGGAGGCGCGGCGCCGGCAGATCGTGGCCCGGGAGCGGGAACGGATCTCCCGCGAGCTGCACGACGTGGTGGCCCACCACGTCTCGGTGATCGCCGTGCAGGCGGCTGCCGCCGAGGACGTGTTCGACCTGCGGCCCGAGCGGGCCCGCGCGGCGCTCGGCGCGATCGGCACCGCGGCCCGGGCCACGCTGACCGAGCTGCGGTCCGTGCTGCACACCCTGACCGCCGACGACGACCCGACCGCGCCGCAACCCGGGCTGGCCGAGCTCGACGCGCTCACCGACGCCGTTCGCGACGCCGGCCTGCGGGTCGACCTGCACCGGGACGGGCTGACCTCGGCGCTGCCGGCGGGGGTCGAGCTGTCCGCGTACCGGATCGTGCAGGAGTCGCTGACCAACGCGCTGCGGCACGGCCGGGCCCGGCACGCCGACGTCACGATCCGCTACACGGACCAGACCTTGCGGGTCGAGGTGGTCGACGACGGCACCGGGCCGCCCCGCCGGCTGACCGCCCGGGACGGGCACGGCATCCCCGGCATGCGGGAGCGGGCCCGGCTGCTCGGCGGGGAGCTCGCCGCCGGTCCGCTGCCCGGCGGTGGGTTCCGGGTCGCCGCCCGGCTGCCCGTCCGGGAGGGACGATGACGATCCGGGTGGTGATCGCCGACGACCAGGACCTGGTCCGGGCCGGCCTCGCCATGATCATCGACGCGCGACCGGACCTGACCGTGGTGGGCGAGGCCGCGGACGGGATCGAGGCGGTCGCCCTCACCCGGAGGCTGGCCCCGGAGGTGGTGCTGATGGACGTGCGGATGCCCCGCCTGGACGGCATCGCCGCCACCCGCGAGCTGGTCACGTCGGGCAACCCGGCCCGGATCATCGTGCTGACCACGTTCGACCTGGACGAGCCGGTGTACGCGGCGCTGCGCGCCGGGGCCAGCGCCTTCCTGCTCAAGGACACCCGCCCCGGCGACCTGGCCGAGGCGGTACGGGTGGTCGCCCGCGGCGACGCGCTGCTGGCCCCCACGGTGACCCGTCGGCTGCTGGACCGGTTCGCCGACCGGCTGCCCGGGCCCCCGCTCGGCGCCGGCCGGCTCGGGGCGCTGACCGCCCGGGAGGTGGAGGTGCTCACGCTGACCGCGCGGGCGCTGTCCAACGCCGAGATCGCCGAGCGGTTGTTCCTGAGCACCGCCACCGTCAAGACCCACCTGTCGGCGATCCTGGCCAAGCTCGGCCTGCGCGACCGGGTCCAGGCGGTGGTCTTCGCGTACGAGACCGGGCTGGTGCGGGCGGACCCGCCGGCCCGCTGAGCGGGTCGCGTCGGGCGGTCTCAGCCCGGCGTGGACGCCAGCCAGCCGGCGAGATCGTGGTGGCCGTTGGCGCGCGCGACGTCCACCGCGGTCTGGTCGGACCAGGCCATCCGCCGCCGCGCCGAGGCGCCCCGGTCCACCAGGAACCGGGCCACCTCCGCCTGCCCGGCGCGGGCCGCGTTCCACAGTGGCCCGTCCAGATCGGCCTCCGCCTCGGCCAGCCGGGCGACGACCGGCAGCGGGCCGAGCGCGGCGGCGTGCCACAGCTGCTGCCGCACGCCTCGGTCGACCAGCCGGCGGGCGGCCCGCCACTGCTCGTAGCCCACCGCCGAGGACAGCGGCGGGCCACCGTCGATCGAGGAACCGGGCGCCTCCGGATCGGCACCCAGGTCGAGCAGCGCGTCGAGCAGCGGGACGTCGTCGTTGCTGGCCGCCCAGTGCAGGGGACGCTCGGTGTGCGACATCCCCACCGCCGGCGCATCCGGGTCGGCGCCCGCGGCTACCAGCAGCCGGGCGGTATCGGCGGCCCGTGGCCGGTGACCGGGGGCGTCGGCCAGCAGGTGCAGCGGCGAGCGCTCGCCACCGTGCCGGTCGCGTACCGCGGTGGTGGCCAGCCACGGGTGGTCCCGGAGCAGCTCGGCCAGCCGCTCCACCGCGCCGGTGGCGATCGCGGCGGTGAGCTCGACGGCGAGCGGATCCTCGGCATGCATGGACCCAGTGTGCCCGGTCGCGGCGGGACCGGCACTCCGCGGACGCCGAGGCTGGAACCGGACCGGCGCCGCGGGCGGTGTGGACGGTCCTGGGCGGGCAATTCCGCTGCTCTGCGGCGGCAGGGAGAACACGTGACGGCAACGAAGATTTCTCATTTACCTCGGCCGGGGATGCCAACCCTCCTAGTGTTGGCCACACCGGTGCTAGTCACGGAGTTGGCCACCCGAACGGCGTCCCACGCAGACAGCGGACGAAAAGTGAGGGAAGACGCATGAAGGCACAGACAGTTCTCGTATCGGCGGCGCTCGGCGTGGGACTCGGCACGCTCCTGCTCCCGGCGGCCGCGCTCGCGGACACCACCGTCTCACCGGCCGCCACCCCGGTCGGCGGGACCGTCGTGCTCACCGCGACCACCTGCAATCCGAAGGCCGGCGACGTGATCTTCCGGGTCACCGGGCCGGACCGGGACCAGAACGTCCGCTCCACCACCGCCGCCGCGGGCGGCGGCCTGAGCGCCGAACTGTTCACCGCCGGTTTCACGCTGGGCACCTACACGGTCGCCGCGACCTGCGGTGACGGCAGCTCCGCGGGCAGCGCCACGTTCACCGTCACGCCGATCGGCGCCGCGCCGGCCGGTGGCGGTGGTGGCGCCGACACCACCGGCATGGTGGTCGCGGGTGGCGCGCTGGCCGGCGCCGCCGCGCTCGGCGGGGCCGCCCTGGTCCGCCGTCGGCGCCGCGCGGCGGCCTCCGTGGCCTGACCCGCCGACGGCACACCATCCCTGGGACGGGTGCCCGCGCCGGTGGACACCGGGCGGGCACCCGTGACCACGTCGTCGGGGAGGAGCGACGGTGGGGAGAAGCTGGTTCACGCGTACCCGGGCGGCGGCCGTCGCGGTGGTGCTGGCGGGCGCGGCCGGCGCGACCCTGATCGCGGCGGGCCTGATCGGCCCGACCGGCCCGCCGCAGCCCGGCGCGGGCGCGGCCGGGGCCACCCGTAACGGCACCCCGGCGCCGGTGCTGGCCCGGTCCGATCCGGTACGGATCGACATCCCGGCGATCGGGGTGCACGCCGACCTGGTGTCCGTCGCCGGCGACCCGAACGGCACCCTGGAGGTGCCGCCGCTGGACCGCCCCGAGGTGGCCGGCTGGTACCGACCCGGCCCGAGCCCGGGTGAGGCGGGCAACGCGGTGATCGTCGGGCACGTCGACACCCGGGACGCGCCGGCGGTCTTCTTCAACCTCGGCCGGCTGCGACCCGCCGACACCATCCGGGTCACCCGCGCCGACGGGCGGGTGGTGACCTTCGCGGTCGACGGCGTCGGGGCGTACCCGAAGAGGAGCTTTCCCACCACGCTGGTCTACGGTCCGGGCGGGCCGCAGCCGGCGCTGCGGCTGGTCACCTGCGGGGGCCGGTTCGACGCCCGGGCCCGCGACTACTCGGACAACATCGTGGTCCGCGCCACCGCGGTGCGGTGAGTTCGCGCCGCCGTACTACGGTGGGCCGTCGAACGCAGGCGGCGGAGGTGGACGGTGACAGCGCTCGCACCCCGGCTGGAATCCCTGGTGGGTCGGCTGCTGCGCCGGCCGGCGATCGCACCGCCGCGCGCCGCCCGCCGGTCCAACCCGGACGCGGTGGTCGACTGCGCGGTGTACGTGGACGGTCGCCGCGAGCCCGGCCGGCCGCACTTCGCGGACGCGTACGCCCAGGCCCGGCGGCGGCGCGGCGGGTTCGTCTGGCTCGGCCTGCACGAGCCCGGCCCGGCGGTGCTGGCGGCCGTCGGGCGCACCTTCGGCCTGGACGAGCTGACCGTCGAGCAGGCGCTGGCCGACGGGCACCGGCCCACCGTGCAGCGGCACGGCGCGGTGACCCTGCTGGTGCTGCGCACGGCCGAGTACGTCGAGCACGCCGAGCTGACCGACACCTCCGAGGTGATCGACACCGGTGACGTGCTGGTCCTCCTCGGCGACCGGTTCGCCGTCACCGTCCGGCACGGCGCCGCCGGCGCGCTCGCCGAGGTCCGCACGCGGCTGCAGGACCGGCCGGCGATCCTGGCCGAGGGGCCGTGGGCAGTGGCGTACGCGGTGACCGAGCGGATGGTGGAGCGCTACCTGGAGGTCGCCGACCACCTCGAGCACGACCTGGAGCGGGTCGAGGAGAGCGTCTTCGCCCGCGACCGGCGCGCGGACATCGCGCAGATCTACCAGCTCAAGCGCGAGGTGGTGGAGTTCAAGCGGGCGGTGCTGCCGTTGTCCGGGCCGCTGCGCGAGCTGGTCGGCGACCGCGAGCACGGCCCGCCGCCGGGCCTGCGCCGCCGGTTCGCCGCCGTCGCGGACCGGCTCACCCGGGCGGTCGAGCGGATCGCCGGGTACGACGACCTGCTCAACTCGGTGCTGCAGGCGCGGCTCACCCAGCTCGCCGTGGACCAGAACGACGACATGCGCAAGATCGCGGCCTGGGCGGCGATCGCCGCGACCCAGACCGCGGTGGCCGGGGTGTACGGGATGAACTTCGCGCACATGCCAGAGCTGTCCTGGCGGTACGGCTACCTCGGCGCGCTGCTGCTGATGGCCACCCTGGCGGTCGGCCTGCACCGGATGTTCCGCCGCTCCGGCTGGCTGTAACCGGTCGCGCCGGGCGGGTGTCACGGCGCGGTCAGGGCGGCGATTTCGTGGTCCAGCAGCTCCGCGAGGCGGGCGAACCGCTGCGGGTGGGTGGCCGCGGTGATGCCCCGACTCGGCGCCTCGACGGTCATCAGCAGGTAGAGGTGCAGGCGGTAGAGGCCGAGCCGGCAGCGTACGCCCGGATCGTCCAACGCCAGCGACCCGCCCGCGGCCCGGTAACCGCGCAGGAACGGGTCGTCCGGGGTGTCCTCCGCCCGGGCGAACAGCAGCGGCGAGACCAGGTCCAGCAGCGGGTCGCCGTGCAGGTGCCGCTCCCCGTCGACCAGCCCGGCCAGCCGGTGCCCGCCGTCCGGGCCGGGCACCGCGAGCACGTTGCCCGCCCAGCCGTCGAAGTGCAGCAGCGCCGGGCGCCGCACCCGGTCGAGCACCCCGGCGTGCCGGCCGATCAGCTCCCGCAGCCGCGCCGCCGGTACGGGCAGCGGCACCGACCAGTCCGCCGCGTCGGCGAGCAGGTCGTCGACCATCGCGGTGAACGCGGCCCGCCAGGTGGTGCCGCCCGCCCGGCCGCCGTCGTAGCCGTACCGGTCGCCGCTCACCGCGTGCAGCGCGGCGAACGCCGCCCCCAGCCCGGCCCGGACCCGGGCGGTGTCGGCGCCCTCGACGTCCAGGTCGCGCAGGGTACGGCCGGGCAGCAGGTCGGTGAGCAGCCAGTCCCCCAGCTCCGGATCGCTGCCGTGATGCCGTAGCGGCGGGACCGGCACCTGCGGCGCCCGCTCGGCGACCAGCCGCAGGTAGCGGGCCTCCGCGGCGATCAGGCCGCGCTCGTACCGCAACAGCGGCACGGCCGCGGCCGGCCCCACCTTGAGCACCAGCCGCCGCGAGTCGTCAAGGGTGAGCCACCAGACCGCGGCGAACCCGCCCCCGGTCAGCGGGGCGCAGTCGGTCACCTCGACGGTCGGCCCGAACGACGCGGCGACGTACCGGCGGACCAGATCGTCGTCGAGGCGGCGTTGGGTGCGGCTCACCATCGGGCCAGGCTAGCCGTGCGGCACCCGTTCGGGTGCCCGTCAAAATCGCGACGGGCGGCCCGCTCGGGTTCACGGGGGACGGGCCGGGCCGGCGTCTCCGCCGGCCCGGCCCGTCACGTCCTACCGGCTACGCCAGGTCGCCGCGGCGACGTCGGGCCAGGAACACCAGCGCCACGCCGAGCAGCAGGACCGCGAGCGCGGCACCGGCGACCAGCGGTACGGGGATTGAGTCCCCGGTCACCGGCAGCTTCCCGCGCACCGGAATGGTCAGCCGGGACTCGGCCGACACCGGCGACGGTCCGGTCGGCGGCTTGCCGGTGGCGGTGGCCACGTTGGTGATCGAGCCGTGGTGCAGGTCGGCCTTCGAGACGGTGTAGACCGCCTCGCAGGTGACCGCCGCCCCGGCGGCCAGGGTCACCGAGCCGTTCGGCGTCCGGTCCGGGCCGCAGGTGATCGGCCCGAGGTTCGCCGGGTCGGCCGGCGCGACCAGGGTGTCGGTCACCGTGACGCCGGTCAGGGCGACCGCGCCGGTGTTCGTCACCAGGAACAGGTACGGGATCCGCTGGCCCACCTTGTAGACCTTGTCCACCGGGGAGGACTTGACCACGGTGATGGCCGCACCTCTGGTGACGGTCACCGTCGCCGACGACGGCGCGGAGCGTGCCCTGCCCAGCGGCGGCACTCCGGGCACCACCGGCGGGTCGCCGACGGCTATCGCCGTGTCGGTGATCCGGCCCGCGTCGATGTCCGCCGCCGTGGCGGTGTAGCCGGCGGTGCAGGTGACGCTCGCCCCCGGGTCGAGGGCGACCGCGCCGTTGGCCACCGGCGGCGTGCCGCAGGTGATCGGCCCGAGGCTTCCGGTGCCGGAGAACGCGGTCTCCTGCACCGTCACCCCGCTCAGCGGGACGTTACCGGTGTTGGTGACGGCGAACCGGTAGGTGACGGTGTCACCGGCGCGGGCCACGACCGTCGGGGTGACCGACTTGGCGATGCTGATCGACGCCTTCAGGACCGGGATGTCCAGCGGCGACGGTGGTGACACGACCGCCGGTCCGACCGGTGGCGTACCGGTCGCGGTGGCGACGTCGACCAGGCTGGCCTGCTGGTAGTCGGCCGCGGAGACGGTGTACGTCGACCGGCAGGTGATCGCCTCGCCGGGGGCGAGGGTGACCGTGCCGTTCGGCAGGTCGTCCGGGCCGCAGACGATCGGCGACAGGTTGACCCGGTCGGCCGGGAGCAGCAGCGTGTCGTTGACGGTCACCCCGGTCAGCGTGAAGCCGCCGGTGTTCACCACCAGGTAGCGGTACGACACCTGCTGGCCCGCCGCGGTGATCGCCACCGTGGGGGACGCCTTGATCACCTGGATGTCCGCGACCACGTCCGCCTGCGGGATGGTCAGCGACGACGGCGCGGAGGTGATCGGGGTGGTGGTGCCGGGCGGCGTCCCCCGCGCGACGGCCGAGTCGACGAGCTTGTCGTTGTCCAGGTCCGCCTGGGTGACCGTGTAGGTGGCGGTGCAGTTCGTCGACGCGCCGGGCGCCAGCGTGGTGGCCTGGCAGGTGATCGGGCCGAGGTTCGCGTTCGACGACGGCGGGGTCTGGGTGTCCACGACGGACACCCCGGTGAGGGTCAGCCCGCCGGTGTTCACCACGTGGAAGTCGTACGGCACCTGCTGACCGACCGTGGTGATGGCCGTGGTGGTCGAGGCCTTGGTGATGCCGATCGACGCGGTCAGATCGGCGGCCGGGATGGTCAGCGCCGACGGCGCGGAGGTGATCGGGTCGGTGGCCCCGGGCGGGGTGCCACGGGCGACCGCGGAGTCACTGACCCCGTCGTTGTCCAGGTCCGCCTGGGTCACCGTGTACGTCGCGGTGCAGCTCGTCGACGCGCCGGGCGCCAACGTGGTCGCCTGACAGGTGATCGGGCCGAGGTTCGCGTTGGACGACGGCGGCGTCTGGGTGTCCACCACGGTGACGTTCGACAGCGTCAGGCCGCCGGTGTTGGTGACGTGGAAGTCGTACGGCACCTGCTGGCCGACCGAGGTGATCGCCGGGGTGGCGGAGGCCTTGATGATCGCGATGCCGGCCACCACGTCGTTCGCGGGGATGGTCAGCGCCGACGGCGGCGAGCTGATCGGCACCTCGCTGCCCGGCGGGAGACCCCGGGCCACGGCGGAGTCGGACACCCCGTCGTTGTCCAGATCGGCCTGCGTCACCGTGTAGGTGGCGGTGCAGGTGGTCGACGCGCCCGGTGCGAGCGTGGTCGTCGGGCAGGTGATCGGGCCCAGGTTCGCGTTCGACGATGGCGGCGTCTGGGTGTCCACCACGGTCACGTTCGACAGCGTCAGCCCGCCGGTGTTGACCACCAGGAACTGGTACGGCACCTGCTGGCCGACGGTGGAGATCTCGGTGACGGTGGACGACTTGATCACGCTGATCGCGGGCACCGGGTCGGTCGGGATCACCAGCGTGGCCGGCGGGGAGACCACCGGCGTGCCCCCGCCCGGCGGGGTGCCGCGCACGACGGCGCTGTCCCGGACGGCGCCGATGTCCAGGTCGGCCTGGGTGGCGGTGTACGTGGCGGTGCAGTCGGTGGCCGCGCCGGGCGCGAGCGTGGTCACCGGGCAGGTGATCGGGCCGAGGTTCGCGTTGGACGACGGCGGCGTCTGGGTGTCGGTCACCGTCACGTTCGTCAGTGTCAGGCCACCGTCGTTGACCACGTGGAAGACGTACGGCACCTGCTGGCCGGGGCTCGTGATCAGGGCGGTGGTGGAGGACTTCGCGATCGCAATCGACGCCGTCGCGCCCGACTGCGGGATGGTCAGCGTGGACGGCGGCGAGGTCACCGGCGTGCTGGTGCCCGGCGGGGTGCCGCGCGCGACCGCGGAGTCGGTGACCCCGTCGTTGTCCAGGTCGGCCTGGGTGACGGTGTAGGTGGCGGTGCAGGTGGTCGACGCGCCGGGCGTCAGCGTCGTCACCGGGCAGCTGATCGGACCCAGGTTGGCGTTGGACGACGGCGGCGTCTGGGTGTCGGTGATCGCCACGTTGGTCAGGGTCAGGCCGCCGGTGTTCACCACCAGGAACCGGTACGGCACCTGCTGCCCCACCGCGTTGATCGCGGCGGTGGGCGAGGTCTTGGTGACCGCGATGGCGGCCTCCGCGCCGGACTGCGGGATGGTCAGCGTGGACGGCGGCGAGGTGACCGGGGTGCTGGTCCCGGGCGGGGTGCCGCGCGCGACGGCGGAGTCGGTGACCCCGCCGTTGTCCAGGTCCGCCTGGGTGACGGTGTAGGTCGCGGTGCAGGTGGTCGACGCGCCCGGCGCCAGCGTGGTCGCTGGGCAGCTGATCGGGCCGAGGTTCGCGTTCGACGACGGCGGCGTCTGGGTGTCGGTGACGGCTACGTTGGTCAGCGTCAGGTTGCCGGTGTTCACCACCAGGAACCGGTACGGCACCTGCTGCCCCACCGCGTTGATCGACGCGGTCGGCGACGACTTGAGCACCGAGATGGACGAGGTGGCCTCGCGGACCGGGATGGTCAGCTCGACCGGGGCGGAGACCACCGGGGTCGAGGTGCCGGGTGGGGTGCCGCGGGCGGTGGCGGTGTCCCGCAACGAGCCGTTGTCCAGGTCCGCCTGGGTGACCCTGTAGGTGGCGGTGCAGCTGGTGGACGCGCCGGGCGCGAGCGTGGTCGCCTGGCAGGTGATCGGGCCGAGGTTCGCGTTCGACGACGGCGGGGTCTGGGTGTCGGTGATCGCCACGTTGGACAGGGTCAGGCCGCCGGTGTTGACCACGTGGAAGTCGTACGGCACCTGCTGACCGACCGTCGTGATCGTGGTGGTGGTGGACGCCTTGGCCAACGAGATGCTCGCCGGAGTGGCCCCGCCGCAGGAGAGGGTGGTGCTGAACGGGAAGTAGTGGATCTCACCGCCCCGGTGGTCGATCGTCCGGGTGATGATGCTGCCCTCGGTGTTCGAGGCGGAGACGTCGACCAGGTCCGCGTTCGGGGCGTAGATGCTGCCCTCGACCGTACGGGCGTTGGTGGTGAGGGTGAGTCGCGTGGCGGTCGGGAAGTTCAGCAGGATGTACCGCGCCTGGTTGCCTCCGATGCCGGAGAAGTTCGGCGCGTTCCAGGCGAAGTCGTTGCCGACACCGCTGGTGTCCACGTTGATCAGCAGCGGGGTGGTGGCCGTCGGCTGGCTGGCGAAGGTGAGCGTGTCGATGTTGTTGAGATCCGCGGCGCCGATGTTCAGCACGTTGGTGACACCCGAGGTGAGGGTGACGACGGCGTTGCTGCCCGGCGGGATCGGTCGGGGCAGCACGTCGCCGTTGGGCGTCCGCAGCACCACCGTGTTGTCACAGGTCGCCAGCCCGGCCGAAGTGCTGCGGAACTCGGTGAAGGCGGCGCCGAAGTCGATCGGCGAGGTCGGTCCGACGCTGCTGGGGGCCTGCCGGGTGGTCAGCTCGACCCGGGGAAAGGCGTCGTAGTTGTTGTTGGGCAGGATCCGGGTGTTGACCTGGGCGCCGTTGTTGTCGGTGTCCTTCACCACGGCGCCGGTCAGGTTGCCCACCTTGGCGTAGCCGCCGGACAGCACCTGCAACCGGGTCCCGGCGACGCTGCCGGCGAAGTTCACCCGCCCGCCGACGACCAGTGCGGTCGGCTTGGTGTCTCCCGGTGCGACGAACGAGCCGACGCTGTTGTTGGCGAGTTGGTAGTTGCCGAAGGTGAGGTCGCCACCCACCGCCATGGTGCCGTCGTTCTCGCTGGTCACCACGTTTCCGTTGACTTCGGTCATCACTCCGAAGCTCAACGCCGGCGCGACCGGGTCGACCGGCCCGACCGCGCCCAAGGCGACCGGCCGTTGCTGCCGGCCGGCCGGCGGCGCTGGCACCGAGGCGCTGCCGGCGATCAGAACGCCGAGCGCGGCGACCGTGGCGAGCAGCTGCCGCCGACTCACGTCCCATACCCGTGTAGCCATTATTCCCCCGTATGTCCGATTCGATACGGAGCGTAGCGGTTGTGGCGGCTGAGAGTGACGGGAATCCTGAGCGCCGCAGGGTGCCCTGGGATGACGACAAACGACGCACGGTGCCAGCCCGGGGTGCGCGCCAGCCGCGACGCCGCGGCCCCGTCCGGGCGCTACCGACCTGATGACGTGAACGGGTCAGGGCATCCGCCGAGGCAATCGGATCCGTGCGGCGGCACGAGGTGGGTCGGCTGAATCGTTTACGTCATCAGGTCCAAAGCGTCCGACCGGCGCAGCCCGGGGCCAGTGCGGCGTCCCACACCGGGTGGGTCGGGTGTCCGAATCGTGGCCGCCACGTCGCGTCGGATGTGCGTTCTGACCTGCGGGATCCCGTGGCCGGCGCCACCCCCACCACGGAATCGACCCGGGGGCCGAGGCGTTGTACATGTCATACCGCACCGAACCCCAGCGCGACCCCGGCACCCCCCCCAGGCACGGGCCCACCCCCACCGGGAATGGCCCACCGCCCGAGCCGGTTACACCCCCCGGAACCCGCGAGCAGGCCAACCGCCGCCGGGTTCCCACCCCCGGGAATGACCGACCGGCCCCACCGGTTACACCACCCCCGGACCGCCCGAGCAGGCCGAGCCGCCGGGCACCCCCCCAAGACTTTCCCCCTTCGCCCCGCACCCCACCCCCGGGTGCGACGGGCAACCCCCGACCAGAGGAGCACGCCATCATGCGTACCGATCTGATCCGCAAGACCGTCCTCACCGCCGCCGGCATCGCCGCCACCACCACCGGCATCGCCGGCCCCGCCATCGCCGCCCACGCCGCCCCCGCCGACAAGCCCACGGCCGTCCAGAGCGACCGCAAGGGCAACGGCGAACGCGAACTGAAGGTCGACTACCAGGCCCAGCCGAACTTCTACTACTGCGGCCCCGCCGCCACCCGCAACGCCCTGTCCGTCCAGGGCAAGAACATCGACGTCGACGCCATGGCCAAGGAAATGGGCACCACCGAGAACGGCACCAACAGCATCAACGACATCACCCCCGTCCTGAACAAGGAAACCGGCAAGAAGGACGCCTACCACTCCGTCGAGATCCGCACCCCCAAGGCCGACGACAAGCAGACCGACACCCTGCGCGCCGACATCGTCCGCACCGTCGACAACGGCCGCGCCGTGGTCGCCAACATCGCCGGCACCACCACCGACACCAACGGCGGCACCCACTCCTTCGAAGGCGGCCACTACATCAGCGTCGTCGGCTACAAGGACAACGGCAAGATCGTCACCATCGCCGACTCCGCCAACCCGAACACCGCCTCCTACCAGATCACCGTCGACAACCTCGCCGACTGGATCGCCACCCGCGGCTACTCCACCAGCTGACCACCACCCCGCACCACACGAAGGGCCGGCCCACACGGGCCGGCCCTTCATCGGCTACGGCGGTGGGCGTACGCGGAGTGTCGCCCGTGGCACCACGACCGGGCGGTCCCGGGCCGGAAGGCTCGGTCAGACACCGACACCGAGGAGCCGCACCATGAAGCCGACCCACTCACCTGCTCGCCGAGCCGCCGGGGGTGCCCTGCTGGTCGCCGCGCTGGGCATCGTCGTCCAGATCGTCGGCGGCGCCGACTACCCCACCGTGCCGCCCGGGCTGCTGATCCTGACCGCCGCCGCGCTCGCCTTCCTGCTCGCACCCTGGCGGTGGGCGGTCGTCCTGGCCGCGGCGGCCACCCTCTTCATCAGCGTGGGCGGCGTCCTGGCGCCGAACTTCCGCGAGCAGTTGGGCGACCCGGGCGACGCGCTCGTCTTCGCCGGCAGCCTGGTGCAGGCGGCGGCGCTCGCCGTCGCGCTGCTCTTCGCCGTCGTCGCCCTGACCGGGCTCCGGCGGGATCGCGCCGAGCGAAGCCTTCAGCCGCACCGCGGGTGAGTCGGCCGGATCGGCTACGGCAGGATGGCGGACGTGGCCAGACGACCAGCCCGCCGAGGCCCGACCGACGATCAGTCCCAGCCCTGCCCGTGCGGCACCGGCCTGCCGTACCCGGACTGTTGCGGGCCGGTGCACCGCGGCGCCGCGACGGCCGGCACTGCCGAGGCGCTGATGCGGTCGCGGTTCAGCGCGTTCGCCGTCGGCCACGCGGACTACCTGCTGCGCAGCTGGCACTCGTCGACGAGGCCGGCGCGGCTGCGGCTGGACCCGGCGCAGCGGTGGACCCGGCTGGAGATCCTGGCGACCGAGCGGGGCGGCCTGTTCGACAGCGAGGGCGCGGTCGCGTTCCGGGCGCACTACCGGGAGGCCGGTCGGCCCGGCATGCTCGACGAGCGCAGCCGCTTCGTTCGCGAGGACGGCCGCTGGGTCTACCTCGACGGCCACGCCACCTGACCGGACGACCGTCCGGCACGGTCATCGGTGGTCGTTCCCGCACCTGGCCGGTTGACCGACCGAGGGCCCGGAGGCGGCACCGGCCGCCTCCGGGCCCGACCGGCTCACCCGCCGTCGGCCGGCACGGGCGCGTCGACCGGCTCGTTCCGGGTGCGCGACCCGAGCAGGACGGCCGCCAGCAGCAGGTACGGCACGGCCGCCGCGACGAAGGCGACCGCGTTGCCGGCAACCCCGGCGACCAGGCCATAGCCGGCGTACACCACGATGACGGCCAGGTCGGTGACCATCCCGGCGGCCGAGGTCACGGTGGCCCGGGCCGGTCCGGTGATCCGGGCCTGCAGACGGGCGTCGGCGAGCACGGTGGCCAGTTGCAGCCCGCAGAACGCCACCCCGAGCAGCAGGAAACCGGCGGGCTGCCGGACGCCCGCGCCGACGGCCAGGGCCACCGCGGCCGCGACGAGCAGACCGGCGTACCCACGGGTGCGCAGCCGCTCGCCGGCCGGGGCGAGCAGTCCGCCGACGGTCACCCCGAGCCAGGTGAGCCCGAGCAGCAGCGGCACGACCGACGCGGTCACGCCGGTGTCCTGGGCGAGCAGCGGGGTGTACTCGTCCAGGGAACCCCAGACGGCGCCGACCGCCGGCACCAGCAGCAGCGCCGACCGTACCCGCGGGTGGGTGCGGGCCTCGGTGAGGCCGGCCCGCAGGGTCGCCCACCAGCCCGGCTCGTCGTCCTCGGCGGCGTCGTCGCCGGGTGCCGGTGCGGCCGGCGCGGTGCGGTGCTCGGGGAAGCGGGTGGCGACGGCGGTGGCGAGCAGGCAGGCCAGCACGCTGGCCGCGCCGACCGCCGGCCAGCCGCCGACCGCGAACACCGGGCCGGCCAGGCCGATCGAGCCGAGCACGCCCAACACCCCGGCGGTACGGCCACGGCCGATCAGGCGGGCGTACCGGCCGGCCGCGCCGAGTCGGTCGAGCTCGTCGTGGACGAGCGCCTCGAGGGCGCCGGAGCTGAGCGCGCCGCCGGCGCCCCAGAGGACGAAGCCGACGGCGAACGACCCGTACGAGGGGGCCAGCACCCACAGCGCGAAGCCGGCGCCGGTCAGCAGCGGCGCGAGGCAGAGCAGCAGCCGCCGCGAGACGGTGTCGGCCCACGCCCCGGAGGGCACCTCGACCAGGATGCTGGTCGCCGACCAGAGCACGAAGAGCGAGGAGATCTGCCCGACGGACAGCCCGGTGTCGCTGAACAGCAGCGCGTACAGCGGGTAGAGCAGGACGAAGTCGGCCAGGAACAGGTAGCCGTAGAGGGTGGCCGCGAGGCGGCGGACGCGGGTGCGGGACACCCGCGCGGAGGCGACGGACATGGGGGCCTTTCCACGGGACGGGACGGACGCGGCATAGTGCGGCGCCCGCGGTGGCCCGCGGTTTCGGCCCTCAGCGGCGGATCAACATCGCCAGGTCATGGCGTCGATGGTAGTGGCGCGCGGCGGCCCGGGCGACCCCGTCCGGCGGGTACGCGACGGCGGGCGGGACCAATCGGTCCCGCCCGCCGTGGTGGTGGCGTCCTCAGCGGCGGAACTTCTCCGTGTCCGTCGACGGGATGATCATCGTGGTGTCACTGTCGTCCACCACCGGGTCGTCGTCCGCCGGCGTGGCCTGCCGCGGCGCGGTGGGGGCGCCGGTGGCGGGCTCGGCGGCGGGCGACGGGGGCACCGGGCTGGTCGAGGGCGTGGTCGTCGTGCCGACCGGGTCGGTCGGGTCGGGGTCGGTGTACGGGGCGACCGGCTGGGTCAGGTCCGACTCGTCGTACCGGGACACCACCTGGGTGCGGTCGGCGTCGTCGGCCACCTGCTGGGTCCGGTCGGACGGGCTGTAGCCGGTCACCGGCTGGGTGCGCTCGACGTCCTCGTCGTACGAGGTCAGGTGGGCGCGGACGTCCCGCCGGCTGGCCTGGTAGGCGCGGGCGTGCGTGGCGATCAGCTGCGACTCCTGCTCGGCCCGGGTCAGCCAGGACTCCCACCGGCTCTGCATCGGCCGGATCAGTCCGCCGCCGACCCCGACGATCAGGATGCCGCCGACGGTGGCCAGCACGGCGATCAGCACCGGGGTGGTGATGGCGGTGGCCACACCGATCTGGTTGAGCGCGGCGATGATGCCCAGGCCGAGGATGAACACCGAGGCGATGGTGGCCAGCACCCGGCCGTAGGACAGGCCGCCGAGCGCGCTGCTGATGATGTCCTTGACCGCGGTGGCGATGGCCGCGGCCACCACCACGATGACGATCGCGACGAACGCCCGGGGCAGCCAGGCGACGACGCCGGCGATCAGGTCGGAGACCGGGTTGGGGCCCCAGATGCCGAACGCGATCTGCAACGTGACCAGCAGGACGGCGTAGTAGGCGAGCTTGGCCACGATGTCGCTGGCGTCGTACCGGGACCGGGCCAGCGCGGTCTTGATGCCGCCGCGCTCGACCGCCTTGTCGAAGTGCACCCGCTCGAGCACCTTGTCCACGATCTTGAGGACGGCCTTGGCGATGAGCCAGCCCACCACCAGGATCGCCACGAAGGCGAGGGCCTTGGGCAGGAACAGCAGCACGGCACGCAGGGCGTCCCCCACCGCGTCGCCGAAGTCGTCTCTCATCTGGGTCCTCCACACTGTCCGTGACGTTGGTCGGCCCCGACCTACCCTGACCGGCGCGCGGGGAAACGCCGGTCGACCCCGGACCGGCACGAACCTCCACCGTGCGCCCTTTCGCGCGACCGTCCGGTCAGCGATGCCCCTCGCGGCGGTGTCCGTCGCCGTCGCCGGTCGTGGCGACCGGGCCGGCAGCGGGCTCCCCGACCGGCGCCACCCGGCCGACGCCCTCGCGGGCCGGCCGGGCCAGCTCGTCGAAGAACCGCAGCAGCTCCACCGGGAACGGCATGACCAGGGTGCTGTTCTTCTCGGCGGCCACGTCCACCACGGTCTGCAGCAACCGCAACTGGTACGCCCCGGGCGTGTCCGCCATCGCCCGGGAGGCGTCGGCCAGCCGGCGGGACGCCTGGAACTCGCCGTCCGCGGCGATCACCCGGGCCCGGCGTTCCCGTTCCGCCTCGGCCTGCCGAGACATCGACCGCTTCATGCCCTCGGGCAGCGACACGTCCTTGACCTCGACCCGCTCGATGAGCAGGCCCCAGGGCTTCTCCGTCGGCGCGTCGATCACCGACTTCAGCTCCGCGTTGATCCGGTCCCGGTCGCCGAGCAGGGTGTCCAGGTCGGCCTTGCCGATCACCGAGCGCAGCGCGGTCTGCGCGACCTGAAGCACCGCCGACGGGTAGTCCCGGACGTTGACCAGGGCCTTGACCGGGTCGACGACCCGGTAGTAGACCACCGCGTCGACGGTGAGCGTGACGTTGTCCTTGGTGATCGCGCCCTGGGCCGGCACCCCGATCACGGTGGTCTGCATGCTGACCCGGACCATCCGGTCGGCGACCGGCACGATCAGGTGCAGGCCGGGCCCGCGGACCTCCTCCCGCACCCGACCGAACCGGAACACAATCCCGCGCTGGTACTGCTGGACCATCCGGACGCTCAGCGACAGCACCAGCACCAGCACGACCACGACGACCAGGCCGACGAATCCGGCGGCGGCTCCCATGACCCCTCGATCCCGGAGGCGCCCGCCTCCCGGCGCCGCGCATACCCGCCGCGGCGCCGCGCATTCCTGCCACCTCACCCGGAGCGGGTGACGATCCGGGTCGCCGACCTCACCCCGGACGGCGCCCGGGGCGCGTAGGGTGTCCGGCGCTGTCGCATCCGCCGGGGAGGGATCCGCGTGGCCGAGCTGTATCCGCCGATCGAGCCGTACGACGCGGGAATGCTCGACGTGGGCGACGGCAACGCCGTGTACTGGGAGACCAGCGGCGACCCGGACGGCCGGCCAGCCCTGGTGGTCCACGGTGGACCGGGCTCGGGGAGCGCTCCGGTGTCCCGCCGGCTCTTCGACCCGGCCCGCTACCGGATCATCCATTTCGACCAGCGCAACTGCGGGCGGAGCACCCCGCACGCCGCCGATCCGGCCACCGACCTGCGGCACAACACCACCGACCACCTGATCGCCGACATGGAACGACTCCGGGAGCACCTGGGCGTCGAACGGTGGCTGCTGCAGGGCGGCTCGTGGGGCTCCACGCTGATCCTGGCGTACGCGCAGCGGCACCCGGACCGGGTCTCGGCGATCGTGATCTGGTCGGTCACCACCACCCGGCGGTCGGAGATCGACTGGCTCTACCGCGGGGTGGGCCGGTTCTTCCCGGAGCAGTGGGACCGCTTCCTGGCCGGCGCGCCGGGCACCCCCCGCGACGGTGACGTGGTCGGCGCGTACGCCCGGTTGGTGGAGGATCCCGACCCGGCGGTGCGGGAGCGGGCGGTGCGGGACTGGTGCGCCTGGGAGGACGCGGTGGTCTCCGCCGAGGGCGGCGGCAACCCGTACTCCGACCGCCCGTCGGCGGCCCGCACCGCGATGGTACGGATCTGCGCGCGCTACTTCGCCCACGGCGCCTGGCTGCCGGAGGGGCAGTTGCTGCGCGACGCGCACCGGTTGGCCGGCATTCCCGGGGTGCTGATCCACGGTCGGCTCGACCTGGGCAGCCCGCTCGACACCGCCTGGGAGCTGCGCCGGGGCTGGCCGGACGCGGAGCTGATCGTGGTGGACGACGCCGGGCACCTGGCCACCGTGGCGGCCCGCCGACACGTCGTCCGGGCGCTGGACCGGTTCGCGGCCGACGAGGATCGATCGACGGACGCCTCTAGCGCGTGACCCGCGGTTGGCAATAGTCTCCACGGCAGGCGCGACAGCTGGAGTTTCCTTTCACCGGTCGCGTGGTCCCCGCCGCCGAAGTCGAGGAGATGCCATGCACGTCGACAAGCCCGAGTTCGACCGTCGTACATTGCTGCGGGCCGGCCTCGGCGCGGCGACCGTCGCGGTCGTCGGGTACGAACTGGCCGTTCCGGCCGCCGCCCAGGCCGCCCCCGGCGCGGAGCTGGACTGGATCATCAGCTGCGACGAGTGGGGCGCCCGGCCGCCGCGCGACCCGCTGTCGGTCAGCGCGATCCCCACCAACAAGATCATCCTGCACCACATGGCGTTCCCCAACGTCACCGACTACTCCGAGGCGCACGCCATCGCGTTGGCCCGGGAGTGCCAGGATCTGCACATGGACGGCAACGGCTGGTCCGACACCGGCCAGCACTTCACCGTCAGCCGCGGCGGCCACGTCCTGGAGGGGCGGCACGGCAGCCTGGAGCGGCTGCGGGCCGGCGACCGGCAGATGATCGCCGCGCACTGCCCCGGCGAGAACGGCCGGGCCATCGGGATCGAGAACGAGGGCACCTACGTCACCGAGACGCCGCCCGCGGCGCTGCTCGACTCGATGGTCACGCTCTGCGTCACCATCTGCCGGCAGTACGGCCTGCACGCTTACGACATCTTCGGCCACTGGGACTTCCGCACCACCGACTGCCCCGGCGCGGCCTTCTACCGGCTCTTCCCCGACGTGCGTCGGCGGGTCTTCCACGAGCTGGGCGCCGACCCGGCCGACGTGCCGGCCCGCCGCTGGCCCGACCTGTGGCGCTTCGACAGCTCCCCCGCCGTGCGGGTCGCCCAGTTCCTGCTGGCGTACCGGGGATACCCGGTCACCCCGACCAGCGCCTTCGACCCGGCCACCGTCGCGGCGGTGCAGGACTGGCAGGCCCGCAACGGTCTCCCGGTGGACGTCGACGCCACCCTCACCGACCGCACCTGGGAGACCCTCTCCCCGGAGCTGGACAAGGACGCGACCGGGCTGCCGGTGCAGGCGGTGCAGTTCATCCTGAACTGGAAGGGCTACCCCGACGTGCGGGAGACCGGCGGGTACGACCACGCCACCATGAAGGCGGTGCAGGACGTCCAGCGGCTGCACGGGCTGCCGCCCAACGGCAAGCTGTCCACCAGCACCTGGTGCGCGCTGGTCGGCGGGGTGGTCCGCCAGTCGTTCCGCCGGCACTGAGGACGACGGGGCTCACGACAGCCGGGCCAGCCGGCCGGTCTCCAACGCCACCCAGACCGCACCGTCCGGCCCGACCGCGATCCCGTGCGGTTCGGAGGCGGGGGTCGGCAGCGGCCAGCCACTGATCTCGCCGTCGGCGGTGACATGGCCGATCCGGTTGCCGGCCCACTCGGTGAACCAGCAGCCCCCGGCCGGGTCGGCCGCGATCGCGTGCGGTCGGCCCGCCCGGTCGGGCAGCGGGTACTCGCGGATGTGGCCGTCGACGGTGATCCGGCCGACCTGACCGGCGTCGATCTCCACGAACCAGAGCGCGCCGTCGGTGCCTTCGGTGATGCCGACCGGCCCCGCCGCGGGCGTCGGCACCGGGTGCAGGCGTACGGCCCCGTCGGGGGTGATCCGGCCGATCGCGTTCGCCTGGTTGAGGGTGAACCAGAGGGCGCCGTCGGGGCCACTGGTGATCATCGACGGCAGGCCGCCGGTCACCGGCAGGCGGTACTCGGTGACCTCCCCCTCGACGGTGATCCGGCCGATCCGGTCGGTGGACATGGCGGTGAACCAGAGCGCGCCGTCCGGTCCGGCCGCGATGCCGTACGGGCCGGCGCCGGGCACCGGCCAGGAGTCCAGGTGACCGGCGTCGTCGATCCGGCCGATCCGGTGGTCGCGCATGCGGGTGAACCACAGCGCACCGTCGGGGCCGGACGTGATCAGTGCGGGGCCGCAGCCGGGCGCGCCGAGGTCGAGGGTCTCGGCCCGGCCGTCGGGGGCGATTCGCAGCAGTCGTCCGGCGTGCACGAGGGTGCACCAGGGGGCGCCGTCCGGCCCGATCGCGACCCCGTACGGGCCGGCGCCGGGCTCGGCCACGGTCAACTCGGTGAGCACAGCGACATCTCCTCAGACGGTCACGGGTGCGGGGTGCAGGACGCCGGCCGCCATCGTGCGGATCTCGCCCCGCCACCGGGCGCGCAGCCGCCGGTCGTGGCTGACCACGACGACGGCCCCCGGGTACCCGGCCAGGGCATCCTCCAGCTCCTCCACGAGGCCGGGCGACAGGTGGTTGGTGGGCTCGTCGAGCAGCAGCAACCCGGCGGCGGTGGTGAACAGGCGGGCCAGCCCGAGGCGCTGGCGTTGCCCGGTGGAGAGCTTCCCGGTCGGCACGTCCAACAGCTCGGGCGGGAATAGGCCGAGGGCGAGCAGCGCGGCGCGGTGCTCGCCCGGCGGCCCGGGGCGACCGTGGGCGAAGGCGGCGAGCAGCGTACGCGTGGGGCGCTCGGCGGTGACCTCCTGCGGCAGGTGACCGATCGGCGCGTGCCGGGTCACCCACCCGGCGTCCGGCTCGAGGTCTCCGGCCAGGACCTGCAGGAGGGTGCTCTTGCCGGCGCCGTTCGCCCCGGTGACCAGCAGCCGCTCCCCCGCCCGGAGGGTCAGCGAGACCGGACCCAGTCGGCCGCGGACGCGGACGTCGACGGCGTCGAGCGCCACGCCGGCGCCGGCGGTGGCCGGGGGCGGGGTGAACCGCAGCGCTTCCGGCGGGGCGGGCACCGGGTCGGATTCGAGTCGGTGCAGGCGCTGCTCGGCGTTGCGGACCCGGCTGGCGAGGGATTGCTGCACCCGGCCACCGGCCCGGTCGTACGCCAACTTGTTGTTGTCGGTGGCGGCGCGGCCCGGCGCGACCCGGCGGGCGGTGGTGGCCGCCGCCGCGCGTAGCCGGTCGACCTCGTCGCGCCACTCGCGGTGGGCCTGCGCCCAGCGGTGCCGGGCGGCGGCCCGCTCGGCGAGGTAGCCCGCGTAGCCGACGCCGTGCCGGGCCAGCGTGCGCCGGTCGGCATCGACCTCGACGAGGACGGTGGCGACGCGTTCCAGGAAGAGCCGGTCGTGGGAGACGACGACGGTGGTGCCGCCCCGGCCCCGCAGGTGCTCCTCGAGCCAGCCGAGTGCCGCGTCGTCGAGATGGTTGGTGGGCTCGTCCAGCAGCAGCACCTCGGATCCGGCGGCGAGCACGGCGGCCAGGTGCAGCCGGGCCTGCTCACCACCGGAAAGCTCGCCGAGCCGGCGGTCCCGGTCGAGACCGGCGATGCCGAGGCCGTGCAGCGCCCGGTCGACCCGGGCGTCGGCCTGGTAGCCGCCGCGCAGCTCGAAGACGGTGGCGAGGTCGCCGTACTCGGCCAGCCGGTCGGCGTCGCCGGCGGCGAGCTGCGGTTCCAGCTCGCGCAGACGGGCCTCGATGGCGCGCAGGTCGGCCAGGGCGGCGTCGACGGCCTGGCGGACGGTGAGCCGGGGCGACAGCGGGGCGTCCTGGGCGAGGTGGCCGACGCCGCCGTCGGCGGTGACGGTGACCGTGCCGTCGTCGGGCTGTTCCCGACCGGCGAGCAGTCGCAGCAGGGTCGACTTGCCGGAGCCGTTCTCGCCGACGACGCCGGCGCGCTCCCCCGGGGCGACGGCGCAACTGACCGCGTCGAAGATCAGGCGGTCGCCGTAGGACAGGGTCAGGTCGTGGATGCTGATCTGGGTAGGCACGCTGCTCTCCGCTGGCGTCGGGTCGGGCGGCCGCGCCCGGGGGCACGATCGTCGGGGACACGGTGGACGGTCAGCGGAGCATCGGCGGCCTCCTTAACGCGACGATTGATGCTTTAGGATCGTGGCATGGCAGCACCCGACCCGGCAACCGATATCCGTGATCCGGCCGCCGGTCCGGCCCGGCGTCCCGGCGGCCGCAGCGCCGCGGTGCGCCGCCGGGTCCTCGACGCGGTCACCGCCCACCTGATCGAGTACGGCTACGACGCGCTGAGCGTGGAGGCCGTGGCGGACCGGTCCGGGGTGCACCGCACCACCGTCTACCGGCGCTGGCGCGACGTCGGCGGTCTCCTCGCCGACGTGCTCGCCGAGGCCGCCGACGACGACTGGCGGCCCCGCGACACCGGCTCGCTCGCCGGCGACCTGCTGGCCATCAATGAGGAGGTGCACGAGGCGCTGACCGCGCGGCCACCCCTCACCGCCGCCCTGATCGCCGCCTCGTTCCGCTCACCGGCGGCGGCCGAGGCGCTGCGCGCCTTCTGGGTCGACCGGTACGACCGGTGCGCCGTCGTGGTCCGCCGGGCCGTGTCCCGGGGCGAGGCGCCCGAGGGCACCGATGCCCGGGCGCTGCTGGTGGCGGCGACCGCGCCGGTCTACCACGAGCACCTGCTGCTGCGCGGCGCGCCCGGGCCGGCGGTGGCGCGGCGGGCGGCGGAGGCGGCGGTGGCCGCGGCCCGGGCGGGCGCCTTCACCACCGGCGTGTGAGGCCTGGTGGCGCACCGATCGGTGCGACGATGACGCCGTCACCGACTCAGGGAGGACACCGTGGCGTCCCAGCTCAACC
Organism: Micromonospora sp. NPDC000089; assembly: GCF_042899365.1. Lineage (NCBI taxonomy): Bacteria > Bacillati > Actinomycetota > Actinomycetes > Micromonosporales > Micromonosporaceae > Micromonospora > Micromonospora sp. NPDC000089. The sequence goes on from NZ_JBIAZT010000017.1 coordinate 111,827, forward strand.
CGTATCTCAGCTTCGACGGCAACGCCCGTCAGGCGATGGAGTTCTACCACCAGGTGTTCGGCGGCGACCTGTCGCTGGGCACGTTCCGCGACTTCGGCACCGAGGACCCGGCGATCGCCGACCAGATCATGCACGGCCTGCTGCGCACCACCAGCGGCTACGTGCTGATGGGCGCGGACCTGCCGCCCGGCGAGCAGCTGCACCGGGGCAACGGCAGCTCGGTGATCATCAACGGCAACGACGCGGGCGAGCTGCGCGGCTACTGGGCCCGGCTGTCCGAGGGCGGGAAGGTCACCGTGCCGCTGGAGAAGCAGGTGTGGGGCGACGAGTACGGCCAGTGCGAGGACCGGTTCGGCGTCCCCTGGATGGTCAACATCACCCAGGCTCAGCTGTAACCGGTTTGCCGGCAGCCCGCGCCGGAGAGTGTGGCGGTATGAAGTGGGTCAGTCGAGCCGTACCCCTCGCCGCCGCCGCCCTCGCCGGGCTGGCCGCGCGCGACGTCCTGCAGCGCGACCACGCGCTGCGACGCAACTTCCCGGTGATCGGGCGGGCCCGCTACCTGCTGGAGGCGATCGGGCCGGAGCTGCGGCAGTACATCGTGGCCGGCAACGACGAGGAGCGGCCGTTCACCCGCGACCAGCGGCGCTGGGTCTACGCCTCGGCCAAGCGGGAGAACAACTACTTCGGCTTCGGCACCGACAACGACATCGAGTACACCGCCGGCTATCCGATCATCAAGCACCGGACGTTCGCCCGGACGGTGCCGCCGTCCGCGCCGACCGCCGGGCACGACGTGCGGCTGCCGGCGGCGAAGGTGCTCGGCGGGGCGCGCGGGCGGGCGAAGGCGTTCCGGCCCGAGTCGGTGGTCAACATCTCCGGGATGAGCTTCGGCTCGCTGTCCGGCAACGCGATCACCGCGCTGAACAAGGGCGCCGCGCTGGCCGGTTGCCTGCAGAACACCGGCGAGGGCGGGTTGTCGCCGTACCACCGCAACGGCGGTGACCTGGTCTTCCAGCTCGGTACCGCGTACTTCGGCTGCCGGGACGAGCGCGGCCGGTTCGACCTGGCCCGGCTCAAGGACCTGGTCGCCGGCGCGCCGGTACGGGCGCTGGAGGTGAAGCTCAGCCAGGGCGCGAAGCCCAGCCTGGGCGGGCTGCTGCCCGGGTCGAAGGTGTCGGCCGAGATCGCCGCGACCCGGGGCATCCCGCAGGGGAAGGACTGCGTCAGCCCGTCCCGGCACGCCGAGTTCTCCGACTGCGACAGCCTGCTCGACTGGGTGGAGCTGCTGGCCGCCGAGACCGGCCTGCCGGTGGGCATCAAGTCCGCCGTGGGCGACCTGGGCTTCTGGGACGAGCTGACCACGCTGATCCGGGACACCGGGCGTGGGGTGGACTTCGTGACAATCGACGGCGGCGAGGGCGGCACCGGCGCCGCCCCGCTGATCTTCACCGACTCGGTGTCGCTGCCGTTCCAGCTCGGCTTCGCCCGGGTCTACCGGATCTTCGCCGAGAAGGGCCTGCACGAGGAGACCGTCTTCGTCGGCGCCGGCAAGCTCGGCCTGCCGGACAACGCGATCGTCGCGTTCGCGCTCGGCTGCGACATGGTCAACGTGGGCCGGGAGGCGATGCTGGCGATCGGCTGCATCCAGGCGCAGAAGTGCCACACCGACACCTGCCCGACCGGGGTGGCCACCCAGAACCCGTGGCTGGCCCGCGGCCTCGACCCCGCGCTGAAGTCCGTCCGGGCCGCCAACTACCTGCGGACCCTGCGGCGGGACCTGGTCAAGGTCGCCGAGGCGTGCGGCGTCGAGCACCCCGGGCTGATCGACGCCGACGCGGTGGAGATCCTGGACGGGCGGACCGCCTCGACCCCGCTGCGCGAGGTGTACGACTATCGCCGTGAGTGGGGCCTGCCGTCGGCGGCGGACCGGGCGGAGATCGTCCGGCTGATGAGCGGGGAGGCGCCGCGAGGCGGCAGCGCCCCGCCGTCGGCCACCGCCCAGGGCTGACCGAGCACGCCGGCTCGGCGTGACGTAGTCGCAGGTCGTCGGGTCTACCCGACGTCGTGCCAGCAGGGCGAGCTGGCTCGGGCGTTAGGGTGCGCGCGGGTGGTGTTCAACGACGGGCTCAGGCTGCGCCAGCGGGCGCGCGAGAACGGCGAGAAGTACATCTCCGACGGCGAGCTGTCGCGCCGGATCATCACCGAGGCGAAGCGCACGGCCGAGCGGGCATGGCTGGGCGAGGTCTCGTCGGTCGTGTTGCAGCAGGCCCTGGCGGACCTGAACACCGCGTACCGCAACTTCTTCGCCTCGATCTCCGGCATGCGCAAGGGCACGAGGGTCGCCCCGCCGAGGTTCCGATCCCGCAAGGACAACCGGCAGGCCATCCGGTTCACGAAGAACTCCCGGTTCAAGGTGCTAGAAAATGGCCGGCTGCGCCTGCCGAAGGTTGGCGACCTGGACGTGCGTTGGTCGCGAACCCTGCCCTCCGACCCGTCTTCCGTGACGATCATCAAGGACGCGGCGGGGCGGTACTTCGCCTCGTTCGTCGTCCAGACCATGGATGAGCCGCTGCCCGAGCGGGACTCGCAGGTAGGGATCGACTTGGGCCTGACGCACTTCGCGGTCCTCTCGGACGGAAAGAAGATCGCCGCGCCGAAGTTCCTGCGGCGTGCGGCCCGCAAGCTCAAGCGGCGGCAACAGGCTCTCTCCCGCAAGCAGCGCGGGAGCCGGAACCGCAAAAAGGCCGTCGTGAAGGTCGCCAGGGCGCACGCCCGGGTGGCCGACACCCGGCGGGACTGGCAGCACAAGCTGTCCACGGCGATCATCCGCGACAACCAAGCGGTGTACGTCGAGGACCTGTGCGTCGTCGGCCTCAGCCGGACCCGGCTCGCGAAGTCCGTGCACGACGCGGGCTGGGCCAGCTTCACCGCCATGCTGGAGTACAAGGCCGCCCGCTACGGGCGCACCTTCGGCCGGGTCGACCGGTTCTTCCCGTCCACCCGGATGTGCTCCGACTGTGGCCGCATCAACCAGAAGATGGCCCTGAACGTCCGGACGTGGAACTGCCCCTGCGGAGCAGCCCACGACCGGGACATCAACGCCGCCAACAACATCCTGGCCGCCGGACAGGCGGACAGGCTAAACGACCGTGGAGCGCAGGTAAGACCGGGGCCCGTCCCGGCACCGCGCGGCGAAGCGGTAACCCACCCGGACGCCGCGCGGTCCACGCGCAGCGTGGAGGGAATCCTCGCCCTCTAGGACGAGGAGGATGCCAAGAGGCTAAGGCGTACGGCGTGCGCGTAGTGGTGCCGCCGGACGGCGAGCTGCCGTTCCTGCATCCGCTGCTGGTGGAGCGGCTGTGGGACGGCGCTGACCCGCGCCACGCTGCTCGGACGTCGCCCCGGGCTGGAGATGCCGCGGCTGCCGGACTGACCCCGGGCGGCGGCGACAGCGGCGTCCGGGCCCGCGCGAACATCGCAGAAACCGGTTACAGTGCTCGGACCGGACCAGTCGACGCTCCTGGAGGTGCCCCGGTGACCAGCACCGACGACCGACCGCCCGCGAACGCCCGTTCCGACTGGGAGGCGCGCATCGCGCTCCGCAGCGACGAGGAGGGCACCACCGACGTCACGCCGGTGCTCGACCCGCCCGCCGACCTGACCGCCCGCCCCGGGGTCGGGCACGTGCGGCTGTCCTGGTCGCCGGTGGCCGACGCGGTCGGCTACCTGGTGCACCGCGCGCCGCTGCGCGACGGCGTGCCCGACGGCCCGCTCACCCCGGTCGACCACCTCGGCGGCGACGTCCTGTCGGTGCCCGACACCTGGTACGTGGACACCACCGGCGAGCCGGAGACCCCGTACGCGTACGCGGTCGCCGCCGTCAGCGAGGTGACCGTCACCGGCCCGACCGGAACCCCGGTGACCGCCGCGACGCTGGCGGCGACCGCGCAGCCGCCGACCGTCGAGCTGCGGGTCGACGCGGCGCACCCGGGCAGCCCGCTGCCCCGGCCCTGGCAGCCGATGATCGGCAGCGAGCGGCTGTCCCAGCTGCTCTGCATCGACCTGTCCGGCGGCCGGGAGATCGGCAAGGAGCTGCTGGCCGCGCTGCGGCGCATCCGCGACGAGGTGGGCGTGGAGACCGTCCGCGCGCACGCGATCCTGCACGACGACCTGGCCGTCTACCGCGAGGTGGACAGCGAGCCGGTGATCGACTTCACCGGCGTCGACCGGGTCTACGACCTGCTGCTCTCCACCGGGCTTCGGCCGTGCGTCGAGATCGGCTTCATGCCCCGCGACCTGGCCGCCGACCCGTCCCGGACGGTCTTCGAGTACCGCGGCGTGATCTCCCCGCCGAAGGACTGGGACCGCTGGGCGCTGCTGGTCCGCTCGCTGGTCGCGCACCTGCTGGAGCGCTACGGCGAGGAGGTGCTCGGCTGGGACTTCGAGGTGTGGAACGAGGCCAACCTGGAGGTGTTCTGGTCGGGCACCCGCGAGGAGTGGATGCGGCTCTACGACGTCACCGCCGAGGCGGTGAAGGCCGTCGACCCGCGGATCCCGGTCGGCGGGCCGTCGTCCGCGGCGGCCGGCTGGGTCGACGCGCTGCTGTCGCACGCCCGCCGCTCCGGCGCGCCGGTCGACTTCGTCTCCACCCACACGTACGGCAGCCCGCCGCTGGACCTGCGGCCCACGCTGCGCCGGCTCGGCTTCCCGGACGCGCGGCTGCTGTGGACCGAGTGGGGCGTCACCCCCACCCACTTCCACCCGGTCAACGACGGCACGTCGGCCGCCACCTTCCTGCTCAGCGGGATGCGCTCGGCGGCCGGCCGGGTGGACGCCCTGTCGTACTGGGTGGCCAGCGACCACTTCGAGGAGCTGGGCCGCCCGCCGCGGCTGCTGCACGGCGGGTTCGGCCTGATCACCGTCGGCGGGATCGCCAAGCCGCGCTACCACGCGCTGCGGATGCTCGGCCAGCTCGGCGAGACCGAGCTGCCGGTGCGGGCCGACGGCGACGGCGCGGACGGCCTGGTGCAGACCTGGGCCAGCCGGCGCGCCGACGGCGGCCTGGCCATCCTGGTCTGGGCGTCCACCCTCGACCAGGCCAAGCGGGACGGTGACCCGGCGCTCGCCCGGCGGATCCGGCTCGCCGTGGACGGCGCGGCCGGCCGGACGGTCACCGTCACCCGGCTCGACCGGGAGCACGGCGACGTCACCACCGTCGCCGCCCGGCTCGGGGTGACCGACTGGCCGACCGACGAGCAGTGGGACGCGCTGCGCGCCGCCGACGCCCTCGCCACCGAGAAGGTCGAGGTGACCGGGGACGGCGGGACGGCGGTGCTGGAGCTGCACCTGCCCCAACCGGGCGCGGTGCTGGTCGAGGTCGCCGGGAGCTGAGCCGTGGTTTCCCGCCCCGACATCCGCCCGACCACCGGCGCCCGGCCGGTGCCGCCCGACCCGGTCCGTGCGACACCGCCCGCCGCGGACCACCCGCCCGGACCGGTCCGATCGGCGCCGCCGGCCGCCGTCGACCCGACGCCACCCCCGGCGGTACGGGTCGAGGCCGGCCGCGGTCAGGTGACCGTGGACTGGGATCAGGTGCCCGGCGCCGCCGGCTACCTGGTGCACCGCGCCGACGGGGACGGGCCGTACCGGGTGGTGGACCACCGGGGCGGCGACCTGCTGGCGGTGCCCGGCCCGCCGTACGCCGACACCACCGCCGACCCCGGGCGGACCGTGCGGTACGCGGTCCGCCCGGTGGTCGACCCGGACCGGCCCGACGACGCCCCGCTCGGGCCGGGCTCGCCCCCGGTCGCCGCCCGGGCCGACGGCGGCGCGACGGTCGACGTGGCCGTCGACGCCGCGCGGCCGGTCGGACCGGTGCACCGCCCGTGGCGGGACATGATCGGCTCGGAGCACCTGAGCCTGCTGCTGAGCACCGACCGGGTCGGCGGCGAGGAGATGGGCGCCGGGCTGGCGGCCGCACTGGGTCGGGTACACCGCGAGCTGGGCGTGCGCCGGGTGCGCGCGCACGGCATCCTCGGCGACGACCTCGGCGTCTACCGGCAGGTCGACGGTGAGCCGGTGCACGACTTCACCGGCGTCGACGCGGTGCTGGACGCGCTCGCGCCGACCGGGCTGCGGCCGGTGCTGGAGCTGTCGTTCGTGCCCCGGGCGATGGCCCGCGACGCCAGCCGCGAGGTGACCGCCGCCGGGGTGTCCAGCCCGCCGCGGGACTGGGACCGCTGGGCCGGGCTGGTCGGCGACCTGATCCGGCACCTGCGGGACCGGGTCGGCGACGAGGAGCTGCGCCGCTGGGCGGTGGAGGTGTGGAACGAGCCGGACCTGGACTGCTTCTGGACCGGCACCCGCGAGGACTACCTGCGGATGTACGACGTGACCGCGCGGGCGGTGCGGGAGGCCTGCCCCGGCCTGCCGGTCGGCGGACCGGCCACCGCGGCCACGAAGTGGATCGAGCCGTTCCTCGACCACGTGGACGGCTCCGGCGCGGCGCTGGACTTCCTCTCCACCCACGTCTACGGCAGCCCGCCGCTGGACCTGCGGCCCGCCCTGACCCGGCATGGTCGGGCCGGCACCCCGCTGCTGTGGACCGAGTGGGGCCCCTCCCCCACCCACTTCGCCCCGGTCAACGACTCGGTGCTGTCGGCCGCGTTCGTGGCCACCGGCATGCGCGAGGCGGCCGGCCGGGTCACCGCGCTGGCCTGCTGGGTGGCCAGCGACCACTTCGAGGAGCTGGGCCGGCCGCCCGCGCTACTGCACGGCGGGTTCGGACTGCTGTCGGTGGGTAACCTGGCCAAGCCGCGCTTCTGGGCACTGTGGATGCTCGACCAGCTCGGGCCGGCGGAGCTGCCCTGCCGGCTGGCCGGCGACGGGGCGGGCAGCCTGGTGCGGGCCTGGCCGTCGATCGACCCGGGGAGCGGCCGGGTCGCGGTGGTGCTCTGGAACGGCACCCTCGACCAGGGCGTCCTCGACCGGCCGGAGCAGCGCGACCGGCTGGCCCGCAGCGTCCGGCTGCGGATCGACAACCTGCCGCACGCGGTGTACCGGCTGCGGCACCGGCGACTGGACGACGAGACGTCGAACCTCGCCGCCACCGCCGCCCGGCTCGGCGTGGACGGCTGGCCCACCGACGCCCAGTGGGCCGCGCTGCGGGCGGCCGACCAGCTGGCCGACGCGGTCCCGCCGACCGACGTCGCCCCGGACGGCGGCACCCTGCGGCTGCCGATGGAGTTGCCGATGCCGTCCCTTTCGCTGCTGGAGCTGACCCCCGAATGACCGGTGCCGCACCCTGGTGGCGGGAGGCCGTCACCTACGAGGTCTACCTGCGCTCGTTCGCCGACGCCGACGGCGACGGCCTCGGCGACCTGGCCGGGGCCCGGGCCAGACTGCCGTACCTGGCCGACCTGGGGGTGGACGCGGTCTGGCTCACCCCGTTCTATCCGAGCCCGGACCACGACGCCGGCTACGACGTGACCGACCACCGGGCGGTGGACCCCCGACTGGGCACCCTGGCCGAGGTGGACGCGCTGATCGCCGACGCGCACCGGCTCGGCCTGCGGGTGCTGGTCGACCTGGTGCTCAACCACGTCTCCAGCGCCCACCCCTGGTTCGTGGCCGCCCGCGCCGCCGGGCCGGGCGCGCCGGAGCGCGAGCTGTTCCACGTAAGGCCGGGGCGGGGCGCGGCCGGCGAGCTGCCGCCGAACGGCTGGTCGTCCATCTTCGGCGGGCCGGCCTGGTCGCCGCTCGGCGACGGCGAGTGGTACCTGCACCTTTTCGACGCCGAGCAGCCCGACCTGCGGCACGAGCACCCCGCGGTGTCCGCCGACGCCGAGGCCACCCTGCGGTTCTGGCTCGACCGCGGCGTCGACGGGGTACGGTTCGACGCCGCCGGCTCGCTGGCCAAGGACCCCGACTATCCCGAGCTGCCGGCCGGCTGGCGACCCGGCGACCCGTCCCCGTACAGCGACCAGGACGAGGTGCACGACGTCTACCGCCGCTGGGCGCGGCGGCTGGCCGGCTACCCGGGTGACCGGCTCGGGGTGGCGGAGATCTGGGGCGGGCCGGGGGTGCTCGCCCCCTACCTGCGCCCGGACGAGCTGGGGCAGGCGTTCGCGATGGACCCGCTCTACTGGCCGCTGGAGCCGCAGCCGTGGCGGGCCGGGGTGGACGCGCTGCTGGCCGCCACCACCGCACACGGCCGGCTGCCCGCCTGGGTGCACGGCAGCCACGACGTGCGCCGGGCCGCCGACCGGTGGGGGCCGGACGGCGCCCGGGCGGTGCTGCTGCTGATGCTCGCGCTGCCCGGCGCGGTCTACCTGTACGCCGGCGACGAGCTGGGCCTGCCCGAGGTGGCGCTCGCCGACACCGACCGGCGCGACCCGGTGTTCCGCCGCTCCGGCGGCACGGACCGGGGCCGCGACGGCGCCCGGGTGCCGCTGCCCTGGTCGGACGGGCCCGCGCCGTACGGCTTCGGGCCGGCCGGGTCCACCCCGTGGCTGCCCCAACCGGCCGACTGGGCGGGGCGCTCGGTCGACCGGCAGACCACCGACCCGGCGTCCCCGCTGGCGCTGACCCGCACGGCGCTCGCGCTGCGCGACGGGTGCTGGCGGGGCCGACCGGTCGAGGTGACCTGGTGGGACACCCCGGCCGGCTGCCTCGCCTTCCGGCGCGGCGACGACGGGCCGACCTGCCTGGTCAACCTCTCGGACGGCCCGGTCGACTGGCGGCCGTACGGCGAGCGGCTGCTGCTCTCCAGCGGCCCCGGCTACGACGGCACCCTCCCGGCCCGGTCGGCTGCCTGGCTCGGCTGAGACCACTGGCGCGCGGGTCGTACGCTGGCGGCACCCGGGCCCGAGGAGGCGGCGATGGCCCTGTCCGGCAGGCAGTGCCCCGACTGCGGGCGCCGCGTTCGTGAGCCCTTCGCGGAGACCGTCACCGGCCGTGAGGTCTGCCCCGACTGCGCCAGAGCCCTGTTCATGGGCTCGGCCGCCGGTGTGATCACCGGCGACGTCGGCTCCGGGTACGGCGTCTGGGCGATGCTGATGCGCCGGATCCGCCGCACCGGGTCCGATTGAGGACCGCTCAGCGGGCCAGTCTGCGCTGGATCCAGGCGAGCATCGTGGTGGTGTAGTCGGGGCTGATCGAGTCGAGCGCCTCGACCCCGCCCAGGCTCGGCAGGTGGGTGCATCCGGCGAGCCGGTGGACGGTCAGGTCGTCGGTACCCGCGGCGTGCCGCCAGACGGCGACGCTGTCGTCGGCCGGGGTCCACTCGTCGGTCTCGCCGTAGCAGAGCAACGTCGGGCAGCGCACCTCGGCGATGACCGGCGCCGGGTCGTAGTCCATGTCGTCCCAGGTGCCGGGGTGACCGAGCAGGTCGCGCGGTACGTGGGCCAGCGGGAACCACGGCCGGTCGGCGTACCGGTCCACGACCGCCTGCGCGGCCTCCCCGTCCATGTGCCCCCGCACGGCGCTCTCCAGCGTCTCCCGCAGGCCGGCCAGCTCGGCGAGCTCCGTCTCCCCGTACCCGTGTCGGAGCAGCTGCTGCGCGGTCCCGTAGCGCATCTGGACGGCCGGGCTCACGCCGCTGGTGGCGACCAGCACGAGGAACGAGATGAGCTCCGGCTGCCGGGCCGCCACCAGGGCCGCGGGCCAGCCGCCCTGGCTCCACCCCCACAGGCCCACGGGCACGTCGCCGACCCGGCGGCGCGCCTCCGCGACGGCGGCCGAGGCGTCGTCGGCCTGGACGGTAAACGGCACGTCGCCGTGTGCGGAGGGACGACGGTCGAACCGGAGCACCGCGACACCGGCCGGCGGCAGGGCACGTGCCAGGTGCTCGTAGAGGAAGTACGAGCGCTGCGGCATGTGGGAGCCGTGCAGGACCACGACCGCGCCCCGGGCCGGGCCGTCCGGTGGGGTGTCGAGCGTCGCGGGCAGGGTCACGGCACCGGCGTCGATGGACAGCTCCACGCGGGAAGTCAAGCACACGCCGGCGGGCGGCGTTGCCCGCTCGGCAACGACCACCTCGCCGGGGACTTCGGCATCCGGCCGACCACTGTCGAGTCGGCTCGGCCGGCTACTGCTCGGGTGGGGGGCCTTCCGCCCGCACCGGCGGGCGCGTGAAGAGGCGGAGCAGCCTGGCGGCGACTCTGCGGTCGCCTCTGATGGCGACGTCGACGGCGGGGAGCGAGGCGCGGCCGAAGACGAGAGTGCGGAATTCGGCGACACTCGTCTCCATCAGCACGTCGGCATCCACATCTTCGGCGCGGGTCACCTCCAGTCGTCCATCGTGGACGACGACGAGCAGGCTGTCGCCGTCGAGGCGGAGCTGACACCGCACGTCCAGGTCCCGGGCCGCCGCCGGGTCGAAAGTGGTCTTCAGCGCGAGGGCCAGCGCGTCCACGCTCAGCTCGGCTGAGGACGTCAGTGGGCTTCGACTGCCCCAGCCGGCCAGCTGCACCAGGGCGGGCTCGAGGTCCCGTCCCCATTCGGTCAGCAGGTAGGCCCAGGTGCTCGCGGGCGGGCCGAGGCGCTGCCGGCGCACCACCCCCGCCTCCTCCAGCTCGACCAGCCGGGAGGAGAGCATGCTCTGGCTGGCGCCGGGAAGGCCGCGCCGCAACTCGGAGAAGCGCTTCGGCCCGAGCAGCAGCTCGCGGACGATCAGCAACGTCCAGCGGTCGCCGACCAGGTTGAGCGCCCGGGCCAGGCCGCAGGGATCGTCATACGCTCGCGCCACCCGCTGACGGTACCATTGGCGCACTCATCGGTGCTAAATTCGCACCATGACGACGTACCTTCTGATCCCCGGCGCCGGCGGTGCCGCCTGGTACTGGCACCGTCTGGTTCCTGAACTTCGCCGGCACGGTCACGATGCGATCGCCGTCGACCTGCCGGCCGCGGACGACGGCACCGGGCTGCGGGAGTACGCGGACGCGGTGGTCGACGCGGCGGGCCAGCCTCGGCGGGACGATCTGGTGGTGGTGGGCCAGTCGATGGGGGGGCTGACCGCGCCGCTGATCTGCGACCTGCTGCCGGTCTCACGGCTGGTCCTGGTCAACGCGATGATCCCGAGCCCCGGTGAGACCGGCGACGAGTGGTGGACCAACACCGCTCAGGACCAGGCCCGCCGTGCGTGCGACGCGCGCGAGGGCCGTTCCCCCGAAGGACCGTTCGATCCGCTGGTGTACCTCTTCCACGACGTGCCCGAGGACATCGCCAAAGAGGCCATGGCGGCCGAGCCACCGCAGTCGGCGACACCGTTCCAGCAGCCGTGGCCGCTGGAGGCATGGCCCGACGTACCGACCGTGGTGCTGAGCAGCCGAGACGACCAGCTGTTCCCGCTTGAGTTCCAGATCCGGGTGGCCCGGCGGCGCCTCGGCATCACGCCCGAAACCTTGCCCGGTGGGCATCTGGTGGCGCTCAGCCGACCCGAGGAACTGGCCGCCGCCCTGGTGTGAAGCGCGCTCCACCGCCGCTGGGCGCGGAGGCCAGGCCGGCTGTCCCGACTCGGCGCAAGCGCTTCCCGCCCTGTTCTCAACGGGGCGCAGGGTCAACAGCGGCCGGGCTCTCGTGGTGGCCGCCCCGCGACGGCTCGCCGTCCGGCGCAGGGGCGCCTCGCGCCTCAACCGATGCGCTCAGCCAGCGAGACGACGATCCCTTCGGGCCCTCGTACGTAGGCCATCCGCCACGCGCCCTCGTACTCGCCGATGCCACCGACCAGGCCGTAGCCCTCCCCCGCCGCCCAGTCCACCGCGGCCTGCAGGTCGTCGACCTCGAAGGAAGCGTTACGCAGACCCAGTTCGTTGGCCATGGCCGTCGGCGAGCCCGGCACGGAGTCGGGCCGCACGAAGCGCGCCAGCTCCAGCCGCGCACCGTTGTCGGGCGCCTTCAGCATGACGATCTCGGTACGGGAGTCGGGGATGCCGCAGACCGTGTCCAGGAACTGGCCCTCGACGAACGCCCTACCCTCGACCTCCAGGCCGAGCGCCACGAAGAAGGCGGCCACCACATCGAGATCCGCGACGGTGATGCCGACGTGGTCGAAGCGTCGTACGAATGTCATAGTCCTGCTCCCGCCCTGGTCGAACAAGCTTCCACCGCGACCTCGGTGCTCAGGGCACAGAGCGGCCTGGTCGAACCCTAGTTCCTCACCCGCGCGGAAAGGGGGCGACGCAGCCGGCCACCGGCCCCCGACCGGGGCGGAGTTCTGTCAGGATCGCCAGGTGGCTAACGTCTGGTCCGCGGTGACGATCGACTGCCTCGACCCCGAGCGGGTGGCTCGCTTCTGGAGCAGCCTGCTCGGTCGCGAGCCGGGGCCGTCCGAGGAGGGTTGGGTCTACCTCGGTGAGCGGGGGGATCCACAGCCGCGGCTGGTGTTCCAGCCGGTGTCGGAACCCGCGACGGGCAGGGTACGCATCCACCTGGACGTCACCGTCGACGAGATCGACGAGGCGATGGCGATGGTCGTCCAGCTGGGTGGCCGGTCCACCGGGGAACGGCACGACTACGACGAGGGCGTGGTGGTCGTCATGGCCGACCCGGAGGACCACGAGTTCTGCCTGGTCCAGTACCACCGCTGACGATGCCGGTCCGAGGAGTGGCCGGCGTGCACGCGCACGTCGAGGTGAACCCGACCCGGCTACTCCGGTGAGCCCGAGGGGCAGGGCATGGAGCACGGCACCCGCGAGGAGATGCTCGACCGCCTGGCCGAGGCGGTCGGGTCCGTCCAGCCCGGGCACCCGACGCGGGTCGCCATCGACGGAGCGCCGGCCGCCGGCAAGACCACCCTCGCCGACGAGCTGGCCGATGTCCTGTGGACCCAGGGCCGGGCCGTCATCCGCGCCACGATCGACGACTTTCTCGTCCCCCGGGCACGCCGGTATCCGCGCGGCGAGTACTCGGCGGAAGGCTGTTACCTCGACGCCCACGACCACGCCGCGCTGACCCGCGTCCTGCTGGACCCGCTCGGTCCGGGCGGAGGCCGACGCTTCCGCCACGCGGTCTACGACCACGCCACGGACACCGCGACGTCGCCGCCGGCCCGGACCGCCCCGGCCGACTCCGTGCTGGTCTTCGACGGCGTCTTCCTGATGCGCCCGGAGCTGGTCGACCGGTGGGACCTGCGCGTCTTCGTGGCGACCGCGTTCGAGACGACCGTGGACCGCGCGCTGGTCCGGGAGCGTCGGGCGGCGTCGCGGGCCGCCGTGAAACGGCGCTGGCGCGAGCGGTACATCCCCGCCCAACGGTTCTACCTCGCGACCGTCCGCCCGACCGACCTCGTCGACCTCGTCGTGCACAACGACGACCCCCAGCGCCCGACCTGGGAGACCCGCAGACGATGACCGTCCCTTTTGCCCGGTCGCGTCGGCACCGGCTGAGGAGGCCCCCGGGCAATCGGCCCGCCAAGCCCATCAGTCGACAGAGCTGAAACCCGTGGCTGGTGATGATGCGGGTGACGGATCACAATGAGCTGGGTCGGGCGAGACGAGTCGGCCAGGAGGAGCGTCCGGTGGAGCAGTTCACGGTGGTGGTCGGCGCCGGCTCGTTCGGATCGGATGACGGCGGCGCTGTCCGCTTCCCCCACCGGTGGACCTCGGAAGGCGTCACGGTCGAGGCGGCCTTCACCGGCGCTCACCTGTTGCATCTCGCCGCGGCCGGCTGCGTCCTGAACGACATCTACCGGGAGGCGGCCAACCTCGGCATCCGCATCGACGGGGTACGGGTATCGGCCGGCGGGGATTTCGACACGCAGACCTGGGTGTCCAGCGGTATCACCTATCAGGTCGAGCTGAACTCACCTGGGTCCGCCGAGGAGATCGCGGCACTGCTGGAGCGTGTCGACGAGGTCGCCGAGATCCCGCGGGCGATCCGAGCCGGGACAACGGTGCGCAGACGCTGAATCTCGGTGGAACGGCCGAGTGGCGATCGGTGAGGATCGGGTTGTGCCTGTTCCCGCCCGTCAGATCCGCGCCCGCTACTCGTCCGACACCGTCACCGTGTGCCAGGCGTACCCATCGGAGATCGCATCGCCTGCGGTGGCGGCCGGCCGCTTCGTGGCCCCTTTCAGGCGGGACCGGATGACGTGGATCAAACCGTCGTTCCGGTGGATGATGTACCGCTGCGGCTGGGCCACCAAGCCGGGGCAGGAACGCGTGCTGTCGATCGACATCACGCGGGAGGGTCCCGTTCGCGGACCGGGTCGGTGAGGTGGTGTCCGGGCCGGTCGTCATGGTGGTGCCGTTCGGTGTCTTCGTCCGCGTCGCGCCGGGCATCGCGGGACTGCTCCACGAGTCGGTTCTGACCAGGACGCCGGTGCTGGGAGAGCTGGTCACCTGCACGATCACCGAGGTGGACCGGCCGCGGCGGCAGGTGCGACTGGAGCTCGCGCCGACGCGTTGACCGGCGCCCACGAGGGGCCACCCGGTTCACCGTGGCCGTTCACCGGCCCCGGGGGGGGGCCCGGGGCCCCCCCCCCCGCGCGGGCCCCCCCCCCCCCCCCCCCCCCCGGCCCCCCCCCGCCGGGGCGGGGGGGGGGCGGCCCCCCCCCCCGGGGGGGCGCGCGCCCCGGG
>NZ_JBIAZT010000018.1:0-113404 GCF_042899365.1 Micromonospora sp. NPDC000089
AACCCGGGGGGGGGGGGGGGGGGGGTGGGGGGGGGTGGGGGGGGGGGGGGGGGGGGGGGGGGGGGGGGTGTGGCCGGGGGGGGGGGGGGGCGGGGGGGGGGGGGGGGGGGGGGGGGTGGTTGTGTGGGTTTTGGGGGGGGGGGGGGGGGGGGCCCCCCCCCCCCACCGGTGGTACGACGGACCTCAGCTCGCGGCGCAGCTCGCCGCGCGGCGGAGCCCGGCAGGTGCCGGCGTCCGGCGCGAAGCTGGACGCCGGAACGACGACGTGCGCAGATCTGCGGCGCCGCATGATTCCAGACGCTGCCCCTGCGGGTAACTGGTGCGTGGTTCCCGCCGGGTCCACTCACCACCAGGTGTGGCCTGCCTTCGGCAGGTGTTACAACACGGTGTTGTCGAAGCGGCAGCGTCCGCCGTGGACGGGCCACGCCTCCCTCACGTTCACCCAGGGCTCATATGCGCTCAACACCGTGATGAGGTACCCCATGGAGGTGTACATGCAGTTACCCGCTCGCCGGACCCAACCGGCGCTGGCGTCGAAGAGGCCGAGGGCGATTCTGGTCTGGAACTTGTAGTAGATGTAGGTGCCTTGTGTCTCGGCGGAGCCAGAGAGCTTCACCTCGCCCGCGGCTTTGGCATTCTCCCTTCCCGCCTCACCACCGACGGTCAACTCGGCGGCGCCGGTCAGCTTGGTGGGGTCGAAGAACGTGATGTCGACGTCGCAGCGCAGGTACCAGTACTCTCGGTCGCCAACGGTCTCAGGGTACGAGCTGCACGCCTCGCCCTGTTTCTTGCTGGTGGTGTAGGTCCAGAGGGTGGGCACCCCGGGGGCCATGTTGACGGAAAGCTCGCTGAAGTAGCCCTTCTGGAGCTTGCCGATCGG
This sequence comes from Micromonospora sp. NPDC000089, assembly GCF_042899365.1. Lineage (NCBI taxonomy): Bacteria > Bacillati > Actinomycetota > Actinomycetes > Micromonosporales > Micromonosporaceae > Micromonospora > Micromonospora sp. NPDC000089. The sequence goes on from NZ_JBIAZT010000018.1 coordinate 881, forward strand.
GTCCTCGACGAAGGCCAGGTTCATCTTCAAATCAGCCAGTTTGTAGCGGACCCCATTAGTGGTGACGTAGAGCGAGTCCGTGAGCAGGCCCGAGTTGGTGGCCAAACGCGGCGAGTAGTAGTACGGTACGTAGACCGTCCAGACCTCGCTTCCGGCCACGGAGTAGTCCGGGTGCCGCATCTGGTGGACCACAGTGTAGATATAATGGTTGATGCCCCATTTGACTGTCGTTCCGGTTCGTTCAATCACAAATCTCTCAAGAGTGTGGTTGTCGAACCATCCGCGGTCGATGCGCTCCGGCGGGCAGCCGAAGTATCCGTCCCCCGCCAGGTATCCGGAGGGGATGTTGCCCGGTGTGCCCAAGTTGCCGGCGTAGACGCCGCTAGCCACTGTGATCCGGTCGGCACTGTTCCGGTTGGTTTCGCAGTGCACGACGGGCGCGGCGGCGTCGGCCGGACCCGAGTCGACGACGACCAGCGAGAAAAGCGTCAGGACCAGCGCCATCACCCCGCGCAGTGCCCTGGACGGGCTGGTAACCACGGTCTTCCGGCCCGAGGATGGGCCGTGACGGCGCCTTGACAGGCGTAGCGACATTCTGACTCCTGGGGGTGTCGAGGTGCCCCGCGAGGGTTCGGGGTCGGGCAAAATCCTGTCCTGCCTGCACCGCCGGATCCAATGCCGACCCGGTCCCCCCGATGGGGGATCCGAAGGTGATGGACCGGACCGGCGACCCGGCGACGGTCGAGGTAGGCTGCCTCCGTGGAGCTGGAAACGCGCCACCTGCGGTACTTTCTGGCCCTCGCCGACGAACGCAGCTTCACCAGGGCTTCGGCCCATCTGGGCATCGCCCAGTCGGCTCTCAGCACCCAGGTGCAGCGCCTCGAACGGCACTTCGGCGTGCCGCTGGTCCAGCGGGGAGGTCGACGCCTCGTCCTCACCGCCGCGGGCGAGGAACTCGCCACCCAGGCACGGTTGATCCTCGCCACCATACGGGGCGCCGAGAAGTCCGTCCGCGCCCAGGCCGACGTCGTCGTGCTGCGCGTGGGCTGCCACCGGTCGGCCTGGTGGCCGCACGAGGTCACCCGGGTGGTCGAGGAGCAGGCGTCCGGGTTGCGGGTCCAGACGGAGACCCTCGACACCGCGGACGCCGTCCGCCAACTGGCCGAGGGTCGGCTGGACCTGTGCGTCGGCGCCGACTTCCCGTTCCTGCCATTGACCCCGGCCGCTCCGCTGCGCTTCCGGGAACTGCTGCGGGAGCCGGTCTGGGTCGCCGTGCCCGCCGGGCATCCCCACGCCCACGCCGACCTGGTGCCCCTCGCCGCGCTCACCGACGACGACTGGCTGACCCAACCGTCCGGCTCGTACCTGCGGCGCGGCCTGGAACGGCTCTGCCAGGACGCGGGTTTCGCACCTCGGATCCTCGCCTGTGGCGAATCCTGGGACCTGTCGATACTGCTCGCCCAGGGCCGAGGAGTGACGCTCTGCTCACCGCTGGCGACAGCCTCCGACGGGTTCGTGATCCGTCCCACGGCACCCCTCGCATGGCGGCGCATCTTCGCCGCCTGGCGTCCCGAGGCGGTGGACGACCGGTCCGTGGACGTCGTCGCGGCCGCGGTCCCGAGCCTGCACGACCAGTACGCCGCACGGGTTGCCGGGTATCCCTCCGAGTTCCGCACCACACCGGGTTGACCCGCCCATCGACGTACGCACGATGCGGTGGCCGGGTCCGTGCGGACCCGGCCACCGGTGGTACGACGGGCCTCAGCCGGCGGTGCAGGTCACCGCGGGGACCGGGTTGCTGCTGCCGTTCCAGCTGGCGATGAAGCCGAAGGTGGTGCTGGCGCCGGCGCCGACCTGGGTGTTGTAGTCGACGTTACGGCCGGTGTACGTGCTGCCGCTGTTGGTCAGCGTGGTGCTCCACGACTGGCTGATCGTCTGGCCGCCGGTGAAGGTCCACCGGGTCGACCAGCCGTTCAGCGGCGTCGCGCCGGCGGTCACCGTGATCTCAGCCTGGAAGCCACCCTGCCAGCTGTTGACGATCTTGTAGCTGGCGGTGCAGCCGCCGCTCGGCGGGGGCGGGGTCGAGCTGGTGGACGGGCTCGGGCTGTCCGTCGGGTTCGGGCTGTTGGTCGGGCTGGGGCTGTTGGTCGGGCTGGGGCTGTTGGTCGGGCTGGGGCTGTTGGTCGGGCTGGGCGGGGTGGTGCCGGCGTAGACCGACGCCTCCTTGGCGGTGGCCTTGATGCCGTTGGCGCCGTTGAAGATCCGCTGGCCCCACCAGGTCAGCTGGTTGGGGTTGAAGCCGGTGGCCATGTCGAGGTACTCGACGCCGCCGCCGTTGCCGCTCCACGACCAGCCCAGGTAACCGATCCCGTTGGCCTGGGCGTACGACATGATGGTGTCCTCGTCCGGGTTGCCGTCCGAGTGGTTGAAGCCGAACTCGCCGACCACGATCGGCAACCCGGCGCTGCGGAACCGGCCCAGGTAGTCGGTGATCTCCCCGGCGGTGTCGAAGACGCCGTACATGTGGATGTCGAAGACGGTGTTGCGCTGCGGGTCGGCGTTGAACACGGTGGACGCGTTGTTGCGCATGGTGAACGACCAGTCCTGGCCCCAGTTCGGGCCGTCGACCAGGATGGTGTGGCTGAGGCCGCCGGCCCGCAGCTTCTTGATCGCGTTGGCGGTGTCGTTCGTCCAGGCGCCGTAGTTCTGGTTGCCGTACGGCTCGTTGCCGATGTTGATGATGACGTACTTCTCCTGGCCCTGCAGGGCGCTGGCGATGCTCAGCCAGTAGTTGGCCGCCTTGTCCAGGGTGGTGGCGGCGCCGTCCTCGCCGTAGCCGGTGGTGTCGTGCGCCTCCAGCACGCAGATCAGCTTGTTCTGCTTGCACAGCGAGATGACGTTGGCGACGTCGGCGGTGTCGTTCTTGGCCCACCGGTCGCCGGTGGCCAGCACCACCCGGACGGTGTTCGCGCCGAGGGCCTTGATGTTGGCGAGGGAGGAACTGGTGTACTGCGGGTACCAGGTGTGCGCGTGGTTGACGCCGCGCATCACGAACTCGTTGCCGTTGGCGTCGTAGAGCCGGCCGTTGGAGACGGAGAATCCGGCCGCGGCGTGCGCCGGCTGGACGAAGGCGAAGACGGCCGCCAGGACGGTGAGCAGCGCGGCGCCGGCGACGGTGAGTCGCTTTCTCATGGGCTTTCCTCAGGGGGAAGTCGACCCCGTGCCCTGGCGGGGTCGTGGTGATGGTGGTGACGGTGCGACGACTGCAGCCCGACAGCCGCCGCCTGGCTCCCTGGCAGCGCGAGCTCAGCCTAAGCCGCCGAAAATCGGAAAGCAACCGGTTAAGTTCATCGACCGTTGGCCGGACAGTCCTGTGGCGGCCCACGCCGACCGTGGGCCGCCACAGGGGCGATCATCCCCACCACAGGATGTGACGCCACCGGCTGAACCGGTTAAGCCCGGACACTAACCCCGGCATCGGGCCGCCGTCAAGAGGCGGTTGGCGACGGGCGGCTCGGGGTACCGGTGCACGATCGACGGACGAGAGGGGAATCCAGGATGGTCAGCGTCGGCTACACCCTGATGTGCGAGCAGGCCGGCCCGAAGCAGTTGGTCGACCACGCGGTGCGGGCGGAGGCGGCCGGCTTCGACCAGCTGGTGATGTCCGACCACTACTACCCCTGGCTGGACGCCCAGGGCCACTCCCCGTACGCCTGGTCGGTGCTCGGCGCGGTCGCCCACGCCACCAGCCGGGCCGAGCTGATGTCCTTCGTGACCTGCCCGATCCGCCGCTACCACCCGGCCGTCGTCGCGCAGAAGGCCAGCACGGTCGGGGCGCTGTCGGACGGCCGGTTCACCCTGGGCCTCGGCGCCGGGGAGAACCTCAACGAGCACGTGGTCGGCGGCTGGCCGCACGTGCAGCAGCGGCACGAGATGTTCGAGGAGGCGCTGCAGATCATCCGCCCGCTGCTGCGCGGCGAGACGCTGACCTTCTCCGGCAACCACTTCGACGTCCCCGAGGCGTACCTGTGGGACCGGCCGGAGCGGCCCGTCCCGATGGCCGTCGCGGCCTCCGGGCCGTCGTCGGCCGCGCTCGCCGCCGAGTACGCCGACGGCCTGGTCTCCACCGAGCCGGACCCGCACATCATCCAGCTGTACGACGACGCGGGCGGCGCCGGCCAGCCCCGCTACGGCCAGGTGGCGATCTGTTACGGCCCCGACGAGGCGGAGTGCCGCAAGCTGGCGCACGAGCAGTTCCGCTGGTTCGGCACGGGCTGGAAGGTCAACGCCGACCTGCCCGGCCCCGAGGCGTTCGCCGCCGCCACCCAGTTCGTCCGCGAGGAGGACGTGGCCGAGGGCATCCCCTGCGGCCCGGACGTCGAGCGGCACGTCGAGGCGTTCGCGAGGTTCGTCGACGCCGGCTTCACCCACGTGTCGATCGTGCAGGTCGGCGGGAACACCCAGCCGATGTTCCTGGACTGGGCGCAGGAGCAGCTGCTCCCCCGACTCCGCGCGCTCTGAGCCGGACCGGGCCGATCGCCGCCGCCGGGTGGGCCGATCGCCGCCGCCGGATTGGGCGGCGATCGGCTCCCTGCTCGACCCGACTCTGCAAGGGTGACCTGATGCGCATCGGCAACACGGAGGTCCGGCCCGTCGGCGGCGGGCTCGGCTGCCTCCTGATGATCCTCTTCTCGATCCTCGCCTCGGTGGTGCTGACGGTGCTGCTCAACGTGGTCCTCTGACGCCGGGCCGCCGCTGATCGCCGGTTGTTCCGATTCCGGGGCCCGGCCTGCCTCCGCGCGGCGACAATGGGCGCGGAGGGAGGCCGATGAACCTGCTGACCGTCCTGCCGCTGGTCGTGGTCATGATCGCCGGGCCGCAGCTGATCAGCGCCGTGTTCCTGGCGGCCAGCCGCGACCCGCGGCGCAGCTCGGTGGCGTACCTGGCCGGCGCCGCGCTCGGCATGCTGATCGGCCTGACCATCTGGTACGTGGTCTTCCACGCGGTGAAGGGGGCCGCCGGTGGCGGTGGCGACAAGGACAGCAGCTCCCGGCACCTGATCGACTGGATCGTGCTGGCGCTGCTGATCGTGCTGATGGTGCTGGTCTTCCTGCGCCGCGGCAACAGCCAGCCGCCCTCCTGGATGCGGAAGCTGGAGGACCCGCGACCCGGTTTCGCCTTCGGGCTCGGGCTGCTGCTGTTCCTCGCCATGCCCAGCGACGAGGTCACCATGGCGTCGGTCGCCGGCAGCCTGGCCGGGCACGGCAAGCCCTGGTGGCACCTGCTGCCGTTCCTGCTGCTGACCCTGGTGCTGCTGGCCCTGCCGCTGCTCGCCCTGCTGGTGCTGGGCCGCCGGGCCACCGAGGCGTTGCCGAAGGTGCGGGACTGGTCGAACGCCCACTCCTGGATCATCAGCGAGCTGGTCATCCTGATCTTCGTGGCGATCGTGGTGTCCGACCTGGCGAAGTGACGGCCGTTCGGCGCCCGCGCGCTCAGCCGGGGCCGAGGGCGAGCTCGGCGACCACCGGGTAGTGGTCGGAGGCGGTGTCCGCGTCGCCGCCGCGCACCACCTCCACCCGGGTGGCCAGCGCGGCGAGCGGGGCGGTCGCCAGCAGGTAGTCCAGCCGCATGGCGGCGAACTCGGCGCCGCCGAACCGGGTGGGCACGGTGAACCCGTCCCGCTCGCCGCCGCCGGAGGCCGCCCAGAGGTCCGTCAGGCCCGCCGCCAGCCGGGCCACCGCGCGGGTGTCGACGGTACGGCCGTCCCGGCGCAGATGCCGACGCCGGTACGCCGCGGGCAGAGTGGCCAACCGGGCGGCGTGGTCGACACCCGGTTCCAGCGTGTTGAGGTCGCCCGCGACCAGGGCCAGCGGCCCGGGGGCCCGCCGGACGGCCGCCGCGAGCCAGCCCGCCTCCAGCCGCCGCCGCCCACCACGGTACGGGTACAGATGGGTGCTCAGCACGGTCAGCGGGCCGGCGTCGGTGGCCAGCAGCATCCCCTGTGCGGCGTGGTGGAACGGCCGACGCACCGGGCCGGCGGCGAGCACCCGCCACGGCGGGCGGACCAGCACCGCCACCGGCTGGCCGAACCAGGAGCGGGCCAGGTGGGGCGTCATGCCCACCCGACCCGCCACCTCGGCCAGCAGCCCGCCGCGGTCGAAGCCGCGCAGCTCCTGCAGGGCCAGCACGTCCGGCCGCTGCTCGGCGACGACCCGGACCACCGCGTCCAGCCGGTCAGGGCCGCCGCGGTCCCGCCCACCGGTACGGATGTTCCAGGTCATCACCCGCAGCATGGTGTCACTCGGCCCGGGCGGCCTTGGCCAGCTCGTCGTCCAGCTCGTCCACCTGCTCCGACTCGATCGCCGGCTGGTTGCCCTGGTGCACGTCGGCGTTGGGCTTGACCACCCAGTACAGCAGCCCGATCCAGAGGGCGCTGAGCAGGATCGCGCCCATGAAGTCCGTCGGGTGGTGCATGCCCCGGTACATCCGGGAGGTGGCCACCCCGACCGGCATGATCACCGCCATCGCCACGAACAGCCAGCGCCACCACCGGTCGGTGCGGGCGAACACGATGATGGCGATCGCCGACCAGATGCAGATGGTGGCCGCGATGTGCCCGGACGGGAAGGACGAGGTGGGCATCTGCCCGTCCAGGTTCTCCACGGCCGGACGGGGGCGCTCGACCACCCGGGCCGAGGCGAGGAAGAGGGTCAGCTCACCGATCATCGCCAGCGCCACGAAGAGCACCGGCCGCCAGCGCCGCCAGATCGCCAGCACCAACGGGCAGAAAACAAGCGAGATCAGCAGGATCGCGTGGGTGTCGCCGAACTTGCTCCACCACCAGCTCAGGTCGGTGAGGGTGTCGGTGTGCCGGGCGGCGAACCACTCCGGCACGTCGGTGTCGAGGGTGTCGAAGAAGGTGCCCTTGGCGTGGTAGCTGACGTACATGCCGAAGCCGTAGAGCGCGCCGAAGACCAGCACCCAGCCGACCAGCAGCTCCGCCACCGCCGAGCGCGGGTGCTCCAGCAGGTGCTCCTCGTCCGGCGCGGGGGAGATCTCGTGGCCCGCCTCCGGCTCCAGCCCCTCGGACAGCGGCGGCACCGCCTGGCCGCGCTCACGCCGCCAGAGCCGGAACGCGTACGCGGTGACGCCCAGCCACACGGCGCCGAGCAGCCACCCGGCGAGCACGTCCGAGACGAAGTGGACGCCCAGCGCGATCCGGGTCAGGCCGATCAGGGTCACCAGCACGGCGACGATGGCGATGGCCGGCTTGCGCCAGCGCGGCGCCATGGCCGGCAGGAAGACCAGCAGCAGCGCACCGTACGCGACGAACGAGCCGAGCGCGTGGCCGCTGGGGAAGCTGTTGCCGGGAGCGCTGGCCACCGGCACGTCGACGACCGGACGCAGCCGCCCCACGATGGCCTTCAGCGACGGGTCGAGGATCAGGCCGCCCACCCCGGTGATGATCAGGTAGACCGCCAACCGGGGCTGGCGGCGGATCAGGAGGCCGACGACGGCGATGGTGACCAGCCAGATCAGCACCGGCCGCCCGCCCAGGTCGGTGACCGCCTGGAGCACGGTGACCAGCGCCTTGTGCGGGGCGACCAGCCCGTTGAACCACTCCGCCGTCTCGTGGTCGGCGTGGTAGAGCGGGCCCCACTTGAACCGCACCAGCATCAGCAGCAGTCCGAACGCGACGCCCGCGCCGGCGATCACCACCAACCCGGCGATACTGCGTCCGGCGAAATGGCCGAGCGGCCGTCGGGCCGTAGTCTCCTTGACCGCGGTCACCCCGCACCTCCCTTGTCTTCTGGCGAGGCGCAGTACCCTGGCGGCGTTCCGCGTACACGCGGCACCGGCGCGCCGGGTCTAGAGCGCGGTCATCTCGCCGGTGTCCAGCAGCTCCGCCCGGTCGGCCTCGGGCTCCCACAGGTCCGGTTGGGCCGGCTCCGGCACCCCGATCCGCATCGCCTCCAGCTGGGCGGCGAAGGCCAGCCCGCCGAAGAGCGCCATGCCGGTCAGGTTCGCCCAGAGCAGCAGAGCCATCATCGCGGTCAGCGCCCCGTAGGTCTGGCCGAAGCCGCCGCTGTAGCGCACGTAGCCGGCGAGCAGCACGCTGGCCAGCCACCACAGCACGATGGCGATGCCGGCGCCGAAGAACAGCCAGGACAGGCCGGGCTGGTTGCGTCGGGGCGCGTGCCGGAACAGCACGGCCACCGCCACCACGGTCAGCCCGAGGCTGAGCGGCCAGCGGACCACGTCCCACACGCCGTTGGCGACGTCGCCCCACTCGTAGTGTCTTCGTACCGAGTCGCCCACCGCGCCGCCGCCGACCAGGATCAGGAAGCCGGTGAGGGCGGGCAGGCCGGCGGTCACCGCGAGGACGGCGGCCCGGACGTACTTGGGGATCGCCGGGCGGTCCCGCTCGACGCCGTAGATCCGGTTCGCGCCGCGCTCGATCTGCGCCATGGTGGTGGTGAGCGCCACCAGACCGGTGAGCAGACCGAGGGTCAGCGCCAGCTCGCCGGCCCGCTCGGTGCGCTCGCCCTCGCCGAGCAGCTCCTGGACCACCGACTCGCTCTGCCCGGGCGTGAGGGCCAGGACGGTGTCGGCGACCACCTGGCCGCCCTCCTCGACGCCGAGGTTGGTGATCAGACCGGTCAGCGCGATCATGAACGGCACCACGGCGAGGCAGAGCTGCAGGGCGAAGGCCCGCGAATGGCTGAACCCGTCGCCGTAGCGGAACCGGACGAAGGCGTCCCGCAGCAGGCACCAGCCGCCGTGGCGGCGCAGCGTACGCCAGGCGTCGTCGGCGGAGAGCTCCTCGGTCGCCATCAACCGGGTCTCGGGGACGAGCCGGGTGCTACTCACGGCGCGCCTCCTCCACCAACCGCTCCCCTCGCTTCGCCGCCGCGTCGGCGTCGACCGACAGGTCCGGGTGCTGCTCGGGCCGCGGTACGCAGAGCCAGAGCGACTGCGGCCGGATCTCCGCCGTCAGGTCGGCGCCCGGGTCGATCAGGTCGCCGTCCAGCTGGCGCGGCTGCGGCCGGTTGCTGGTGATCTCGACCTTGCGGGCCCGGTGGACCTCCATCCGGGGCACGCTGCCCCGGCGGCGCATCAGCGCCCAGCCCATCGCCACCCAGTGGCCGAGGGTGCGCGGGGTGAGCACGGCGACGTCGAGCCAACCGTCGTCGGGCTCGGCGTCGGTGAGCAGCCGGACCCCACCCTGCAGCCGGCCGACGTTGGCGATCAGCACTGAGCGCGCCCGGCGGCGCATCGGCGGCTTGTCGTCGACCCGGATGGTGAGCCGCATCGGCCGGTCGCGCAGGTGCTTGGCGGCGCCCACGACGTAGGCCGGCCAGCCGATCCGCGCCTTGGTGGTCTCGGAGGTGGAATCCAGCATCTGCGCGTCGAAGCCCATCCCGGCCATCACCGCGAAGTACTGGTCCCCCACCTGGCCGACGTCGAGCTTGCGCATGCCGCGCTCGACGGCGACCTCCAGGCCGGCGGCCAGGTCGTTGGAGAGGCCGAGGTTGGCGGCCAGCAGGTTGCCGGTGCCCTGGGGCAGCACGGCCAGCGCCGTGTCGGTGCCGACCAGCCCGCTGACGCAGGCCATCACGGTGCCGTCGCCGCCGCAGGCGAAGACCACCTCGGCGCCGTCGGCGACGGCCTGCTCGGTCTGGCCGCGGCCGGGGTCCTCGACCGTGGTCTCGTGCCACACCGGGGCCGGCCAGCCGGCCGCCGCGAGGGTGTCGTCGACCGTACGACGGAACTCGTCGAGATCGGTCACCTTGGCGGGGTTGACCACCACCGCCGAGCGCGGCGCGGCGTTCTCAGCGGTCACCGGGCGCTTGTGCTCTCCACCATCCACGGCGCAAGTGTGCAGCAACTCGGGCCGCCCAGCGAGTCGACGGGGCGGGACGTTGCCTGTGCCGCAATCAGGTTTGGGCGCAGGCGCCACCGCCAGGGCACCCGGGCCCCCGCTCAGGCGCCACCGCCGGCCACCCGGGCCGCCCCTGCCGCCGCCGTGCCGTCCGGTGGCGCGGCGGCGGCAGCCCCCGTGGGCGGTCTCGCTCAGGCGGTGGTACGCAGCGCGAGCTCGACCCGTCGTCGCAGGTCGTCCAGGTCCGCGCCGGCCTCGGTGAGCACCTGCGCGCCGAGCCCGCCGCCCTCGCGCAGCAGCCCGAGCAGGATGTGCTCGGTGCCGATCTGCCGGTGGTGCAGCCGGAGCGCCTCGCGCAGCGACAGCTCCAGCACCCTCTTCGAGCGCGGCGAGAGCGGGCCGCCGAGCTGCCGCCGCCGGCCCCAGCGCCGGCGCGGCCCCGGCGTCGCCTCGCGCAGCGCGTCCGGGCCGAAGGACTCCTCGATCCGGGCGACGATGGCCGCCAGGTCGATGCCGATCTCGCGCAGCGCGGCGGCGTCGGTCTCGGCGAGGCCGGTGCCGCCGGCCGCGGTGTGCCGGCGGATCCGGACCCGCAGGTCGTCCACGCCGATCCCGGCCTCGGCGAGCAGCCGGGTGGCGAGCGCGTCGGGGTCGGCGAGCACGCCGAGCAGCAGGTGCTCGGTGCCGACCGGGCGCTGGCCCTCGGCCCGGGCCTCCTCCAGCGCCCGCCGGACCACGGTGCGGGCCCGGTCGGTGAACCGTTCGAACATCACGCCTCCCAGGTTCCTCTGACCGCCGGTCGCCCGGCGTGCTTCTTGTGGACCGCCTGCCGGCTGACCTCGAGCGCCTCGGCGATGTCCTGCCAGGACCAGCCCTGCCGGCGGGCGTTGTCGACCTGGACCACCTCGAGCCGTTCGAGCAGCCGGCGCAGGGCGAGCACCGCCCGCAGCCCGACCTTCGGGTCGGTGCTCCCGGCGTCCGCCGCCAACTTCGTCGCCTGACTCATGCTGTCAATCTACATTGACGCCGTCCGCGCGTCAACCAATGTTGACAGCGTAGGCGAGAGTGACCGCCGACACCTTGACGTACTGACATTCTGTGCAAAAATTGTCAGCATGTCGAACGAACGGCTGGACACCATCCTCACCGCGGCCTACGAGTGCTTCACCCGGCACGGGGTACGCCGCACCACGATGGACGACATCGCGGCCACCGCCGGTATGTCCCGTCCCGCCGTCTACCAGTACGTCCGGAACAAGGACGACGCCTACCGCCGGCTCGCCGAGCGGCTGTTCGCCGGCTCGCTGGCCGAGGCGCGGGCCGCCGCGGCCGAGCCCACCGGCTCCACGCAGCAGCGGTTGCACGCCGTGCTCGCCGCCAAGCTCGACCTCACCCTGCGGCTGCACCGGGACAGCCGGCACGCCGCCGAGCTGCTGGACACCAGCACCAGGCTCACCGGCGACCTCGCCGAGGCGTACACCCGGGAGCTGACCGACGTGGTGGCCGGCGCGCTGGCCGACGCCGCCGGGCCGCGGGCCGGCGCGGTGGCCGACGTGCTGGTCGCGCTCACCCGCGGCCTGGAGGCCGACCTCACCGACCCCGACCTGCCCCGGCAGCGGCTGCGCGACGGCGTCGCGCTGGTCGTCGCCGGGCTCACCCACCCAGGAGACCCCGCATGACCACCGTCCTGATCACCGGCACCTCCTCCGGCATCGGCCGGGCCACCGTGCACCGGCTGGCCCGTCGCCCGGAGCTGACCGTCTACGCCACCGCCCGCAAGGTGGAGGCGATCGCCGACCTGGCCGCGGCCGGCGCCCGGCTGCTGCCGCTCGACGTCACCGACGAGGCGTCCATGCGTGCCGCCGTCGCCGCGATCGAGGCCGAGCACGGCCAGGTCGACGTGCTGATCAACAACGCCGGCTACGGCGAGTACGGCCCGATCGAGGAGGCCCCGATGGACCGGGTCCGGGCCCAGTTCGAGACCAACGTCTTCGGGTTGAGCCGACTCACCCAGCTGGTGCTGCCCGGCATGCGCCGGGCCGGCCGGGGCCGGATCGTGAACATCAGCTCGATGGGCGGCCGGCTGGTATTCCCCGGCGGCGGCTACTACCACGCCAGCAAGTACGCCGTCGAGGCGATCTCCGACGCGCTGCGCCAGGAGGTCCGCCCGTTCGGCATCGACGTGGCGATCGTCGAGCCGGGGCTGATCCGGACCGGCTTCGGCGCGGTGGCCGCCGAGTCGCTCGGCGCCGGGGCGGACCCGGCCGGGCCGTACCGGGCGATGACCGCGTCGGTGGACGCGTCGATGGCGAAGTCGTACGCCAACCCGGCGCTCGCCGCCACGCCGGACACGGTGGCCCGGGTGATCGAGCGGGCGGTCACCGCCCGCCGCCCCCGCACCCGCTACCTGGTCACCGCCGCGGCCTGGGCGATGGTGCACACCCGCCGGCTGCTCGGCGCCCGAGCCTTCGACGCGGTGAACCGGCTGCAGTTCCGCTGAGCCCGGCTCGCCCGATCCGGCCCCGCCGACGGTCCCTCCCGACTAGCGTCGGGAGGGACCGCGTCTGGCCAGGCCGGGAGGTGCGCCCGATGACCGGATCCGCCGCCCCGCCCGTGGTGGCCGGCGTCGGCCCGTCCGACGAGAGCCTGTCGGTGGTCCGCGAGGCCGCCCGGGAAGCCGCCGGTCACGACCGTGAGCTGGCCCTGTTGCACGCCTTCAACTGGGAGGCGGCCTGGCAGTCGCCCTCGGTCGGCGGGTCCCGGGCGGAGGCCGACGACCTCATCTCCCGGGCCGCCGCCCTGGCCAACCAGGTGGAGCCGGCGCTGTCGGTCAGCGGCGAGATCGTCGAGGGAGCGCCGGTCGCCGCGCTGATCCGGCGCTCCGAGACGGCGTTCCTGGTAGCCATCGGAGACGGCGGAATGGCCGCCTGCGGCGCCTGCGTACCGGCCGACGCGCCCGCCGTCCAACTGGCCGCCCGGGCGGGCTGCCCGGTGCTGGTGGTCCGTCCCGAGCCGCCGCCGCCCGGGCCGGTGCTGGTCGGGGTGGACGGCACGGCCAGCTCGCTCGCCGCGCTGGGCTTCGCCTTCGACTGCGCGGCCCGCCGCGCGGCCCGGGTGCTGGCGGTACGGGTGGTCGAGCCGGGCCGCCCCGACGACGGCGACGGACCGCTGGTCGAGGCGGTCGCCCGGGCCGGCCGTGGGCACCCGCGGGTGCTCACCGAGTGCCACACCGTCCGGGGCGACCCGGGGACCGTCCTGATCGAGCAGTCCCGCTCGGCGCAGGTGGCGGTGGTCGGCGCCCGGGGCGACGAGCCGTCCCGCGGCATGCTCGGCGAGGTCAGCCAGTCCCTGCTGTACCACTCGCCCACGCCGGTCATCGTGGTGCGCGGGCTGGTCTCCGTCGCGCCGGCCGGGGCATGACGCCCCCGGGCACCGGGACCATCGGCCCTGACCGGTTCCCGCCCGGAACGCCAAGCTGGACCGGCCCGGACGAATGCGCGCTTCCGGGTGTGCGACTCCCCGACCCGCGAGAGGCTCAGGCAGTATGGACACCGCTGTAGACCTGCACAGCCCCCTGACCGACGACGAGCTGCGCCGGCTGGACGCCTACTGGCGGGCGGCGAACTACCTCACGGTCGGGCAGATCTACCTGCTCGACAACCCGCTGCTGCGCGAACCGCTGGCCCCCGAGCACGTCAAGCCGCGGCTGCTCGGCCACTGGGGCACCAGCCCCGGGCTGAACCTGCTCTACGCGCACCTGAACCGGGTGATCGTCGCGCGTGACCTGTCCGCGATCTTCGTGACCGGGCCCGGCCACGGCGGCCCCGCCCTGGTCGCCAACACCTGGCTGGAGGGCACCTACAGCGAGCTCTACCACTCGATCGGCCAGGACGAGCGGGGTATGCAGCGGCTGTTCCGCCAGTTCTCCTTCCCCGGCGGGATCCCCAGCCACGTGGCGCCGGAGGTGCCGGGCTCGATCCACGAGGGCGGCGAGCTGGGGTACGCGCTGAGCCACGCGTACGGCGCCGCGTTCGACAACCCCGACCTGCTGGTCGCCTGCGTGATCGGGGACGGCGAGGCGGAGACCGGCCCGCTGGCCGGCAGCTGGCTGTCCAACGTCTTCCTCAACCCGGCCCGCGACGGCGCGGTGCTGCCGATCCTGCACCTCAACGGCTACAAGATCGCCAACCCGACGGTGCTGGACCGCATCCCCACCGACGACCTGCTGGCCATGATGCGCGGCTTCGGCTACCAGCCGTACGTGGTCGCCGGCGACGACCCGGCCACGGTGCACCAGCTGCTGGCCGCCACCCTGGACCGGGCGTGCGACGAGATCGCCGAGATCCAGCGCCGGGCCCGCTCCGGCGGCGTGGTCGAGCGCCCCCGCTGGCCGATGATCGTGCTGCGGACGCCGAAGGGCTGGACCGGCCCCGACCGGGTCGACGGCAAGCAGGTCGAGGGGACCTTCCGCGCCCACCAGGTGCCGATCTCCGAGGTACGCGACAACCCGGCGCACCTGGCCGAGCTGGAGCGCTGGCTGCGCAGCTACCGGCCGGCGGAGCTGTTCGACCCGACCGGCGCCCCGGTCGCCGAGCTGGCCGCCCTGCCGCCGCGCGGCGAGCGGCGGATGAGCGCGAACCCGGTGGCCAACGGCGGCAGCGTGCTGCGCGACCTGGAGCTGCCGGACTTCCGCCAGTACGGGGTGGACGTGCCGCGGCCGGGCGAACCGGCGGTGGGCGCCACCGGCCGGCTGGGCCCGTGGATCCGCGACGTGATCACCAACAACCCGCAGACGTTCCGGCTGTTCGGCCCGGACGAGGTGGCCTCCAACCGGCTCGGCGCCGCGTTCGAGGTGACCGGCCGGGCGTTCGTGGCCGCCACCACCGCCGACGACGACCACCTCTCCCCGGACGGCCGGGTGATGGAGGTGCTCTCCGAACACCTCTGCGAGGGCTGGCTGGAGGGCTACCTGCTGACCGGCCGGCACGGCCTGTTCACCAGCTACGAGGCGTTCATCCACATCGTCGACTCGATGGTCAACCAGCACGCCAAGTGGCTGAAGGTGACCCGCCACATCCCCTGGCGGCAGCCGATCGCCTCGCTGAACTACCTGCTGTCCAGCCACGTCTGGCGGCAGGACCACAACGGCTTCTCGCACCAGGACCCGGGCTTCATCGACCACGTGGTGAACAAGAAGGCCGAGGTGGTCCGGGTCTACCTGCCGCCGGACGCGAACACCCTGCTGTCCACCATGGACCACTGCCTGCGCAGCCGGCACTACATCAACGTGGTGGTGGCCGGCAAGCAGCCCGCCCCGAACTGGCTGACCATGGACGAGGCGGTCCAGCACTGCCGGCGCGGCCTCGGCATCTGGGACTGGGCCAGCACCGACGACGGCGAGGAGCCGGACGTGGTGCTCGCCTGCGCCGGCGACGTGCCCACGCTGGAGACCCTGGCCGCGGCGGACCTGCTGCGCCGGCACCTGCCGGAGCTGAAGGTCCGGGTGGTCAACGTGGTCGACCTGATGCGGTTGCAGCCGCCGTCGGAGCACCCACACGGCCTGCCGGACAACGAGTTCGACACCATCTTCACCCGCGACAAGCCGGTCGTCTTCGCGTATCACGGCTACCCGTGGCTGATCCACCGGCTGACCTACCGGCGCACCAACCACGGCAACCTGCACGTGCGCGGCTACAAGGAGGAGGGCACCACCACCACGCCCTTCGACATGGTGATGCTCAACGACCTGGACCGCTTCCACCTGGTCATCGACGTCATCGACCGCACCCCCGGGCTGGCCGCCCGCGCGGCGCACCTGCGGCAGGAGATGGTGGACACCCGGCAGGCCTGCCGCGACCACACCAGGCAGTACGGCGAGGACGACCCCCGGGTCGCCGAGTGGACCTGGATCCGGGAGAACGACCCCGCGCTTAGGTCGGGCCGGTGAGCGAGGGCCTGCCCGGCGCCGAGGAGATCCTGGTCGGGTACGACGGGTCGGCGGACGCCGCGGTCGCCCTGGACTGGGCGCTCGCCGAGGCGGGGCGCAGCGGTCGACCGGTCCGGCTGGCCTACGTGTTCGAGTGGCTGACGGTGGCCGGCTGGATCGGTCCCGGGGTGGCGCCGGGGATCTGGCCCGACGAGGCGGCCCGCCGGCAGGTGGAGGAGCTGGTGCGGACCACTGCGACGGACGCCGCGAAGCGGACCGGGGCGACGGTGCACGGCGAGGTGTTCGACGGGCCGCCGGGCCTGGTGCTGGAGGAGCGGTCGGCCGAGGCGGGCCTGCTGGTGCTCGGCAGCCGGGGGCACGGCGGGTTCGGCGGCCTGCTCGCCGGCTCCACCGCGGTGACGGTGAGCGCGCACGCGCACTGCCCGGTGGTGGTGGTGCGGCAGGCGCACGCCGACGCGCGGGGCCCGATCGTGGCCGGCTTCGACGGCTCCGACCCGTCCCGGGTGGCGCTCGGCTTCGCCGTGCAGCGCGCCGCCCAACGGGACGTGCCGCTGCGGGTGGTCCGGGTGTTCGAGCCGCCGGACGCGCGGCGGCGGCCCGCCGACCACGACGCCGAGGCCGCCGGCGACCAGCTGCGGACGGAGGTCGACGAGGCGCTCGCCCGGTGGCGGGAGACCTTCCCGGACGTGCCGGTCACCGTCGACGTGCGGCCCGGCGCCCCGGCCGCGGCGCTGGTCGAGGCGAGCCGGCAGGCCCAGCTGGTCGTGGTGGGCAGCCGCGGTCGCGGCGGGCTGCGCGGCGCGCTGCTCGGCTCGGTGAGCCAGCAGCTGATCCAGCACGCCGACTGCCCGGTGGCGGTCGCCCGGGAACGGTGAGCGGGGGTCAGCGGGGGTTGGCCGGCAGCGAGAAGTAGTCCTCCTCCTCCTGGGCCAGGTGCAGCCGCAGCACGGCGTCCAGCCCGTACAGGGCGGCCAGCAGATCGGGAACCTGGTCGGGGCGCAGGTGGCCGTCGGCGGTCTGGGTGAGGTGGCCGCCGATCCGGTCGACCAGGCGGCGGATCTCCACGTGCCCGCGGCTCATCGTGGAGGTCGCCTCGGCGCTGCCCAGCGGCCCGGCCAGCGCCGGATAGAGCTGCCGCTCCTCGGCGCTCTCGTGCGGCAGCACCTCGTCGGCCAGCCGGCGGTGCGTCTCGCGCAGCGCCGGCAGGCACCGCGGCGAGTCCGGGCGGGTGGCCACCAGATCCGCGGTGTCCCGCACCCGGGCCAGCACCTCCCGGACGCCGCGGTGCTCCCGCGCGTACCGGTCCAGCAGGTCCCGGGTGGCCGGTGGCACGTCCCGCTGGCGCAGCCCGCCGCCGAGCGCCCGCAGCGCGTTGAGGATCACCAGCACGTCGATGCCCTCCTGAAGGAAGGCGCCGCCGACCGGGGGCAGCCGGCCGGCCGCCGCGACCAGCATCGCCAGCACCGCCAGCCCCATCCCCACGGCGGCGCTCTGCACCGCGATCCGGCGGGCGTACCGGGCGATCTCCACCGCATCGGCGAGCCGGTCCAACCGGTCCACGGTGAGCACCGCGTCGGCGACGTCCGCCGAGGCGGTCGCCCCGGTGGCGCCCATCGCCACCCCGACGTGCGCCTCGGCGAGCGCCGGGGCGTCGTTCACCCCGTCGCCGACCATCACGGTGACCGCCCGGCGGGACTCCTCCCGGACCCGGTCGACCTTCTCCCGGGGGGACAGCTGCGCCACCGCCTCGTCCACCCCGACCGCCTGGGCGACCTGGTCGGCGGTGCGCGGCCGGTCACCGGTGAGCATCACCAGCCGGGCCAGCCCGGCCTCGCGCAACCGGCGGACGGTGCGCCGGGCGTCGGGGCGTACCGGGTCCTCCAGCAGGATCGCGCCGACCGGGCCGCCCTCGTCGCTGACCCAGACCGTCGACCAGCCGGCCAGCTCGGCGCGTTCCCGGGCCAGCCGCGCCCACTCCGGCGGGTCGCCGTCGAGCTGGCCGACCGTCACCCGCCGGCCGTCCACCCGGCCGGTGACCCCGCGTCCCGGCTGCTCGGTGACCTCGGTCGGCTCGACCAGCGGCAACCCCCGCTCCCGGGCCTGTCGCACCAGCGCCGCGGCCAGCACGTGCGGGGACAGCTGCTCCACCGACGCGGCCAGCCGGAGCACCTCGTCCCGGTCGCCGCCGGGGGCGACCACCGTCTCGGCGGCGCGCGGCCGACCGGCGGTGAGCGTGCCGGTCTTGTCCACCAGCAACGTCCGGGCCCGGCCGAGCAGCTCCAGCGAGCCGCCGTCGCGGACCAGCACGCCCCGCCGGGCCACCCGGGACAGCCCGGACACGATCGCGATCGGGGTGGCCAGCAGCAGCGGGCAGGGGGTGGCCACCACCAGCACCGCCACCGCCCGGACGAACTGCCCGGACAGCAGCCAGGCCAGCCCGGCCAGCAGCAGCGTGAACGGCACGAACGCCGCCGCGTACCGGTCGGCGAGGCGGACCATCGGCGCCTTGTGCGCGGTCGCCTCCTCGGCCAGCCGGACGATGCCCGCGTACGTGCTCTCCGCGGCGTTGCGGGTGGCCCGCAGGCCGACCGCCGCGCCCGCGTTGGCCACGCCGCTGCCCACCTGCTCGCCGGCGCCCCGCTGGACCAGCTGCGACTCGCCGGTCACCACCGACTCGTCCAGGGTGGCGGCGTCCTCCAGCGTCCCGTCCACCGGCACCACGTCGCCCGGCCCGACCAGCAGCCGGTCGGCCGCCACCACCCGGTCCAGCCCGACCACCTCGATCCCGCCGTCCGAGGTGCGCCGGTGCGCCTGGCGCGGCGCGCGCTCCAGCAGCGCCCGCAGGTCCCGGGTGGCCCGGCGCTGGGCGTACGCCTCCAGCGCCCGCCCGGTCGCCACCATCACCGCGATCACCGCGCCGGCCAGGTACTCCCGGACGGCGAGCGCGCCGGCCAGCGCCAGCACCGCGATGACGTCCACCCCGAACTGCCGGTGCCACACCTGGCGCAGCACCGCCCATCCGGCCGGCAGCAGCGCCGCCAGGGTCACCAGCGCCCAGACCAGGTCGGCCGCGGGCCGCCGGCCGGCGAACCAGAGCGCCGCCCCGAGCAGCACCGCGACGGTCAGCAGGGTCAGCGGGGCCCACTCGAGCAGGCCCGGCCGCGCCCCGCCGCCCGACGTGCCGAGCCGGCGCCGCAGCCACCCGACCGGGCGCCGGGCCGCCGGCCGCTCCGGTACGCACTCCCGCTGCTGCGCACCCACCCGCGGATCGTCCCAGCGCCCACCGCCCCGGAGCGGCGGAACCGGCGGAATCACCCGGGCCGAACGACCCGCCGGAGGAGGACCTGCGGACCGTGTGCCCCCGAGGGCGATCGCACAGGATGGAGCCGCAACCCCGCCCGCGCACCCGTCCGCTTGGGGCACCATGGGGAGAAACGGAAAGGTCGTGACGATGAGCCAGGACACGCCGGCCACTGATCGCCCGCTGACCACCGCCCTCGCGGAGGCGGCGGCGACCGCCGGCTACGCGCCGTCGGTGCACAACACCCAGCCGTGGCTGTGGCGGGTGCTGCCGGACGCCCTGGAGCTGCGGGTGGCCCGGGAACGCCAGCTCGCCGCCACCGACCCCGAGGGGCGGTTGGTGGCGATCAGCTGCGGGGCCGCGCTGCACCACGCCCGGCTGGCGCTGAGCGCCGAGGGGTGGACGGCGGTGGTCGAGCGGCTGCCCGACCCGGCCCAACCGGACCTGCTGGCCCGGCTGACCGGCCCGCGCCGCGGCACGGCCGACCCGGACGCCATGCACCTGGTGCAGTGCATGCAGGTCCGGCACACCGACCGGCGGCCGGTCAGCGACGAGCCGGTGCCCGCCGAGGCGCTGGGCGAGATCAGCCGGGCCGCCGGCGCGGAGGGCGCCGGGCTGCAGATCCTCGCCGCCGACCAGCTGCTGGACCTGGCCGCGGCGGCCTCGCACGCCGGCACCGTCGAGGCGGAGGACCCGCAGCTACGCGAGGAGCTGCAGTACTGGACCAGCCGGGCGGGCGCCGGCACCGGCCTGACCGCGGAGGTGCTGCCGCAGGACCAGCCGCAGACCACGGTGCCCGGGCGGGACTTCGGCCGCCCCGGCAGCCTGCCGGTCGGCCCGGGCCACGACAAGGCGGCCGCGTACGCCCTGCTCTTCGGCGACGAGGACGAGCCGGACAGCTGGCTGCGGGCCGGCGAGGCGCTCTCCGCGCTGTGGCTGACCGCCACCCGGCTCGGCGTGTCGGTGACCCCGCTGTCCGGCGTGGTGGAGGTGCCCGGCACCCGGCAGACACTGCGGCAACTGCTCAGCGGGCTCGGTTACCCGTACCTGGTGCTCCGGTTGGGGATCGCGGACCCGGCGCACGGCGGCCCGCCGCACACCCCGCGACTGCCCACCGCGCAGGTGGTGGACACCTCGGCGGTACGCGACCAGCCGCGGTGACGGTCTCGTGCCGGACGGTGGCCGAGGGATAGCATCCCGACGTGGCCACCGCCCCGACCCCGCGCACCGAGCACCTGCCCTCGCTCGGGCTGAGCCCGCTGTCCCGGGTCCGGCTGGACGAGCTGCTCCAGGAGATGCTCGACCGGGTGGGCGAGGTGGTGACCAGCCGGGAGCGGTTGCGCGCCCTGCTCGACGCGGTGGTGGTGATCGGCTCCGACCTCGACCTGCGCAGCACCCTCCAGCGGATCGTGCGGTCCGCCTGCGAGCTGGTCGGGGCCCGGTACGGCGCGCTGGGCGTGATCGGGCCGGACCGGCTGCTGCACGACTTCATCGTGCACGGCATCGACGACGAGCTGCACGCCCGGATCGGCGACCTGCCGCACGGGCGGGGCGTGCTCGGCCTGCTCATCGACGAGCCCCGTCCGCTGCGGATGCCCGACATCACCCAGCACCCCCGGTCGTACGGCTTCCCGCCGCACCACCCGCCGATGCACGGCTTCCTCGGCGTGCCGGTCCGCATCCGCGACCAGGTCTTCGGCAACCTCTACCTGGCCGAGAAGCAGGGCGCGCCGGAGTTCACCGAGGACGACGAGGAGATCGTCGTCGCGCTCGCCGCGGCGGCCGGCGTGGCCATCGAGAACGCCCGCCTCTACGCGCTGGCCCACCGGCGGGAACGCTGGCTGGCCGCCACCGCGGAGATCACCACGGTGCTGCTCGGCGAGGTGCGCCGCACCGACGCGCTCACCCTGGTGGCCCGCCGGGCCCGCGAGGTCGCCGAGGCGGAGCTGGCCCTGGTGCTGCTCTACGACGAGGACGCCGCCGAGTTCACCGTGGAGGTGGTCGACTCGGCCGACGGCGCGGCCCGGGAGCTGGTCGGCGCGGTGCTGCCGACCGCCGACACCGCCTTCGCCGGCGCGGTGGTGCAGGGGCGGCACGAGGTCGTGGAGAACCTGGCGGCGACCGCCCCGTGGCCGGGGCCGGTGGTCGCCGGGCCCGCGGTGGTCTCGCCGCTGGCCGCCGCGGACACCCTGCACGGCGTGCTGGTGGTCGCGCACCGCCCGGACGCCGGCCGGGCCGCCCACGACGACGTGCGGTTGCTCAGCAGCTTCGCCGGGCAGGCGGCGCTGGCCATGGAGCGGGCCCGGGGCCAGGAGGAGCGCGAGCTGCTGGTGGTCCTGGAGGACCGCGAGCGGATCGCCCGCGACCTGCACGACGTGGTGATCCAGCGGCTGTTCGCCACCGGCCTGCAGCTGCAGAGCGGGGCGATGAACGCCCGGCCCGAGGTCGCCAAGCGGATCAACGCGGCCGTCGACGACCTGGACGCCACCATTCGGGACATCCGTCGCACCATCTTCGAGCTGCGCACCCCGATGAGCGCGGAGCTGCGCACCGAGATCCGAGAGGCGGTCGACGTGGCCGCCGACTCGCTCGGCTTCCGCCCCACCGTCGAGCTCGACGGGCCGCTCGACAGCGCCGTCCCCGACCAGGTCCGGCCGGACCTCGCGGCCGTGCTCCGCGAGGCGCTGTCCAACGTGGTACGCCACGCCGGGGCGAGCAAGGTGGCGGTCGCCGTCCGGGCCGCCGCCGACCGGGTGACGGTGACCGTCACCGACGACGGCGCCGGCTGCGACCCGGCGGCCGCGCGCGGCGGCCTGATCAACCTGCGCGAGCGGGCCGAACGGCACGGCGGCGAGTTCGAGGTACGCCCGGTCAGCCCGCACGGCACCGAGCTGTACTGGTGCGTGCCGCTGCGCGACTGACCGCCGTCCCGCGGCCCGGGCGTTGCGTGCCTTCCGCCGGCCCCGGCGTCAGTGCGTCTTGCCGAGCAGCCGGGTGGCCAGCACCGCAGCCTGGGTGCGCCGCTCCAGGCCCAGCTTGGCCAGCACGCTGGAGACGTAGTTCTTCACGGTCTTCTCGGCGAGGAACATCTTGCCGGCGATCTCCCGATTGGTCAGCCCCTCGGCCACGTACTCCAGGATCCGCCGCTCCTGCTCGGTGAGGGTCTTCAGCTCGCGCGGCTGCTCCACCCCGCTGCGGATGCGCTCCAGCACCCGGGTGGTGATGGCCGGGTCCAGCAGCGACTGGCCGGCGGCGACCCGGCGTACCGCGTCGACCAGGTCGGTGCCGCGGATCTGCTTGAGCACGTAACCGGCCGCCCCCGCCATGATCGCGGCGAACAGCGCCTCGTCGTCCTCGTACGAGGTGAGGATCAGGCCCTTGATCGACGAGTCGACGGCCCGCACGTCCCGGCACACGTCGATGCCGTTGCCGTCGGGCAGCCGGGCGTCGAGGATCGCCACGTCCGGCCGGAGGGCGGGGATGCGGCGGGTGGCCTCCGGCGCGGAGCCGGACTCGCCCACCACTTCGATGTCGCCGCCGCTCTGCAGCAGGTCGGCCAGGCCACGACGGACGACCTCGTGGTCGTCGAGCAGGAAAACCCGGATCATCCCTCGTTTCTACCCGCCCCGGGCCGGCCGGGCACGGGCCGAAGGTCCCTACCCGGACGCGCCGGCGGCGGGGAGGGCGACCCGGCCGGGACGGGACGTCCGGCCCTGCCTCGGCCGGGGACCGGTGCCGCACGGTGGAGACGGACCACCGGGGGGCGGCCCGACCGGAAGGAGCTTCACCATGGACACCGGTTTCACCGTCGCACAGCTGCGGGCCGCCGCCGCGGACGCCGTCCGGGCGCCGTCCCTGCACAACGCCCAGCCGTGGCGGTTCCGGGTCCGCGACGGCGGGATCGAGCTGTCCATCGACCCGGCCCGCCGGCTGCCCGCCACCGACCCGAGCGGGTGGGGCGCCCGGATCGCCTGCGGCGCGGCGCTGTTCAACCTGCGGCTGTCGCTCGCCGTGGCCGGCACCCCGGGCACGGTCCGGCTCCGGCCGTACCCCGGGGAGCCGGGGGTGATGGCCCGGCTGGTCCCGGACCTGCCGCGCCGCCCCACCCCCACCGAGCAGGCCCTGCACGCGGCTATCCCCCGCCGGTTCAGCAACCGGGCGCCGTTCTGGCCCGACCCGGTGACCGCGGACGCCCGCTGGCGGCTCGGCGAGGCGGCCCGCGCCGAGCAGTGCTGGCTGGAGCTGCTGATCGGGACCAGCGCGGTCAACGCCTTCGCCGAGATCGCCCGCAGCGCGCACCGCGTCCTCGAACGTGACCCCGGCTACCGCACCGAACGCGACGAGTGGATCCGTCGGGAGCCCGCGCCCGACGGGGTGCCGGCCAGCGCCGGCGGCCCGCAGAGCGAACCGCAGGACCTGCTGCCCGCCCGGGCCTTCGGCGGCCGCAACCGCGCGCCGGGACGCGACTTCGAGCCGGAACCGCTGGTTGCCGTGCTCGGCTCCGCCGGCAACACCGCCACCGACCAGCTCGTCGCGGGGCAGGCCCTGCAACGGGTGCTGCTCACCGCGACCGACGCCGGGCTGTCGGTGTCGCTGCTGTCCCAGCCGATCGAGGTGCCGGGGGCGCGCGAGCAGCTGCGGCTGTCGTTGGGCCGGTTCGGCACCCCGCAGATGGTGATGCGGATCGGGTACGGCCAACCGGGCCGGGCCACCCCGCGCCGCCCGGTGGACGAGGTGCTGGACCTGCCGGTGGTGCCCGCCTGACCCGCCGCCGCGGCCTCCCGGGCGGTGCTCAGCCGGCGGGCGGCGCGGCGAGCAGGGCGGCCTCCCGGGCGGGATCCAGACCGACCGGGGCCCGGGCCGGCCGGCCGGCCCGCGGGGGCACCGACCCCACCTCGCGCAGCCAGCGCCAGGTGTCCGCGACCGTCTCAGCCACCGGGCGACAGGTCAGCCCCGCCGCGTACGCCTTCTCGACGCCGCGCTCCTGCAACCACCGGAACTCGTGCCCGATTGGGATCCAGATCGGCAGGTCGACCCAGGGCGTCACCCCGGCGGCCAGGATCGGCTCGGGCGCCGTCCAGCGCGGTCGGGCGTGGGAGCCGGTCACCGCGACCACTGTGTCGATCAGCTCGCCCATGGTGGTGTGCCCGGGCCGGCTGATCACGTTGAACGCGCCGCCCAGCCTCTCGGCGGCCCGGTCCAGCGTCCAGGCCGCCAGGTCCCGCACGTCGACGTACTGCACGGGAAGCTCGGTCGGGCCGGGGGCCAGCAGGTCACCGCCGCGCGCGGCCCGGGTCAGCCACCAGGGCAGCCGGCCGATGTCCTCGCCCAGCCCGAGGATCAGCCCCGCCCGCACCAGCAACGCCCGCTCCCCGAACACCTGGGTCGCCGCGCGTTCGCCGCCGGCCTTGTTCGCCGGGTAGTCACCGTCGTCGGCGTCCGCCGCCGCCTCGACCGTGGGCGCCTCCTCCCCCACACCCGCCGGGGGCGGCGCCACGTAGACCGAGCCGCTGGACACGTAGGCGTAGTGCCCCGCCCGGTCGGCGAGGGCGCGGGCCGCGTCCCGCACGGCCCGCGGCGCGCCGTCCCAGGTGTCCACCACCAGGTCCCATTCGCCGCCGGCCAGTGCGGCCAACCCGTCGGGCGCCGTCCGGTCCCCCCGCAACCGGTGTACGCCCGGCGGGACCCCGCCGTGCAGCCCCCGGTTGAGCACGGTGACCGACCAACCCCGGTGGGCCGCCTCGGCCACCACGGCTCCACCGACGAACCCCGTCCCGCCCAGCACCAGCAGCCTCATGCGTCCCACCATGCCCGGTCACGCCGGGCTGCGGGGGGCGCGCGGCGCCCGATCTGCCAACGGCAGAACGCCAGGCGCTGAGCTTGATCCGTTCACGTCATCAGCTCCAGAGCGTCGGGTGGAGGTGCCTCGCCCGGCCCGCGCTGGCACCGACCCGCGCTGTCACCGAAATGTTGCTCGCATGTCCGGTTTCGTCGGCTCGCTCCGTTGACGGCGCGACTGTCCGGATCCGATTCGTTTACGTCATCAGCTCCGTAGCCTCCGTGGGAGGCACCTGGCCTGCCCGCCGCGGTGACGAGAGTCCGCAGCCGGTTGTCCGGTTCGCGGGGCGCGGCGAACTCCGGTGTACGGGCAACCCGCCGCCGCGGTCGACGGAGTCCGTGCCCGGATGTCCGATCCGCGTGATTGGCCGGCGAACCCGGGCGGCCGGTCTGGGTGGCGGTGTCCGGTGGTGTCCCGTGACGGGTGGCACTCTGGCGGTGGAATGGCGGGCCGGCCGGGGTCGTTACATCACCTGGATGACCGCAGCAGCGCCCCGCCCGGCCTGGCCGGTGGGTGGCGGGCCCCCGGGAATGATGGTGGGCGGGCGGTCGTTACACCTGGTCCGGCGCCGCGAACCCCCCGCGTTCGTGCAGCCGCCGAACCCCAAGACTTTCCCCTGATTGAGAGCGCCCCGTCGTGGTGCTTGCGTCCGTGTCCGGCCCCCGCCGGGTGTGGGCGCCAACCCCCGAGGAGCTGATTTCTGATGGCTACCACCATGCTGCGGAAGAGTGTTCTGGGTATCGCTGGTCTGGCCTTCGCCGGTGGCGTGTTCGCCGGTCCGGCCATGCACGCCGACGCCGCCCCCGCGTCGCACGCCAAGCCGGTCGCGGTGACGGTGCAGGCCGACAAGCCGGGTGTGGACAAGGGCAAGCTGATCCCGCACGGTGTGCAGGGTGAGCAGTCCCGCATCACCCTGAACGACGAGCAGACCAAGAACGTGAAGGCGATCATCGCCGGCACGAAGAAGTCGGGTCTGGACGAGCGGGCCGCGGTGATCTCGATCGCCACCAGCCTGCAGGAGTCGAAGCTGGAGAACCTGGGTCATCTGGGTGACCGCAACGACCACGACTCGCTGGGCCTGTTCCAGCAGCGCCCGTCCAGTGGTTGGGGCACCCCGGAGCAGATCACCGACACGGTCTACTCCACCATGGCGTTCCAGAAGGGCCTGAAGCAGGTCGACGGGTGGCAGGACATGCCGCTGACCGAGGCCGCGCAGACGGTGCAGGTGTCGGCGTACCCGGACGCCTACGCCCAGTGGGAGCAGCAGGCCGCCGACCTCGTGGCCCAGCACTGGAACAGCTGACCCGACAGGAACCACCGCTGGCCGGCACCCCCGAATCCGGGGTGCCGGCCAGCGGCATGAGAACCGGCGGTGGCCGGGGTCTCACTCCGGTGGCGGCTGCCGGGGCGCCCGCTGCGGGGTGTTGGCCAGGTGGCCGAGGTCCTTCGGCCTCGGGATGCCGTGGGCGCGCAGCAGCTCAGCGACCCGATCCCGGGTCGCGCGGTCCGGACCGCGCAGCATCCAGACCTGACCGATTGTCACCGGGCTGTTCGGGCCGGGCACGTCGTACGGGCCGCCGTCGGGCAGCACGATCAGTCCCATCCTGCCGTGCCCGACCTGGCTCAGCCCCGCCTCACGGATCTGGTCCCACCGGTAGCTGCGGACCACCCGCCCCCGCTCCCGGACCAGCAGCCCGGTCTCGTCGGCCAGCAGCCCGCCACCGCGCAGCAGCACGGCGAAGAAGAGCCACATCCCGATGCCGACGGCCGCCCCGATGAGGAAGGCCCAGTCGTAGCGCAGCGCGACCGCAGTCAGAGCCACCAGCACCCCGATGGGCACCAGCACGGCCGGCCAGAAGCGCGTCCGCAGCAACTCCTCCGGCTCCCCGTCCACCATCGCCCGGAGGTACCCCGTCCACGGTGGACCGACACCCGTTCAGCCGCCGAGATGGCTCATCACGTTGACCACCACCCCGTTCGGGTCCCGCACGAAGAAGCGGCGTACCCCCCACGGCTCGTCGGTGAGCGGGTGGACGATCTCCAGGCCGCGGCGCAGCGCGTCCGCGTACACCGGGTCGACGTCCTCGACCTCGACGGTGAGCGCCGGTACGACGGCGGCCGAGGGATCCCCGGTCAGGACGGTGACCTGGGCGGTCGGGTTGGTCGGCGACACGTAGGTGACCACCTCGCCCAGGTCCATGCCCACCTCCAGACCGAGCAGGCCGGCGTAGAAGTCCCGGCTGCGGTCGGTGTCCTCGGCGCCGATGTTCGGCACGACCCGTCGGACGGTCATGGCGCTCCCCCATCGTCTTGGCAGCGGTGGAACGAGTAACGGCTCGTCACCGGTACCGGTGACGAGCCGCTTCGCTGATCCGCTGGTGGGCGATACTGGGTTTGAACCAGTGACCTCTTCCGTGTCAAGGAAGCGCGCTCCCACTGCGCCAATCGCCCGTGATCAAACGAGCGGACGACGGGATTCGAACCCGCGACCCTCACCTTGGCAAGGTGATGCGCTACCAGCTGCGCTACGTCCGCGTGCCGCCCGGTTTCCCCGGCGACGAGATGAACTCTACCCGACGACAAGATCGCCTCTGCCGCCACCCCACCGCAACGCCACTGGCGGCTGGTTGCGCTGCTCACCGACGGGGTACTGAGCGCGGCGACAGCACACCACACCCCCCGAAGGAGGCTGTCGTGGGTATCGGAACGAGCATCTTCCTGCTGGCGGTCGGCGCGATCCTCACCTTCGCGCTGAACGCCACCGTCGCCGGCGTCAACCTGGACGTCGTCGGCTGGATCCTGATGGCCGCGGGCGCCCTCGGCCTGATCATGTTCACCGTGGTCTGGGGCGGTCGCCGCCGCCAGGTCGTCACCACCGCCGAGCCGGTGGAGTACCGCCGGGTCGAGGAGCGTCGGGACGTCGCCCCGCCGCTGTGAGCCGGCACCCACCGCGGCCGGCGGAGCTGACCGGTCGCGAATCGCCTGCCCGGGGGGCGTGCCGGCCACCGACATCGGCACGCCCCCCGCGGCTGCGGTCGACGGCACCACGGTCGGCAGCCGCCCCGAACGCAGAAGAGCCCGTCACCGGATCCGGTGACGGGCCTGCCGTTCTCACTGGTGGGCGATACTGGGTTTGAACCAGTGACCTCTTCCGTGTCAAGGAAGCGCGCTCCCACTGCGCCAATCGCCCGAGTCCTTACCGAGGTGGGGACGGGATTTGAACCCGCGTACACGGCTTTGCAGGCCGTTGCCTCGCCTCTCGGCCACCCCACCGAGGTTGCCCCCGTCATGCGTGGCGGCAGCTCCGAGCGGACGACGGGATTCGAACCCGCGACCCTCACCTTGGCAAGGTGATGCGCTACCAGCTGCGCTACGTCCGCTTGTCTCCGGTGTTCCCGGTGACGGATGAGAACTTTAGCCGAGTCGCCGGAGCGATGCCAAATCGGGGTGACGCCTCGGCGCGCCGCGGGGTGACGGTGCGGGCCACCACCCGCAGAGCGTCCTAGGAGACTGGGCGTCGATCGGAGCGGCCGGTGAGGCACGCCGGACGGGCAGGTCGCGGCTGCCCCGACGCGCCGGGGCGGCTGTCCGGCTTCCGACTGTCACATCCCCGACCGGCCGCTCACGGTAACTCCCTGTACGCGCATGGATGGTCTACCGTAACGGCGTGACGAGACGTGCGGCCGATCTTCGCCTGGATTCCCTGCTGCGCACGGCCTGCGACGTGATCGTCGAACGCGGACTCGCCAACACCCGCACGGCCGACGTCGCCCAGGCCGCCGGGGTCAGCCAGGCGCTGGTCTTCTACCACTTCGCCACCAAGGAACGGCTGCTCGCGCAGGCCTTCGCGTACGCCGCCGAGCAGGACATCGCCCGGCTCGACGCCGTGGCCCGCTCCGCCGCCCCGCCGCTGACGAAGCTGCGCCGGCTACTGCGCCTCTACGCTCCGGCCGGCCGCTCGATCTCCTGGTCGCTGTGGATCGACGGCTGGTCGGAGTCGCTGCGCACCCCCGAGCTGGAGAAGGTCTCCCGCCGGCTGGACCTGCGCTGGCGGCAGGACCTGACCACGGTGATCTCCGACGGCGTGGCCGACGGCACCTTCCACTGCACCGACCCGGCCGGTGCGGCCTGGCGGATCAACGCCCTGATGGACGGGCTCGCCGTCCAGCTCGCGGTGCACGACCGGGTGATCTCCCGGCGGCAGTGCGGCCAGTGGATCCGGCTGGCCGCCGCCCGCGAGCTCGGCCTGGACCCGGCCCAGCTCGACTGAACCGCCCGACCCCCCACTCTGCGGCCACGCCGCGGACCGGCGTGCGCCGGGCCGCCGGCCGGCGCAAGCCGGGCGAAACTCCTCGGGCCGGCCCGACCAGCCGGAACAATCGGCGCATGGACCTGCTGGAGACCTACCGACGCAGCCTGGCCGAGTTCACCGACCGGGTGGACCAGGTGAGCCCCGGGCAGTGGGCCGACCCGACCCCCTGCCCGGAGTGGGACGTGCGGACCCTGGTCGACCACGTGGTCACCGAGGACCGCTGGACCGTGCCGCTGCTCGCCGGCCGCGGCATCGACGAGGTGGGCGACCGGTTCACCGGTGACCAGCTCGGCGACGACCCGCTCGGCGCGGCCTGGCAGGCGGCCGCCCAGGCCGAGGTCGCCGCCACCCACCCGGGCGCGCTCGACCGGACGGTACGGCTCGCCGCGGGCGACACCCCGGCCCGGGAGTACCTGCACCAGCTCGTCGCCGAGCACCTCGTACACGGATGGGACCTGGCGGTGGCGATCGGCGCCGACCCGCGGCTCGATCCGGACGCGGTCGCGGCCTGCGCGCGGTGGTTCGTCGGGCGCAGCTCCGACTACCAGCGGGGGCGGCTGATCCGCCCGGGTGTGGACGTGCCCGCGGAGGCCGACGAGCAGGACCGGATGATCGCCGCCTTCGGCCGGGACCCGGACTGGACCCCGCCGGCCTGACCCCGGGCTCCGCCGGGAACGCCGGGCGCGGGAACGCCGGCCGGACGCGCGTGGGGGTGACGGCGTCCGGCCGGCGCCGGGGGTGGTCGGTGACCTACCCCCGCTCGGCGGTCGACCGGCCGGCCGCGCGTTCCCGCAGCCGGCGCCGGGCCGGTGGGTGCACGTTGGCCAGCGCGAGGTCGCCGCCGTAGTTCGCGAGCACCCGGTGGTCCATCACCCGCCGCCACACCGGCGGCACCAGCGCGGCGACCACCATGGTGGCGTAGCCGGCCGGCAGCCGCGGTGAGACGTCGAAGCTGCGCAGCGTCTGGTAGCGGCGCAGCGGGTTGGCGTGGTGGTCGCTGTGCCGCTGCAGCTGGAAGAGGAAGACGTTGGTGATCGTCCGGTCGCTGTTCCAGCTGTGCCGGGGGTCGACCTTCTCGTAGCGACCGGCGGCGGTGCGCTGCCGGGCCAGCCCGTAGTGCTCCAGGTAGTTGACGACTTCCAGCAGGGAGAAGCCGACCACCGCCTGGAGCGCCAGGAAGACCAGCACGCCGGGCCCGAAGACCGCGGCCAGCACCCCGAACAGCAGCGCCGTCATGGCCCAGGCGTTGAGGATGTCGTTGCGGTGCGTCCACGGGCTGCGGCCGCGGATGCGGAACCGGTTGGTCTCCAGCCGCCAGGCCGACCGCAGGCTGCCCAGCACGGTACGTGGCCAGAATGCCCAGAAGCTCTCCCCCAGCCGGGAGCTGGCCGGGTCCTCCGGGGTGGCGACCCGGGTGTGGTGGCCGCGGTTGTGCTCGACGTAGAAGTGCCCGTAACCGGTGGGCGCCAGCGCGACCTTGGACAGCCAGCGCTCCGCGGACTCCCGCTTGTGGCCCAGCTCGTGGGCGGTGTTGATGGCGATCCCGTTGACCACCCCGACCGTGGCCACCAGCCCGGCGGCGCCGGCGAGGGACAGCCCGCCGCGGGCCCAGACGGCGCAACAGAGCACCAGGGCGGCGTACTGGGCGGGCAGGTAGAGGTAGGTGAGCCAGCGGTAGTAGCCGTCGGCCTGCAGCCGCGGCACCGCCTCGTCGGGTGGGTTGCGGCGGTCGTCGCCGATCAGCAGGTCGATCGTGGGGATCAACCCGAAGACCACCGCCGGGGTCAGCCACCAGGCCCAGGCGCCGCCGGTGGCCCGCCAGCCGAGCCAGCCCAGGAAGGGCAGCACCGGGACGAGCAGGGCCAGCGGCCAGAGCGGTTTGCGCGCGTCGCGCCAGGCGACGGCGGGAGCCGTCGCGGCGGTGTCGATGGCCATCGCCGACCTCCGATCTGTGGACTCCCGTCGACTGTGGCACCGGTCACGCCGTTTTACAAGAGGGCAGTTTTTGTAAAGAGCAGGCGGATCTACCTTGCCCTCGTGCTCGCTCGCCTGATATCCACAAATGCGCATGCGTAACAGCGCGTGCTCCGCCGGCCACCCGCCGGCACCCGCTCCCACAAGGAGGTTCCGTGCCCAGACCGGAGTGGAAACCCCTGACGAGCCGGCCCCGACGCCGGCTCGTTCCCGTACTGGCGACCGCCGCCGTGGTCGCCGCCCTGCTGCCGGCCGGCCCCACCGCCGCCGCGCCGGGCGACGACCCGACCGCGGCACCGGGCCGCTCCGGCGCCTTCGCCGACGACAGCCATCGATCCGCCGACCTGGACAACCGCCGTGGTACGGCGACCCCCGACGCCCGCGCCCGGGGACTGGCCCGGCGGGTCGACGCGGGCGTCCGGTGGAACCGGCTGGGCACCCCGCAGGCGCTCGGCCCGACCGACGCGCCGCTGGCCACCGGCCTGCCCGCCGACCCCGAGGCCGCCGCCCGCCGCTATCTCGCCGACAACCGCGACCTGTTCGGCCTGGCCGACAGCGGGGTCGCCGCGCTGGAGCGGGTGCTGGTCCGGCCGATCGGCGCGGGAGCGGTGGTCACCCTGCGGCAGCGCTTCGGCGACCTGCCCGCCGGGCACGACGGCCTGGTCACCGTGGCGGTCGCCGGGGGCGAGGTGATCTCGGTCAGCTCCTCGCTGGCCCGGGACGCCGCCGCGCCCACCCCGGCCACGCTCACCGCGGACCAGGCGTACGCCGCCGCGCTCGCCGACGCCGGCCTGGCCGCCGACGCGGTGGCCAGCCACGACGTCCGCCCGGTCGCCGTGCCCACCCCGCTCGACGGCACCCGGGCCGGGTACGAGGTGACCCTGATCGGCCGGTCCACCGACCACCCGGCGGCCTTCACCACGTACGTCGACGGGATCACCGGCGCGGTGCTGATCCGCGAGGACCTGGTCGACTTCGACTCCGAGAACCCGAGCTGGGCGGTCTTCCCGGCCACCCCGCCGCGCGACCTGCCCGCCGGCCAGGACCCCCGGGTGCGCTGGTGCGCCGACCCGGCCCCCGGGTGCGCCGCCGCGTTCCGCGACCCGGCGAGCGGGCGACCCTGGGACGTCGACCTGGCCACCGGGACCCCGACCGGCACCTCGCGCGGCAACTCCGCCAACACGGTGGTCTCCTGGGGCGCCGGCAGCCCGCTGCTGCCCGCCACCGCCAGCCCCGAACGCCGCTACGAGTACCCGTTCACCGACCAGTGGCACCAGGCCCGGTGCAACCCGGCCGCGTTCACCTCGGCGCAGCGCAACGACGCCGACGCCGCCATCACCAACCTGTTCGCGATGCACAACCGGATGCACGACTGGGCCTGGTACCTCGGCTTCACCGAGGCCACCTGGAACCTGCAGGCGGTGAACCTGGGCGGCGCCGGGCTCGGTGGCGACGCCGAGCAGGGCCGGGCCCAGCAGGGCGCGCTGAGCGGCAACCGGAACAACGCCAACCAGGCCACTCCGCGCGACGGCGTGCCGGCGACCAGCAACATGTACCTGTGGCAGCCGCAGGCCGGCGGCCCGTACCCGCCGTGCGTGGACGGTGACTACGACATGACGGTGATCGGCCACGAGTACACCCACGCCATCACCAACCGGATGATCGCCGGGCCCGACACCGGCATCGGCGGCCTGCAGGGCGGCGCGATGGGCGAGTCGTGGAGCGACCTGCTCGCCGCCGAGTATCTCTACGAGCACGGCCTGCGCGCCCCCGGCGAGACGCCGTTCGTCACCGGCGGCTACGTCACCGGGAACCTGGTCAGCGGCATCCGCAACCACGACATGAGCCGCAGCCCGCTGAACTACTCCGACGTCGGCTACAACACCGGCGGCCCGGCGGTGCACGCCGACGGGGAGATCTGGAGCGCCACCAACCACCGGATCCGGGCCGCCATGGTGAAGCGGTACGGCCTGGGCACCCCGCAGCGCCAACTGGACTGCGCGCAGGGCCGGGTGGCCGCCGACCAGTGCCCCGGCAACCGGCGCTGGGCGCAGCTGGTCTTCGACTCGTTCCTGCTCCAGGCGGCCAGCCAGGTCAGCATGCTCGACATGCGGGACAACCTGCTCACCGCCGACCGGCTCCGCTTCGGCGGGGCCAACCAGGCGCTGATCTGGGCGGAGTTCGCCCGCTCCGGAATGGGCCGGGACGCCGCCACGGCCGGCGCCGCCGACACCGACCCGACGCCGAGCTTCGTCAGCCCGGCCGGCGGCAACGCCACCATCACCCTGCGGGCCAGGGGGGACAGCGCGGACGCGCCGATCCGGGTGTACGTCGGCGCCTACGAGGCCCGGGCCACCCCGATCGCCGACACCGACCCGGCCACCCCGCTGCCGGACACCTTCGAGGCGGTCGACGGGACGTACGACCTGCTGGCGGTCGCGCCCGGCTTCGGCCACCAGCGGCTCAGCGTGGTCGCCCGGGCCGGCCAGGAGGCGTACGCCGACCTGCGGCTGAGCCGCAACCTGGCGTCCACCGCGTCGGGTGCGGTGATCACCGGCGACGGGGTGAGCCTGGACCGGATCGGCGACGACACCGAGGCCACCAACTGGGCGTCGCTGGACGGGGTGGCCGGTAGGGCGGTCACCGTGGCGCTGCCCGGGGACGCCCCGCAGGTGGTCAAGCGGGTGAACGTCAGCGCGATGCTGCGCCCGGCGATCACCGGCGACCCGGACGCCGGCTCGCAGAACGCGCTGAGCTCGCTGCGCTCGTTCGCGGTGTGGACCTGCAACGCGAAGACCACCGACTGCGCTGATCCGGGGCGCTGGGAGCGGATCTTCACCAGCCCGGCGGACGCCTTCCCCGGCGGGACCTACCGGCCGTACACCCGGGACATCACCCTGCGCTCGTTCCGGGTGCCGACCACGCTCGCCACCCACGTCCGGCTGGAGGTGCTGGCCAGCCAGTGCACCGGCGGTCCGGCGTACGCCGGTGAGCAGGACGACGACCCGGCGACCACGACGGACTGCGCGACCGCCAGCCCGGCGCGCGACCAGGTCCGGGTCGCCGAGTTCCAGGTGTTCTCGAAGTGAGCGACCGTCGGGGGTCGGGTGGTGGCGCCACCCGACCCCCGGCGACCCCCGATCAGCGGCCCGCCGCGGTCCACCGGACGGGCCGGCGCTCGTACCGGGCGGTCTCGTCACCGCCCGCGTCCGCCGCCCGGGTCAACTGGCGCAGCCGCAGCAGCAGGCCCACCCCGAGGAAGAGCAGCAGCCCGCCGAGCAGGAAGGCCGCCTGCACCACCCCGAACCCGCCGCCCCGGCTCGCCGCGCGGCTGGCCGTCGCGGCCGGCGGCACCTCGGCGACCGCTTCCTCGGTCGGCGAAGCCTCCGCCGCCTCCTCGGTGGGCTCGACCGACGGCTGCGCCGGCTCCGCCGACGGGGTGGGCTCCGGTGGGGCGCTGGTCGGGGCGAGCAGGCCGACCACCTCCCGGGTGGCGGTCTGCCGGGCGAGCAGGCGCAGCCGGGGGTCGTACGCCTCGGCGGCCAGGGTGAGCCGCCCCTGCGTGACGTCCTGCGCGAACGCCACCCGGTAGCGGGCGGTGACCGTGCGGTCCGGGCAGAGCGTGCCCGGGTCGAGCTGCCGGTCCGTCAACCGGGCCACGTCACCCTCGGTCCGGATCTCCGTCGGGAAGTCGCCGGAGTCCTCCACCCGGTCCATCTTGACCTGGTCCAGCCGCAGGCCACCCTGCACGCTGAGCACCATCGACCAGCGCACCTTGACGCAGCCGCCGCCGTCGCGCCGGACCACCGCGGACAGCGTCCGCACCTGGTCGGCGGCGCTGAACTCGGCCGGCAGGCCGCTCAGCTCGGTGGCGAAGCCGGGCGCCGCGGACGCCGGCGCGGGCGCCACCAGCCCGGTCGCCGACACGCAGGCCAGCACCGCCCCGACCCGCAGCGCGTTGCGCCACACCGTCATCACCGCCTCGCTCCTGATCGTCGGGTCCACTCCACCTGCCACGCTAGGAGCGGGCGGAGCAAGCCGGTAGACGGGCGTGTTCGCACCGGACGACAAGTCCGGGCCCGGTTTTCACCGTTCGTGGTGAACCGGTCACCGCCGCCCCGCGACACGCCGACGCGACGGCCCGGGGGACAATTCCGCGGTGTCCGACCTGTCCGCCGCGTTCGTCCGGCTGCACGCCCGGCTCGCCCCGGTGCCCTTCGTCCCCGAGGTGCGGCTGCACCAGGCCGACGAGCCGATCGGCCTGTGGGAGCTCACCGAGGGTGAGTTCCGCAGCGCCCAACCGCCGCCGTTCTGGGCGTTCGCCTGGGCCGGCGGTCAGGGGCTGGCGCGGTACGTCACCGACCACCCGGACCTGGTCGCCGGCCGCCGGGTGCTCGACCTGGCCGCCGGCTCCGGCCTGGTCGCCATCGCCGCCGCCCGGGCCGGCGCCGCCGCCGTGCGGGCCGTCGAGGTCGACGACCGGGCGGTCGCGGCGATCGCGCTGAACGCCGAGGCCAACGGGGTACGCGTGGACGCCGAGCTCGCCGACGTGCTGGACGGCGACGCCGGCGACGCCGAGGTGGTGCTCGCCGGGGATGTCTTCTACAGCGAGGCGATGGGCCGCCGGATGCTGCGCTTCCTGCTGCGGGCGGCCCGCTCCGGCGCCCGGGTGCTGGTCGGCGACCCGGGGCGGGCCTTCCTGCCCCGCGAACGCTTCCGCGAGCTGGCCGGGTACGACGTGCCGGTGCCGGAGGCGCTGGAGAGCGTACGGGTCAAGCACACCACGGTGTGGGAGCTGGACCCGGCTCCGCCGGGCGCCTCCCGCCAGCCGGCTCGGCGGCACGGTGCCGCGGCGGCTGACCAGGGTCAGGTGCCGCCGGGCTGACCAAGGTCAGGGTGCCGTACCGCCGATCGGCAGCGGTGCCGAGCCCGGCCGGACGCCTACCGTCGCCGCATGATCACGTTACGTGGATTGACGAAACGCTTCGGCACGGTGACCGCGGTCGACGACCTCACGGTCGACGTGGCGGCCGGTCGGGTCACCGGGTTCCTCGGGCCCAACGGCGCCGGCAAGTCCACCACCATGCGGATGGTCCTCGGGCTGGACCGGCCCACCGCCGGGCGGGCGCTGGTGGGCGGCCGGTCGTACCGGCAGCTGCGGCACCCGCTGCGCGAGGTGGGGGCGCTGCTGGACGCCCGGGCCATCCACCCGGCCCGGCCGGGCCGGGCGCACCTGCTGGCGATGGCCCGCAGCAACGGCCTGCCGGCCCGCCGGGTCGACGAGGTGCTCGCCCTGGCCGGCCTGGACGGGCGGGCCGCCGGCAAGCCCGGACGGGCGCTCTCCCTGGGCATGGCCCAGCGGCTGGGCATCGCGGGGGCGCTGCTCGGCGACCCGCCGGTGCTGCTGTTCGACGAGCCGGTCAACGGCCTCGACCCGGACGGGGTGCGGTGGATCCGCGACCTCACCCGGCGGCTCGCCGCCGAGGGCCGGACCGTGCTGATCTCCAGCCACCTGATGAGCGAGATGGAGCAGACCGCCGATCACCTGGTGGTCATCGGCCGGGGCCGGCTGATCGCCGACACCCCACTCGCCCAGCTGCTGGCCGGCGCGACCGGTGCGGTGCGGGTCCGCGGCCCCCGGCTGGCGGGGCTCGCCGACCGGCTCGCCGCCGAGGGCGCCACGGTGAACCCGGACGGCGACGGCACCCTCACCGTCACCGGCCTCACCGCGGCCCGGGTCGGTGACCTGGCGTACGAGCTGGGGTTGCCGCTGCACGAGCTGTCCACCGCGAGCGCCACCCTGGAGGAGACGTTCCTGCGGCTCACCGGCGACGCCGTCGAGTACGTCGGAGGTGGGGCGCGATGAGCGCGACGTCGGTCACCCGTACCGCCGCTCCCCCTGCGAACGGCACGGCGAGCGGCGCCGGTGGCGGGTTCCGGGGCGCGGTGGCCGCCGAGTGGACGAAGCTCTGGTCCGTCCGGGCCACCTGGTGGACCCTGCTGGCCGGGGTGCTGGTGATGGCCGCGACCGCCGCCCAGCTCGCCATCTACGCCCAGAAGGGCAACACCGACGACGACCCCACCAACGACGCCGGAATCGTCGCCGTCGGCAGCGTGGTGGTCGACGCGCTCGAACTGGCTCA
Source organism: Micromonospora sp. NPDC000089 (assembly GCF_042899365.1). NCBI lineage: Bacteria > Bacillati > Actinomycetota > Actinomycetes > Micromonosporales > Micromonosporaceae > Micromonospora > Micromonospora sp. NPDC000089. The sequence goes on from NZ_JBIAZT010000018.1 coordinate 38,280, forward strand.
GTACGCCGTGCTCGCCCTCGGCCTGTTGGCGATCACCAGCGAGTACACCACCGGCACCATCCGGAGCACGCTGGCCTGCACCCCGTCCCGGGGCCGGCTGCTGCTGGCCAAGGCGACCGTGGCCGGCGGGGTCACCTTCGGCTTCGGGCTGCTGCTCGGCGGGGTCGGGGCGGCGGCCGCGCTGCCGCTGCTCGGCGAGTGGGGCCGGGTGCCGGCGGGCGACACGGCGCTGGACCTGCTGGCGACGGCGGCGTACCTGGCGCTGGTCGGGGTGTTCACCCTCGGCCTGGGCGCGGCGCTGCGCAGCGCGGTGCTCACCCTGACCACGCTGTTCGCGGTGCTGTACATCGTGCCGCTGTCGCTGGCCGAGCCGGACATCGCCGTGCTGACCCGGATCGCCGACGCGTTCCCCGGGGTGGCTGGGCGGCACTTCCTGGCCGGCGACACCGAGCCGTACCCGCCGGTGGTGGGGTTGCTGCTGCTCGTCGCCTGGACGGTGGCCGCGCTGGCGCTGGGCCGGTACGCGTTGCGTCGCCGGGACGCCTGAGCGGCGGGGCGGGGCGGGGCGGGCCGGGTCAGCCGGTCAGCCCCGCCTCGTACGCGAGGATCGCCGCCTGCACCCGGTTACGCACCTCGATCCGGTGGAAGATGCTGGTCAGATACCCCTTCACGGTGCCCTCGGTGAGGAACAGCCGGCGGGCGATCTCGGCGTTGGACAGGCCCGCCCCGACCAGGCCCAGCACCTCCCGTTCCCGCTCGGTCAGCCCGGCCGTACGGTCCCGGGCGGCCGGCACCCGGGCCAGCCGACCGGAGTTCAGCTCGATCACCCGGCGCGCCACCGGCGGGGACAGGTACGCCCCGCCGCCGGCCACGGCGTGCACCCCGGCGAGCAGCTCGCGGGGATCACCAGACTTGAGCAGGAAACCGCTGGCGCCGTGGCCGAGCGCCCGGGCCACGTGCTCGTCCTCGCCGAAGGTGGTGAGCATGACGGCGGCGGTGCCCGGCAGCGACCGGGCGATCTCGGCGGCCGCGGCCAGCCCGTCCAGCCGGGGCATCCGAATGTCCAGCAGCGCCACGGCCGGGCGGTGCGCGCGGGCCAGGTCCACCGCCGCCCGGCCGTCGGCCGCCTCGGCGACCACCTCGATGCCCGGGTCGGTGGCGAGGATGGCCCGCACCCCGGCCCGGATCATCGCCTCGTCGTCGGCGAGCAGCACCCGCACCGTCACTCGGTCACCTCGCTCTTGCCGGTCAGTCGCCCGTCGGTGAAGCACAGCCGCCAGGTGGGCCGGGCGAGCGGGAAGTTGCCGTCCGTGTAGTACACGCAGCTGGCGCCGGGGGGCGGCGCCGGCTGGTCCACCGGCGCCGACACCTCACGGCGGGGCAGCCCGGCCAGCTCCGACCGGGCGGCGCCCACCCGCATCCGGTCGAAGTGCTCCCGGTCGAGCTCCGCGCCGGCGGTGGCGACCGGGTAGTAGACCAGCGACAACAGCGCCGCCGCCGGCGGCGGGCCGCCGAGCGCCAGCAGCAGGCTCCGGCGTACGCCCCGACGCGCCGCCCGTACGACGGCGCCCGGCTCCGTCGTCGAGCCCTCGATCGGGTCGGCGAGTGGATCCAACCCCCACCCGCGGGCGGCGAGCGCGTCCGGTGCCCGCCGCGCCGTCGGACCGACCGGCGCGGGGTCGGCCCCGGGCGACGTGCCGTCGAGCGGCCCGGCCGCCGCGGCCAGCGGCAGGTTGACGGTCACCGCGAAACCGCCGTCGGCGCTCGGCCCGGCAGCGAGGGCGCCCCCGGCGAGCCGGGCGCGTTCCCGCAGCGCCAGCAGGCCGGTGCCGGTCGATGGCCGGGGAGCCGGCGGACCGTGCGGGGACGGTCCGTTCACCACCCGCACCGCGACGGCGTCGGGCGCGACCTCGACGGTCACGGTGACCGGGGCCCCGGGCGCGTGCCGGGCGGCGTTGGTCAACGCCTCCCGGATCACCCGCCGCGCCGCGAGCCGGGCCGGCTCCGGCAGGTCGTCCGCCGCCGGGTCGCACCACAGCCGCACCACCATGCCCGCGGCGCGGGCCCGGTCGACCAGCTCGGTGACGGTCTCCCCGACCGGCGCGGTGCCCGCCGGCTCGTCCCGGAGCAGCCCGATGATGCCGTGCAACCGGTCGGTCGCCGCGGCGACGCCGGCCCGCAGCTCACCGGCGGCCGACCGGCGGGCCGGCGGCAGGTCGGGTGCCACCTCGAGGGCGGCCGCCCGCAGCGCGATCAGGCTCAGCTCGTGGCCCAGCGAGTCGTGCATCTCCCGGGCGATGCGGGCACGTTCGGCCAGCCGTACCCGTTCCGCCGCGACCCGCTGCTCCCGCCGCACCGCCTCGGCGTACTCCCAGCCGGCCGTGGTCAGGGCCTGGTGCTGCCGACGGTAGCGGCCGACGAGCCAGGGCAGGACCCCGGCGAAGAGCAACACGCAGCTGAGCAGGAACCAGGTCGCCACGCCGCTGCGCAGCACCGCCAGGTGCAGCACGGCGCCGCCCACCGCGACGGCCGCGAAGAGGCGGGCCATCGGCGCGACCCGCTCGCTGCACCGCCCGGCCCGGTAGCTCACCGCGAGCAGGGCGAACATCATGTTGCCGTCCACCGCCGAGCCGAGCAGCACCAGCAGCACCGCGACCACCGGGCGCCGCCGGGAGGCGACGACCGCCGCGGCCAGCAGCACCAGCAGGCCGAGCAGGACCGGGACGCCGAGCCGATCGGGCGGCGGGGTCAACCTGGCGTACGCCACCGGGGCGCAGAGCAGCACCCACAGCGCCCCGTCGCCCGCCCACCGCCGGCCCGGCCACCGCCCACGTCGTCGCACGTCGGTCACGCTACCGACGCTCCGCCGGCCCGGGCACCGACGAAGGTCAGGTGCTCAGCCGATCTCCTCGGCCCAGGCCCGCCAGTCGTCGAGCACCCCGTACAGCGTCGGGGTCAACCAGCCGGGCGCGGAGCGGCGGAACACCCCCGGGTCCATCGCGCCGGCACCCATCGGCAGCGCGCCGAGCAGGCTCGGCACCAGATCGGTCAGGTTCGTCCAGTGCACCAGCTCGGGATCGGCCGGCCAGGCTCCGATCACCACGCCGGCCGGCACCGCCCGACGCTCCAGCGCCTCCAGGGTGAGCGCGGTGTGGTTGAGGGTGCCCAGGCCGGCGCGGGCCACCACCACGGCCGGCGCGCCCAGCGAGACGGCGAGATCGGCGACCGTCCACGGCTCGCCGGAGGGGCGCAGGCCCATCGGGACCAGCAGCCCGCCCGCGCCCTCGACCAGCACCAGGTCGTGCCGGTCGGCCTCCTCGCGGATCGCGTCGACCGCGGTGTAGAGCTCCAGCGGCTCCAACTCGGCGACCCGGGCGGCGGCCAGCGGGGCGAGCGGGTCCGGGTAGCTGGCCAGGGTTCGGCCGGTCGGCGGGGCGGCCAGCCGCTGCACCGAGTCGACGTCGCCGGGCTCCCCGGTGGCCGTACCCGTCTGGCCGGGTTTGATCACCGCGACCCGCAGGCCGGCGGCCTGCGCCGCGGCCGCGACCGCGGCGGTCACCACCGTCTTGCCCACCTCGGTGTCGGTGCCGGTGACCAGCACCACCCCCCGCCACGGCGCACTCATGGCCTGGTCTTCGTTCGCGACTGCGGGGCTCGCAAAACCGGCTCACTCCTCGCGCTCACGGTGACACCTTTGCTCGCGACTGCGGGGCTCGCAAAACCGGCTCACTCCTCGCGCTCACGGTGACACCTTCGCTCGCGACTGCGGGGCTCGCAAAACCGGCTCACTCCTCGCGCTCACGGCCGACAACCCACGATGACCTCCAGGGCCCGCTCGAAGTCCGCCCGCGGCAACCCGGCGGAGATGGTCAGCCGCAGTCGGGAGCGGTCGTCCGGGGTGGACGGCGGCCGGAAGCAGCCCACGGCGACGCCGCGCTCCCGGCAGTTCGCCGCCCACCCGGTGGCGGCCTCCGGGCCGGGTGCGGTCACCGACACCACGGCCGCGTCCGGGGCGGAGACCTCCAGGCCGGCCGCGGTGAGCCGGCGGACCGCCGAGGCGGCCCGGTCGGCCAGCTCCGCCCGCAGGTCGTCGCCGGCCCGGGCCAGCTCGAGCGCCGCGTGCACGCCGGCCACCACCGCGGGCGGCGGCGCGGTGTCGAAGATGAACGTCCGTCCGGTCTCGATCAGGTGCCGGACGAACTCGGCCGGGCCGGCGACCACACCGCCGGCCCCGCCGAGCGCCTTGGACAGGGTGGCGGTGACCACCACGTCCGGCTCGCCGGTCAGTCCGGCGGCGGCGACCGCGCCGGCGCCGGCCGGGCCGGTGACGCCGAGCGCGTGCGCGTCGTCGACCAGCAGCACGGCGCCGTGCCGGCGGGCCACCGCGTGCAGCTCCCGCAGCGGGGCGAGGTCACCGTCGACGGAGAAGACCGACTCGGTCACCACCACCGCCGGCCGGCCGGGCGCGGCGGCGAGCGCCGCGGCCACCGCGGCCACGTCGGCGTGCGGGGTCACCACGGTCTCCGCGCGGGAGATCCGGCAGCCGTCGATCAGCGAGGCGTGGTTATGGGCGTCGGAGACCAGCAGCGTACGGGGCTCGACCAGCCCCCGGACCGCGGCCAGGTTCGCCAGGTAGCCGGAGGAGAACACCAGCGCCCGGTCGACGCCGAGCCAGTCGGCCAGGGCGTCCTCCAGCGCGTGGTGCGCGTCCGTGGAGCCGCGGACCAGCCGGGAGCCGGTGGCGCCCAGGCCGTACGCCGACAGCGCCCGCGCCGCGGCGGCGGTGACCTCGGGGTGGACGGCCAGGCCGAGGTAGTCGTTGCCGGCCAGGTCGGCCACGACCTCGCCGGCGGCGCGCGGGCGCAGGGCGCGGGTCAGCCCGGCCGCCGCCCGCTGCTGCGCGCCGCGGTCGAGCGCCGCCAGCCAGTCCGCCACCGTCACTCCCCACGTCGTCCGCCACTTCGCGGGGCGAAGTTACCACCCGCCCGCCGACACCCTCAGAATCCACTCACCGCACCCGCTCAGAACCTCACCAGCCGCCTGAAAGCGGACGTTTCCCGGGCCCGTGGGCGCCTTGTAGGGTACGAGCCATGCCAGAGATCCTCGACCAGGCCCGGACCCAGGTGCTGGAGAACGGCGTCGGCCTCGACGAGGCCGGTGTCCTCGCCGTGCTGAACCTGCCCGACGACGACGTCCCCGCCGCCCTGCAGCTCGCCCACGAGGTACGGATGCGCTGGTGCGGGCCGGAGGTCGAAGTCGAGGGCATCGTCTCGCTGAAGACCGGCGGCTGCCCGGAGGACTGCCACTTCTGCTCGCAGTCGGGTCTGTTCACCTCGCCGGTCCGGTCGGTCTGGCTGGACATCCCCAACCTGGTCGAGGCGGCGAAGCAGACCGCGGCGACCGGGGCGACCGAGTTCTGCATCGTGGCCGCCGTGCGGGGGCCGGACGCCCGCCTGATGAAGCAGATGCGCGAGGGCGTGGCCGCCATCAAGGCGGAGGTCGACATCCAGGTCGCCGCGTCGTTGGGCATGCTCAGCCAGGAGCAGGTCGACGAGCTGGTCGAGATGGGCGTGCACCGCTACAACCACAACCTGGAGACCTGCCGCTCCTACTTCCCCAACGTGGTCACCACGCACTCCTGGGAGGAGCGCTGGGAGACGCTGACGATGGTCCGCGAGTCCGGCATGGAGGTCTGCTGCGGCGGCATCCTCGGGCTCGGCGAGACGGTGGAGCAGCGGGCGGAGTTCGCCGCGCAGCTCGCCGCCCTGGACCCGCACGAGGTCCCGCTGAACTTCCTCAACCCCCGGCCCGGCACCCCGCTCGGCGACCGCCCGGTGGTCGAGGGCAAGGACGCGCTGCGGGCCATCGCCGCGTTCCGGCTGGCCATGCCGCGCACCATCCTGCGGTACGCCGGCGGCCGCGAGATCACCCTCGGTGACCTGGGCACCCGGGACGGCCTGCTGGGTGGCATCAACGCGGTGATCGTCGGCAACTACCTGACCACCCTGGGCCGGCCGGCGAACGCCGACCTGGAGCTGCTCGACGACCTGAAGATGCCGGTCAAGGCCCTCTCGGCCACCCTGTGAGGCGACGGTGACGGAACTGCTCCGACCCACCCCGCCGGCGGACGATGCCGCCGCGGTCGGCCTCGCGGCGCCGACGGAGGGCGCCGGGGCGGTGACGCCGTGGTGCGACCGGTGCGGCGAGGCGCTGGCCGACGGGGGGCACGAGGCGTGCGCCGCGGCCCGGACGCTGGAGCCGCCGCGCTGGTGCCCGTCGTGCCGGCGGCGGATGAAGGTGCAGGTCGTGCCGGCCGGCTGGTCGGCGGTCTGCGTCGAGCACGGCGAGCGGCGGGGCTGAGGCATGCTGCGGGGACGGGCGGTGACGCTGCGGCCGGCGACGGACGCCGACGTGGCGACGCTGGCCGCGATCCGCGCCACCCCGGAGGTGCGCCGCTGGTGGCGCGGCGATGACGACCTGGCCGGGGCGGTCCGCGCCGACCTGGCCGACGAGGCGCTGACCGTCTACGTGATCGAGCACGACGGCCGGCTGGTCGGCGCGATCCAGTGGTACGCCGAGACCGACCCCGACTACCGCCACGCCAGCCTGGACATCTTCCTCGACCCGGCGGCGCACGGGGCCGGCCTGGGCGGGGACGCCATCCGCACGCTGGCCCGGCACCTGGCCGACGAGCACGGCCACCACCGGTTCACCATCGACCCGGCGGCGGCGAACACCGCCGCCATCCGGGCGTACGCCAAGGTGGGGTTCCGCCCGGTGGGCGTCCTGCGCCGCTACGAGCGCGGCGCCGACGGCCGCTGGCACGACGGCCTCCTGATGGACCTGCTCGCCGAAGACCTGGCCGACTGATCCGAGGCTCGCCGAGGACCGGCCGGTTGAGTCGAGGCTCGCCCGAGGACCGGCCGGTTGAGTCGAGGCTCGCCGAGGACCTGGCAGATCAGCCGGACGGGCGGGTCCGGCACCGCGCGGTGCCGGACCCTCCCGCTCTCCTAGCGCTGCAGGGTCAGCACGCCCGGCCGCCAGGGCAGCAGGTTGTAGTCGCCGCCCGCGCTCGGGTTCTTGCCCTGGTAAAGAAACTGCAGGTTGCAGGCGTCGACGGTCTTGGTCTGGTCGGGGTTGGTGCGGACCAGGTCACCGTGGCTGATGTCGTTGGTCCACGTCGCGCCGCTGTTGGCCTTGCCGGCGAAGGGGTTGCTCTCGCTGGCGGCCTGCGGGGTCCACGAACCGCTCAGGCTGTTCGACGTGAACGAGCGGAAGTAGCGCCCCTGGCTCCCGATCGCCTCGACGATCATCAGGTACTGGTTCTGGCCCTGCACCTTGTAGACCTCGACGCCCTCGAACAGGTTGTTCGTCGAGTCGGTCATGACCGTCGTGTAGGTCGCGCCGAAGCTGCCCGGGAAGTTCCCGAGCGGCATGCTCGACCGGTAGATCTTGCCGTTGTCCCCGGCGAAGAAGAGGTACATGTTCTGGTCGTCGCCGATGAGGGTCTGGTCGATCACGCCGTACGGGGCGTCGGGCAGGGTGGCGGTGGAGAGCGTCTGCGGCGCGGACCAGCCGTTGGCGTTGGCCGGGTCGCTCGACGTCTTGTAGCTGAACGAGGTCGGTCCCCACTGGTACGCCAGCACCCAGATGTTCTTCGGGGCGAAGTACAGCAGGGTGGGCGCCACCGTGCCCTGGCCCATCCCGGTCTGGCCGGCCGAGGCCATGTCGGACCAGTTCGTGAACAGGCTGAAGTTCATCGATCCGTACGAGCCGGAGCCGTTGACGTTCGACCCGTAGACCAGGTGCTTGCCGTTGTAGACCACGTTGGTGAAGTCCTTGAGCGAGACCCAGCCGTTCTGCGGGTTGGCCAGCGCGCCGGTCGACGACCAGCGGTACGTCGACGGAAGCGCACACCCACCGGGCGGTGGCGAGGACGGCGGCGGCGTGCTGGTCCCGCCGAACTCGGTCCGCCACTGCTGGTTGGCCTGTCCGTTGCAGTCGTAGAGCTGGATCTGCTGGCCGTTGCCGGCGCCCCAGACGTCCAGGCAGCGGCCGGACTGGACGCCGGTGATGGTGCCGTTGGCGTTGACGTTCCACTGCTGGTTCGACTGGCCGTTGCAGTCCCAGATGATGATCGCGGTGCCGTTGGCGGTGCCCTTCGCGTTCGCGTCGAGGCACTTGCCGCCGAAGACGGTCAGCTGCCTGCCGGCGGTGTACGTCCACTGCTGGTTGGACTGGCCGTTGCAGTCGTACAGCTGCACCCGGGTGCCGTTGGTCTGGGTGTAGTTCGGCACGTCCACGCAGCGGCCGGACTGCACGCCGACGATCCGACCGGCGCCGCCGCCCGGCGTCGGGCCGGTGGTCGGCGTGGCGGTCGGGGTCGGGGCGGCCGCGTTGAGCGCGTTGAGGACGGAGTTGTACGCGGCCTTCCTGTTGCCGCCGCCGTCGAAGAGCAGCGGGCTCTCGCCCGATCGCCAGGAGTCACTGTCGCGTACCCCCCAGACGGTGATGCCGATGCACCGGGGCACGTTCACGCAGGCCTCGGTGAGCCCAGCGTACTGGGAGGTGGACGCGTTGGTGACGTCGACCTCGGTCAGCGCCACGTCCACGCCGAGGGCGGCGAAGCTGGACAGCGTGGTCTGGAAGTTGCTCGGCAGCGAGCTGCCGCCGGTGAAGTGGGTCTGCAGCCCGACGCAGTCGATCGGCACGCCGCGGGCCTTGAAGTCCTGGATCATGCGGTAGACGCCCTGCGTCTTGCCGTACGACCAGTTCTCGATGTTGTAGTCGTTGTAGCAGAGCTTGGCCGACGGGTCGGCCGCCCGCGCGGTGCGGAACGCCACCTCGATCCAGTCGTTGCCGGTGCCCTGGAGGTTGGAGTTGCGGCGGCTGCCGTCCTCGTTGAACGCCTCGTTGACCACGTCCCACGCGGCGAGCTTGCCCTTGTAGTGGGCCATCACGCCGTTGATGTGGTCGATCATCGCCTGCCGCAGGTTGCTGCCGCTGAGGCTCTGCATCCAGCCCGGCTGCTGGGCGTGCCAGGCCAGGGTGTGGCCCCGGACCTTCAGGCCCCGCTGGGTCGCCCAGTTGTAGATCTGGTCACCGGAGGTGAAATTGAACTGGCCCCGCTGGGGCTCGGTCGCGTCCGGCTTCATCTCGTTCTCCGCCGTGACCATGGTGAACTCACGCGCCGCGATCGTGCTGTAGGTCGAGTCGCCGAGCCGGCCCGCCGCGATCGCCGTGTCGAAGTACCGGCCCGACTGCGCGGCCGCCGCGCCCAGGGTGCTCGCCGCGGCGTTCGCCGACGGCAGCATCACGGCGGCCGCGGCCACCGTCACGACGCTGACCGCGCCGGCGAGCAGCGCTCTGGCGACGGGCGATCGGCGCCGTCGGATCCCGCTCCGGGGAGCGGATGGGGTGGTGGTCATCGTGTTCTCCATCTCGGGTCGACCTCCGCGCCGTCCGCCTGCGGACGACCGGATGTCCTGGTGGTGGGGATGGGCATCGATATCGATACCGATATCGAAGATGCGGTACGGGTGCCCCGGCAGCGTTTCCGCCACCGGGGCGCCCCGGTGGCGGGCGTGGTCGGTGCGGGTGACCGGCCACGCCCGCCGGATCGGCGGTCAGGACAGGGTGCAGGCAGCCCCGTTGAGGGTGAACCCGGTCGGCCTCGGGTTGCTGCCGGTGTGGGTGCCGTTGAAGCCGAAGCTCGTCGACGCCCCCGCCGCGAGCGTCCCGTTGTAGGACAGGTTCGTCGCGGTCACCACGGCGCCGGTCTGGGTCACGTTCGCCGACCACCCCTGCCCGGCCTTCTGGCCGGTGGAGGGGAAGGTGAAGGCGAGCGTCCAGCCGTTGATCGTGGTGGTGCCGGTGTTGGTGACGGTGACGTTCGCGGTGAATCCGGTGTCCCAGGTGTTCGCCGTCCAGGTGACCGCGCAGCCGCCGCCGGCCGGCGGGTTCGCGGTGGTCACGGTGACCGGCGACGAGGCCGGCGAGACGTTCCCGGCCGCGTCCACCGCGACCACGGTGAAGGTGTACGCGGTGGACGCGGTCAAGCCGGTGACCGCGAGCGTGGCGCCGGCGGACGACCCGACGAGGACGGTCCCGGCGCGGTACACCCGGTAGCCGGTGACGGCGACGTTGTCGGTGGCCGGCGCCCAGCTGAGGGTCAGCCCGGTCGGGCCGATCGCCGAGGCGGTCGGGGTGCCGGGCGCGGTCGGTGGGGTGATGTCCGGCGCCGGGGCGGCCGAGGTGGTGACGGTGAGCGTCGGTGACGCCGCCGACCTGTTGCCGGCGCCGTCGAGCGCGCGCACCGTGAACTGGTACGCCCGCTCGGGCGCCAACCCGGTCACCACGAGCGTGGCGCCCGGGGCCGCGGTGACCACCGGGTCGACTCCGGCCGAGGTGCGGGTGACCTCGTAGCCGGCCAGTCCGCTGCCGCCGGTGTCGGTGGACGCGGGCCAGCTCAGGGAGAGGCCGGTGGCGGTGACGGCCGAGGCGACCGGGGCGCCGGGGACGGTCGGCGCGGTGGTGTCCGGGACGGCCGCGCCGGGCTCGTCGCCCCAGACCCGCACCCCGTTGGAGTAGAGCGGGACCTTCCGGTTCGGCCCGGCGGTGGCCTGGTACGACGGGTCGTTCGTCGGGTCCCAGGTGCCGCCCTCCGGCACGCCGATCTTGAACTGCACCTCCATCCGGTGCTGCGACTGCCCGGCCGGCGCGATGGTGTACCCGGTGCAGTCCACCTCGACGTACCAGATGTCGGCGCTGTACTGCCTGGCGCTCGACGGCGACGGGCAGCCCTGGGTGTAGCCGGGCGTGACGGTGACCGGGCCGGCGCCGTCGGGGCGGAAGTAGTAGCGGAACTTCGCGGTGGTCAGCGCGCGAGCCGGAAAGGCCGACTTGTTGTAGATGATGGCCTTGAGCCCGGTGGCGCGCGGCTCGGCCTGCATCACCGTGGTCTCCACGGTCAGCTCGTCCAGGTCGGGCTTCTCGGCGACCGGGAAGCCGGCGAGCGGGCTGCCGCCGTACTCCTGGGTGAGCCGGGCCAGCGCGGAGGTGAAGCCGGCGTTGTAGTCGGTGGCGACCTCGTTCATCACGTAGTCCGACCGGCTGTCGGTGTACGCGTCGTTGGCCGAGGACGGGCCGCCGACCAGCGCGCCGTAGAGCACGTGCCGGGTCTCGGTGGGTACGGTCTGGCTGTCCCACCAGGAGCCGTGCGCGGTGCGGTGGTGCGGGTTGCGCGGTGAGTTGTTCCCGAAGCCGATCAGGTAGCTGGAGTTGCGCGGGTTGTCGCCGAGCGCGTAGTCGATCTGCCGGACCGCGAAGTCGTGGTAGCGGGCCTTCCGGGTGGCGTCGGTGGTCCGGTCGCCGTAGACCAGGGCGGCGAAGGCGGTGTTGGCGGCGTAGCGCAGCGAGCCCCAGGAGTCGAGCACGGCCTCACCGCCGGGCGAGTACGCCACCCGGGAGCCGTTCACCCCCACGGTCCACCAGTCCAGCCAGCGATTCGCGTCGTCGACGTACTTCTGCTTCCCGGTCAGGTTGGCCAGCAGCACGTACGCCCCGAACTGCTTGTTGTCCCAGGCGAGTGTCCACTTGTAGGAGCGGGTGGTGGTCTGGTTCTCGGTGCCGAGCTTGTCGTACTCGCTCTCGGCCTTGGCCAGGTAGGCCGCCTCGCCGGTGGCCCGGTAGAGCCAGATCGCGCCCCAGACCAGCTCGTCCTGGTAGCCGCTCCAGGACTTGTAGAACGACGCCGCGTCGGTGATGCAGTCGCTGTAGGACTTCCGCACCGTGTCGGCGAACGTGTAGAGCTGCCGGGCGTGCCCGAGCAGCTTGTCGGCGTAGGCCGGGTCGGTGGGTCGGAAGACCATCGACGACGCGGCCATCGCGGCCGCCGTCTCCCCCGCCAGGTCCGCGCCGCCACAGCTCGCGTCGATCTTGTACGCGGGCCGCGCCATCGGCAGCACCTCGGCCGGCCCCCACCACTTGTGGTCGTCGTCGCCCCTGCCGACCTGTCCGTAGAGGACGTTCGGGGCGGGGTGCGCCTTGACGAAGTAGTCGTTGACGAAGCGCAGGTTGTTCAGCAGCGGGGTGAGCTGGCCGGAGGCGGCGTAGCCGTCCCGGTACTCGACCGCGCCCCAGGCCAGCATGGTGGTGCTGAACGCCATCGGGAAGCCGAACTTCACGTGGTCGCCGGCGTCGTACCAGCCGCCGGTGAGGTCGAGGCCGACGTCCGCGCCGTCGGTCAGCGCGGAGTCGCCGCGCCAGGAGACCCGGTTCCAGGCCGGCTTCTTTCCGGACTGCTGGGCCTCGTAGAAGAACAGCGACTTCTGCAACGCCTCGGCGTAGTTGTAACCGGGCGTGGCGGCGGCACCGGTCTGGGCGGCGGTGGCGGGCGGGGCGGCGGTGGCGGGCGCGGGCAGGGCGCCGGCGGCGAGGGCCAGGCCGCTGGTGAGCGCGGCCCCGGCGGCGAGCAGGCGCCGCAACCGGGTACGGCCACCGCCCGGCCCGGTGGGCCGGTTCGGGTGGTGCATGGCGGTACTCCTGTCGGTGGTGTCGCCGACGGCCCGCGCTCTCGGGACACGGGACGGTGTCGCGGGGCGAGCGCGGGCCGTCGGCGACCGTGGTGGTGGGGGTGACCGCGGAAGCCTCCGGGAGCGCTCCCATGGATAACCGACAATGTATGCCGGTGGCCGCCCGGTTGGGAAGGCCGGCGGGAGCGCCGGCCGCGTACCCGCACCTCGTGACCGGGTGGGGCGGGCCGGGCGGCGCGCGACCGGGCCCGGTGCGACAGGCCGGGCGTCCTGGCATACGAACGTACTGTTGCCGGCGCGTCGACCGGCGCGGGACAGTACCCGCACAGCGGTGCCGTCGACGCCGCCGCTCCCCCGGTCGACCCTGAGGAGAATCGCGATGGCCCTACGACTCGCCGACGGCACCGCGTGGTCGGACACGCTGGCCCGCGCGGTCGCCGCCGCACCCGAGGCCTTCGGGCCGCAGGTCGACGGCGTGACCACGCTGCACAACCTGCTCTCCGGCGAGTGGCGCCCGGTCGGCACGCCGAGCCCGGTGCGGACCCCGGTCGACAACACCCTCCTGGTGAACCTGCCCAAGGTGGACGCCGACACGGCGCGCGCGGCGGTCGCGCACGCGGCCGCCGCCCACCGCGACTGGGCCGCCACCGGGCTGGCCGAGCGCAAGGCCCGGGTCACCGACGCCCTGGACGCGCTCACCGCGCACCGCGATCTGCTGGCCATGCTGCTGGTCTGGGAGATCGGCAAGCCGTGGCGGCTCGCCTGCGCCGACGTGGACCGCGCCCTGGACGGCGTGCGCTGGTACGTCGGCGAGATCGACCGGATGCTCGCCGACGGCCGGGAGCCGCTGCCCGGCCCGGTCAGCAACATCGCCTCCTGGAACTACCCGATGAGCGTGCTGGTGCACGCCGAGCTGGTGCAGCTGCTGGCCGGCAACGCGGTGATCGCCAAGACCCCGTCCCAGGGCGGCGCGGTCTGCCTGACCGTGGCGCACGCGCTGATGCGCCGCGCCGGGCTGCCCGCCACGCTGCTCTCCGGCGGCGGCGAGGAGCTCTCCGAGGTGCTCGTCCGGGCGCCCGAGATCGGCGCGGTGGCGTTCGTCGGCGGGCGCTCCAACGGCGGCAAGGTGGCCGCCGCCCTGCTCGACACCGACAAGCGGCACTTCATCGAGCAGGAGGGCCTGAACGCCTGGGGCGTCTGGAACTTCTCCCAGTGGGACCTGCTCGCCGCGCACCTGAAGAAGGGCTTCGAGTACGGCAAGCAGCGCTGCACCGCGTACCCGCGGTTCGTGGTGCAGCGGGACCTGGTCGACGAGTTCCTGGACATGTACCTCCCGGTGGTGCGGTCGGTCCGCTTCGGACACCCGCTCGCCGTGGGCGACGACTGGGCAGCCGGCGACCCGCTGCCCGAGCTGGACTTCGGCCCGCTGATCAGCGCCGCCAAGGCCGACGAGCTGCGGCGCAAGGTCGACGAGGCGGTCCGCGGCGGCGCCGTGCCGCTGCACCGGGGCAAGCTCGACGGCGCGCCCTTCCTCGACGGGCAGGACACCTCGGCGTACGTGGCGCCGGCGGTGCTGCTCGCCCCGCCCGGCCGGTCCCGGCTGATGCACGCCGAGCCGTTCGGCCCGGTGGACACGATCGTCGTGGTGGACACCACCGACGAGCTGCTGGCCGCCATGAACGCCTCCAACGGCGCGCTGGTCGCCTCGCTGGCCTGCGACGACACCGACGAGGCGGCCAAGCTGGCGGTCGACCTGCAGGCGTTCAAGGTGGGCATCAACAAGCCGCGCTCCCGGGGCGACCGGGACGAGCCGTTCGGCGGCCGGGGCGCGTCCTGGAAGGGCGCCTTCGTCGGCGGTGACCTGCTGGTGCAGGCGGTCACCCAGGGCGGCGGCCGGCTCTACGGCAACTTCCCCGACTACAACAGCTACCCGGCCACCTGACCGGCGCCGCCGCGCCGCCGGCCGGACCGGCGGCGCGGCGGCGCGGCGGCTAGGCTCGACCGATGTCGATGATCGAGCAGATCTCGCTCGGGGTCGCCGACGACCAGCGGGCCGGCCGGTTCTGGGCGGCGGCGCTGGGCTACGTGCGCCGGCCGCCGCGCTACGACGGGGACGACTGGGTCGTGGTCGAGCCGCCGCCCGGGGTGGCCGGTTCGGCGATCGCGATGGACGTCAGCGAGAGCCCGGTGCAGGAACTCCCCCGGGTCCACCTCGACCTGCACGCCGGCGACCGCGATCTCGACGACGAGGTCGACCGGCTGCTGGCGCTCGGCGCCACCCGGGTCGACTGGCGGCACTACCCGGCGGAGCCGGAGCCGGGGCAGCTGCCGTACGTCGTGCTGGCCGACACCGAGGGGAATCGGTTCTGCGTGGCCGGTCACCGCCGGGCGGGTGACCACTTCGGCTGACCCCGGACATGGGCAGGGCCCCCGCACCGGGGGCCCTGCCGTTCCACCGCCCTCCGCACCGGAGGCCGGCCGTCCTCAGCCGCGCCGCTCGACCCCGGCCGGCGCGTCCACCGGGCGTGGACGGGGCGCCCCCTCGGCGTGCGCCGCCGCTCGGGCGGCCAGCGGCACGGTCACGGTCAGCACCGCGCCGTCCCGCTCAACCGGTGCCGGGCGCCCGAGCCGGGCCACCGTGCGCAGCAGCGCGACGTTCTCCGCCTGGGTGTGCAGCACCACGGCGGCGTACCCGGCCCGCTGGGCGTGGCCGACCAGCCGGCGCAGCAGCGCGCCGCCCAGCCCCCGCCGCTGCCAGTCGTCCCGGACCAGCAGCGCCGCCTCGGCCTCGTCCCCCTCGGCGAGCAGGTTGGCCATGGCGACGACCGGCTCCGCCGCCCCGCCGGAGCCGGCCGCCGCCAGCAGGGTGAGGCCGTGCGCCGGCTCCAGCAGCCGCCGCAGCCGGTGCGGCGTCGGGATCCCGGCCCCGCCCAGGTAGCGCCGCTGCCGGCTGCGCGCCGAGCAGGCCTCGTGCAGGGCGACCACGCCGGGCAGGTCCGCGCCGGTGGCCGGCCGGACGGTCGCCTCCGCCCCGTCGGGCAGCACCAGGGTGACCCGGTCGGCCTCCCGGCGGGCGGCGGCGCCGGCCAGCTCGACCAGCGCCTGCGCCCGGGCGTACTCGGCCGGGGTGAAGTCGGGCTGCCGCCGGCTCAGCGCGTACGAGCCGCCGGTCGGGTCGGCCAGCAGCATGGTGGACGCGCCGATCCCGGCCCGCGCGCCGGCCGGGGTGGGCCGCCAGCGCACCTCGTCCGCGCCGAGCAGGGTACGCAGCACCTCGCCGGTCGCCTCCGGGTCGCGGACCAGCCGGGTGGCCAGGCCCAGCACCCGGGTCGGCTGGTCGACCAGGCCGCGCGCCTCGCTGCGGGCCACCCAGCAGTCCCGACCCCGTCCCCGCTCGACCGCCGCCACCAGGTCGGCCTCGCCGAGCGCGTCCGGCGCGTCGACGAGGAAGTCGTCGACCGCGCCCGCCTCGGTGGTGTGCACCTGCACGGTGAGGATGTTGACCCCCCGCAACGCCAGGCTCGCCGTCAGCACCGACAGGTAGCCCGGTCGGTCGTCCACGGTGGCCCGGATCCGCCACAACGCCATGTCCGTCTCCCTTCCCCCGGTGGTCAGCCTGCCGGCCGGCTGTTGCGGCGCCGTTGCCCGGCCGTGACGGCGGGAAATCCGTCCGCCCCGTCAGACTTCCGGCTCGGGGCCGCGCCGGGCCTCGGCGCCGGTGCCGCAAAGCCGGGCGATCAGCCGCATGCCGTGGTAAATGACCAACGCGGCGGCCGTGCCCAGCGCGATGCCGTTGAACGACAGGTCACCGGCGACGATCGTGTAGTTCGCCGCGCCGACGATCAGCGCCACGGCGGCGGTCATCAGGTTGACCGGGTCGTGGAAGTCGACCCGGTTCTCGATCCAGATCCGGGCGCCGAGGACGGCGATCAGGCCGTACAGCGCGGTGGTGGCGCCACCGAGTACGCCGGCCGGCACGGTCAGGATCAGCGCGCCGAACTTCGGGCTGAGCCCGAGCAGCACGGCCGCCACCCCGGCCACCCAGTACGCGGCGGTGGAGTAGACCCGGGTCGCCGCCATCACGCCGATGTTCTCGGCGTACGTGGTGGTGCCGGAGCCGCCGCCGGAGCCGGCGAGGACGGTGGCCAGCCCGTCACCGAGGAACGCGCGGCCCATGACCCTGTCCAGGTTGCGGCCGGTCATCGCGGCGACCGCCTTGACGTGCCCGGCGTTCTCCGCGATCAGCACCAGGATCACCGGGATGACCAGCACCACCGCGCGCAGGCTGAAGCTCGGCGCGTGAAACTGCGGCAGTCCCACCCAGTCGGCCTGGCGCAGCGCGTCGACGGCCTTCGGGTCGAGGTCGCCGAGCGCCGCGGCGAGCAGCCAGCCGACCACCACCCCGAGCAGGATGGAGAGCCGGGCCAGGAAGCCGCGGAAGGCGACCGTGGCGACCAGGATCGCGACCAGGGTGACCACGGCGATCAGCGGCTGGGCGCGCACCCCGGTGCCGCTGCCGCCGCCGTCCCAGGCCACCGGGGCGAGGTTGAGACCGATCAGCGCGACGATCGCGCCGGTGACCACCGGCGGCATCAGCGCGTCGATCCAGCGGGCGCCGGCCAGCTGCACGACCAGGCCGACCAGGGCGAGCACGGCGCCGGCCACCACGATGCCGCCGAGCGCCGGGCCGATGTCGCCGCCGGCCTTGGCCGCCAGCACCGGGGCGATGAAGGCGAAGGACGAGCCGAGGTACGACGGCAGCCGGTTCCCGGTGATCAGCAGGAAGAGCAGCGTGCCGATGCCGGAGAAGAAGAGCGTGGTGGCCGGCGGGAAGCCGGTGATCAGTGGCACCGTGAAGGTGGCGCCGAACATCGCCACCACGTGCTGGACGCCGACACCGACGGTGCGCGGCCAGGAGAGCCGTTCGCCGGGGTGCACCACGTCGCCCGGTCGGATGGACCGGCCGTCGCCGTGCACGCTCCACGGGGAGCGGCCGGGACGCGACTCGGTGGGGCTCTGGGTCATGGCGCGCCCTTCGCTCGTCGGATGACGGGGGCGTGGTCGACCCTGGGAGTTGTTTCTAGCACGAGCCTCACCGGCCGGAACGCCGGCCCGCGGGTCAGGCGACCCCGGGCACCGGCGGCGCGCCGACCAGGTCGAGCCGGTCGCCGAGGATCACCGCGCTGGCCCGGACCAGCTGCGCGAGGCGGTCCACCTCGGTGGAGTGGAACCCGGCGGCGGTGAGCGGTTCGGTGTGCTCCCGGGCCACCACCAGCACCAGCCCGGCCCGGCCGAACGGCGCGATCGCGTGGTGCGCGCCGTCCGCTCCGGTCAGCGCCCGGGCCCGCAGCGGGGTGACCTCGGGCAGCCGGGCCGGCTGGGGCGCCCGCCAGCTGGCGTGCCCGACGGTCGCCGTCCCGCCACCGGTACGCGTCGCCCAGTCCAGCGGCACCACCGCGGCCACCGCCCAGTCGGCGGCGAGCAGCCCCGGCACGGCGTCGACCAGGGTGGCCACCCCGTCGGTCGGGTTCGCGGCGACCTGGGCCAGCAGCTCGGCGTCCTGCCCGGTGGTGGTCGGCGCGCCGATCGCCCGCCAGACCCCGTCCACGCGTACCCCCGGGATGGCGGCCAGGCCGGCCAGCAGGCGCTCGACCCGGGCCGCGCCGGGCCAGACCACGGTGAAGTCGTCCACCGCCCGGCCGCCGAGCCGCTCCAGCACCACCACCTGCACGATGTCGGCGCCGGAGACGCCGAGGGTCCGGGCCACCTGGCCGAGCGTCCCGGGTCGGTCCGGCAGGGTCACCCGAACTCTGAGCAACATGTCTGTCCCTCCGCCGCGCGGGCCGGCCGTCGCGGCCGGCAGGCTGGGCTCAGCCTGCCGGTTGACCATTTCGACCCTGTTGCCGCGGCATGTCCCGGGCGGAAAATCCGACCTTGACAAGAAAGCTGAGCTGCCATCAACTATTCGGATGACCGAACCGGCCCTCGACCCGCCGCGGGCCGCCGAGCCCGCGACCCGGTCCCCGAAGGGGCTGGATCTGGACCGGCTCGCCGAGCACCTCGCCCAGCACCGGCCGGAGCTCGCCGGCGGCCCGCTGAGCGCGACGCTGATCGCCGGCGGCAAGTCCAACCTGACCTACCTGGTCCGCGCGGGCGAGCGCGAGGTGGTGCTGCGCCGGCCGCCGCTGGGGCACGTGCTGGCCACCGCGCACGACATGGCCCGCGAGTTCCGGGTGATCTCCGCGCTCGCCCCGACCGACGTGCCGGTGCCCGGGGCGCTGCTGCTCTGCGCGGATCCGGAGGTGATCGGCGCGCCCTTCTACCTGATGGAGCGGGTCACCGGCGAGGTGTTCCGCAGCCGCGCCCAGACCGACCCGCTCGGCGCCGACCGCCGGCGCGAGCTGGCGCTGGCGATGATGGACACCCTGGCCGCGCTGCACCGGGTCGACCCGGCCGAGGTGGGGCTGGCCGACTTCGGCCGCCCGGAGGGCTACCTGGGCCGGCAGGTCCGCCGCTGGGCGGGGCAGCTCGACCGGTCCCGCAGCCGCGAGCTGCCCGGCATCGACGAGCTGCGGGACCTGCTCGCCGCCTCGGTGCCGGAGGGCGCCAACGCCGGCCGGATCGTGCACGGCGACTACCGGTTGGACAATCTCCTCGCCGGAGTCGACCCGGTCTCGGTGCGGGCGGTGCTCGACTGGGAGATGGCCACCCTGGGTGACCCGCTGGCCGACCTGGGCCTGCTGCTGACCTACTGGGACGTGCTCGGCGACAGCGAGCTGGCCGAGGGCAACCCGGTGGCCGACGGCATCGGCCCGCGCGCCGGCTTCCCCACCGGGGCCGAGCTGATCGACCGGTACGCCCGGCGCAGCGGGGTGGACGTCGGCCCGCTGCACTGGCACGTGGCGCTCGGCTGCTTCAAGCTCGCGGTGATCTGCGAGGGCATCCACTACCGGCACACCCTCGGGCAGACGCTCGGCGGGGGCTTCGACCGGATCGGCGAGATGGTGGCGCCGCTGGTCGGGCACGGACTGCACGCGGTCAGGGAGAAGTGATGGAGTTCGCGTACGACGCCCGCACGGTCGAGCTGCGGGAGCGGCTGACCGCCTTCCTGGACGAGTGCGTCCTGCCGGCCGAGCCGGTGCACCACGAGCAGGTGGCCGCCGCCGGAGACCCGTGGGCGCGCCCGCCGGTGATGGGCGAGCTGAAGGCCGAGGCCCGTTCGCGAGGCCTGTGGAACCTCTTCCTCCCCGATTCCCGCTACGGCGCCGGCCTGACCAACCTCCAGTACGCTCCGCTGGCCGAGCTGACCGGCCGCAGCCCGCACCTGGCGCCGGAGGCGCTCAACTGCGCCGCACCGGACACCGGCAACATGGAGCTGCTGGCCGAGTTCGGCTCCGAGGCGCAGCGGGAGCGCTGGCTCAAGCCGCTGCTGGACGGACAGATCCGCTCGGCGTTCTGCATGACCGAGCCGGAGGTGGCCTCCTCGGACGCCACCAACATCGCCACCCGGATCACCCGGGACGGCGACCACTACGTGATCAACGGCCGCAAGTGGTGGTCGTCCGGGGCGATGGACCCGCGCTGCGAGATCTTCATCGTGATGGGCAAGACCGACCCCGACGCCGACCGGCACCGCCAGCAGAGCATGATCCTGGTCCCCCGGGACACCCCGGGCGTGACCGTCCGCCGGGGCATGACGGTCTTCGGCTACAGCGACGCCCCGCACGGCGGGCACGCCGAGATCGACTTCACCGACGTCCGGGTGCCGGCGGAGCACCTGGTCGGTGCCGAGGGCACCGGCTTCGCGATCGCGCAGGCCCGGCTCGGCCCGGGCCGGATCCACCACTGCATGCGGCTGGTCGGGATGGCCGAACGGGCCCTGGAGCTGCTCTGCCGGCGGGCCGCCGAACGGATCGCGTTCGGCCGGCCGCTGGCCGAGCAGGGCGTGGTCCGGGAGTGGATCGCCGAGTCCCGGGTCCGGATCGAGCAGGCCCGGCTGCTGGTGCTCAAGACCGCCTGGCTGATGGACACCGTCGGCAACAAGGGCGCGCACACCGAGATCCAGGCCATCAAGATCGCCACGCCGGCGATGGCGGAGTGGGTGATCGACAAGGCGATCCAGGGGTACGGCGGCGCGGGCGTCAGCCAGGACACCCCGCTCGCCGCCCTCTGGGCCCAGGCGCGCACGCTGCGCCTGGCGGACGGCCCCGACGAGGTGCACCGCGCCTCGCTGGCGAAGCGCGAGCTGCGCCGCTGGACCACGCCCGCCTGACCGTCGCCGCGGGCCGGGCGGGACCGCCGACGGGCGGCCGCAAGGGCGGCCCGTGACCAGCCCGCTCAGGCGGAGGCACGCTCGACGAGCTTGGTCTCCAGCAGCAGGTGCGGGGCGGGGATCTCGTCGCCGCGGATCCGGGCCACCAGCAGCCGGGCCATCTGCCGACCCATCTCCTCCACCGGCTGGAAGACCGTGGTCAGCGGCGGCTCCGCCTGCTGGGCGATCGGCGCGTCGTCGAACCCGATCACGGCCACGTCCTCGGGCACCCGGCGACCGGCGTCGCGCAGCGTGCGCAGGGCGCCGAAGGCCATCAGGTCGGAGGCGACGAAGACCGCGTCCAGGTCCGGGCAGGCGTCCAGCAGCTGCCGCATGGCTGCCACGCCGCTGCCCTCGCTGAAGTCGCCGTACGCGATCATGCGGGGGTCGACCTCGCCCCCGGCGGCCCGGACGGCGTCCCGGTAGCCGGTCAGCCGGTCGACGCCGGCGCCCATGTCCTGCGGCCCGGCCAGGTGCGCGATCCGGCGCCGGCCCTGGCCGGCCAGGTGCTCGACCGCGTTGCGGGCCCCGCCGATGTTATCCACGTCCACGAACCAGGCCGGCTGCGCGCCGGGCTGGAGCATCCGGGCCGGCCGGCCGCCGAGCACGGTCGGCAGGTCGCGCTCCTCCAGCAGGGTGGGCAGCGGGTCGGCGTCGTGCAGCGAGAGCAGCAGCACCCCGTCGACGTGCTGGTTGGTCAGGTGGTGCTCGACGCGTTCCCGCTCGATCGGCGACTGCACCATGGCGAGCCAGAGCTGCAGGGGCGTGTCCAGCAGACCGGAGCTGACGCCCCGGACGATGGCGGCGAAGAACGGCTCGGTGAAGACCCGCTCCCCGGACTCGGAGACCACCAGGGCGACCGAGTCGGTCCGCTGGGTGACCAGGGCCCGGGCGGCCCGGTTCGGGACGTACCCCAGCTCGGCGATGGCCTGCTGGACCGCGGCCCGGGCCTCCGGGCTGACCTGGGGCGAGCCGTTGACCACCCGGGAGACCGTGCCCCGCCCGACCCCGGCGCGGGCGGCGACCGCGTCGAGTGTCGGGCGCCCGAGCGACCGGGTGCGCTGCGTTGTCATGGGTCTGCTCCTCCGACGTCGGGCGGCGCCGGCACCCACCCGTGGGAGCGGGTGGGTGCCGGGGCCGCCCGGAAAACTGGCTGGCCTTTCGCCTATTGTGCGGCCAGACCGTTGCGTCGGATCACCTCGGCGTACCACCTGGCGCTGGACTTGGGGATTCGTGCCTGGGTGTCGTAGTCGACCCGGACCATCCCGAAGCGCTTGGTGTACCCCCAGGCCCACTCGAAGTTGTCCAGCAGTGACCAGGCGAAGTAGCCCTTCAGCGGCACCCCCGCCGCGATCGCCTCGTGCGCGGCGCGCAGGTGCGCGTCGAAGTAGGCCAGCCGGTCGACGTCGTCGACCCGACCGTCGACCACCGTGTCGACGAACGCGGAGCCGTTCTCGGTGACGTACAGCGGCAGGTCGGTGTACTCCTCGTGCACCCGACGCAGCGTCTCCACCAGGCCCGGGGCGTCGATCTCCCAGTCCATGTCGGTGACCGGCACGCCGCGGGTGACGAACCGGACGTCCTCGCTGCCCGGCCAGCAGGACGGCGCCCGCCAGTACCGCTCCGGCTCGGCGTCCGGCACCGGGGCGGCCACCACGTGCCGGCTGTAGTAGTTGACGCCGACCACGTCCAGCGGGGTGGCGATGGTGGCCAGGTCGCCGTCGCGAACGTGCCCGAAGTCGGTCACCTCGCGCAGGTCGGCGACCAGGTCCGCCGGGTACGACCCGCGCAGCACCGGGTCGAGGAAGAACCGGTTGGCCAGCCCGTCGATCCGGCGGGCGGCGTCCACGTCGGCGGGCGCGTCGCTGGCCGGGGTGACCGGGTACAGGTTGACGGTGATGCCCAGCTTGGCCTGCGGCAGGGACGCGCGCAGCGCCTGCACGGCGAGCCCGTGGCCGAGCATCAGGTGGTGCCCGGCCCGGACGGCCTCGGCCCCGTCGGAGCGGCCCGGGGCGTGCACCCCGGAGCCGTACCCGAGGAAGGCCGAGCACCAGGGCTCGTTCAGCGTCGTCCAGTAGTCGACCCGGTCGCCGAGGGCGTCTCCGACCAGCTGGGCGTAGTCGGCGAACCGGGCGGCGGTGTCCCGGGCCGGCCAGCCCCCGGCGTCCTCCAGCGGCTGGGGCAGGTCCCAGTGGTAGAGGGTCAGCCACGGCTCGATGTCGTGGGCCCGCAGCTCGTCCACCAGCCGGCGGTAGAAGTCCAGCCCCCGCTGGTTGGCCGGCCCGGACCCCCCGGGCTGGACCCGCGGCCAGGAGACCGAGAACCGGTACGACTTCAGGCCCAGCTCGGCCATCAGCCGCACGTCGTCGGTCATCCGGTGGTAGTGGTCGCAGGCGACGTCGCCGGTGTGCCCGGCCACCACCCGCCCCTCGGTGTGACTGAACGTGTCCCAGATGGACGGGGTACGGCCGTCCTCGGCGGCCGCGCCCTCGATCTGGTACGCGGCGGTCGCCGCGCCCCACAGGAAGCCGGGTGGGAAGAGGAGTTCCGGCCCCTGGTCGAGGACGCCGACCGCGGGCGGATGGGATGGATTACTCACGATTTGACGGCACCTTCCATGATCCCGCCGATGATCTGGCGGCCGAACAGGACGAACACGATCACCAACGGCACGGTGCCGATGGCGGTCGCGGCGAACACCTGCGAGTAGTCGGTGTAGTAGGCGTACGACAGGAACGCCAGCGACACCTGCAGGGTCGGGTTCTCGGGGGTGAGCACGGCGTACGGCCACAGGTAGGAGTTCCAGGTCTCCATGAAGGTGAGCAGGCCGAGCACGGCGGCGGCGGGGCGCAGCGCGGGCAGCACGATGTTCCAGAAGATCCGGAAGGTGCTGGCGCCGTCGACCCGACCCGCCTCGATCAGCTCGTCGGAGATGGCCTGGGTGGCGTACTGCCGCATCATGAACACCCCGAACGCGCTGACCAGGAACGGCACGGTCACCGCGAGCAGCGAGTCGTACCAGCCGAAGTCCTGGATCATGCCCCAGAGCGGGATCAGGCCGAGCTGGGTGGGGATCATCATGGTCACGATGATCGACAGCAGCAGGGCGTTGCGGCCCCGGAACCGCAGCTTGGCGAAGGCGAAGCCGGCGAGCGAGCCGGTGACCACCACGGAGATGGTCACCACCGTCGCGACGACCAGCGAGTTGATCAGGCCGGTGACGAAGTTCGCCGCGTCGTTGTCGAGCACCCGACCGAAGTTCGCGCCGAAGTCCCCGGCCGGGGTGACCGGCGGCGGCACGTCGTTGATCGAGTCCAGGCTGCGGGTGGCGATGACGATCATGTAGTAGAAGGGATAGATCGAGAAGAGCACCGCGAGCACGAGCGCGCAGTACATCAGCGGGCTGGTGCGCCAGAGGCGCTGGGATGCCTGGTTCACGGTGCGCTCCTCACTTCACCGTACGACGGACGAGCAGGAAGTTCACCAGCGAGACCAGGGCGATCATCACGAACATCGCCCAGGCGACCGCGGCGCCGTACCCGGCCGTGTTCAGGTTCTCGATGCCCAGCTCGTACATGTACATGGCCAGGGTCTGGAACTCGCGCTGGTCGCCGCCGATGATGTTGCCGTTGGCGAAGACCAGCGGCTCGGTGAACAGCTGCAGGCCGCCGATGGTGGACAGGGTGACGACGAAGACGAAGGTCGGGGTGAGCATCGGCAGGGTGATCCGCCAGAACTGCTTCCACTGGCCGGCGCCGTCGATCGCGGCCGCCTCGTAGAGATCCTTGGGGATAGCCTGCATGCCGGCCAGCAGGATCAGCGTGTTGTAGCCGGTCCATCGCCAGTTGACCATCGAGGCGATCGCCGTCCAGGAGCTCCACTTCTGCGCGTCCCAGTCGACCGGGCCGACGCCGACGTGCCCGAGCAGCCAGTTGACCAGGCCGAAGTCGCGCTGGAAGAGCATCCCGAAGACGATCGCGACGGCGGCGACGGAGACCACGTTCGGCATGAAGATGGCCAGCCGGAAGAACGTCCTGGCCCGCAGGAAGGTGCGGTTGAGCAGGGTGGCCAGGAACAGCGCGAGGAGCAGCTGCGGGACGGTGGACAGCAGGAAGATGCCGAACGTGTTGACGGTGGCGTTCCAGAAGTACTCGTCGGTGACGAGCCGGGTGTAGTTGTCGAACCCGATGAAGCTGTGCCCGCCGATCAGGTTCCAGTCGTGCAGCGACATCCACGCGGTGCGCAGCATCGGGTAGAACCCGAAGATCCCGAAGAGCACGAAGAACGGGGCGATGTAGAGGTACGGGGAGAGCTTCAGGTCGAGGCGGTGCGACAGCACCCCGGCCCGGCGGCGGGGCGGCGGGGGCGGTGGTGTGGTGGGTGACGGAGGTGCCGTGGTGGCGGACAGGCTCATCGGGAGTCCTTCCCTGCGCCGGTGAGGCGGGCGGTACGAGAGAGCGGACGCGACCGGTGGCGCCCGGGGGACCCGGACGCCACCGCCGCTCGGGGATCAGGGATCAGAAGGCGCCCTGCGTCTTGGCGTCCTTGGCGAACTGCTCCCAGGCCTTGTCCTTGGGGGACTGCCCGCTCTCGTACGACCGCAGTGCCGGCTCGAACGCGTTCTCCTTCACCGACTGGTGCTTCGGGCCGAGGTGCAGTGGCTGGATCTTGGCGACGCTGTCACCGAAGATCTTGCCGGTCGGCGCGTTGTTGAAGTACTCGTTGGTGTAGCCGAGGAACTCCGGGTTCTTCAGCGCCTCCAGGTTGGTCGGCAGCGGGCCCTTGAGCTTGAACGCCGCCACCTGGCTCTGGGCGTTGGTGAGGTACTCGGCGAGCTTCGCCGCCTCCTTCTGGTGCTTGCTCTGGCTCGGCACGGCGAGCCAGGAGCCGCCCCAGTTGCCCGCGCCGCCGGGGACCGGCGCCACGTCCCACTTGCCCTTGTTCTCCGGGCCGGAGTTGTCCGCGACGATGCCGAGCATCCAGGACGGGCAGAACGTCGCCGCGAAGGTGCCCTGCTTGAAGCCGGCGGACCACTCCGGCGACCAGGTGGCGCTCTGCGCGCTGATCTTCGCGTCGGCCATCGCGACCGCGGTGTCCCAGGACTTCTTCACCGCCGGGCTGGTGTCGGCGACGATGTTGTCGTCCTTGTCGTAGAACAGGTCGCCGCCCTGCTGGAACATCACCGCGCTGGCCGCGGTGGTCACCGAGTCGATCAGGCCCTTGCCGGTGGCGGCGCGGTACTTCTTGCCGGTTTCGATGAAGGCGTTCCAGTCCGGCCAGAGCGCCGCCACCTGGTCCCGCTCGACCGGCAGCTTGGCGGCCTGGAACAGGTCCCGCCGGTAGCAGACGGCGAGGCTGCCGACGTCGGTGGGCAGGCCGATCAGCCGACCGTCCGCCGCCTTGCCCAGCTCCCACTTCCAGGGCAGGTAGTCCTTGCTGTGGTCGGCCACCAACGGCCCGAGGTCGGCCCAGTTCGCCGGGTTCGTCTTGAACTCGTTGAGGATGCCCTCCTCCAGGGCGACCACGTCGCCGGCGCCCTTGCCGGTGGCCAGCGCCCGGACGACCTTCGGGCGGTACTCGTTGAGCTGGGCGGTCTTGCGCAGCTCGACCTTGATGCCGGTGTCCTTCTCGTACTGCTTGACGATCTCGTCGTAGCCGAACTCGCCGAACGTGTCGACGACCAGCTTGTCGGGCTTGCCCTCGGCCTGCGTGGCGCCGTCGTCGTCCTTGCCGCAGGCCGCGAGACCGCCGATGGCGGTGATCGCGGCCAGGGCGGCGGCCGCGAACCGGCCGCGCCGCGTGGTGACGCTCATCCTGACCCCTCTTCTCAGTGGTGAGGCTGGGTGGGTGTGGTGGGGAGTGCTGTGCGCGCGCCCGTACCGCTCCGGCGTCGGCCACCGGTCGGCGGTCGTGGCGCGCGAGTGAGCCGCGCCACGCCTTGGGAACGCTCCCATGACATTGCCGGCCGGTCTCAGGAGTGTCAATAGACCGATGGGAGCGTTCCCAGATCGTTACCGGCAGGAGGGTTTGCGGTACCGCCGCCGGGGCCACGGCCGGGCCGCATAGGCTGCCGGCATGATCTGCCGAGCGTGCCGGGACCGTCGGCACCGCGACTGCCGGGGCCGGACGTGGTGCGACTGCCAGCACCGCGCGCCCGCGCCCACCCCACCGGCGACCGGGTCGGCCGGCGAGTGACCGCGCCGACGCCGATCTCCCGGGTCTGGCCGACGCCGTCCGCCGGGCCGCTGGACGACCCGGAGCTGACCGGCCTCTACGGCCGGGCCGGCCGACCGCGCCTGCGGGTCAACTTCGTCTCCAGCGTGGACGGCGCGGTGACCCTGGACGGGTACTCCGCCGGGCTCTCCGGCGAGCCCGACAAGCGGGTCTTCGGGCTGCTGCGGATGCTCTGCGACGGGCTGCTGGTGGCCGCCGGCACGCTGCGCCACGAGGGGTACCGCGCGATCCGGCTGAGCGAACCGCGCCGGGCCTGGCGGCGCGCGCACGGGCTGGCCGAGTACCCCACCCTGGTGGTGGTCTCCCGGTCGCTCGCCCTCGACCCGGCGCAGGCCGCCTTCGCCGACGCGCCGGTGCGGCCGGTCGTGCTCACCACCACCGACGCCGAGCCGCCGCCCGGGCTGACCGAGGTGGCCGACCTGGTGCGTCGCGGCACGGGCCGGGTCGACCTCGCCGCCGGCCTGGGCGAGCTGCGCCGGCGCGGGCTGGCGGAGCTGCTCTGCGAGGGCGGCCCGCACCTGTTCGGCGCGCTCACCGCCGCCGACCTGGTCGACGAGCTGTGCCTGACCGTCGCCCCGCTGCTCGCCGGGGCCGGCCCCGGCCGGATCACCGCCGGCGAGGGCAGCGCGCCCCGGCACCTTCCGCTGCGGCACGTGCTGGCGGCCGACGACGGGGTGCTGATGCTCCGCTACGCCCGCGACGACGCACCGCCCGCCGCTCCCGCCGGCGCCGCTCCCGCCGGCTGAGCGACGCCGCCGAGACGGGGCGGCCCGGGAGGGCGGCGCGGGCCCGACCGCCCGTGCCGGCCCTCGTCGGTACCGGCTGATCCGCCGGTACGCGGACACTGCGCCCCGGCCACGGCGAAGGGCGCGGGGGCCGCCCGGGGGGGGGCCCGGGGCCCGCGGGCGCCGGGGGGGGCGGGGCCGGGGGGGGGGGGGGCGCCCCCCCCCCCCGGGGGCGCCGCGGGGGGGGGGCCGGGCGGGCCGGCCCCCCCGGCCCCCCCCCCCCCCCCGCGGGGCGGCGGGGGGGGCCCCCGGGGGGGGGGCCCCCCGCCCCCGGACGCGAGCCGTGCTCCGCGCCGCCGACGGAGGAGGAGCCGCCGGCGGCGCGGATCAGTGGGTCAGTTGACGCTCACCGCCGACCAGGCGGCGGCGACCTTGTTGTACTCCACGCTGCCGGCGCCGTACAGGTCCCGGGCGGCCGACAGGGTGGCGGTGCGCGCCCCGGCGTAGTTGGTCCCCGAGGTCATGTAGGTGGTCAGCGCGCGGTACCAGATGGCGCCGGCCTTGGCGTTGCCGATGCCGGTCACCGTGCTGCCGTTGCAGGTCGGGCTGTTGCCGTAGGACGAGGAACCGCTACCCACCGCGAGCAGGTAGAAGAAGTGGTTCGCCACGCCGGAGGAGTAGTGCACGTCCAGCCGGCCCACGGAGCTGCTGTAGCAGTCCGCCGAGTTGCCGTCCTTGGACGGCTTGTCCATGTACCGCAGCGGGGTGCCGCTGGTGCGCAGCTTCTCGCCGATCAGGTAGTCGCCCGGGTCCTTGGCGTTGGCCGCGTAGAACTCCACCAGGGTGCCGAAGATGTCGCTGGTCGCCTCGTTGAGACCGCCCGACTCGCCGCTGTAGCGCAGGCCGGCGGTGTTGCTGGTGACACCGTGGCTCATCTCGTGGCCGGCCACGTCGAGTGAGGTCAGCGGGTACCAGCCGGAGCCGCCGTCACCGTAGGTCATGCAGAAGCAGGAGTCGCTCCAGAACGCGTTGGCGTAGTTGCTGCTGTAGTGCACCCGGCTGTACGCCCCGACCCCGTCGTTGCGGATGCCGCGGCGGCCGAAGGTGTTCTTGTAGTAGTCCCAGGTCTCCTGCGCGCCGAAGGCGGCGTCGGCGGCGGCGGTCTGCCGGTTGCTCAGCGTGCCGTTGCCGAAGACGTTCGTGGCGCTGGTGACCAGCGTGCCGGTGCCACTGGTGCCGCCGTTCAGGTCGTACGTCTTGTGCCCGCCCCGGGTGGCGTCGGCGAGCTGCCAGGTGCTGCCGGACTGGGTGCTGCCCACCGTCACCGTGCCCGAGTGGAAGGTGTTGCCGGTGCCGTCGCGCTGCACGCCCTCCCACGAGTCGCGCACCCGGCCGGTGCTGGCGTCCACCAGGACGTGCAGCTCGCTCGGGGTGCCGTCGGCGTAGCTGCCACCCACCACCACCTCGTACGCCAGGGTGGTGGTGGCCCGGTCGGCGTCGAAGACCAGCTGGCTGCCGGAGACCGTACGCCCGGTGGCGGTCGACGCGGCCAGCGCGACCCGCCCGGCGGCGGCCTTGCTGATCTTCGCCTTGGGGCTGCGGGCCGGGGTGGCGGCGAGGCTCTGGTCCGCGCCGCGCCAGGCGTTGCCCCGGCCGAGGTGGACCACGACGTCGCCACGGAGGACCGGCAGCCCGTCGGAGTAGCGGTTGAGCCGGACGTGCTCGGTGCCGTCGGCGTCGGTGGCGACGTTCTTGAGGGTGTAGGACTGGCTGTCGGCGGCCAGCCCGGCGCCGGAGTGCGCCTTGAGCTGGGCGACGGCGCGGGTGAACGCGTCGCCGGAGACACCGGGGGCGGCGGCGGCCGCGGTGGGCACGGTGACCGCGGCGGCGAGCAGGGCGGCTGTTGCGAGGCCGCTCAGGACAGTGGTACGACGCATCTGGTTCTGCCTCCACTCAGACGGCCGAGGGGGTCGGCCGGGGATGGCCCGGGGGGTTGCGGGCCAGTCCTGGCCGCAGGTCACAGCCAGGACGGCAGGCATCGAGAAAAAGAAGATCCTCGATCCGCTGTTGTGGCTATTCTGGACCCAGACCGCCCATCCGTGTCACGACTTGACGGCTGATTTTTTTCCAGAATTTTTCGCATGGCGTTCACCAGCGCGGACCGTCGAGCCGCCCGCAGTGACCCGGCGGGCGCTTCCGCCGACCGCCCACCGGCCGCCGATCAGGCCCTTAAGCTGGGAAAATGGGCGACGGGCCGGCGATCGGGGAGATCGCGACGCAGCCGCCGCGGCGGCCGCTGCTGGCCGGCGGCCTGCTGGCGGGCGCCGGCCTGATGGACCTCCTGTCCGCGTGGGCCAACACCCTCGGCGATCCGTACCTGGTGGAGACGGCCCGCGGCCCCACCGTGGTCGACATCACCGGCTGGGCGTGGCTGCACGCGGCGGTCGCCGCGCTGGTACTGGCGGCCAGCCTGGTGGTGGCGGCGGGTCGGCGCGGTGCGGTGCCGCTCGGGCTGGCCGCGGCCGGGCTGTCGGCCGCCATCGACCTGCTGCTGTTCCCGTTCGCCCCGATCCGGGCGGTGCTGGTGCTCGGCTTCACCGCGGCCGCCGCGAGGCTGTTGTTGCGGCACCGCCGTGCGACGGCCGCGCACGCCCGAGCGGCCGCGGTCAGCGTCCCTGGCAGATCCGACCGCTGAAGGCAGGGTCCGGCTGGCGAACGTCGCGCCACGCCGGGTTCACCGAGATGGCGAGCGGCGGGGTCTGCCAGGCCGCTCCGAGATGCTGGAGCAGTGCGTACTCCTTGCGCGGGCCCTCGGGGCTGGCCCCCTGCAACACGTCGATGATGCGCTGCTGCGTGCCCTGCCGCCCGAGCGCCCCGCCGTGCAGGGCGGGCACCTGATAGACGGGGACCGCGGTGTACTGCCCGGGAGGCGCCTCGACCGCGCTGCCGGTGGGCAGGAAGCCGACCACCCGGACGCCGCGGATCGGGCAGAGCGACAGGTTGCGGTAGAGCGGGGCGTTGTCCATGATCGATCGGAAGAGCGGCTCGTCGGGGTTCGACCGTCCTCCTCCGCCGAGGTCGGCCAGTCCGAAGATGGCCCGCAGTTCCCAACCGGCGACCAACCCCCAGCCGTCGCGCGCGTCCGGCGGCGGATAGTAGCCCCGGCCGGGGCGGATCAACGGGCTGAACTCGAGAGACACCTGCACCGGTGTGCCGGGCGTACGCTCCAGGTAGGTGCGCGCCACCAGGGCCCCCTCGCTCTGGCCGATCAGGGCCACCGGCCGGCCGGTGCGCCGGTGCACCGTGGCCACCTGCGCGGCGAGCAGGTCGGCGCTCGAGCCGAGCGCCTGGTGGGTCGCCTCCTGCGGATATGGCAGCGGCCTGCCCTGCGCATCCAGGCCCCGGTAGGAGAACCGTTGGACCATGGGGTCACCCGCCGGCCGCCCGTCATAGGTCGAGTCGTATCCGGCGAGCACGATCACCGCCTGCCGGACCTCGGACGGGAGCGGCTCGGTGACGATGGGCGGGCGCCACCGGTCGCCCTGTCCGGACGGCGCCGCGACCAGGCTCTGGGCCAGTAACGAGGTGAACAGGACGAGGCCGATCGCCAGCGGCGCGACCGGCACCCGCGGCCACCGCAGCGGTTCGGGCCGCAGGGCCTCCCGCACCGCCTGTCGGCGCAGCAGCCCGTTGACCGCCCCGGCCACCGCCACCACCGGGACCGCCCACCAGCCCGGCGTGCTCGCGGCGAGCGCCCCGAAGAGGGTGAGCAGGGCGACGCTCAACGCCGACCAACCGAGCAGTTCCAGCGAGGGCAGACCGCGCCACCAGTGTTTCACCGTCCCCGCGCGGACCAGGAACGGCGAGAGCAGGAGCATCGGCCCCAGCGAGGCGAGCAGCACCCAGTAGACTGCCACCACCGAGAACGCCACCGCCAGCGCGGCCCAGGGCGACACCACCACCGCGGCGAGCGCGGCGACGTCCAGATTGCGCCTGACCAGCCAACGGATCGGCGGTCGGGGAACGTCTCTCGGCCAGGACAGCACGACCAGCCCGGCGGAGGTCAGCCCCCGCAGCACGGTGACGGCGACGAGCAACGCCACGAAGCTGCCGAGCGAATCGTGGTAGACCAGGAGCCACCGCATGTCGTGGTAGGCGTAGTACGGCCACAGCGCGGTGGCCTGAGGCGCCAGCGCCCGGGCCGCCTGGAAGCCGATGGCGGCGACGACCATGGCCTCCAGCACCGGCGGTGCGGCGGCGAGCGCCAGCAACGCGCCGGTCCTGCGCCGCTCCGACCACACCGTCGCCCCCTCGCCGCCATCCACCCGTGCCCTAGCAGGATCTCCCCTGACGGGGGGCGGGGTGGGCGGATCGGTCGGAGCGGCCGAAAACCGGCCGGCACGGCGGCACTCCAGCCCTGCCGCCGGGCGGCACCGCGGCCCGGCCCTCCGGGCCACGCCGGCGCCACCCGACCGGGGGCACGCACGGTTCGTGCCCGGTGACCGCCAGCGAGGTGGGTGGACGGCCGGAGGTGGCGTCCGACGCGTCGCGTGGCAACCTGTCGTACTCCTCGGGCAGGATGCAGGCGTGTGCCCTGACCGAGACGACCAGCTGACCGGAGCCCGCCGATGACCGACGACCCGATCGACGGCCCCGGCGACCCGGTGGGCCGGGTGCTCGGCACGGCCGACGCCACCCCGCTGCAGTTCTGGACGGCGGTCTCGCCCGACAGCTACCTGCAGCTCGACGACGTGGTGGTCACCCGGCGCGAGCTGCCCGACCGCGAGCCGGTGACGATCGCCGGGGTGGTCACCCAGGTCCGCGCCCGGCACGAGGGCGCCCAGTTCGAGTCCGACGTGTTCGCCATCGCCGACGGCACCCTGCCGGCCCAGGTGCAGGAGGCCGCCGAGATCACCACCACCCGGGTCGACCCGGAGTTCTACGTCCCGCCCGCGCCCGGCGCCACGGTGTTCCGCGCCCAGGGCGACGCCCGGGCCCGGGCGCTGCACTTCGACCGGATGGAGCGGCGGATCCCGATGGGGATGGGCCGCGACGGCGTCCCGGTCTACCTCAACGCCGACTTCCTCGACGGCAGCCGGGGCGCGCACGTCTCCATCTCCGGGATCTCCGGGGTGGCCACCAAGACCAGCTTCGCCACCTTCCTGCTCTACTCGGTCTTCCGCTCCGGCGTGCTCGGCGGGGACGCGGTCAACGCCAAAGCGCTGATCTTCAACGTCAAGGGCGAGGACCTGCTCTTCCTCGACCACCCCAACGCCCGGCTGGACGACCCGACCCGGGCCGCGTACGCGAAGCTCGGCCTGGACGCCGGGGCCTTCCCCGACGTCCGGGTGTACGCCCCGCCCCGGGTCGGCGACTCCTCCGGCACGCCCGACGTGTCCAGCCGGCTCACCGGCGTGGACAGCTTCTACTGGACGCTGACCGAGTTCTGCGCCGACCGACTCCTGCCGTACGTGTTCGCCGACGCCGACGACGAGCGCCAGCAGTACACGATGGTGGTCCACTCGGTCGCCGCCCACCTCGCCCGGTACGCCCAGCCCGCCGACGGCGGGGTGAGCATCGACGGGGTCCGGCTGGGGTCGTACGCCGACCTGGTCGACCACGTCGTGGAGCAGCTCAACGACGACGAGACCCGGTCCGAGTGGGCCGGCAGCGCGGTCGGCCTGGGCACCGTCAACGCCTTCGCCCGTCGGCTGATCGGCAGCAAGAAGGACCTCGGCCGGCTGATCCGCGGGGATCTGGCCGAGCGCCGCCCGCACTCGATCAACACCGCGGAGAGCGCCCAGGTCACCGTGGTCGACCTGCACAACCTGCCGGACCGCGCGCAGCGGTTCGTGGTCGGCGTCACCCTCAAGAGCGAGTTCGAGCGCAAGGAGAAGGCCGGCACCGCCAAGCCGCTGCTCTTCGTCGTGCTCGACGAGCTCAACAAGTACGCCCCGCGCGAGGGCTCCTCCCCGATCAAGGAGGTGCTGCTGGACATCGCCGAGCGGGGCCGGTCGCTCGGGGTGATCCTGGTCGGCGCCCAGCAGACCGCCAGCGAGGTGGAGCGGCGGATCGTCACCAACTCGGCGATCCGGGTGGTCGGCCGGCTCGACCCGGCCGAGGCGTCCCGCCCGGAGTACGGCTTCCTCCCCCCGGCCCAGCGGCAGCGGGCGCTGCTGGCCAAGCCGGGCACCATGTTCGTCAACCAGCCGGACATCCCCGTCCCGCTCTGCCTGGAGTTCCCCTTCCCGGCCTGGGCCACCCGGGTCTCCGAGGCGGGCCGGCCGCCGTCGGAGACGCTGCGCTCGATCACCCAGTCGGCGGACCCGTTCGCGGTGGTCGGCTCCGGCGACGGCGACGACGACATCCCGTTCTAGAGGGGCTGGCTCACCCGTGAAGATCCTGCACACCTCCGACTGGCACGTCGGCAAGGTGCTCAAGGGGCAGTCCCGCGCCGACGAGCACAAGCAGGTGCTCGCCGGGGTGATCGAGATCGCCGCCGCCGAGCGCCCCGACCTGGTGATCGTCGCCGGTGACCTCTACGACACCGCCGCGCCGACCGCCGAGGCGACCCGGCTGGTCACCCGGGCGCTGACCGCGCTGCGCCGGACCGGGGCGGACCTGGTGGCGATCGGCGGTAACCACGACAACGGGCAGGCGCTCGACGCGCTGCGCCCGTGGGCCGACGCCGCCGGGATCACCCTGCGCGGCGGCGTCCGGGAGAACCCGGCCGAGCACGTGATCGACGGGGTGACCCGCGACGGCGAGCGCTGGCAGCTCGCCGCGCTGCCCTTCCTCTCCCAGCGGTACGCCGTCCGCGCGGTGGAGATGTACGAGCTGACCGCCGCGGAGGCCACCCAGACGTACGCCGACCACCTCGGCCGGGTGCTGGCCCGGCTGACCGAGGGCTTCACCGAGCCCGACCGGGTGCACCTGGTCACCGCGCACGTCACCGTGGTCGGGGCGAGCACCGGCGGCGGCGAGCGGGACGCGCACACCGTGCTCGGCTACGCCGTACCGGCGACCGTCTTCCCGGGCACCGCGCACTACGTGGCGCTGGGCCACCTGCACCGCTCGCAGCGGGTGATCGGGCCCTGCCCGGTGCGCTACAGCGGCAGCCCGCTCGCGGTCGACTTCGGCGAGCAGGAGAACGTCCCCTCGGTGACGCTGGTCGAGGTGACCGCCACGACGGCGGCCCGGATCCGCGAGGTGCCGGTGCCGGCGGCGGTGCCGCTGCGGACCGTACGCGGCACCCTCGACCAGCTCGACCAGCTCGCTCAGGGCGGGCCGCCGGAGGGTTGGCTGCGGGTGTTCGTCCGCGAGCAGCCCCGGGCCGGCCTGCGCGAGCAGGTGCAGGAGCTGCTGCCCCGGGCGCTGGAGATCCGGATCGACCCGGAGCTGGTGCCCGTGCCGGGCAGCGGCACCGGCACCGCCCAGCGCGCCGGCCGCTCCCCCCGCGAGCTGTTCGCCGACTACCTGGACAGTCGCGGTCACGACGACGACGAGGTGCGGCAGCTCTTCGACGAGCTGTTCGAGGAGATTGATCACTGATGCGCCCGATGCGGCTGGACATGGCGGGCTTCACGGTCTTTCGCGACGAGACCACCGTCGACTTCACCGACGCGGACTTCTTCGCGCTGGTCGGCCCGACCGGCTCGGGCAAGTCCACGGTGCTGGACGCGATCTGCTTCGCCCTCTACGGCACGGTCCCCCGCTGGGGCGGTGCCCGGGGGCTGGCCAACGCCCTCGCCCCGTCCGCCACCGAGGCCCGGGTGCGGCTGGTCTTCGAGTCCGCCGGGGCCCGCTACGTGGCCACCCGGGTGGTCCGCCGCGACGGCCGGGGCACGGTCAAGACCACCAACGCCGGGCTGCAGCTGATGCCGCCCGGCTTCGACGTGACCAAACTGGACACCGGGCTGAGCCCGGACGACCTCGGTGAGGTGGTCGCCGGCACGCCGGCCGAGATGGAGGGTGCGGTGTTGGCGGCGGTCGGCCTGCCGTACGAGCAGTTCACCTCGTGCGTGGTGCTGCCGCAGGGGCAGTTCGCCGACTTCCTGCACGCCAAGCCGGCCACCCGGCAGCAGATCCTGGTCAACCTGCTCGGCCTCGGCGTCTACGAGACGGTGCAGAAGAGGGCCACCGAACGGGCCACCCAGGCGGAGGCGAAGCTCGAGGCGGTCGACCGGATGCTCGCCGGGCTGGCCGACGTCGACGACGAGACCCTGGCCGCGGCCGCCGCCCGGGTGGACCGGATGCGCGCGCTGTCCACAGCGGTGGACGCCGCCGTACCGGAGCGGGAGCGTGCCCGGGCCGCGGCCCGGGAGGCCGCCGCGGCGCTGGCCACCCTGGACGCCGACCTGGCCGGGCTGGCCGGGGTGCGGGCACCGGACGGCGTGGCCGAGGTGGCCCGCGCGGTGACCGCCGCCCGGGCGGTCGCCGACGAGGCGGCCACCGAGGTGACGCTGGCCGAGGAGCGCGAGGAGAAGCTGCGCGGCGAGCTGGCCGCCGCCGGCGACGAGAGCACCCTGCGGCTGCTGCTCACCGCGCACGCCGACCGGGAGCGGTTGACCGCCGAGACGGCGACGGTGCGCGCGGCGCTCGCCGCGGCCGAGCGGGAGCACCGGGCCGCGGTGGCGGCGCTGGACGCGGCCGGAGCGGCCGCCGCCCGGGCGGAGGCTGACCTGGAGGCGGCGTTCCGGGCGCACGAGGAGGCCAAGGCCACCGACCAGGCGGTGGCGCTGCGCGCCCACCTGACCGACGGTGGCGTGTGCCCGGTGTGCGAGCAGACCGTCGGGGCGGTGCCGCCGGTGCCGGCCGGCTCGGCGGTGGCCGCGGCGACCGCCGCCGGCAAGGCCGCCCGGGTGGCCAGCAAGGCGGCCCAGGCGGTGGTGCAGCAGCGCGACGCCGCCGCCCGCGACCTGGACCGGGTGCTGGTCCGGGCCCGGGCCCAGCACGACCAGTTGGCCGCCCGGCTGACCGAGCTGGACGACCGGCTCGCCGACGCGGCGCCGCCGGAGGCGCTGCGCGCGGCGCTGGCCGAGCACGCCCGGCTGCGCAAGGCGCTGGACGAGGCCGCCTCGACGGTGCGCGCCGGCCGGGACGCCGCCCGCCGGGCCCGGGGCGGCCTGGACACCGCCCAGGAGCGGCTGCACGCGGCGTGGCGGGGCTTCGACACCGCCCGAGACCGGTTGGCCCGGTTCGGCCCGCCGGCGGCCGACCGGGAGGACGTGGCCGCCGCCTGGGCGGTGCTGGCCGAGTGGGCGGCGGGGCAGGCCGAGCAGCGCCGCGCCGGGCGGGTCGCGCTGGCCGCGTCGGTGGTGGACGCCGAGGCGGCCGCCCGCGCGATGGAGGACCGGCTCGCCACCCTGCTCGCCGACGCCGGGCTGCCCCCGGCCGACGACCCGGTGCGCGCGGTCACCGTGGCCGCCGAGCGCGCCGAGGCCGACCGGCGGCAGCTGGCCGAGCGCCGGGAACGCGCCGGTGAGCTGCGCGGGCAGCGGGCCGAGCACGAGCGCGAGGCGCGCACGGCCCGGGCGCTCGCCGGCCACCTGCGGGCCAACAACTTCGAGCGCTGGCTGCTCGCCGAGGCGCTGGACCTGCTGGTCGACGGCGCGTCCCGGATCCTGCGTGAGCTGTCCCAGGGCCAGTACGACCTGGTCCACGACAAGGGCGAGTTCTTCGTGGTCGACCACCACGACGCGGGGCTGCGCCGGGGGGTGCGGACGCTGTCCGGCGGCGAGACGTTCCAGGCGTCGCTGGCGTTGGCGCTGGCGCTGTCCGAGCAGCTCGCCGGCATGTCCACCACCGCCGCCAGCCTGGAGTCGATCGTGCTGGACGAGGGTTTCGGCACCCTCGACGCGGCCACCCTGGACACCGTCGCCGCCACCCTGGAGGGGCTGGCCGCCCGGGGCGACCGGATGGTCGGCGTGGTCACCCACGTGCCGGCGCTCGCCGAGCGGATCCCGGTCCGCTACGAGGTCCGCAAGGACGCCCGCACGGCCCGCATCGAACGGACCGGCCTGTGACGCGCGAGGAGCGCAGCGCAGCGGAGCCCCGCAGTCGCGAACCGATCAGGCCTGTGAGGTCCGGCTTCGTGAGGTTCGGCGGGTGAGCGGGCCGCGGTTGTTCGTCGACGCCTGGGATCCGGCGTACGGCGCGTCGTTCGAGGCGTCCGTCGGTGGGCCGGCCGCGCCGAGCAGCGCCCAGGTGGAGGCCGACGTCGAGCTGCCGGCGATGGACTGGCGGGCGATCGGTCCCCGCCCGGGGGTGACGGCGCCGGACGTGGTGCTGCTGGTCGACGGGGTACGCCGGATCGACGCCAGCGTGTGGACGGCCGAGGAGGACGGGGCGTCGTACCCGGGCATCGCCGCCTCGTACGCGGCCGGGGTGGTGCGCTGCGACCTGGAGCGCGGCGCGGCGGAGCTGGCCGGCGCCCGGGTCGAGCGGGGCCTGTTCACCGCCAGCCCGTCGGCGCAGGAGGTGGTCTGCGGGCGGGTCCGCTACCCGGTGCGCCGGGTGGGCGGCACCGGTGAGCTGAGCAAGCTGCCGGCCGCCGTGCAGGGGCCGCTGACCGCGCTGGAGGTGGCCGTCTCCGACGCCGTCCGCACCGACGGCGACCTGCTGGTGGTGGACGGTCCGCTGCGGGCCCGCCGGCAGTTGCCGCGCACGCTGGGCTACATCAAGACCCAGCACAGCCAGTATCTGGACGCCCGACTGACCACCGTGGTGACCGGCCTGGCGCCGGGCGAGCGGTCCCCGGTGTTCCGGCTGGGCACCGCCTGGGGCGGGTTCTCCTGGTACGTGCGGCTGCCGGTGGCGCCGGGCGCGCCGTGGGCCGGCATCGTCCGGATCGAGTGCTCGGCGGAGCTGCCGGATCAGGAGGCGATCGGGCTGGCCGACCTGTCCCTGGTCACCCTGCCCCGGTTCGCCTCCTCGCCGTACAAGGACCCGCGGGCCCCGCAGAACCTGGTGCCGATCGCCGGCCTGGAGCGGCGGCTGCGCGGGCTGCTCGGCGACGCCCGGCTGCTGCACCGGGCCCTGGCCACGGCCACCCGGGCCGGCGGGGCGGGGCGCTGATGGGCCGCCGCCGCGGCACCGACCGGATCGTGGCGCCGGTCGACGGCGGCACGGCCGAGCTGGTGCCGGACGCCGACCGCCCGGGCGCGTGGACGCTGCTGCTCGACGGCGCCCCGCAGTCGCACGTGGACCTGACCGACCCGGGCCACCTGGAGTTCGAGTACGTCCGGCGGCTCGGCGCGGCACTGGACCTGCTCGCCCCGCCCGGCGCACCGCTGCGGGTGCTGCACCTGGGCGGCGGCGCGCTGACCCTGCCCCGGTACGTGCAGGTGACCCGGCCGGGCTCGACCCAGCGGGTGGCCGAGGTGGACGGCGCGCTGGTGGAGCTGGTCCGTCGGGAGCTGCCGTGGCCGGCCGATCCGCGGTTGAGGGTGCGGGTGGCCGAAGCCCGGGCCACGCTGGCGTCCACCCGGGACGGCGCGTACGACGTGGTGGTCGCCGACGTGTTCGCCGGCGCCCGCACCCCGGCGCACCTGACCAGCGCCGAATACGCCGCGCAGGTGGCCCGGGTGCTCGCCCCCACCGGCTGGTACCTGGCGAATCTCGCCGACGGGCCGCCGCTGCGGCACGCCCGGGCCCAGGTCGCCACCGTGCGTTCGGTGCTGCCCCGGGCCTGCCTGGTGGGTGACGCCGCCGTGCTGCGCGGCCGGCGCTACGGCAACCTGGTGCTGATCGCGGGCCGGACGGAGCCGCCGGTGCCGCAGCTGTCCCGGCGGGCGGCCGGGGACTGGTTCCCGGGTCGGGTGCTGGCCGGCGAGGAGCTGGACCGGTTCGCCGGTGGCGCCGCGGTGGTGTACGACGTGGACGCCACCGACTCCACCCCGCCACCGCCGGGAATTTTTTCGGTCCGTCGTTGATCCGCGGCGCGGAGGCGTCCGTATCACCGGGCGGCCCTCCCCGATCCGGGCCGGCTGATGTCAGTGGACAGCAGGAGGTCTCATGCACGCGGTCGCGGCCGGCTGGCAGGGCGAGATGGCCAGGCCAGGGTGGATGTTCGCCCGCGCCCAGCCCCAGTCCCGGGCGGGCCGGGGGGTCGACGCCGGACCCGTCTCTCGCCAGAATGACCCGGTGACGCCGCGACCGGCGCCCGGACGACACCAGGCGACCTCCCCGGAGGCCAACCACTCCGACCAGCTGGTCCGGATGCTCTACGCGGAGCACGCCGGCCCGTTGCTGATGTTCGTGATGCGGTTGACCGGCGGTGACCGGCAACGCGCCGAGGACATCGTGCAGGAGACCCTGCTGCGGGCCTGGCGCAACGCGCACCGGCTGGGCACCCAGGGCCAGGGCTCACTGCGCCCATGGCTGGTCACGGTGGCCCGGCGGATCGCCATCGACGAGCATCGCAGCGAGCAGGCCCGGCCGGCGGAGACGTACGACCGGGACCTGACCGCGTTCGCCGAGGCGGACAGCACCGACCGGGTGCTGCGCACGATGACCGTGGCCGACGCGCTGCGTACGCTGAGCCAGTCGCACCGGGAGATCCTGGTGGCGACGTACTTCCGGGGCCGTACGGTGCCCGAGGCGGCCGAGGAGCTCGGCCTGCCACTCGGCACCGCGAAGTCGCGGGTCTACTACGCGCTGCGCGCCCTGCGCACGGCTCTGCAGGAGAGGGGGGTGACGGAATGAGCCGGGCAGACCACATGGACGTCGCCGCGTACGCGCTCGGTGTGCTGGACGCGCAGGACGCCGAACGGTTCGAGGAGCACCTCGCCACCTGCTGGGCGTGCGCCGCGGAGTTGGAGACGATGGTCCCGGTGGTGGGGCTGCTGTCGGACATCGACGGCGAGACGATGATGGCGATGGAGCACACCGCCACCGATCCCGCCCTGCTGGACCGCACCCTCGGCGCGGTGCGCGCGCACCGGCGGCGCTCCCGGATGCGGCAGGTGCTGGCCACCGCGGCGGCGGTGGTGGCGGTCGGCGCGCTCAGCGGCGTCGGAGTGGCCACCATGGGCGGCGAGACCGACGGCTCGACGGTGGCGCTGCCCACCGCGACCGCGCCGGTGGGCCCGCCGAGCCCGCAGCCGACCCGGACCGGGCCGGGCACGGGCGGGCCGAATGAGATCGAGGGTGATCAGTTCGACGCGACCGACGGCAGCACCGGGGTGAAGGCCACCATGTGGCTGGCGGAGAAGGAGTTCGGCACCTGGGTCGGGTTCAACCTGACCCGGCTGCCCGGCCCGCGCACCTGCCGGCTGGTGGTGGTGCGCAAGAACGCCACCACCGAGGTGATCTCGAGCTGGTCGGTGCCGGGCACCGGTTACGGCACCAACACCAACCCGCAGGACCTGCAGCTGGAGGCGGCCACCGCTGCCCGCCGCGACGACATCGCCAAGCTGCAGGTGCAGTCGGTCGACGCGGCCGGCATCGCCAGCCCGCTGGTCACCGTCACGCCCTGAGGCACCCCGCACGGATCGGCGCCGGCCCATGGTGGGGGCGGCGCCGTTTCGGCGTGCCCGGGCGGCGGCGCCCGTCGAACCCTGCCCACGTACGGCCGCCCGCAACGGTTCAACCGAGCCGTAGTGAAATGGCCCACTGTCGATCGTTCAACCTTGACAGCGGGCCCTCCGTACTACCCCGTGAACTGCCAAGAATGAGGAGGGCACGTGGCACAGATCAAGCGGACGACCATCATCGT
Organism: Micromonospora sp. NPDC000089; assembly: GCF_042899365.1. NCBI lineage: Bacteria > Bacillati > Actinomycetota > Actinomycetes > Micromonosporales > Micromonosporaceae > Micromonospora > Micromonospora sp. NPDC000089. Next base: position 79,800 of record NZ_JBIAZT010000018.1, read on the forward strand.
CGCGAGCGCGATGGTCGCACTTACGGCCTGCGCTCCCGCGGGCTACGACGGGGCGAACTCCAGCGCAGCCGAGCCGGTCGCCGTCGCCGCGGCCGAGCCCACCGCGGCGGTCGAGCAGCCGGAGGCCTCCGCCTCCGCCGAGGCGCCTGCCGCCCCGCAGGCGCCCCCGCCCGCCAACGTCCGGCTCACCGACCAGCTGATCGGCAAGAAGGTGGCCCGGATGGGCAACGTCGTGATGGACCAGGACGGCTGGATCCTGTACCGCTTCGACAAGGACTCCGCCGATCCGCCGTCGTCCAACTGCGTCGACAAGTGCGCCCAGGTCTGGCCGCCGGCGATGACCGACGGCAACCCGCAGCTGCAGGGCGTCGCCGACGACAAGGTCGGCACCGTCACCCGCCAGGACGGCACCCGGCAGATCACCATCGGCGGCTGGCCGGTCTACCGCTACATCGGCGACAAGAAGCCCGGCCAGTGGAAGGGCCAGGCCGTCGGCGGCACCTGGTTCGTGGTCGACAACAACGGCAAGAAGAACCTGACCTGCCTGCCCAAGAGCACGCCGAAGGCGGTCGCCCCGCCGGCGTCGGGGAGCGACTCCGGCAGCTCGGACAGCGGCGGCTCGGGCTACTCGTACTGACCCGCCCACCGGACCCGGTGGCCGGCCGCAGCCGGGGAGGGCGCGGCCGGCCACCGTCTCGGAACCGGAGCCCTGGCGCACCGGCAGCGCCGGGCGTCCCGGTGGCGGCGCCGATCCCGTCCCGGGGTCGGCGCCGCGCCGTCGCGCCGCCGGGGCCGGACGTGGCAGAGTGTCTCCGGTGACCCTTCCCGCCGCCAGCCGGGTGCTGCGACCACCGGCCGACCACCGGCTGGTGCCGACCGTCCGGGCGCTCACCTTCAGCCCGTACGACCCCTGCGCCCGGATCGCCGCCGGCACCTTCTGGTGGGCCACCCGCACCCCGGACGGCCCGGCCACGCTGGCGCTGCGCCCCGGCGCCGGGGAGATCACCGCCGAGGGCTGGGGCCCGGGCGCCGACTGGGTGGTGCGGCAGGCCGACGCGGTCGCCGGGCTGCGCGACGACCTGACCGGGTTCGCCGAGTTGGCCCGGGCGCACCCGTTGGTGGCCCGGCTGGCCGCCGCGCACCGCGGGCTGCGGATGCCCCGCACCGGCCAGGTCTTTCCCCGCCTGCTGCGCGCGGTCTTCGAGCAGAAGGTGACCGGCAAGGAGGCGTACCGGGCGTACGCGTCGACGGTGCGGCACTTCGCCGAGCCGGCGCCGGGGCCGTTGCAGCCGCTGCTGCTGCCGCCCGAGCCGGCCGCGGTCGCGGCCGCGCCGTACTGGGTCTTCCACCCGTTCGGGGTGGAGCAGCGGCGGGCCGACACGCTGCGTCGGGCGGCCGCCGTCGCAGACCGGCTGGAACGCTGCGCGGACAGCGCCGAGGCCACCCGCCGGCTGACCGCGATCGCCGGCATCGGCCCGTGGACCGCCGCCGAGGTGGTGCGGATCGCGTACGGCGACCCGGACGCGGTCAGCGTCGGCGACTTCCACATCCCGAACACCGTGGCCTGGGCACTGGCCGGCGAGGCGCGCGGCGACGACGCCCGGATGCTGGCCCTGCTGGAGCCGTTCCGGGGTCACCGCGGCCGGGTCTGCCTGCTGTTGGCGGCGGCCGGGATCTCGGCGCCGAAGTTCGGGCCACGGATGCCGATCCGCTCGTTCGCCCGCTTCTGAGCCCCCCGGATCGCGCCAGGCGGTGGCGCCGGATCGCGACCGAGTCCCACCCCCGCGCCCGTGCCGTCGCCGAAGCGCACCGCCGTCACCAGGGCCGCTGTCCCGTCCCCTGAAGTGGCAGTGTCCGCGGCGAGGTGGCACCGAGCTGGCATCGTCTGGGCAAAGTGGCACCTCCCGTACGGTGCCGTGGTGCTCAGTGCGGGTGTGTTGAGCGACAGGTTTCTCACTGGTCGAAGACACGCTCATCACCGGATCGGCGCGTTGATGCCGATCAGTGCCGGACGCCTTCACCCTGTGACCTTGACCTTGACCTCGGAGCGAGCATCATCGTGAGCTATGCGGGAGTCGATCGAGCGGGGGCGATGATGGACACGGTGGCCTGGCCTGGGGGTCGAAACGTACGGGACTTGGGGGGCCGAGCCCTGCGTATCGGAGGCCACACTCCATTCGGCCGGGTCTTTCGTTCAGCAGCACCGGAGCACCTGACCGACGAGGGGTGGACCGCGGCGAAGGCCGCAGGCGTGCGCACGGTGGTGGATCTGCGTAACGCCCCAGCCGAGACACGACGTACCGTCGACCACCCGGTCATCCGGCCCGAGTCGCTGCGCGGGCTGACCTTCGTGCCGGCACCGACCGAAGACCCAGAGGACGCCGATTTCCTCCGGTTAGGCGGACCGCACCTGGATCACCCGTGTTCCTGGATCGACAACGCGCGGCTGGCACCAGCCCGCATCGCAGCCGCCCTGCGGGCGATCGCCCAGGCAGACGGAGCGGTCCTCGTGCACTGCGCGGGAGGCCGGGACCGCACCGGCATGGTCTCCGCGATGTTGTTGCACACCGCTGGCGCGACAGACGAGGCCATCGTCGAGGATTACGCGGACGGGTGGCGAGGTGCCGGGACGTATGCCGGGCACGGCTGGGTTTACAACCCGAACCGGGAGAGCTGGGAGCGGCATCGGCACGGGCCGACGGAGGCTGACGAGTTGGAGCGCCAGGTCGCCGATCGAGTGCCCGCCCTGCAGGAATGGATCGCGACGTTCGACAGTGCGGCATTTCTGGAGCCCGCCGAGGTGCTCGCCCTGAGAATGAGGCTTAAACCGGTTGACGCCTAAACGACTGGACATTCCTGGAGCCGCGGTTCAACCTCACCACCGTCACAGCTGTCGGCCCAGGACCGCCTTGGGCGGGACAAGCTCCTTCCCGGCACGTGCTCGCCGGTTGGGATGGGGTGGCGTATGTCCGGGTTCCGGGCCCGGTCAGGGTCTTCGGTGCAGCAGGTTGCGACGGGGGCGTCGGTCGGGGTCGAGCCAGGCCGGTGGAAGGAACTCGGGTCGGTGGTCGGTGCCAACGCGGACGGTCCAGTCGCCGTGGTGGATGAGGCGGTGGTGGTGGCCGCAGAGCAGGACCGCGTTGTCGAGGCCGGTCTGCCCGCCGTCGGCCCAGTGTCGGACGTGGTGCCCGTCGCACCAGCGGGGCGGGCGGTCGCAGCCGGGGAACGCGCAGCCACCGTCGCGCAGGACGAGGGCGCGGCGCAGCGGGCCGGTGAACAACCGTCGACGGCGACCCAGGTCGAGGACCTGACCGTCACCGCCCAGCACGGCAGGCAGCACCGCCGCGTCGCAGGCCAACCGGCGCACGGCAGCGGCGGTAAGCCGCAACCCGGTATCCAGAGTGCCGGCGGCTAGGGCGCCGGTCAGCACGTCGTACCGGGTGGTGACCACCACCTGCGGGCGGTCGCCGCCGTTGTCCGGCAACCGCCCGGTGCCCAACGCGAGCCGGCACACCTCACCCAGCGCGTCGGCACGACGCTGACCAGGACTGCGGTCGTCGCCGTCACCGGCAGGCGCGGTGAGCGGATCGATCGCGGCGCGTAGCAGGGCCGCGGTCTCCGCGTCGAGGCTGCCGACCAGCCGGACCTGACCGTCGGCCTGGTCGGCGAGGGTGACATGCCGGCGCTCCCACGCCCGCTGCGCGGCCCGGGACAGGGCCTCCAACTCCGCCCGCTCAGCGATCTCAGGTGCGACGTGGGCCAGGACCCGTTCCCCGAGGCGCCGCAACACCGCCGGCTCGAACCGACCCGCCGCATCCAGCAGCGCGTGCGCGGCCTTGTCCGCGACCTCCGGGCCGGCCTCGGCCGGCAACGCTTCGACCGCGGCAAGGATCACCTCACCCTGCGCCACGGTGACCGCACCCGACACCACCGCCGCCCGCACCGCCGACGGACCCGCATCCAACGCGGCTGCCACCCGCACCAACTCCCGAGCGCTACGCCCGGACACCCGCAACCGGTCACGCAACCACACCGCCGTGGACGACGCCCCCTGCGCGGTCGCCACGCCACGACCATCGACCTCCCGCACCAACGCCAGCTTCACCGCGGCCAACCGCTGCTCCACGGCATGCACGGCGTCGAGCGACGCGACCAGTTCCGCCTCGCCGAGCGGCCACGCGGGGACATCGACGAGGTCATCCAACACCTCGTCGAGCACGGCCACCGCAAGCCTCATGCACGCAGATTAGAACACGCGTACGACACTTTCCGCGACCACTGGCGCCCAGTGGGACTTCACCTGCGCGGAGCTGGGCGTGCTGGCGGCGTTCTACCGGCACAGGCGGCAACGACACCGCTGAGCCCGGCGTGGCTCACCGGCACCCCGCACACCCGCCGCTGGCATGGACGGGAAACCAACGGAGCCGACGACGCCGGCGAGCCGGTGACCGAGCCGGCACCGGCGGCGTTCTCACCGCGCGGCCGATGAGGGCGGATGGCGTCCGACAGGGCGATCGCGCGAACAGCCCGGCCGGTAATCGCACCGCTGTCAGCGGTGGACGCAGAGCCGGCGCAGGGTGCGGCCCAGCCACCAGGCGTACCCGCGCTGGAAGGCCCCGGTGACCGGCCCGGCCGCGCGGACGTACCAGCGGGCGGGCAGGCTGAACGCGGTCACCTCGAAGAACACCCCGTCCGCGCCCCGGCGCACCAGGAACGCCTCCTCGCCGCGCTCCGGATGCCCGGGCAGCGTGCCGTAGCCGAAGCCGGCCCGGTCGTCGCCGTCCGCCACCCAGACCACCTCGGTGGGCCCCCACACCCGCAGCGGGCCGACGCCCAGCCCCGGGGTGACCCGCACGCCGGGCGCGGCGCGCGGCGCGTCGGTGCGCATCACCACCCCGGCTGCGCGGTGCAGCCGGAAGCTGAGCACCGCGTCGGCGGCGGCCGCGAAGCTGCCGTCCGGCAGCCGGACCCGATGCCGCAGGTGGTGATAGCCGGCCGGCAGCGGGCCGTCGCGGGTCGCCCCCGCCTCCGGGTACGTCAGCTCGGACACCGCGCCTCCTCCGGTCGCTGTCCAGCCTACGGGCGGGCGCCCCACCGTGCCGGGCGGCCGTGGTTGGCTGGCCACGTGCTGCTGACCGTCACCCCGGCCGGGGTCGCCGACTCCGGCGAGTTGCTCACCGTGCAGCGGGCCGCGTACCTCGTCGAGGCCCAGCGATACGCCGACCCGTTCCTGCCCCCGCTGACCGAGACGCTGGACGAGCTGCGGGCCGTGCTGGCCGGGCCGACCCTGGTGCTCGCCGCCCGCGCCGGCCACCGGCTGGTCGGCTCGGTGCGGGTACGCGTCGACGGCGGCACCGGCCACGTCGGCCGGCTGTCCGTGGCGCCCGACCAGCAGGGGCGGGGCATCGGCAGCCGGCTGCTCACCACCGTCGAGGCGGCCTGCCCGCGGCAGGTCGACCGGCTGGAGCTGTTCACCGGGGCGGGCAGCGAGGACAACCTGCGGCTGTACCGCCGGCACGGCTACGTCGACCTGCGCCACCAGGCCCTCGCGGCCGGGCCGGGGCTGATCTGGCTGGAGAAGGCGCTGGTCAGCCCCGCTCGCAGCGGCGCTTGAGCCCCTCGGTCTCCTGCCGCAGGTAGCGGCGCATCGTCCCGCCGCCGAGCAGCCCCACCGCCGCGGCCAGCGGGCCGGTCTGCACCAGGGCCAGCTCCACCCGGACCCGCCCGTCGGGCAGCGGGTCGATCCGGTGCTCGCCGCGGCTGCGTACGCCCGGACTGGCCGACTCCCAGGCGAAGAAGCGCGGCGGGTCGATCTCGATCACCCGCCAGAGCGCCGGTCGCAGCCGGGGCTGCTCCAGCCGGGCGGTGGCGCCGAGCGTGAACGGGCCGTCCTCGCCCCGGCGGGCGGCGCGGACCGACGGGGTCCACTCCGGCCAGCGGTCGATGTCCGTCTGCACCGCCCAGACCCGGTCGACGTCCGCGTCGATCTCGATCGAGGTCACGAAGCGCATCTCGTCCTCCCCGGTGCCGCCCCGCCGTGGGGCGCGCACGGCACGACGACGACGTTGCCGGGCCGGACGTGACAACGCCATCGCCCGGCCGGCCACCGTCCGGACGCGGGGGGTCGGGCAGCGTGGGTCAGGCGGCCTCGCGCAGGTCGGCCAGGGTGAGCGGGGTACGCCGGCGCAGCAGCTCGGCCAGCTCGTCGACCGTGCCCACCTCGCCGAGCACGTCCTTGCCGCCGCCGAAGCGGGCCGGGTAGCGGCGCGACAGCCGGTACCGGTACCGGCCGCGGACCAGCTCCACGCTGACCCGCCAGCGCCCGCAGCAGCCGCACCCCCACTCCATCCGGCGACGGTAGCTCTGAGCTGGGCGAACGTGATCCGCGCGGCCGGGCACGAGGAGGACGGACGGGGACGACCCGCCGCCGCGCCGCCGGTGATCCGGCTCACGATTGTCGCCCCCGTCTGATTGACTGGTCGCCGTGGACCTGCCGATCAATCCGCCGGTCGAGCCGATGCTCGCCAAAAGCGTGGCCCGGCTCCCCACCGAGCCGGGCCTGACCTACGAGCCGAAGTGGGACGGCTTCCGGTGCATCGTGTTCCGCGACGGCGACGAGGTCGAGCTGGCCAGCCGGGGCGGCAAGTCGATGACCCGCTACTTCCCCGAGGTGGTCGAGCAGGCCCGCCGGCAGCTGCCCGAGCGGTGCGCGGTCGACGGCGAGCTGATCGTGATCCGGCGGGACGGCCCCGGCGGGCAGCCCCGGCTCGACTTCGAGCTGCTCGCCCAGCGCATCCACCCGGCGGCGTCCCGGGTGAAGCTGCTCGCCGAGACCACCCCGGCCGACTTCGTCGCCTTCGACCTGCTCGCCCTCGACGACGAGCTGCTGACCGACCAGCCCTACCCGGTCCGCCGGGCCCGACTCGAGCGGGCGCTGGCCGGCGTCCGGCCGCCGGTGCACGTCACCCAGGTCACCACCGACCCCGAGGTGGCCCGCCGCTGGTTCGAGGTGTTCGAGGGCGCCGGGCTGGACGGGCTGATCGTCAAGCCGGCCGACCTGCCGTACGAGCCGGGCAAGCGGTTGATGTCCAAGGTCAAGCACGCCCGCACGGCCGACGTGGTGGTGGCCGGCTTCCGCTGGCACAAGTCCGGCCCGGTGGTCGGCTCGCTGCTGCTCGGCCTCTACGACGACGACGGCGTGCTGCACCACGTCGGGGTGAGCGCCTCGTTCACCATGGCCCGTCGGGCGGAGCTGCTGGACGAGCTGGCCCCCTACCGGGAGGTCGGCGGCGAGCACCCCTGGGTGCACGGCGACCACGAGCGCGGCCAGCGCATCCCGGGCGGGGTGAGCCGGTGGACCGGCACCAAGAACCTGGAGTGGGAGCCGCTGCGCCCGGAGCTGGTGGTCGAGGTGGCGTACGACGCGATGGAGGGCGACCGGTTCCGGCACACCGCCCGGTTCGTCCGCTGGCGGCCCGACCGGGACCCCCGCTCCTGCCGCTACGACCAGCTCGACCGCCCGGTCCGGTTCGATGTGGACGAGGTGCTGCGCGGCGACCCGCTGGCCACCGTCGAGCCGGCCGCCGCAGGCCCGGCGTAGCCTGGCCGGCGACACGATCACGGAGGCTCGCTGGTGACCCGCACTTCCCACCGGATCCGTCGGATCCGGCTCGCCCTGGCCGGGTTCGTCGCGGTCCTGCTGCTCGTCTCCGGCTGCACGGCGCCGGCGTTCGCGCCGCGCACCGAGGCGCGGGGTGGCGCGGCGGCGCCGGGCGGGGGGCCGGACTGGCGGCCCTGCCCGGAGGTGGCCGATGAGCTGGTCGGCCGCGGCGCGCCCGGCCTGCGGTACGACTGCGCGAAGATCTCCGTCCCGCGGAGCTGGGGCAACGGGACCGGTACGACCGCCGGGCCGGGCGGCGGGCAGACCTTCGAGATCGCCCTGCTGCGGGCCCGCTCGTCCCGGCAGCAGAGCAGGATCGGCTCCCTGGTGATCAACCCGGGTGGCCCCGGCGGTTCCGGTGTGGACACCGCGGTCTACCTGTCCTTCGGGCCGGCGTTCGGCGGGCTGCCCGCCGCGGTCACCGACCGGTTCGACATCGTCGGCTTCGACCCGCGCGGGGTGTCCCGGTCCAGCCCGGTCAAGTGCATCTCCGACGCCGAGCTGGACACCAGCTTCGGGTACGACCCCGACCCGGCCGCCCAGCGCTCCTTCGACGACTTCGTGGCGCTCAACCAGCGGATCGGCGCCGGCTGCGGCAAGAAGTACGGCGACCAGCTGCCGCTCTACGGCACCGAGCAGGCCGCCCGGGACATGGACGCGGTGCGGGCGGCCGTCGGCGACGACAAGCTGACCTACCTCGGGTACTCGTACGGCACCCTGCTCGGTGCCACCTACGCCCAGCTCTACCCGCAGCGGGTGCGCGCGCTGGTGCTCGACGGCGCGGTGGATCCGCAGCAGCAGCTCATCGCCGGGTCGGAGAGCCAGGCGAAGGGCTTCGAGCGGGCCTTCGGCAACTTCGACCGGTGGTGCGCGGGCAACGCCGCCCGCTGCCCGATCGCCCCGGACGCCCGGGCCGCGGTCGTCTCGGCCATCGACAAGGCGAAGGTGTCACCGGTGCGCGGCGCCGACGGTAGGGAGGCCACGGCCGGCTGGGTGTTCTACGCGGTGATCTCCTCGCTCTACACCGAGTCCGGCTGGCAGGAGCTGGCCCGGGCGATCGACCGGCTGCGCGGCGGCGACCCGGCCGACGTGTTCAAGCTCGCCGACGCGTACGCCGGGCGGGGCGAGGACGGGCACTACTCGAACCTCTTCGACGCCAACCTGGCGATCAACTGCGCCGACGAGACCGAGAAGCCCAGCCTCGACCAGATCCGCCAGCTGCAGTCGCAGTGGCGGCAGAAGTACCCGCTGTTCGGCCCGGCGCTGGCGGTGGGCATGCTGGGCTGCGTCGAGTGGCCCGGCCAGCGGGACCCGTACCCGACCGGCAAGGCGGTCGGCGCGCCGCCGATCGTGGTGGTGGGCACCACCGGCGACCCGGCCACCCCGTACGAGCAGACCGCCCGGCTGGCCGACATGCTGGGCGTCGGGCGGGTGCTGACCTGGGAGGGCGAGGGGCACACCGCCTACCCGCAGACCAGCTGCGTCACCGACGCGGTGAACGCCTACCTGATCTCCCTGACCGTTCCCCCGGAGGGACTGCGCTGCCCGGCCCGTTGACCGGCCGACCCTCGCCCCGAACGCCCGGACGCCCAAACGCGGCACCGCGGCCGGGCAACCGGGCACGCCTCGCCGCAGGGTCGTCTGGCAGGCTGCTGACATGAGTGACCTGATCTTCCGGGAGGCGCTCCGGGCCGACCTGCCCGCCGTCATCGCCCTGCTCGCCGACGACGTGCTGGGCCGGACCCGCGACGTCGGCGCGGTCGACGAGGCGTACGAGCGGGCCTTCGCCGACATCACCGCCGACCCGCGCAACGAGCAGATCGTCGTGGAGCGGGCCGGTGAGCTGGTCGGCTGCCTGCAGCTCACCTGGATCCCCGGACTGGGTCGGCACGGCGCCGAACGCGCCCTGGTCGAGTCGGTGCGGGTCCGCTCCGACCTGCGGGGTCAGGGTCTGGGCCGGCTGATGATGGAGTGGGTGATCGACCGGGCCCGGGAGCGCGGGTGCGGCCTGGTGCAGCTCACCACCGACAAGTCCCGCGCCGACGCGCACCGGTTCTACCGCGGTCTGGGCTTCGAGGCGAGCCACGAGGGCATGAAGCTGCCCCTCTGAGGGTCGCCGCTCCCCCGCGCGGGGGAGCCGGTTCACCCGCTCGCGGGGCGGCTGCCCGGGCGGCGCCGGCAAGGCTGGAGGTCAGCCGAGGAGAGCGGGTACGCCATGACCACCGCCGCCGTCCACCCCCGCGACGGTCGACCGGCACCGCCCTGGGCGGTCCGGGCCGCCCACCTGATCCCCCTGGCCACCCTCCCGTCGGGGCTGTGGCGGATCGCCCTGGTCGCGGGTGTTCCGCTCGGTGTGCCCGACAGCGCCAAGGCCGTCGGGCCGTGGGCCTGGTGGGCGCTCTACGTCGTCTCGCTGAGCCTGGTCACGGAGGCGCTGGCGCTGCTCTCCGTCGGGCTGGTCCGCCCCTGGGGAGAGATCTTCCCCCGGTGGTTGCCGCTGATCGGTGGTCGGCGGGTGCCGCCGACGGTCGCGGTGGCGGCGGCCGGTGCGGGCGGCGTCGCGGTCACCCTGATCTTCGGGTACGCCACGGTGAACATGCTCGCCGGCCGGGCCGAGCTGGCCATCTCCGGTGCCGGCTGGGCGCTGCTGACCGTCTGCTACGCCCCGCTGTTGCTGTGGGGCCCGCTGCTGCTGGCCGTCACCGTCGCCTATTACCGCCGCCGCTGCCGCGACTGAGACCCGCCGGGATCGCCGACGGCCCGCCCACCCGCACCCGCCGGGATCACCGACGGCCCGCCCGCCGCGCGCGGGCTGGCCGGCGTACCCGTCAGCCGTCGACCAGCCGGCCGTCGCGCAGGGTGAGGGCCCGGTCGGCGAGCTCGATCAGCGCCGGGTCGTGCGTCGCCACCAGCGCCGTCATGCCGCGGGCGTGCACCACCGCGCGGAGCAGGTCCATGATGGAGCGGCCGGTCTCGGAGTCCAGCTGGCCGGTCGGCTCGTCGGCGATCAGCAGGTCCGGCTCGTTGGCCAGCGCCCGGGCCACCGCCACCCGCTGCTGCTGGCCGCCGGAGAGCTCGTACGGCCGCTGCGCGGCGTGGCCGCCCAGCCCGACCAGCTCCAGCAGCACCGCCACCCGCTGCTCCCGCTCGGCCGCCGGCACCCGGGCCAACCGCAGCGGCACCCCGACGTTCTCGGCCGCGGACAGGATCGGCACCAGCCCGAAGGTCTGGAAGATGAAGCCGACCGTGCCCCGGCGCAGCCGCAGCAGCTCCGCCTCACCCGCGCCGGTCACGTCGTGCCCGGCCACCCGCACCCGCCCGGCGTCCGGCCGGTCCAGGCCGCCGACCAAATTCAGCAGCGTGGTCTTGCCGGCCCCGGAGCGCCCGCGTACCGCCACCAGCTCGCCCCGCCCGGCGGTGAAGGACACGTCCCGCACCGCGTGCACCGCGCGCCCACCGCGCCCGAAGGTACGGGTCACCCCCGTCACCTCGACCACCGGTCCACCGCCCGCCACCGCACCGGCCGGCGCGGGCCGGCTCGCCACCTGCTCACTCACCTGGGTTCTCCTTGTTCTCCGCCGCGCGGTCGCCGGGGCGGACCTGCACGTGGTCGGGTTCGAGGTTGAGCCGGACCCGGTCGCGCAGCGCCAGCGCGTCGACGAAGGGGGTCGGCAGCTGCATCCGGCCGCCGCGGTCCAGCACGGCGTACTCCTCGCTGATCAGCTCGGTGCCGCCGTCGGCGCCGATCCGCGCGGTGCGGCGTACCTCGGAGGCGGTCCGGCCGTCCCGGATCGCGACGGTCCGGCGGACCTGGTCGGCCACCGCGTGGTCGTGGGTGACCACCACGATGGTCACGCCCAACTCGGCGTTGATGGTGCGCAGCGCGTCGAAGACCTCCGCGCCGGTGGCCTCGTCCAGCTCGCCGGTGGGCTCGTCGGCGAAGAGCACCTCCGGGTCGTTGGCCACCGCCACGGCCACCGCGACCCGCTGCTGCTCGCCGCCGCTGAGCTGACCGGGCCGCCGGTCCGCGCAGTAGCCCACCCCGACCAGCTCCAGCAGCTCGTCGGCGCGCGCCCGACGGCCCCGCCGGCCGCCGGACCGCCCGGCCAGCTGCATCGGCAGCTCCACGTTCTCCCGCGCGGTCAGGTACGGCAGCAGATTCCGACCGGTCTGCTGCCAGACGAAGCCGACCATCTGCCGCCGGTAGCTCAGCCGCCGCCGGGCCGACAGGTTGAGCAGGTCGTACTCGCCGACCCGGGCCACCCCGGCGGTCGGCGTGTCCAGCCCGGACAGGATGTTCAGCAGGGTCGACTTGCCGGAGCCGGACGCCCCGACGATCGCCACCAGCTCGCCCCGGTCGATCACCAGGTCCAGCCCCTGCAGGGCGACCACCTCGACACCCTCGGTCTTGAAGATCCGGACCAGACCGTCGCAGACGATGTGCCCGCGTAGCTTGTCCAACCCACCCGCCCGGTCCGCCGCCCGCTGCGCCGCGCGCCGCTGCAGGTCGGCCAGGTCCGGTACGACCGGGATCTCCGCGGTTGTCGTCATCTCAGCTCTCCTCTCCGAGCCGCAGCGCCTCACCGAGGCGCGACCGGCGGTTGTTCAGGGCCTCGACGGTGATCGCGAGGCCGAGGGCGACCGCCCCGAGCACCACCACCGCGACGACGAGGGTGGGCTCGAACGCCACCCGGACGGGCACCCCGCCGGTGAACGCGGTCAGCCCGAGCAGGGGGTTGAGCAGCACCGGCAGCAGGGCGCCGACCAGCGCGCCGGTCACCACCGCCGCGGCGACCAGCGGGGTCAGCTCCACCAGCAGCAGGCCGCGCCCCTGCCCGCGGGACAGGCCCAGGGTGCGCAGCCGGGACAGCACCTGCCCGCGCGCCCGCGCGCCGGCCAGCACGGTGAAGGCGATGGCGAGCAGCCCGAGGACCGTGCCGGCCACGGCGCCCGCCACGAAGCCGAAGACGAGCATCCCGTTGGGCCCACGCGCGCCGATGTCGCGCCGGGTCCGGTCCCAGGTGGACACCTCGACCGGCAGGCGGCTGCGGCCGGCGCCGGCCTGGAACCGGGCCTGCCCGGCGTCGCCGATCCGGCTCAGCTCGGTGGCGTCGAGGCCGGTGCCGGTGAGCACGAAGCCGGTCGGCGCCACCGCCGCCCCGCCGGTCGGCGCCGCCTGCCAGGGCAGCACGACGAACCGGTCCCCGGCGTCGTCGAGCAGCGGAAAGTCGGCCGCCCGCGCGGCGACCCGGAACTCGTACCGCCGGCTCTGCACGGTGATGGTCGCAGAGCCGGACAGCCCCGCCCGGGCCAGGTCGGCGGCGACCGCCGGGGAGACCACCGCGGGCAGCGGGCCACCGGCCGGGGCGGTGAGCAGCGGGCCGGGCAGCTCGACGGGCCGGCCGGCGGCATCGGCCGCGGCGTCCAGCGCCGCCGCGTCGACCAGCAGCACGGTGGCGTCACCGATCCCGGCGTCGGTGCCGTCGGTGTCCCGGCCGAGCCGAACTCCACGCTCCTCGGCGAGCGGGGCCACCACGCTCGCCCCCGCGGAGCGTTCCAGTTCGGCCCGGGTGTCCGGGGCGAACCGGGTGCCGCGCAGCACGGCGTCCGCCGGCACCAGCGCCGTCGCCGCCCGGTCGCGGCTGGCGTCGACGCCCGCGGCGACCACCGTGCTGAACGCCGCGGTGGCGATCGCCAGCACCACCACGACCAGCGGGGCGGTGGCCACCGCCCGGCCGGCCCGCGCGGTTCCCAGGAAGGCGACGCTGCCCCTGGCCCGGGCGGCCAGCCGGCTCACCAGGCGCAGCGGCAACGGGTACAGCCGGACGGCCAGCACCCCCGCCGCGGCGGCGAGCAGCACCGGTACGGACACCAGCAGCGGGTCGATCTCGCCCAGCACCAGGCCACGGCGGCGCAGCAGCCCGGCGGCGAGCGCGGCGAGCAGCAGCACCCCGACGTCCAGCGTGAGCCGGCGCGCCGACGGCCGTAGCCGCAGCACCTGCCGGCGGGCGACCACGCCGGTCGGGACGGCCAGGGTGGCCGCCGGCAGGGCGAGGGTGAGCAGCACCGTCACCGCCACCGCGAACAGCAGCGTGTCGCCGGGCCGGCCCGGCATCAGGGTGGCGGCCAGCCAACCGACCGCCGCGGCCGGCGGCACCACCAGCAGCGCCTCGACCAGGCTGCGGCCGGCCGCCGCGCCGGTAGCACCGCCGCGGGCCCGCAGCAGGACGAACTCCGCCCGCCGGCGGCGGACCGCCGACATGGTGGCGAGCGCGACGATGCCGGCCAGCGTGGCGAGCACCCCGGAGCCGATCACCGCGAGCACGGTGTCGGCGGCGTCCACCCCGGCGACGAACTGCCGCAACGGCACGTCGAAACCCTGGACGAAGCTGCGCCCCTCGGCCTGCCGGGACATCTCCTGCAGGCCGGCCAGCACCTGGTCCACCGACCGCACGTCGAGGCCGTGGGCGCCCAGCCGGTAGCGCCAACTCAGCCGCAGCGGCGCTCCGGCGGCGGCCTGCCGGTCCAGGGTGGTCGGGTTGGCCACGGCCGCGGCGACCAGCGGTTGCCCGTCACCGGCCGGCTCGACGACCCGCAGCAGCGGCGGCAGGTCCTCCCAGGTGCCGTCGTCCGCGGCGTGCGGGCGGAACAGCCCGACGACCGTGACCGGCAGCGGAGGCGGCCCGAACCCGGCGGTGCCCGTCGCGGTCATGGTCAGCCCGCTGCCGACCCGCAGGTTCAGCCGCTGGGCCACCGGCTGGTCGAGCGCCACCTCGACCGGCCGGCCGGCGGGCACCGGCCCCGGCGCCGGCCAGCGCCCCTCGACCAGGGCCGCCGCGTCCCGGATGTCCGGCACGATCCGCAGGCCGAGATCCACCAGCAGGTTCTTCGCGGCGAGGTCGGGCCCGGTCACCCGGGCCGGCTCGGTGTACGCGCTGTACCAGCGCCGCTCCACCCGCGGACGGATCGACGCCGGCATCCGGGCCTCGATGGTCGCCAGCTCCCCCTGGTTCGCCTCCACCAGCGTGGCGCCGTTGTTGGCCGCCGTCAGCTCGCCCGACGTGTAGGCCACGTCCCGCTCCCGGGCGGGCCGGTCGGCCAGGAACTGCCGCAGGCCCTGCTCGGCGTGCCAGTTGACCAGCCGGGGCACCCCGCCGACCAGCGCGGTCGCCACCATCGTCAGCACCGCGAGCAGCACGAACTGCCCGCCGTACGCCCGGATCCGCCGGGCCGCCGCCGCCACGCTCAGCACGACGCCTCCCGGGCGCTGGTCCCGCCGTCCGGTCCGGTCACCGATCTCCCCCGATCCGCAGTTGGGCCGCCGCCACCCGCTGGCGGATGCCGAGGACGATGAACGCGCTGCACCCGAGCGCCGCCAGCAGCAGGCCCAGCGCGGTCAGCCCGACCGGCGCCCAGGGCAGCACGAAGGCCGGTTCCGGCACCGGTCGGTCGGCCGACGGGGTGAGCACCACCAGCGGGGCCATGGTCGCGCCCACCACCGCGCCCAGCAGCAGCCCGACCCCGACGCCGATGCCGGCCAGGAAGGTCTGCTCGGCGAGCAGGGCGCGGGCCAGCAGCCGGGGGCCGGCGCCGAGGGTGTGCAGCACCGCGAACTCGGTGAGCCGGTGCCGGGCGGTGGCCCACACGTCGACCATCAGGCCGACCAGGGCGAGCAGCACCGCGCCGAGCGCGGCGGCGAGCAGGCCGGTCCGGGCGCCCCGCCAGTACGGGTCGGCGGCCGCCCGGGCGGCTTCCGCCCGCCGGTCCACCACCGTGACCTCGGGCAGCGCGCCGGCCTCCCGTAGCGCCGCCGGATATCCGTCGTCGCCGGTGTCGAGCCACCACTCCATCGGCGGGCGCACCCCGCCCCGGTCACGGGCCAGCCAGTCCACCGCGGCGGGCAGGTCGAGCAGCACCGCCGGGCCGGCGGTGCCGGGCACCGCCGCCACCTCACCGACCAGCACGACCGGCAGCGTCACCCCGGACAGCGCCAGTTCGACGGTGTCCCCGGTGCGCAGGCTCAGCGCCTCCCGGACCGCCGGGGTCATCAGGGCCGGCACCGGACGGTTGCCGCCGGCCGGCACCACCTCGAACCGGGAGGAGAGCTGATACGCGAACTGGCCGCCCTCGAGGTACGGCACCTCGCGTTCGACGCTCAGCCCGGCGTCGGTCTTCACCCGGGTGGGCTTCTCCTGCGGGTTGCCGGAGGTGGTCTCCCAGTCGCCCGCCAGGCCCAAGGGTCGCGCCGCGCCGTCCGCGCCGACCGTCCGCAGCCCGGTCACCCGCAGCCCGTACGCCCGGCCCTGCACGTCGCCACCGTCCACCTCGAACGCGGCCAGCCGCAACGACCCGGCCCCCGCCTCCGGCAGCGCCACGGTGAACGGGACCGCCCGGCCGTCGCTGCCGGCGACGGCCACCGGCAGCCGGTACGCCACCCCGTCGGCCCGGGTGACCACCACCGCGACGGCCACGCGGTGCGGGGCGATCGGGTCCCGCACGGGGGTACGCAGCGCACCGGCCAGCGACCGGCTGCCCGGTGGCAACAGCGTCCCCGCCGGGGTGCCACGGGCCCGGGTCAGTCGGTCGAACACCGCCGGCACCGGCTCGTCGGCCAGCCGGTCACTGAACTTCACCACCCCGGCGGCGGCCGCCGCGTCCAGACTGACCACGGTGGCCGGCAGGTCCGCCCGGCCGACCCGGATCTCGTCCCGCCACGCCGGCAGCGCCCGGCGCACCCCGGGCAGCGCGGCGACCGTACCGGCCCGGTCGGCCGGCGCGGTGCCCGAGCGTTCGACCAGGCGCAGGTCGGCGCCGACGTCGTGGGCGGCCCGCTCCACCTGGGACCGTTCGCCGGTGCTGACCAGCGACCAGGCGAGGGTGCTGCCGCCGACGGCGAGGGCGAGCAGCAGCACCGGGCCGGCGTGCGGCCGGCGGCCGGCCTGCCACATGCCGAACATGGTGGCCGTCCAGGGCCGCCGGTCGACGAACCGCTCGGCGAACCGGGTGGTCGGGGGCAGCAGCCGCAGCGCCACCACCGCCCCGGCGAGCACCCCCACCGTCGGGGCGGCGACCAGCAGCGGGTCCACCCCGAGCCGGCCACCGGCGCCGATCACCGGTGACGAGTACTGCCGCAGCTGGGTCCAGGCCAGCACGGCGAAGCCGACGAGCAGCAGGTCGACGCCGGCCCGCCCGAGCGTGGCCGCCCGGGTCGGCCGGGAGCGGGCGGCCATGTCCGCGACGTACGTGCCGGCGCTGCGCAGGGTGGGCGCCACCATCGCGGCCAGGCAGGCGGCGGCGGTCGCCGCGGCGACCCACCACAGCGACCCGGCTCCCGCGCCCGAGGCGGGCGCCGCCGAGCCGCCGCCGGCCCGCCGCAACGCCTCCCCGGCCAGCAGCGGGGCGAACACCGCGGCCGGCAGCACCACCAGCGTCGCCTCCCGCGCGGCGAGGCCGGCCAACTGCCGCCGCGCGGCGCCGCGGGCGCGCAGCAGGGCGGTGGCGTTGCGCCGGTCCTCGTGCAGCAGCGCGGCGACCAGCACCAGCGCGTACCCGCCGAGGACGACGATCAGCAGCACCGGGGTGGCCAGTGACGAGCGACCCACCAAATCGGCCCGGGAGACCCGGTTGAGCAGCCGATCCATCGTGGTCACGGTCTGCGCCGAGGAGCCCAGCCCGGCGGCCTCGGGGACCTGCGCCACCGCGTCGGCCAGCGCGGCCCGGACCTCCAGCAGCCGGCCACCCGCGGCCGCCGACCGCAGGTCCGGCTCGACCAGCCAGGCGGCCGAGACCGACCCCGGGAAGCTGCGGGCGAAGTCGGCCGGATCCAGCACGAACGGCCCGTACGACGTGTCCGAGGCCACCGCGTCGCCGGCGCCCACCCCCGGCGCCAGCCGCCAGTACGCCGCGGCCGGGTCCCGCGGCCGCCAGACGCCGACCAGCCGCACCGCGCCGGCCCGCTCGGTGCCGCGGTCCAGCAGCGGCACCCGGTCACCGACCCGCAGGCCCAGCGCCGCGGCCACGGACTGCGGCACGGCCACCTGCATCGGGTTCGCGCCCGGGGTGGGCCACACCCCGTCGGTCAGCTCGGCGCGGTCGGCCAGGCCGTCCAGCACGGCGAGGTCGGCGAAGATCGGATCGTCGCCGGTGCGGACCACCGGGCCGAGGTCACCGGTCAGCTCCCGGCCGCCGCCGTACCGGGCGGTGGTGATGGTGACCGGCGCGCCGCCGACGCCTGCGGTGAAACCGTCCCGGACGGCCCGGTCCCGGCCGGCGAGGTCGGCCGCGTCCCGACCGCCCGAGCCGCTGACCAGCAGGCTGCGCTCCTCGGCCGGAGCGCCGGCGAGCATCGCTCGTTGACCGGCCTCGACGGCCCGCCGGTTGTAGTCGGTGAGCCCGGTGACGAGGGCCACGGCCACGAGCGCCGCGGCCACGGCGGCGAGCAACAGTCCACGAGCGGCAACGGCCCGCCTCCACACCAGTCCCATCCGACGCCCTCCCCGAGGCCCCCTGGGCGGGGCCGACGACGAGGGAAAGCACCGACGGGTCGGAAAAGGTTGGCGGGCGTTACGTGATCGTTACGCCGGTCGATCCCGGCCGCGCCGCAGGCCGCGGGTGGGCGGGCCCGACATCAGTCTGCTTGGATCACCGGCATGGAGTGACTGCTCGCGGCCGTCTCGGCGCTCCTTCTCGGCCTGTTGATCGGGCAGTCCAACTCCCGGCACCTCCGCCGGGATGACCCGGCGTGGCGGCTCGGTGAGATCGAACGCCGGCTGACTCTGGTGATGGACCAGCTCGGCGTGGTCGACGAGGGACCGACCCTGCCCGGGGTCCGGGAGCAGCTGGCCAGCGGCAACAAGATCAAGGCGATCAAGGCGTACCGGGAGGCGACCGGCGCGGACCTGAGGACCGCCAAGGACGCGGTCGAGGCGATGATCGCCGGCCGCTGAGGCACCGCGCGATGACATCGACACTGCCCGGGTCGGATCGGGTCGGGACGGGTCGGGACGGGTCGCGGTCAGCGCGGCCGGTCGCGGTCCTTGGAGGGCTGGACCCGTTTCGGCTCGCCGGGCATCTTCGGGTGGTCCGGCGGGTACGGCAGGTCGCCCTGGCCGGCGGCGGCGTCCCGCTCGGCCCACTCCAGCAGCGGGGTGATGTCCCACCCGGCGGCGTCGATGGTGGCGTGCGGGTCGCCGCGCTCGGCCAGCCGGGCCGGCACCGTGCGCAGGTCGAAGTCGTCCGGGTCGACGTCGGGCAGCTCGTCCCAGTCGACCGGGGTGGAGACGGTGGCCCGGGCGTTGGCGCGCAGCGAGTACGCGCAGGCGATCGTGCGGTCCCGGGCCATCTGGTTGTAGTCGACGAACACCCGGGTGCCGCGCTCCTCCTTCCACCAGGCGGTGGTGACCAGCTCGGGCCGGCGTCGTTCCAGCTCGCGGGCCAGCGCGATGGTGGCCCGGCGCACCTCGACGAACGTCCAGCGGGGCTCGATCCGCAGGTAGACGTGCAGCCCGCGGCCGCCGGAGGTCTTCGGCCACCCGCTGACGCCCAGCTCGCCGAGCAGGGCGCGCAGCTCGCCGGCCGCGGTGGCCGCGTCGGTGAAGTCGGTGCCCGGCTGCGGGTCGAGGTCGATCCGCAGCTCGTCGGGGCGGTCGGGGTCGGCGGCGCGCACCGGCCAGGGGTGGAACACCACGGTGCCCATCTGGGCGGCCCAGGCCACGTGCGCCAGGTCGGCCGGGCGCAGCTCGTCGGCGCCGCGCCCGCTGGGGAAGGTGATGCCGACGGTCTGCACCCAGGGCGGGACGCCTCGGGTGGGCACCCGCTTGGAGAAGAACGCCTCACCCTCCACCCCGTCGGGGAAGCGTTGCAGGGTGGTCGGCCGGTCGCGCAGCGCCCGCATGATGCCGTCGCCGACCGCGAGGTAGTAGTGGAAGACGTCGGCCTTGGTGAAGCCACGCTGGGGAAAGATCACCCGGTCCGGACTGGTCAACCGGACGGTGTGCCCGGCGACCTCGATCTCGGTCACCGTCGCCTTGGCGCTGCCTGCCATTGGGCGACCATATGCCACACCCCCGACGTCCGACGTACCGTTGGGGGGTGAGTCTTGACGAGAGCGAACTGCCCCGCACCGAGGACGAGTGGCGGGTCCGGCTGAGCCCCGAGGAGTTCCACGTGCTGCGCGAGCACGGCACGGAGCGCCCGTGGACCGGCGAGTACGTGGACACCAAGACCGCGGGGGTCTACCACTGCCGGGCCTGCGGGCTGGAGCTGTTCTCCAGCGACACCAAGTTCGACTCGCACTGCGGGTGGCCGAGCTTCGACGACGCGATCCCGGGCCGGGTGCGCGAGATCGAGGACAATTCGCTCGGCATGCGGCGTACGGAGATCCGCTGCGCCCGCTGCGACAGTCACCTCGGGCACGTCTTCCACGGCGAGGGCTTCACCCCGAAGGACACCCGGCACTGCGTCAACTCGGTCTCCATCCGGCTGGAGCCGAAGCAGGGCTGAGCCGAGGCAGGGCTGAACACAAGCGGGGCGGACCGCGCTCACAGCAGCAGCAGGCTGCCCCGGTCGTCGACCCGGTCGGCGGAGTCGTCGTCGAGCCACACCCCGCCGGTGGCGAGGTAGCGGAACCGGTGCTCGCCGGGGCCGAGCTTGACGGTGACCGTACGGGTGCCGTCCCGGCGGGCGACCAGCTCGTGCCGGCCGGGCTGCCAGTCGTTGAAGCAGCCGACCACGCTGACCGTGCCGGGCGGGGCGTCGCGGGGCAGGCAGAAGGTGACCCGGGTCTGGTTGCCGAAGAGCCGGTTCCGCTTGATCACATCGTCCTCCCGGGGTCGAAAGCGGGTTCTACCAGGCCCAACGCGCGACACGCCGGGGGCGAAACGCCGTACCGGCCGATCGGCTGGCCGGAATTCCACCCGGGACGCCCCGACTCGGCGCAGGCTGAGGGCACATGTCCTGATTCGGGGGGTTTCGACGGTGGGTACCTGCGAGGTCTGCGGCAACGAGTACTCGATGACGTTCGAGGTGCGCACGGTCAGCGGTGACACGCACACCTTCGACTGCCTGGAGTGCGCGGCGCACAAACTGGCGCCGATCTGCGAGCACTGCGACGTGAAGATCCTCGGGCACGGGGTCGAGGTCGGCGGCCGGTTCTTCTGCGGCGCGCACTGCGCCCGCGCGGTCGAGGCCCAGGGTGCCGAGCTACGCGACGCGGTGGGCGCCCGCCCGGCCTGAGCGCCCGGCGAGGGTGACGGCGCGATCCCGGGGTGAATCAGTGCCGGCCGCCGGCCGGATCCAGTCGATCGAGCGCGGTCGCCAGCGCGACCCCGAACATCTCCTCCGGGTCGGCGCGGTAGAACGGCAGGTGCCCCAGGACCTCGAGCACCACGTACCCGTGCAGGTCGGTCCAGGCGGCCAGCGCGGCGAACAACGCCCCGTCGGTCGGCTCGTCCGACCGCGGCGCCATCGCGGCCAGGACGGCCCGGTAGTGCGCCAACTCCGGCGCGGCCGACGGCGGGGGCGTCGGGTGACGGTCCGCGGCCAGCAGCGGACCGGCCTCGTCCAGCAGGGTGGTGACGAACCGGAGCCGCGAGCCGGGCTCCCGGCCGGCGACCGGTGGCCGCACCGCGGCGTCAGCGCCCCGATCGAGCATCAGCCGGAACTCCCGCCGATGGTCGAGCGCCCAGCGGCGGTACGCCCCGGCCAGCGCGGCGACTCGCGCGCGAGGTGCCCGGCCGGCACCATTCGCAGCGGCCTGCATGGCCCGCAGCGCATCGAGATAGAAGTCGCCGAGCACCGCCCCGAGCAGCTCGTCGCGGGAGCCGTAGTAGCCGTAGAGGCTCCCCGCGGAGCGATCCATCCGGTCGGCCACGGCACGCAGTGTCAGCCCGGTCTCGCCCTGCTCGGCGAGCAGTTCCGCAGCATGTCGACGGATCTCGGCGGCCGTCCTGTCATGCCGCCGCTGTTGCCCTGCCGAGCGCGCCAACGCACCACCCCTCCGCTTCCGTTTCCGAGCACCTTACTGGTAGCTTCTCTAAAACTGAACGCCATTCAGAAACTGACGAGCGTTGGAGAAGTAGATGAGACGAGCTGCCAGGACCGCGCTCGCGGGCACGACGGTCATGCTGGTGGCCGCCGGCGTCGCCGGGTTGGTGCTGGACCGGCCGTTCGCGGCAGCCCGTTCGGGCCCCGCCGGCCAACCACTGCAACCGGCCGCGGGTTGGCCGGCCGACCTGGGCGAGCGGGTCGGTCGGATCGCCGAGGAACGCGGTGCCGAGGCCGTCGTCGCACTGGAGGGCGATCGGCTCGCCGGCCGCTGGGGCAGCGTCGACGAGCGGTACAACGTCGCCTCGATCCGCAAGAGCATCGTCTCCGCGCTGTTCGGGGTGGCCGCCGACCGCGGGCTGGTCGACCTCGACGCCACCCTCGGCCAACTCGGCATCGACGAGACAGCCACTCCGCTGACCCCGATCGAGCGCACGGCGACCGTTCGTGACCTGCTCAGCGCCCGCTCCGGGATCTACCTGCCGACCAGCGGGGAGAACGCCGGCATGCGGGACCGCAAGCCGGCGCGGGGCGCCTACCGACCGGGTACCCACTTCTACTACAACAACTGGGACTTCAACGTGCTCGGGACGATCCTCGAGCGGCAGACGAAGCTGAGCCTGGGTCAGGCCTTCGACGACTGGATCGCCCGCCCCACCGGGATGACCGGCTTCACCCCCGACGACGTGGTCTACTCCGACGGTGGCGACAGCGACCACCGGATGTACCGCTTCTACCTGAGCGCCGAGGACCTCGCCCGCTTCGGCGCGCTCTACGCCGACGGTGGTCGCTGGGGCGATCGGCAGGTGGTGCCCGCTGCCTGGGTCGCCGAGAGCCTCCGCCCGCACAGCACGCTGACCGCCACCGACTCGCCGGACTACCGCGCGTACGGATACCTCTGGTGGCTGGATCCGGAGCACTCGCTCGCCTACGGCATCGGCTCCGGCGGCCAGTGGCTCCGGGTCGACCCGGCCCGGCACCGGGTGATCGTGGTCCTCAACGACACCGGAACGTCCCCGCTGCGGATGTTCAGCTACCG
Source organism: Micromonospora sp. NPDC000089 (assembly GCF_042899365.1). Classification (NCBI taxonomy): domain Bacteria; kingdom Bacillati; phylum Actinomycetota; class Actinomycetes; order Micromonosporales; family Micromonosporaceae; genus Micromonospora; species Micromonospora sp. NPDC000089. The sequence continues at coordinate 102,542 of NZ_JBIAZT010000018.1, forward strand.
GCACCTGGACGGCGGTGAGGTGCTGCGGGACGCGCCGGACCGGATCGCCGAGCTGGTGGAGACGGTCGCCCCCACCGGTACGGCGGGCTGACCGACCCGACCTACCATCGCCAGATGCTTTCGCCGACCGCCGACCTGCACGTCGCCGCCTTCGCCGACCTGGACGCGCGCACCTTCCACGACCTGCTCCGGCTGCGCGTCGACGTGTTCGTGGTCGAGCAGCACTGCCCGTACCCGGAGCTGGACGGGCGGGACGTCGAGCCCGGCACCCAGCACCTCTGGCTGGCCCACGACGGCGCCCACGACGGCGTCGTGCTGGCGTACCTACGGATCCTGGCCGACCCGGGCGGCGTGGCCCGGATCGGCCGGGTGGTGGTGGCCCCGGCGGCCCGCGGCGGCGGGCACGCCGGCCGGCTGATGACCGAGGCGCTACGCCTGGTCGGCGACCGACCCTGCGTGCTGGACGCCCAGGCGTACCTGGTCGACTTCTACGCCCGGCACGGCTTCGCGGTCACCGGCCCGGAGTACGTCGAGGACGGCATCCCACACGTCCCGATGCGCCGCCACCCCTGACGCCGCCGGGGCCCGGCTCAGACCAGGCTGTTGACGATGTCCGCGACGGACCGGCGACGGCCGGTGTAGAACGGGACCTCCTCGCGGACGTGCCGCCGGGCGCCCGAGGCGCGCAGGTCCCGCATCAGGTCGACGATCCGGTGCAGTTCGTCGGCCTCGAACGCCAGCATCCACTCGTAGTCGCCGAGCGCGAACGCGGCCACCGTGTTGGCCCGCACGTCCGGGTAGCCGCGGGCCATCCGGCCGTGCTCGGCGAGCAGCTCGCGCCGCTCGGTCTCGGGCAGCAGGTACCACTCGTACGAGCGGACGAACGGGTAGACGCAGAGGTAGGGCCGGGGCGTCTCGTCGGCGAGGAACGCCGGGATGTGGCTCTTGTTGAACTCCGCCGGCCGGTGCAGCGCCAACTGCGACCAGACCGGGGTGAGCGCCCGACCCAGCGTGGTCCGCCGGAACCGCCCGTACGCGTCCTGCAGCGCGTCGCTGGAGGACGAGTGCCACCAGATCATCACGTCGGCGTCGGCGCGCAGCCCGGCGACGTCGTACACGCCGCGGATCGTCACGTCCTTGCCGGCCAGCTCGGCGAAGAGAGAGTCGACCTCGTCGACGACGTTCTCCCGCAGGGTGGGCAGCGGGCTGCTGGCCCGAAACACCGACCACATGGTGTAGCGGACGGTGGCGTTCAGCTCCTTGAGCCGCGCCGCGTTGGTCTGCTCGGTCATTGAACCGGTCCTCCCAGTGCATCGATGATCTGCTCGGCCGCCGTCTCGCCGGAGCGGACGCAGACCGGGATGCCCACCCCGTCGTGCCCGGCCCCGGCCAGGGCCAGCGTGGGGTGGGACGCGCGCAGCGCCGCCCGGGTGGCGGCGAGCCGGTCGAGATGCCCCGGGGCGTACTGCGGCAGCGCGCCGCCCCAGCGCTGGACGTGCCCGGCGACCGGCGCCGGCAGCGGCACGCCGAGCACCGTGGACAACTCCCGGTGCACGGTGGCCACCAGCTCGTCGTCGGTGAGCTGGAGCTGCCGCTCGTCGCCGTACCGGCCGACCGAGGCGCGGACCAGCGCGATCCCGTCCGGCCGGGCCAGGTGCCCCCACTTGGTGGTGAAGAAGGTGGCCGCCTTGATCAGCAGCCCCTCGCCGGCCGGCACCAGGAAGCCGGACAGCGCCGGCAGCGCGGGCTCCGGCAGGGCCAGGGTGACCAGGGCGACGCTGGCGTAGTCGAGCGCGCCGACGGTCGCGGCGACCGCCGGGTCGACGTCGGCGAGCAGCCGGGCGGTGGGCCGGGCCGGCACGGCAAGCAGCACCGCGTCCGCCTCGACCCGCTCCGGGTCGCGGGTCGGGCCGACGGTCAGCCGCCAGCCGTCGCCGACCGGGGTCAGTTCGCGGACGGTGGCGTGCCGCCGGACGGTCGCGCCGGCGGCCCGCTCGGCCGCCGCCACAAGGGTGCCCAGGCCGCCGTCCAGGGTGCCGAAGACCGGGGCGCCGGGCGCCCGCGGCGCGGCGGCCTGCGCGGCGCGCACCGCCCCGACCAGGGTGTGCTCCGTCCGGGCCGCGCGGGCCAGCGCCGGCATCGTGGTGACCAGCGACAGGTCGTCGGCCCGGCCGGCGTACACGCCGCCGAGCATCGGGTCGACCAGCCGGTCCACCACCTGGTCGCCGAGCCGGGCCCGGACCAGCGCGCCGACCGCGACGTCCTGGTCCGCCCCGAGCAGCGGCCGGCCGCCGTCGAGGTCGGCGTCCGCCGCCGGCTCGGCCACCGCCGCCACCCGCTCCAGATCCCCGGGTACGCCCACCAGGGTGCCGCCCGGGACCGGCCGTAGCTCCCCGTCGACGGCGATCGCGGCCTGCCCGACGGTGGGGTGCACGATCCGGTCGGCCAGGCCGAGCCGGCGGATCAGCGCGACCGCCGCGGACTCCCCCCCGGCCGGGTCGCGCATCAGGAAGGACTCGGCGCCGAACTCCACCGGCTGCCCGGCCAGCTCACCGGTGCGCAGCTTGCCGCCGAGCGCACCGGACTGCTCGTACACGGTGATTTCCGTGCCCGCCGGGGCGGCGTCGCGCAGCCGGAGCGCGGCGGCCAGGCCGGTGATCCCACCGCCGACCACCGCGACCCGCCACGGCCGCCGCACGGCGCGTCAGCCCCGCTCGGCCCGGCGCGCGGACACCTCGTGCACCAGCGCGACCACCCGGGTCAGCACGTCGGGGTCGGTCTCCGGCAGCACGCCGTGACCCAGGTTGAACACGTGGCCGGGGGCGGCCCGGCCCTGGTCGAGGATCCGCCGGACCTCCGCCTCCACCACCGACCAGGGGGCCAGCAGCACGGCCGGGTCGAGGTTGCCCTGCACCGCGCGGTCCGCGCCGATCCGCCGGGTGGCCACGTCCAACGGGGTACGCCAGTCCACGCCGACCACGTCGGCGCCGGCCTCGCCCATGGCGGTCAGCAGCTCGGCGGTGCCCACCCCGAAGTGGATCCGGGGCACCCCGGAGTCGGCCAGTCCGGCCAGCACCGCGGCCGAGTGCGGCAGCACGTAGCGGCGGTAGTCGGCCTCGGAGAGCGCGCCCGCCCAGGAGTCGAAGAGCTGCACCGCGGAGACCCCGGCGTCGACCTGCACCTTGAGGAAGGCCAGGGTCACCTCGGCGAGCCGGGCGCACAGCGCGTGCCAGAGCTCCGGCTGGCCGTACATCAGGGCCTTGGTCTTCGCGTGGGTGCGCGACGGGCCGCCCTCGACCAGGTAGCTGGCCAGGGTGAACGGGGCGCCCGCGAAGCCGATCAGCGGGGTGTCGCCCAGCTCGGCGACGAGCAGCCGGACGGCCTCGTCCACGTAGGACACCTCGTCCCGCCCGATCGGGCGGATCCGCTCGACGTCCTGCGCGGTGCGGATCGGCTCGGCCACCACCGGCCCGGTGCCGGGCACGATGTCCAGGTCGATCCCGGCGGCGGCGACCGGCACCACGATGTCGCTGAACAGGATCGCCGCGTCCACGCCGTGCCGGCGCACCGGCTGGAGGGTGATCTCGGTGACCAGATCCGGGCGGCGGCAGGAATCCAGCATCGCCACGTTCGCCCGGATCTCCCGGTACTCCGGCAGCGACCGGCCGGCCTGGCGCATGAACCAGACCGGGGTGTGCGGGCCGGGCTGCCGGCGGCAGGCCCGGACGAAGGGCGATTCGGCCGGTCCGCCGGCGCGGGCTGCGTCTCGGGCGGCACTGCCCGCGGTCTCGGTGCTCATCGCGGCAATCGTGCCACGGCTGCGGGCGCGGTCGGCGGGCAGCGCCGCGTTTTGTGATCCGCGCCGGCCCGGTCGACGGCGCGCCGCGAGGGCGGCCGACCGTGGCGCGGCATAGGCTGCCCGGCATGGCCCCCCCGATCGCGCTCCCGGAGACGTTCGCCCGCGCGGTGGCCGGGTTGCGGTCGGTCACCCCCCGGCCGGAGATCGTGCTGGAGGAGGTCGGCGCCCCCCAGCGCCTCGCCCCGTACGCCTTCGCCCTCTCCGCCGGGGTGCTGCGCGACGGCGAGGAGACGGCCACCGGCCGGTTGATCCTGCTGCACGACCCGGCGGGGCACGAGGCCTGGCAGGGCACCCTGCGGCTGGTCACCTACGTGACCGCCGAGCTGGAGATGGACCTGGCCGCCGATCCGCTGCTGCCGGGCGTGGGCTGGACCTGGCTGACCGACGCCCTCGCCGCGCACGACGCCGACCACCGGGCGGCCGGCGGCACGATCACCCAGACGCTGTCCACCCGGTTCGGCGAGCTGGCCGGGCCGCCCGCCGCGGGCGACATCGAGATCCGGGCGTCCTGGACGCCGCTCGGCACCGACCTCGCCGCGCACCTGCTCGCCTGGTGCGCGCTGCTGGCCTCCACGGCGGGGCTGCCCCCGCCCGGGGTGACCGCGCTGCCCGAGCGCCGCCCGGCCGGGGCGGGATGACCGCTGTCCCACCCTTCCGTGGCCCCCGTCCGGCCACCTTCCGGCCGTCCGGCCGACACACACCCGACCGGCTGCGCACACCGGATGCCGCTTCGCACTAGGGTTGTCAGGTGACCGACGAACCACCCCTGCGCCGTCGGGCCGCGGAAAGCCGTACGGGAGGCGTCTCGCCCTCGGCCACGCCGGAGCCGGAGGACGCGGGGACCGACCAGCCCGACGGCGGCCCCGTGCCGCTGACCGCCCCCCGCGACGGCACCCCCCAGCCGGTGGCCACCCCGAGCGAGCTCGACGAGGTCGTGGCCCGCTTCGCCGCCGGCAGCGGCCCGGTGGCCCTGGACGCCGAACGCGCCTCCGGATACCGCTACAGCCAGCGGGCCTACCTCGTGCAGCTGCGCCGCGAGGGCGCCGGCACCGCGTTGATCGACCCGCTGCCGCTGCCTGACCTGGCCGCCCTGGACGCGGCGATCGGCGACGCCGAGTGGGTGCTGCACGCGGCCAGCCAGGACCTGGCCTGCCTGGCCGAGGTGGGGCTGCGTCCCCGGCGACTGTTCGACACCGAGCTGGCCGCCCGGCTGGCCGGCTTCGAGCGGGTCGGCCTGGCGGCGCTCACCGAGCAGCTGCTCGGCTACAGCCTGGAGAAGCACCACTCGGCAGCGGACTGGTCCAGCCGGCCGCTGCCGGAGTCCTGGCTGACGTACGCCGCGCTGGACGTGGAGATGCTGGTCGACCTGCGCGACGCCCTCGACGCGGAGCTGGCCCGGCAGGGCAAGTCGGCGTGGGCGGCGGAGGAGTTCGCCGCGCTGGTGCGCACCGGCGCCCGGCCGCCCCGGGTCCGGGCCGAGCCGTGGCGCCGCACCTCCGGCATCCACCGGGTACGCGGCGCCCGCGCCCAGGCCCGGGTGCGGTCCCTCTGGTACGCCCGGGACCAGATCGCCGCCCGGCGGGACGCCGCTCCCGGCCGGGTGCTCCCGGACTCGGCGATCGTGGCCGCCGCCGAGCTGGACCCGAAGGACGAGAAGACCCTGCTCACGCTGCCCGGCTTCGGCGGCCGGTCGGTACGCCGGCTGGCCCGCACCTGGCTGGCCGCGCTGGACGACGCCCGGCAACTGCCGGAGGACGCGCTGCCGGTCAGCCCGACGGTCGAGGGCCCACCGCCGCCGCACCGCTGGGCGGAGCGCGACCCGGTGGCGGCCGGCCGGCTGACCCGCTGCCGTGAGGTGGTGGTCCGGATCTCCGGCGAGCACAACCTGCCCCCGGAGAACCTGATCGCCCCCGACTCGATCCGCCGCCTGGCCTGGCAGCCCCCCGAAGAGATCACCGAGGACACCGTCGCGGAGACCCTCCGCACCTCCGGCGCCCGCGAATGGCAGCTGACCCTCCTGGTCCCCGCCCTGACCCAGTCCCTCCCCCCACCCCCCTGACCCACCCCCACCTCCGGCTCCCGGCTCCCGCAGTTGATCAAGGAGTTTGCGTCGGCGACACGCCGTACGACAGACGCAAACTCCTTGATCAACGACCCGGGGCCGGGGATGAGGTCGGAGGGCGGGGTCGGGGTGGGTGTGGGGTGGGCCACAGGGGGGGTGGTGACGGGGTTGGTTACTGGCGAGTAGCATCCGAGGCATCTGCCAGTGCCGGCTAGGAGGCTCCAAGTGCCCCGTGAAGTTCGAGATGTCGTCTTCGTCGACGGCGTCCGTACCCCGTTCGGCAAGGCGGGTGGCATGTACGCCAACACCCGCGCCGACGACCTGGTGATCCGCTGCATCCGCGAGCTGCTGCGCCGCAACCCGCAGCTGCCGCCGGAGCGGGTGGAGGAGGTGGCGATCGCCGCCACCACCCAGATCGGCGACCAGGGCCTGACCATCGGCCGCACCGCCGCCCTGCTGGCCGGCCTGCCCAAGACGGTGCCCGGCTTCGCCATCGACCGGATGTGTGCCGGCGCGATGACCGCGGTGACCTCGGTGGCCGGCGGCATCGCGATGGGCGCGTACGACATCGCCATCGCCGGCGGCGTCGAGCACATGGGCCGGCACCCGATGGGCGAGGGCGTCGACCCCAACCCGCGGATCATCGCGGAGAAGCTGGTCGACCCGTCCGCCCTGGTGATGGGCGCCACCGCGGAGAACCTGCACGACCGGGTCCCGCACATCACCAAGGCGCGCACCGACGCGTTCGCGCTCGCCTCGCAGCAGAAGACCGCCAAGGCGTACGCCAACGGCAAGCTGCAGGACGACCTGGTCTCCGTCGCCACCCGCGACGAAGAGGGCGGCTGGGGCCTGGCCACCGTGGACGAGGCCCCCCGGGACACCTCGCTGGAGAAGCTCGGCACCCTGAAGACCCCGTTCCGCCCGCACGGCAAGGTCACCGCCGGCAACGCGGCGGGCCTGAACGACGGCGCCACCGCCAGCCTGCTCGCCGACGAGGCGACCGCCCGTGAGCTGGGCCTGCCGGTCGCCATGCGGCTGGTCTCCTTCGGCTACGTCGGCGTCGAGCCCGAGGTGATGGGTGTCGGCCCGATCCCGTCGACCGAGAAGGCGCTGCGGATCGCCGGCCTGAGCATCGACGACATCGGCCTGTTCGAGCTGAACGAGGCGTTCGCCGTGCAGGTGCTCGCCTTCCTCGACCACTTCGGCATCGCCGACGACGACCCGCGGGTCAACCCGTGGGGCGGCGCGATCGCCATCGGTCACCCGCTCGCCTCGTCCGGCGTACGGCTGATGACCCAGCTGGCCCGGCAGTTCGCCGAGCACCCCGAGGTCCGCTACGGCCTCACCGCGATGTGCATCGGCATCGGCATGGGCGGCACCGTGATCTGGGAGAACCCGAACTGGGAGGGCAACAAGTGAGCCTCACCGCGCCGAACGAGGTCGTCACCAGGGCGCTGCTGCGCCAGGTGAACGTGCCCGGGCTGGACCGCCCGGCCGCCCTGATCACCCTGGACAACGGCTTCGACCACACCAAGCCGAACACCTTCGGCCCGGCCGGCCTGACCAGCCTGGACGAGGCGATCAGCACCGCGCTGGCGGCGAACCCGGCGTTCATCGCGGTCACCGGCAAGCCGTACGTCTTCTGCGTCGGCGCGGACATCGTCGGCCTGCCGGCGCTGGCCGACCGGGAGCAGGCGCTCGAGGTCGGCCGGCTCGGCCACCGGGTCTTCGCCCGGCTCAAGGACAGCGAGATCCCGACCTTCGCCTTCGTCAACGGCGCGGCCATGGGCGGCGGCCTGGAGCTGGCGCTGCACTGCCACTACCGGACGCTGTCCGGCGGCGCGGCGGCGCTGGCGCTGCCCGAGGTCTCGCTCGGCCTGGTACCGGGCTGGGGTGGCACCCAGCTGCTGCCGAACCTGATCGGCATCCCCGCCGCCACCCAGGTGATCATCCAGAACCCGCTGATGCAGAACAAGATGCTCAAGCCGAAGCAGGCCGCGGAGATGGGCATCGCGGACGTGCTGCTGGAGCCGGGCGACTTCCTGGAGCGGTCGCTGGAGTGGGCCGCCGGCGTGGTCCGCGGCGAGGTCACCGTGGTCCGCCCCGAGGTCGACAATGACATGTGGGCGGGCGTGCTCTACTTCGCCCGGGAGACGCTGAACCAGCGGCTGCACGGCGCGGTCCCGGCCGCGTACAGGGCGCTCGACCTGCTGGAGACGGCGAAGGACGCGGACTTCGCCACCGGCACCGCCGCCGAGGACGAGGCGCTGGCCGACCTGGTCTTCTCCGAAGAGCTGCGCAGCGGCCTGTACGCATTCGACCTGGTGCAGCGGCGGGCCAAGCGCCCGGCCGGCGCGCCGGACAAGGGCCTGGCCCGGCCGGTCACCAAGGTCGGCATCGTGGGCGCCGGCCTGATGGCCAGCCAGCTCGCCCTGCTGTTCGCCCGCCGCCTCCAGGTGCCCGTGGTCCTGACCGACCTGGACCAGTCCCGGGTGGACAAGGGCGTCGGCTACGTGCACACCCAGATCGAGAAGGCCGTCAGCAAGGGCCGGATGGACAAGGGCACCGCCGCCAAGCTGTACGGCCTGGTCAGCGGCTCGGTCGACAAGGGCGCGTTCGCCGACGCGGACTTCGTCATCGAGGCCGTCTTCGAGGACCTGAACGTCAAGAAGCAGGTCTGGGCCGAGCTGGAGAAGATCGTCAAGCCGGAGGCCGTGCTCGCGACGAACACCTCGTCGCTGTCCATCACCGAGATGGCCGCCGAGCTGGAGCACCCGGAGCGGGTGGTCGGCTTCCACTTCTTCAACCCGGTCGCGGTGCTGCCGCTGCTGGAGATCGTCCGGGGCGAGCGCACCGACGACGCCACGCTGGCCACCGCGTTCGCGGTCGGCAAGCAGCTGAAGAAGTCGTCCGTGCTGGTCAAGGACGCCCCGGCGTTCGTGGTGAACCGGCTGCTCACCCGCTTCCTGGGCACCGTGTTCGCCGCCGTCGACGCGGGCACCCCGCTGGACGTGGCGAACAGCGCGCTGGACCCGCTGGGCCTGCCGATGCGGCCGCTCGCCCTGCTCCAGCTGGTCGGCCCCGCCGTGGCGTACCACGTGGGCGGCACCCTGCACGCGGCGTTCCCGGACCGGTTCGAGGTCAGCGAGAACCTCAAGCGGATCGCCGAGTCCGGCCAGCCGATCGTGGTCGACGACCAGATCAACGCCGAGGTGGCCAAGCTGCTGGTGGTCGGCGACCAGCCGCTCACCGCCGAGCAGGTACGCCAGAACGCGCTGGACGCGCTGGCGCAGGAGATCCGGCTGATGCTCGACGAGGGCGTGGTGGCCGAGGCGCAGGACATCGACCTGTGCATGATCCTCGGCGCCGGCTGGCCGTTCCACCTGGGCGGCGTCACGCCGTACCTGGACCGGACCGGCACCTCCGAGCGGGTCACCGGCAAGCGGTTCCTGCCGCGCGGCGCGGCCAGCCTGCCCGCCTGATCCACCGCCGCTCCCCCGCGAACGCGGTGGTCGGGACCGTCCGCTCCGGACGGTTCCGGCCACCGCGTTCGTCGTCGTGGCGGCCCGGCAGTCGGGAACGGGGCAGCGGGACCGCCCGCGGGATGGCTACCATCACCCGTTCTCTTCTTCGCCTGGAGCTGATCTGATGTCCTCACCCCCGGTCGATCCGTGGTCCGCGCAGCCGGAGCACGGCCCCCCGCACAATCCCCCCGCGCAGCCCGGGCCACCGCCGCCCGGTGACTGGCCCACGGCGCACTACCCGACCGCTCCGCAGGGCGGCGGCTGGCCCGGGCCGGCGCAGCCCGGCCACCCGTACGCCGGCCAGCCGCCCGCACCGCCCTCCGGCGGCTACCCGAACGCCCCGACCTCCGGCGGCTACCCGCCTCCGCCGGCCTCGGGCGGCTACCCGAACGCCCCCACCTCCGGCGGCTACCCGAACGCCCCGACGTCCGGCGGGTACCCGGTCGGGTCGTACCCGGCAGCGGCGCCCGGTGGTCAGCCGCCGACCGCCGGCTACCCCGCCGTCGGCGCCGATCCCACCCAGCCGTACCCGGGCTTCCAGAACGGGCCGTACGGCCCGCCGCCGGCCCCGCCGAAGAAGTCCCGGCTGCCGCTGGTGCTGACGCTGGGGCTGGTCGGCCTGCTGGTGCTCTGCCTCGGCGGCGGTGGCCTGGCCTGGGTCGCCCTCGGCGACGACGAGCCGGCGCCGAGGGCGGGCGGCGCCCCCGCGCCCAGCGACGCACCCGCGCCGACCCGCGGCGCCACCCCCGCCGAGACCGACGACCCCACCGCCGAGCCCTCCCCGTCCGAGACGGAGGAGGACGAGCTCGGTCAGGTCCGGTTGGTCATCCCGAAGACCCTCGCCGGCCGGGCCAAGAGCACCGACCCGACGCTGCGCAAGCTCGCCGACCAGACGACCCGGGACATGAAGTCGGACGTCACCAACGAGACCGGCGCGGTGAGCGCGTTCTACGGCAGCCCCGCGCGGCGCAACATGGTGATGATGGCCGGCGCGTCCGGTCCGGTCCTGTCTCCGGAGAAGGAGCTGGACGACGCGCTCAAGGGCCTCGGCGCGACGCTCGCGGTCAAGAAGACGACGCCGGTCAGCCCGGGCCCGCTCGGTGGGGTGGCGCGCTGCGGCGACGGCAAGGCCTCCGGCATCTCACTGGGCGTCTGTGCCTGGGCCGACCACGGCAGCGTCGGCGTGCTCGTCCTGTACTTCTCCTCGGCGAGCAAGGCCAAGGCCGAGTTCGTCACCATGCGCGGCCAGATCGAGAAGCCGATCTGAGCCACGCCGGCCAGGTGGGGCCCGGGCCCCGGGCCCCCCCCCCGGGGGCGGGGGGGGGCCCGGGGGCCCCCCCCCCCCCCGCCCCCCGGCCCCGCCCCCCCCCGCGGGGGGGGGGGGGGGGGGCGCCCCGCGGGGGGGGGCCCGCGCCCCC